>JBBDUV010000035.1:0-47822 GCA_040903745.1 Bacteroidales bacterium | reverse complement strand
TTGATAAGAACCGTAGCGAAGCGGAGCTCGACGAAGTCAAAGCGTCAAATACAAGTACCGCCTGCCTTAGTACCCAAGTACGGCGGTCAGGGCTTTCGAAGTTTTTGAAGCTAAGGAGTTTACTGTTCGTAAATGACTGCTTCAAAAACGAGAACCTTTAGCTCATGAGCGCAGCGAATAATAACGCCGTAGTTGACGTTTTCTTGCAAAGACTTAGTTTCCTGAACGGAACGTTTTATCAATGGTAAAATAATCAGGGTAGGGGACCATTGTTGCACCGATGTATACAGAAGGCTTGATCTTAAGGCGCAATCGCATTGGTTCTCCTCCGGCATCAACCAGATTCAGTGCAAAATTCAGCATTGTTTTCGGGTTGTCGCCCTGAAGATATTCAAACAGATCAGTTTCAATTCAGTTAAAGAATGTTTATTGTCTTATCTTCGTTATGTAAGTATACGATTTTTCTCTATTTCGGAGAAGATCATATTTTTGCAAAACCAAATGGCAGATCTTTTTTCATATGGTCCCCGAAATTTCAAGGAATTCGTCAAAACGAACCTTGTTGCGATCCTCTATACAGTGATCGTTCATCTTGTAGTTCTGATTGTGTTGGTTCTTGTAAAAGTTGAGGGGTTAAAGCAGGAAAGGGAGCTGGGTGTGATGCTCGATTTTTCTGAAGAGTCAACGTTGGAGGAGTTGATGATGGAGGAGAATATTGAACTGCCCCCGGAATGGATTGAACAGGTTTTTGAGGCCAGGGAAAGGGCCAGCAACAGGGCGGTAAATGTGAATGATGCAGTGAATCAGGATATATCTACCGACGACTATGTAAATGAACTCCTGGATGAGTTGGAAGCCCGGAAGGATGAGGACTTTTTAAAAGAGAGGGAGAAGTGGGAAGAGATCATCTCCTCCTATATTTATGAAGAGGAGGCGGCTGATTCCCGCGCTGAAGAAGATGAAAAGGAACCTTTTGCGGGACCGACAACCATTACCTATGAGTTTATTGACCCGCCGGTGGACAGACAGAGCCGCCGTCTTACGGTACCTGTATACAGGTGTGAAGGTTCGGCCCTGGTTGTAGTTGATCTTGAAGTCAGGCCCGACGGTTTTGTAAGAAATGTTTCGGTGGTTCGTGTGGAGTCGGAGCGGGATTCCAACTGCTTTACGGAGGCGGCAGAAAACGCAGCGTTAACCTCGATCTTTCAGAGCAATTATGATGCGCCTGAAAGACAAAAAGCGAGGATCACCTATCAGTTTGTGGCACAGTAAGGCTGAAAAGCCGGTTGGCAGCAGCGGCAATGGTAACTGTATCTTGTTCCATCATGCATTTGAAATGTTTTTTTGGGCATCTCTTTTTCCCCAATTTTGAACAGGGCCTGCAGCGAAGTCCATTTACCTCGAAATCGATAGAACCCGCTCCTGGTTCGTAGGCATACATTCCGAAACGGGGCACAGTATTTCCCCAAATGGTGATGATCTTCTTTTTAAAGGCAGCGGCTATATGCATCATTCCGGTATCGTGGGTGATAATGCCATTGGCCTGTTGAATAATTGATGCCGACTGGTGGATGGACCATTTGCCGCAACCATTCAAAATGGTTTTTTCGGGCAGGGATTTCTTTATCTCTTCTCCGTTGGCCATATCCTCCGGACCGCCTAATATCACTACCGGTTTTTGAAGCATTCCGGCCAGTTCAGACCAGCGATCAGGCGGTAGCCTTTTTGTATTGTGTTTTGCCCCGATACCTAAAGCAATATAGCCTTGCTGAAAAGCTTCGGGTAACGTGTGGAGGTGAACCTGCTTCTCTTCTGGTATAAAATAATCGAGTCCATCTCCATCATTCTCTACATCAAATAGTTCCACGGTTTTTAGGTAGCGGTCGACAATATGCTTGTGGGGCAACCTGTTAATATGGAGGTTGACAAGCAGCCATTTTTTAAAATTCAGCTTATGAACAGTGAAATACATTTTTTTCAGGGAGCGCTTCACGAGGAGTGAGCGTATATTGTTTTGAAGGTCGATAACATAATCGAAACCCTCCTTTTTGAGCGCTGCAAATGTCTCTCCATGGTTTTCGGACAGAACGTGGATTTTTGAGATATGCGGATTGGCCCTCAGCAGCTCAGCATAGGCAGGTTTAGTGAGAAAATGAACTTCGGAATGGTCCACCTGTCTATGGAGTCCTCGAACAACCGGGGAGGTCAGAACGATATCACCAATGGAACTGAAGCGGATGACCAGGAATTTTACCATACTTGCAGATCCTTGAAAAACAGAAGAATAGCAAGCCAATATTCAGTGTAAGAGGGATTGTCCGGCACGAGGGCCGCTGATCCTCTTTCTCCTTCAGAATTTTCAGGAACGAAGATTGTTTTATACTCCTCCTCAACGTTCGACATGATCTGTTCAATATAGGGAAGTTCAGTTCTGTTGGCGGTAATCAACAATGGTTTTTGAATACCGGAGATGGTATTCTCCACGCTGAAAAGAGGTAGGAAAAACTCTCCCGGACTCAATGCGATTGCGGCATTTACGACATCTTGTTCTTTTGCCGCTTTAAGTACCAGGGATCCATTTGCGCCTGCTCCCAGCAGAATAACGCCATGCCCCGATTTTTCATAAGCATAGTCTATGGCAGCCAGTATATCAGCCTCCACCGCCTCACAATTGTTTCTTTTTCCTTTATTCCTGGCTCTTTTTGCGGTTTCATTCGGAATGAAGTTTGAGTTTCCTCCGTTTCTGACATCAACGGCGAGGCAATTGTAGTTCATCTTCTGAAAGCGGTTTAATATTTCGTTGAATTCTCCCCGGCTCGATCCCTGTTCATGGATAAGGATCAGGTATGAAAAAGAATCGGAGGTTATAAATTCATCTGCCGTTATAAGGAGGCTGTCATTGGAGAAAAATGAGACGGTTGATCTTTCGGGTTGGGCAAAAAGGATCAGGCCTGACCAAAAGATTACGATTGAAAAGATCAGCCGGGGGGTTCTGGTCAGCGTTAGCAGTACAACATTATATCGCGTTTTCAGCAAGAACAATAATTTTGTTGTTTTTGGCCTCAATCACACCACCTTCAACTTCAAAGGTGGAGATCTTCCCGTCTTTTTCGAGAATTTTAATGATCCCCTTTTCCAGTGTCGATATAATGGGCGCATGGTTATTAAGTATCATAAACGGATCTTTCGAACCAGGTACGTTCAGGCTAATAACCTCTCCCGAAAAAAGCTTTTTATCGGGTGATATGATTTCCAGCAACATGTATATTCTTCTGAATTATAAACAATAAATCACTACTATTTCGATTCACTAAGAAGTTTTTCTCCCTTTTCGATGGCTTCTTCAATGGTTCCCACCAGGTTAAAAGCTGCTTCAGGATATTTATCAACCTCCCCATCCATGATCATCTTGAACCCCCTGATGGAATCCTCAATAGAGACAGACACCCCATCAAGTCCCGTGAACTGAGAAGCAACAAAGAAAGGCTGGGAGAGAAAACGCTGCACCCTTCTTGCCCGGTGAACGATCAGTTTATCCTCCTCAGAAAGCTCGTCCATACCAAGAATGGCAATGATATCCTGCAGCTCATTGTAACGCTGCAGCAGCACCTTGATTCGTTGGGCAGTATCATAATGCTCTTTTCCAACGACCTCCTCCATCAGTATTCTTGAGTTTGAATCAAGTGGATCAACAGCCGGGTATATACCCATCGATGCAATTTTTCTGCTTAATACCGTCGTGGCATCAAGGTGTGCGAAGGTGGTTGCCGGGGCCGGGTCCGTGAGGTCATCGGCAGGCACATAGATAGCCTGAACCGAAGTAATCGAACCATTTTTTGTTGATGTGATTCGTTCCTGCATCTGCCCCATTTCTGTAGCCAGCGTTGGCTGGTAGCCTACGGCTGAAGGCATTCTTCCAAGCAGCGCGGATACTTCTGAACCGGCTTGTGTAAAACGGAAAATATTGTCGACAAAGAAGAGGATGTCTTTCCCTTCTCCATCTTCACCAATGCCGTCGCGGAATGATTCTGCCACGGTAAGACCTGAAAGGGCAACGGTTGCACGTGCACCGGGAGGCTCGTTCATCTGACCAAAAACCAGGGTGGCCTGTGACTCTTTCAGCTTTTCAAGATCAATCTTATCGAGGTCCCAGGAGCCCTCCTCCATCGATTTCTCAAACGCTTCTCCATATTTGATCACGCCCGATTCGATCATCTCCCTTAAAAGGTCGTTTCCTTCACGGGTTCGTTCACCCACGCCTGCAAAAACAGACATGCCGGAATATTTCTTCGCGATGTTATTGATCAACTCCATGATCAGAACTGTTTTGCCCACACCTGCGCCTCCGAAGAGTCCAACCTTTCCTCCTTTTACATAGGGCTCGAGCAGATCGATCACCTTGATACCGGTGAAAAGTATTTCAGATTCCGTTGCGAGGTCATTAAACAGCGGTGGTTCACTGTGGACCGGATACCCGCCGGTTTTGTCAATCTTGCCAATACCATCGATTGGTTCCCCCACTACATTCAGCAAGCGGCCTTTGATTTGTTCTCCATTCGGCATGGTAATGGGCGAATCGAGGGAGACCACTTCCATTCCCCGCTGAAGTCCGTCCGTTGAATCCATTGCTATGGTACGGATGGAATGCTCTCCGATATGCTGCTGACATTCAATAATTAGTTTTTCACCATCCTCACGTGTAATTGTAAGGGCATCATGGATATTGGGAAGGTCAGCCCCGGTTGCATCAAAACTTACATCTACTACAGGACCAATAACCTGTATAACTTTTCCTTTTATTGACATGCATCCTATTTATTACCTGTTTTAAAAAATGAGAGCAACAAATTTAACAATTTCTGTTCATTTTCATAGCCACTTTTCATAGCTTCTTTTTATACAATCGTTTTTTTTTTACTTTTGTTATCGGTTGAATACCTAAGCAACGATGGGTCTGGTTCTTCCAGGAAATGATTTTGTTCGGTATGCAACAGGAATTATTTGTTGTAAATATTTTTTTGATGTGAGGCAACAACCGGAACGAAGTGGAATTCATGGGTCCGCCGAAGAAGGAGGAAGAATAACTTACCTGTAGAAAAAATGATATTTATAACTAATTAAATGATAAGGTTTTAAATAAGATATGCTTGTGAAAAGATTGCTGCTTATATTGGTGCCGGTATTGTTCTTCACAACCACTGTTGTAGCGCAGCCTGAAAGGATTGGAGCCGGGCTGACATTTTCAACGGAGAAGAGATTTAATGAGGGGGCCACCGGTAATCCCGGTGTGAATATCAAGACATGGATCCCGCTGAGCAAAAAACGGGTTTTCCATCTGACGCCTTCTGTCACATTGTTTAATCCACAGGTTGTGAACCAAATCAAATACCTTACCACAACCTATATGTTTCATGGCGACCTGGATCTGCAATACCTGGTTTTTCATGAAAAAACGATGAAGCTTGTTGCCCTCGGGGGGATCAACTATACGCATATCATTTCGAGGATTGAAGAGGTGATAACCTTTCCTGAGATACCAGCAGATTCCTCGGTTACAGGATTGGGTCCTTCCATGGGTGCCGCCATGGAGATGCGCATGAGCCCCCATTGGGACTTCATTGTTTCGGGCAGATACAATTTTGCCGGACTGAGGTTGGGTGATGCCACTGCCGGTGAAAAATTTATGACCGCGCCGTTATCAGCACCGATTTTGCAGGTACATGCCGTTTATTATTTCACGAGCCGCGGAAGAGGATATTCCAGAAGATAGTTGATGACTATTCAATTTTTCTTATCTTTATTCCATGAATGAGCTGATAAAAAAACTTCATTAACACATTATGGCAAGTTTAGCATTTTTGCTTGGGATGATTCCGGGCACTGAAAAAGTTGAAAGCGCAGATGATCAGCTCAGGGCTGATTTCAAAGCTTACCGGGATTATGAAAAGTCAGATGAACTGAAACATTTTCTCGAACTGGAAAAAGAGGTCACCTCTGCCGATTTTGCCATCAGAAAGAAGAAGATCAAGGGAGAAAATTATAAATCTTCTGAGGAGTATCGAAAAGAGGCACGCTACAAGCAGCTTTTAAAAAAGAGCAAAGGGGAAGAACCTTCCGGTGATATAAAAAAGCTTGAAGAGGAGATCGATTCAGATGCTTTTCAAAAAAGGAAGTCATACCTGCTTATGAAACCCAGGGCAAGATATGAAACCACAGATGAGTATCTTAAAGAGCAGGAATACCAGGAACTTAAGAAGTCGGAAAAGGTAATGTGGTATTTTAAAACGAAGAAAAAATATCCATTCAGGGAAATTGAAAAATGGGAAGAGACTTTTAATGAATCATTTGCCGGAAACAAATTGGACACGAGCCGTTGGATGACCCGCTATTTTTGGGGAGATGCCATATTGAATGAACCCTACACCCTGGCGGACGATAAAAGCTTTCCAACAGATGGAAAAAACATTGAGTTTTACGACACCAAGATGAGGCTCGTTACCAAACGCGAAGAAGTGGAGGGAAAAAAGTGGAACCCTATGCATGGGTTCCTTCAGGACTCCTTCGATTTTACATCGGCGTTGGTAAGCACCGGGATTAGCTTTCGCCAGAAATTTGGCATATTCAAAGCCAAGATAAAATTGTCGTCTACCGATCTTACCCAGGCTTTCTGGATGGTGTCCGACAACATGCTTCCACATATTGATGTTGTAAAGTATGAGAAGGGCAAACTTTTTGCAAATTACTTTTGGGGATCGGGAAAGGAATCGGCTCCCGCCAGGTCCATCTCAAAAACGAAAGGTACAAAGTTTTCAAATGAATTCTTTATATTCACTTTGGAATGGAGTCCGGGCAAACTTGTATGGAAAATCAATGAAAAAGTATTCAAAACCCAGACATCCGATGTTCCCCAGGAGGAGATGTATATGGTTTTCAGCGCGGGATTAAAAGAGTGGGCATCCGATCAAGGACTTCCTGCAGCGATGGAAATAGATTGGATCAGGGTCTATAAGCTGAAAGAGAAGGACTAGATAGTATGAAAAAATTTGTAATTGGGTGTTTGGTAATGACAACCCTGATCGCTCGTGGCCAGGACCGTTTGACAGGAGAAGCATTTGCAACACGATCTGAAGTGATTGCCACCCACGGAATGGCCTGCACGAGTCAGCCACTCGCAACCCAGGTCGCCCTGGATATCCTCAAATCGGGTGGTAATGCTGTGGATGCTGCCATTGCCGCAAATGCAGTACTTGGGCTCGTGGAGCCTACTGGAAACGGAATTGGTGGTGACCTTTTTGCCATTGTTTGGGATGCAGAAACTGAAAAGCTGTATGGTCTGAACGCCAGCGGCAGGTCTCCCGGGTCACTGACCCTGGACTATTTCATAGAAAATGGCTATGAGAAGATTCCTGCTGTGGGTCCCCTGCCTGTTTCAGTACCGGGTTGCGTGGATGGATGGTTTGAGCTTCACGATCGTTTTGGTACCATCCCAATGAAGAAAATCCTTCAACCGGCTGTCAATTATGCAAGGGAAGGCTTTCCGGTTACCGAATTGATCGCCTATTACTGGGAGAGGAACGCCCGTTACCTGTCGCGTTTTCCAAATGTGGCCGAAGTTTTTATGCCCGGAGGGACTTCACCTGCGAAGGGGGAGATATTCAAAAATCCTGATTTGGCAAATACATTGGAGACGATTGGTAAAAAGGGAAGGGACATTTTCTATAAAGGCGATATCGCCAGGATAATCAGTGATTTTATGGCCGAACAGGGAGGTTTCCTCTCTTATGACGATCTTGCCTCACATACTTCTGAATGGGTTATACCATTTTCGGTGAATTACCGGGGGTATGATGTTTGGGAGCTGCCGCCCAGCGGACAAGGAATTGCAGCACTGCAAATGCTGAATATTCTTGAAGGATTTGATATTGCCGGGATGGGCTTTGGAAGCGCTGAATACATTCATTATTTTACTGAAGCAAAAAAGCTGGCCTTTGAAGACCGGGCAAAATACTATGCGGATCCTGATTTTAACGAGATCGATTACAGCCTGCTTATCTCCGATGAGTATGCTGATAAGGGGAGAGAAATGATCCATGGCGATCGCGCTGCTAAAATCTACGATCCTGGTGATATTGAACAGGGAAACACCATTTATCTGACGGTCGCCGATGAACAGGGAAACATGGTTTCTCTTATTCAGTCCAATTACCGGGGGATGGGATCTGGGATGTGTCCGCCGGGACTGGGTTTTATTCTGCAGGATCGCGGAGAGCTTTTTTCGCTGGAAAAGGGACACCACAACGTTTATGAACCGGGGAAGAGACCATTTCATACAATCATACCAGCTTTTATAACCAAAGAGGGACAACCGTTAATCAGCTTTGGACTAATGGGTGGAGCGATGCAACCCCAGGGTCACGCCCAGATCGTGGTCAACCTGGTCGATTTCGGAATGAATCTCCAGGAAGCTGGTGATGCACCGCGGATCAGGCATTCAGGCTCTTCCCAGCCAACGGGTGAAAAAATGGTGGATGGAGGCACCCTTTTCCTGGAATCGGGAATTGATTACAGTGAGATACGAAAGTTGGCTAGCAAGGGCCATCAGGTGCAATACAGCCTGGGAGGCTTTGGAGGATACCAGGCCATCATGCGTGATCCCGAAACAGGCGTTCTCTTTGGTGCCTCTGAATCCCGTAAGGATGGTCAGGCTGCAGGGTGGTAGGACTATCAGAAGCTCCAGAAAACCGGAATTACCAGCATGCTCACAATGAAGGCCAGAATATTCAGGGGAAGGCCAATTTTCCAGTAGTCACCGAATTTATAATTACCGATACTCTGTACAATCAGGTTGGTCTGGTATCCGATGGGTGTAGAAAAACTGCAGGATGCTGCTATGGCTATCGCAACAAAGAAGGGCTTGGGATCCACTCCCAGTTGGGTAGCAGCCGACAGTGCAATGGGAAAACTAAGCGCGGCCGCTGCGTTGTTGGTGATGATCTCGGTAAAAATATTGGTAAGGATGAAGATGGCCGCCAAAACGCCTATCGGCCCCATATTTTTTGAGAAATTGATAACCGAATGAGCAACGATATCTGCTACTCCTGAATTCTGGAGTGCACGGCTGATCCCGAAAGCACTTGCTACGGTGATCAGCACATCCCAATTGATCGGTTTGGTGTATTTCTTGGCAGGAAAAATCTTCATGGATGCCATCAGAACCATGGCCACAGCGGCAAAAAAGAACATATCAAGTTCTACATTCCAGTCAGCCCCCTGACTGCTAAGAAATTCGTTTATCTCACTTCCAAGTGTGGCTCCAATGACCATCATCAATGTTATGGCAACAGCCAGCCATCGTTTCCAACGGTCTTTGGAGCTATCCATGTCGCCCACCTCAGATGCCATATAAAAAACCCTCGACTCACCCCAATATCTGGTGAAGTCATCCGTTGTGAGCAACATTAAATTATCGCCCGTTTTGAGTTCCACACTTTGCATGTTGGTGGTAATACGTTCCCCATTCCGGTGAATGGCCATGACCACAGCGTTGTAGTGACCCCTGAAATCGAACTCTTCTATGGTTTTCTGAATTCCCGGAAAACGGGGAGCGACGACCACCTCTACCAGCTTCAGATTCTGGTTTAGAAAAGTCGAATCAGTAGCATCCAGACACTTCAATGCGATTCCGCTTTGTTGCGTTAAAAAACCAATATCTTCCGATTTGCCGGCCAGTATCAATTCATCCCCTTCCAGAATTTCAAAAGGGGTGTTTGATATCCTGATATGTTTTCCTTCACGGATTACAGTCTTAACGACGAATTCAGCTAAGCCGGGCAGCCTTCGCTTCTCGATCTCTTTCCCGATCAGGGAGCTTCCTTCCGGTAGAATGACATCAAAGTAATACTCCCTGATATCATTGGGGAAGCTATGCCTTGGGATTACCTCACCGGGTAGCAGCCTGTTGGAAAATACGTTCAGGTATATAAATCCAAAAAAAGCAATGAATAGGCCCACTTTTGCAAGCTCGAAAAATCCAAATCCATCCAGGCCCCGGTCAAGCATCATACCATGGACCACCAGGTTGGTTGATGTCCCGATCAAGGTACATGTGCCCCCGAAGATGGTAGCATAGGAGAGGGGGATCAGAAATTTCTGACTGGGGAGGCTCATCTTTTCAGCCCATTTCTTTATCATGGGGGCAAAGATGATTACCATCGGTGTATTATTCAGAAATGCTGATACACCGGCAATGGGAAGGGTGAGACGCAAAATCAACCGTGGAATGGGAGCCCTTTTTTTCGGTAACAATATAGCCGCAAGTTTGGTAAGCGCCCCGGTCTGCTTGAATCCCTCACTTACCAGGAAAAGGATCCCCACGGTAATCATCCCCTTGTTTGAAAAGCCGGAAAGCGCTTCGTCTGATGAGATAATATTGGTAACCATGAAGATCACCACTGCTGTAAACAGAACCAGCCCCGGCCGCATAACCTCCTTCAAAAGGGCTATGATCAGAAGGATCACAACGACAATAGCAATATAAGCGGATAGGGTCATCTATTCCTGGTAAAATTTGTCTTCCCGGAAAAAAGCAGTATCGCGGTATTCCATAGTAAAAAACATCGTCCAATTTAGCTGCCATTATGCGGAAAAGCAAATTATTTTATTATTTCCGGTCATTTTCTCAAATTGTGACTCGTTGCCTTGCGTTAAAGAGGTCTGTTTCCAGTAATGAGGGGCTTGTTCCCGGACCAGGATATAATGAAAAATGTTGTATAAAAACGGACTGTGAATTTCTCTGCATAATCAGAAATTGCTAACTTGAACAAATTTCATGATTATCTGACATGTAATACCAACAAGATGACAAAGATTTTTTTTACAGCAATCCTTTTGTTTGTTATGTTTTTTCCCAAGGCAACTGCACAGGAACAGACGGAGATTGATGATAATACGAGGGCCACCCTGATCCTCGATATTGCTAAATATGTGGAGTATGAAGAAGATTTTGACAACCTGGAAAACTTTACCATTACAGTGCTCGATGTTGATGACAATTTTTACTGGCCATTGGAGCGAATGGCGGGTGAGCGGCAGTTCATACAGGGAAAACCGATACTGGTCAACCTGGTGCCCAGACCATCTATGCTGAAAGAGGCACAGGTGATCTATCTGAACAGCAAAAATGGTTACAAGATCAAGGAGGTACTCAACCAGATTGAAGGATGGAACACGTTGCTGATAACAGAGGGGTATCCCTTCAGGGAGTCGATGATCAACTTCCTGGTAGTTGATGGTAAGCCTGAATTCGAGGCAAATGAGGAGATGATGGTCGAACATGGACTGAAGGTTGATGCGCTGTTTCTTGCCCATGCTATTAAGACACGCGAAGATTGGGAACAACTGTATGATGTAACTGATGAGGAGTTGCAGGAGGAGAAGGAGGTCACCCGACAGCAGAGAATTGTTATTGCAGAACAGGATTCAATGATCCAGGCACAGCTCGCACGGTTGAAGGCGCTCGGTGAAGAGATACTGAAAAAGGAAAAGGAGCTTGAAGAGAAGATCAGGAACCTGCTCAACAAGGACAGGGAGCTGACAGAAAAGAACCGGGCCATCGAAAGACAGGAAAAGGAGATCGGTCTTCAGAAAAAGATGATTGCCGAGCAGGAGAAAGCAGTAAGCGAGCAACAGGCGGTGCTGGAAGAGCAAAAACAGGAGATCGGACAACGTGAGATATTGATCGCTGAGCGCGATGCCCAGATCAGGGACAACGAAGAGAAGATCTCCATCCAGCTGGAAGCGATCCAGAAGCAGAAGCTGGTGATCATGGCAGCTATCGTTGCGCTGTTGCTTATGCTTGGACTGGCATATTTTATTTTTGTTAATTACAAAAACAAAAAGAGAGCCAATGAACTGCTGGAGGAGAAAAACAGGAAGATAACGGCCCAGCGGGACCAGATCGCCTACCAGAAGAAGCACATTACCGACAGCATTCATTATGCACAGAAGATTCAGCGCGCCATCCTTCCCTCAATGGAACTATTCACCGATGAAATTGACCATTTCGTTCTGTATAAGCCACGCGATATTGTCAGCGGAGATTTTTACTGGGTCGACAAGGTGGATAACAAACAGGTCATCATAGCAGCCGACTGTACCGGTCATGGTGTGCCCGGGGCATTCATGAGCATGCTGGGGGTGAGCCTGCTGAATGAGATCGTTAGAAACCGTAACATCGTGGAGCCGGATAAGATTTTGAATACGTTGCGATCCATGGTCATTGAATCTCTCGGACAGGGACAGGCAGGGACTTTGGTCAAGGATGGAATGGATATGACGGTGAAGGTAATTGATTTTGACAATGACAAACTCTATTTTGCCGGTGCCAATAATCCGCTGTATCACATACGGAACGGAGAGCTGACCCAATATAAACCGGATAAAATGCCGGTCGCCATTCATGAGGTGATGGAGGATTTTAACTTCGTCTCCATTGACCTTCAAAAGGGCGATACTTTTTACACCTTTTCAGATGGTTACGTAGATCAGTTTGGAGGACCGAAACAGAAAAAATTCCTGTCCAAAAATTTCCGGAACCTGTTGCTGGAGATACAAAACCTGGACATGATCGACCAGGGAAAAAAGCTGGATGAAGTATTTGAAGCTTACATGGCCGATGTTGAACAGGTGGACGATGTGGTGGTAATTGGAGTAAGGTATTGATATATTTATTTCAGAGCAATAATATAAAAGCCGTCCGGATAGTATTACTCGGAAGGCTTTATAATTGTTCGGCCAGATTTGTTTAATAGCAATCCCAGTAGGATGTGACTCCGTTTATGGTTGTGGGTGATGAATTAAGTCTTTCCTGGTATGCATCACCACAAAATAATAGCGGAGTTCCCTCCTCACCATCTGTTACGAGTACGCATGTCCCGCAATCTTCCAACAATTCACAGGCCGGGAGGGTAAAAAATGCTACAAGAACGATCAGGCCGACACATGAACGTAGTATTTGCTTTTTCATAACTGTATGATTTAATTGTTGTTTTCTGTTACCAAAACGTTGAATCTTGTTGATTGGTTGCAAGACACCCACAAATTACTTAATTTTTCATCAAACATCAAGAAAAAATTTATGAACATGACTGGTATTGGATAAAAAAGTATTGACCCGCTCTGGGAAAACAATACAATCTTACTATTTGTTCTGCTTATTGTGCCTGCTTTAATTGCTAACTTTATGACGGCTATTTTTTAATTTAGTTGATGAGGGTTGCTCATATAGAATTATATATTATCGGTATTTCCCGATGCATCGGGACAGGCAGCGAGCTCACTGAGTTCGGTTCGCACGCTGTCGCCGGGGCCTCCGCCATCCGCGTGCGCTAAAGCTATAGCGGAGGAGCAAGGCTACGGCCGCCGGTGGAAGCTTTAGCGTAGGAGCCCGAGCACCAATGAAAATATTTTTTCTGCGAGGCAACAACCGACACGAAGTGGAGCTCATGAGTCCGCCGAGGAAGGATGATTAACTTACCGGTAGTTTGAACGATATTTATATTATTGTATATTAAGCATTTAAATAAAGTATTTATCTTAATGAGAAAGATCACCAGAAATATATTCAAATGGTTGTTCAGGATCATTGCCGGACTTGTCACACTGGTATTGCTGGTTATTCTATTGTTTTATCTCTTCAGGGGCAGGATAACCGACAAAACCCTGGAATATGTAAATTCGGCACAACCTGGTGAACTGTCCATCGGAAGCCTGAACCTTCGACCATTCATGAATTTTCCCGATATATCAGTGCGGGTTGGGGATTTAAAGTACACTACGGGAACAGCTGGCACAGGAAAGATTGATACCCTCCCGGTAATCAGTATGAGTAATATCTATGTTTCACTTGATATAGTGAAACTGATCAGGGGAGAATATAAGATTTCTAAGGTGCGATTGAATGAAGGAACGATCAATTATATCATTGAATCGGATTCGGTTTCAAACCTGGAAAGGGCACTGGGAATCCGGTTTGAAAGCAGTGCAGAAACAGATTCTCTTCAAACAGACAGTTTATTCATGGTTTTTGACCTGGAAAGCCTGACTATCCGTGATCTGAACCTGAATTTTCATGATATACCGGGAAAAACAGATGTTTCAACGAATATTTTTGGACTGGAAGCAGGCTTTTCATACCACCCCGATGAGGTTACAGCATCTGTGATGATGCATACGGAGATCAGCAGAGTGATATTTGATGATATTGTACTCGATAAAGCACGGGATTTTTCATTCAGCAGCTCACTGAAATTTGACCAGGTAAGGCAAAAGCTACTGCTGGATAATAGTCTGCTTGATATGCACTATGCGATTTTCGGACTTGGGGGCGCGGTCGATTTTAGCGATCAAACAATTGACATGCAGTTTTCCGCAAGAAATTCAGGAATAGAATTGCTGAATTTTCTCCTGAACGGAATACTGAATTTGGATGCCATTGAACAGATCGGAGAAGGTCATATCCAGCTTAGCGGAAATATTTTAGGTTCATTTGATGAAAGTATACCTGAAATAAATGTGAACTTTAGTGCAGCTGATATGGGATTTAGGGTACATGCCATCAACCAGTCCGTCACGGATATTGGGTTTGAGGGTGTTGCCACAAGTGGTCGATTAACTGATTTTTCTGAGGCTGAAATAAACATTAATGGATTTCATGTCTCTTTTCCACAGGGTGATTTGGATGCAGAAATTGTTTTGAAAAACCTGGTTGCCCCGGAAATAGATGTTGAATTAAACGGCAAGACGGACCTCCGGATTATTGAGGAGATCATCGACAGACAGTCTATACAGAGAATGAGGGGCAGTATCGGGGTTTCCGGAAATATAAGGGGGACAGTTGATATGGATGCAGGCACTTTTCAGGATAACACCGGTGCATTGGTGGTTAGTATGGATGATGTGGGCTTCTCTTTTTCCGATAACACAGTTGAAAAAATGAACGGATTGCTGTATTTGGAAGAGAACCGGTTTGGATTTCGGGAGATGGGTTTTTCGATAGACAGCAATGAAATTCGCATGGAGGGTTGGGTTGACAATCTTTTGCCCTATCTCATGGGCTATAAAGGAGATATTAATGCCATGGTGCTTGCCAGTTCCGATGAGTTTTCTCTTGACAAATACATGGACGACACTTTATTTACCGAACCGTTAAGGGACGTGGCTTTCAGTCTTGCGTTACAACTAACAGGGAGTGAGATTAATGCCGCGTTAAAAGAAAAGAGCATCCCGAAGGGGGACCTGGAAATACGGGAGCTGCAACTTGGGTTACCCGGATATGCTGATATAACGGATGTTAACCTTACCCTCCTGCTTGACAAGGATAGGATTGTGTTTTCCGACATGAATGGTGTTATTGGGGAGAGCGATTTTACTTTTAAGGGGGAGCTTGAAAATTACTCCGCCTACCTTGAAGAAGACAGTTCTGCCCATGTATCAATTAAATTTGATATCGGATCCGATAAATTGCGAATGAAAGACCTGTTTACGATCAATGATCAATTCGAGATTTTGCCTGTCGCCTTTGCCGGGGAAGAGATACAACATTTACAATGTAAAGGAAAGGTTGAAACAACCGTATATGATTTATTAAGCAATAGCACTATACCAAATATTTCGTTTGCACTTGAAGAACTGAAATGGGATCTAAAACACTATCCGCACTCCTTCCGGGATTTTGCGATGGAACTCTTCTATCAGGATAGTCTATTGGTTATTAATAGGTTCAATGGGTCTGTCGGTGAAAGCGATTTTAAGATAACCGCTTCAGTTGCCCACCTGCTCGATACTGCCGGGACAATCAGAGGGAACCTGGAGATTCAATCTGATCTGCTCGATGCAGACGCCTTGATGAACTATGCCCTGATTGAGAAGGTGCCTGCAGATACAGTCTTGTCAGAGTTAGATAATTCAGCGAAACAGCCTTCTGCAGGGTTGGCAGGATTTGACTTTCCTGATCTGGAGTTAAAGCTGGATCTGAAGGAGGTGAGGTATGCCGGCAACACCTTGCGCTCAATCAATGGAGAGATTAATTTGAGACATTATAAGATCATATATTTTAACGATTTTGCTGTACAGTCTGAAACAGGAGGAAGCATGCTTCTTGATGGACAGTTCAATGTGTCCGACCCCGACCTGTATATGTTGAGCGCAAAAATTGATGTTGATACCGTAAATGTCAGTGACTTCAACCTGCAATTTGCCATGGAAGACTCCACCTATTCATTGGAGGATAATTTCAATGGTCTTTTGAGTACGGATGGTATTGCCGAACTGTTCATCAATCCTGATTTTTCGATTGACCTGGATCAGTCTACAGCCATGTTTAATGTGTTACTTACCGATGGCAGGGTAAAGAACTTTGCGCCACTCCAGGAGATTGCCAGATATACCGGAAACAAGGACCTGGATAATGTCAAGTTCGGGGAGTTGAGAAATGGAAGAAGCTTTTCACTGGTGGGCGGTGTTGTGCAGATTCCGCTTATGAGCATTTCATCGACGCTGGGTCTGATCCTCATTGAAGGCGAACAGGGACTGGGTGGTGATTTTCTCTACCTTGTGCGGGTACCGACCAAATTGATCCGGGGAACGGCCCGGAACATCCTTTCTGGTCAGCAACGAAAAGACCCTGATGAAGAGGAGGAGATCCAACGCATGGAGGCACAGAAATTTGCCCTGATTACCGTATATAGTGATGGAGAAGAGGTCGAGGTTAAAATGGGCGACAAAAGGGACCAGTTCAGATAGAGCTCTGGCACAGACCTGGAATAGACCCGGCATAGATCTGGCATAGACCCGGAATAGACTCCTAATAGGCTCCGGATTGGCACCGATCAAATATTTTTCCTGCTTTACTTTGAATTCTCACTTCATTTCCCCAACATTGTAGTTTGCTTTTTTACGATCCCCCGGGAAAAATGAAAAAATATTTTTTTGCCCTTGGTTATATTTCCCACCGTTTATGGGGAAACATACTCATCCCTCAGTTGCTGGAAAAGAATGGGGATTCATTGTACTATGCAACTGGTGAAATATTGCTGAAAAACGAAGGTTCCTTGTCATATCAGCGATTATCACCCATGCAGAAGGAGGTAGTTTCCATAATTGATGAGTACAACGACAGAAAACTGCACCGTCTGTTCTCAAAAAAAGGCACTGTAAAGGAGTTTCAGGATACCATCGATGCAGAAACAATTAAAAACCACATCAGGCCCTACATAGAGAAGAGACTGTTTGCAGTATTTCAAATCGCTGCTGAGAATAATTTTAAGGTATTTTTAAAAGACAAATTGCGCCAAAATGTTTTCAATGATGATTTTCTGACCCTCCACAGGAGAGCAGCCAGACCATTCTTCCAGTTTCAAAGAACGGAGGAAAACACATTATACAGACTCACCATCCTGCGTGGTGGTGAGCAGGTGGAGCTGATACATGACCGTGCCGAGGTGATAAGCAACAGACCTGCATCCATCCTTTTAGGAAAAGACATCTACTTTATTGAACATCTTGATGCCATCAGATTGACTCCATTCTTTTTCAAGCGCCATATCACTATCCAAAAAACGCAGGAGGAAAAGTACTACAAGTCATTCATCGCCTCTATATTGAAGGAGTATGATACCGTTGAGACAACCGGTTTTGAGGTCAGAGAGATCGTGCCAGAAAAAATAGCTACCGTTACGCTTGAGTTCGGTCTGAAACAGGAGCCTGTCTGGCTTGTATCCCTGAAATACAACCAATATAAAATATATCCCGGATCGACCCAACGGCGATTTATCGATCTCCAAAGGAGAGAGAACCGGTTTTCATTTACCAGGTTTAGCAGGGATGCTGACTGGGAAGAACAACTGGAAGTAGCCCTGGAGGAGATAGGGCTAAAAAGCAGGGATCGCAATGTATATACCTTAAGTAAATGGTTAAGTAATAATACACAAGATAAAACATTAGAGGCAATTAAATTTACTAATGACCATTACAATTTTCTGGTTGAAAATGGTTTTGAGGTTCAACAAAAGCTTGACCGGGAGTACTATCTTCGTTCGATGGAGCTCGTGCTGGAGTCGAAAGAGCGGGAGGACTGGTTCGATCTTTTGATCGTGGTAAAATTCGGAAAATATTCCATTCCGTTTGTCAGGTTTAAAAATCACATATTAAAAAATGAACGCCTCTTCGAACTGCCCGATGGAACAATCGCTGTAATACCTGAAGAGTGGTTTGCAAGGTACCGACCTGTTTTTGAATTTGGAAAGAGCGATAACGAAACGCTGCGGATCCACAAGCAACATTTTTCTCAGGTGGATGCAGCGCTAAGAAAGAAACATGCATCAACAATGGGGCACCTGGAAAAGCTGAACCGAATGGATGACCTGCCCGAGGTGGGACTGCCGCTCGGACTGCAGGCTGACTTGCGTTCCTATCAGGCTGAGGGATTTGCCTGGTTATGGCTGTTACAGGAGAATGGATTCGGAGGATGTCTGGCCGATGATATGGGTTTGGGTAAGACCCTCCAGGCCATAGCAATATTGTTGTTAAATAAGGAGAAGAGGGTGGTAACAACCAACCTGGACACACCTGAGCGTGGACAGCTTTCGCTTTTTCAGGATAAAAATGAGGCACACGCTTCCCTGGTGGTTGTCCCTGCCTCACTGATTCAGAACTGGGTCAATGAAATTGACCGTTTTTCTCCGTCATTAAAAGTGATTACACATAGCGGTATAAGCCGGGCCAGGAACACAACAGGATTTTCATATACTGATGTAGTGGTATCCAGTTATCACACCGTCCGACAAGACATTGAATTTCTGAGGGAGTATCCATTTCACTACGTTATTCTGGATGAAAGTCAGACAATAAAAAATCCGCACTCCAAGCTGTACCGTGCCATGACCGAGCTTCAGGCGAGTCATAAGATGGTGGTGACCGGAACCCCTATCGAAAACTCACTTACCGATCTCTGGTCACAGATAAACTTTGTGAATGAGGGATTGTTGGGGAGCCTTAATTTTTTCAAGAAGCAATTTGTAAAGACCATTGAGAAGAAGAAAAACAAGGAGCAGGAGCAGCGTTTGAAAGAGCTCATTAACCCCTTTATTCTTCGCAGAACCAAGGAGGAGGTTGCCAAGGAGTTACCTCCCCTGTATGAGCAGTACAGGTTCTGTAACATGACCGACGAACAAAAGCGGATGTATGAAGAGGAGAAGTCAACCATTCGCAACAGTCTGCTCGAGAACCTGGAGGAGATTGGAATGGAGCGGTCGGCCATCATGGTGCTGAAGGGGCTCACCAGGCTAAGGCAGATTTCCAATCACCCACTGATGGTTGAGGAGGATTACGAATATGGTTCCGGGAAGTACGATGAGGTTTTCAGAAACATAGAAAGTGTGATCATGGAGGGGCATAAGGTGCTTGTGTTTTCTTCATTTGTAAAGCACCTCAACCTCTATGCGGATCAGCTCGACAAATTTGGCTGGAAGTATGCCCTGCTTACCGGTTCCACAGTAAAACGGCAGGATGAGGTGGACAAATTCCAGAACGATCCCGAATGCAGGATCTTTCTGATCTCAATGAAAGCCGGGGGTATAGGGCTGAATCTTACGGCTGCTGACTATGTCTTTATGCTCGATCCCTGGTGGAACCCTGCAGTAGAGATGCAGGCGTTGAACAGGGCACACCGGATCGGTCAGGATAAGAATGTATTTGTCTACCGCTTTATCTCAAACCATACTGTTGAAGAGAAGATGCTGCGGCTTCAGAATCGGAAATCGGAACTGGCCAATACCTTCGTTACCTCCAACAATCCACTCAGGGATATGCACAAAGAGGAGATCATGGACCTTTTCAGTTAGCACAAAGTACATTGCACACCATTAGCCGAATGGATCGACTTTAAGTGTAGCAGCAGGGCACCATTTTCCCCTACCTGAATGAGTCCACTTTCCTGTAAGCTTCAATAACTGCTTTCTCCCCTTCGGCTCCATTTTTGAAATTGCCGTGCTCCATACCCAAAATACCCCTGAACCCTTTATCATCGATATGCTTGAATACATTGAGATAGTTGATCTCTCCTGTAGTTGGCTCCTTCCGTCCGGGATTGTCACCACACTGAAAATAGGCGATCTCCTCCCATGCCAGGTCGATATTGGGAATCAGGTTACCTTCATGAATCTGCTGGTGGTAGATATCATATAGAATTTTGCATGCCGGACTATCCACTGCCCTGCAGATTTGGTAGGCCTGACCGGCCTTATTCAGAAAAAGTCCCGGATGGTTTCTGAAATTCAATGGCTCAAGAACCATGGTGAGATTATGCGGCTCCAGTATATCTGAGGCACGTAGCAACGTTTCAATCACATGGGAAGTCTGGTAGCCCATATCCTGACGCGGATCGATATGGCCCGGCACAACCGTCATCCATTTCGCATTGACCCGCTTTGCCACCTCCACCGATTCCCTGATCTCTACCAGGAACTCCGCACGCTGTTCTTTGTCCCCGCCAGCCAGTCCCGGTTTGTTCCAGTAAATCGTATGCGCTACAAAGACCCCCATTTCCAGGTTCAGGTTGGCCATTTTAGAGGCGATCTTCTCCTGCAGGGCAATCTCCTTGTTCTTCATGCCATTATCCTCCAGGGCAGCAAAGCCTTCATCGGCCATAAACTGAAGCTGGTCGAGCGGATCGTCTCCCGCCAGGTGTTTGAACATGCCGAAGTGTGGGGCATATTTCAGATTAAAGGCCTCTCCATTTTTTCCAAATTTGTTGGCTGAACGCTTTTCAGCACCCAACAGGGGTGCCACGGTAGTCGCTGCTGCTGCAGTAGCCGTTCCCCGGATAAAATCGCGTCTTTTCATGGTATTGATGAATTTTTCGGTTAAGGATATAAAGCTATGAATTTTTTTTAATAGTCACGGCTCTTCTATGGACAGCGATAAATATATGGACTGCAACAAGATTGCGTAAGCTTGATTTGGGAGTGCCAGACTGAAGATGATGTTTTCTGGTGTGAGTATTGTTAAGGGGTCAGGATATTCCGTTATGACGGGAATTCGTACCTTTGCACAATGGATACGAAGTTGCTGAATGAGATCAGGATTCAGACCTCCCGCTCCTCCGGTCCGGGTGGTCAGCACGTGAACAAAACCGAGTCGAAGGTGGAGTTGTACTGGAACCTTGAAGGGAGTCAGCTATTCACACCCGGGCAAAAAACCCGTCTTCGGAAACGATTAAAATCCCGGCTCACGGCGGAAGGGGTCCTGATCATGACCTCCCAGGCCACCCCGTCGCAGGTCAGAAACCGGGAGATTGTCACACAGCGGTTTCTCGAGCTGGTTAAAAAGATGCTCAAACCACCCAAAAAGAGAATTGCCACGAAACCCTCCAGGAGTGCGGTTGAGAAGCGGCTCAAGCAGAAGAGGGCCACCGGCGAAAAGAAGAGAAGAAGGGGAGGCCCCGGACTGGATCAAGAATGACTGTTTTACTATGGCAGGGTTTTAATTTTTTTAAGTTTAAACTGAAGATAAAGGCATTATTGATTGCTGTTTTTCGCAAACCCCTATTTCTCAATTTTTGTACCCTGCAAGTTCCCGCTTCCAGGAACTTGTCTGCAATTCATTTTTCCTCTATATTTGCATCCCGAAATGGTACAGGTTGAGTGGAAAGTTGTTGCACCGGGCGCACGAACCTCAGCTTTCTGCTGATGAGACGGCTCCATAGTTCAAGGGATAGAATAGCGGTTTCCTAAACCGTAGATCCAGGTTCGAGTCCTGGTGGAGCTACAAAACCCTCTGATTTTCAGCTGGAAAGGCTTCCTGTTCTCAGTTTCATTTAGTCTGTTTCATTTCTTATGTAAGAATCCAAATTCATTTTTAATCTTTATTTGCGACAAAACTATGCTTATATTACCCCTGATACGTAACAGATAATTACTATATTTACCCCTGATATGTAACAAATATATGTATCTAGAGCGAAAAATATATAGTAGATTGCTTGACTGGAAAGCTTCTGAACGAAGGAAACCGTTGATTATTCGGGGTGCCCGGCAGGTAGGAAAATCGACTTTGGTAAGGGCATTTTCAAAAGAGTACAAATCATTTCTTGAGATTAATCTTGAACGAAGGGATGATAGAGACCTTTTTAATCTATCATCTGTCAAAGATATACTCGAAGTTCTTATGCTTCGGGAGGGAATTGTATTAGATCATAACACACTCTTGCTATTCATTGATGAAATCCAGGAATCTCCTGCTGCAATAAAAATGCTCAGGTTTTTCTACGAAGATTTTCCTGGAATCCATGTGATTTGTGCCGGATCTTTGCTTGAATTTGCTCTGAATGAAATTGATTCGTTTCCTGTTGGGAGGGTTCAGCAGTTTGTGCTGCACCCTTTCGATTTCGAAGAATTTTTAAACGCAGCAGGTAATACTAAGGCTTCGGAGGTCTTGAATTCCATTCCGGTCGAGAAGCATTATTTTGATATTCTCATTAAATTTTTTCATCAATATGTGACCATAGGTGGAATGCCAGAGATTGTAGTAAATTTTATCACCAAAGGCAGTGCTGTTGGGCTAAATGTAATATATGAGGAGATATGGCAATCATATCTGGACGATATAGAGAAATATGGTAAAAATCAAACCCAGAAAAATGTTTTGAGACATATTATCCAGACTGCAGCACATGAGAAGGACCGGATAACTATGGGAGGATTCGGTAATTCGGATTATAAGAGCAGGGAGGTTGGTGAGGCACTTAGGGCTTTGGATAAGTCAAGATTGATTCAGCTTGTGTATCCGGTTACAAGTAATGATAGTCCGGCGCTTGTTGACTATTCCAGAAAACCCCGTTTACAATTTCTTGATACGGGTCTGCTAAATCATGCACTTGGAATACAGTCAGAATTAATCGGACTGAAGGACTTTAGTGATGCATACAGAGGCAGGATTATCCAGCATGCTGTATACCAACAGCTTCAATCCCAAATTTCAGAAACAAGTCGACGTTTGCATTTCTGGGTAAGGGAAAAAACAAATACTACTTCTGAAGTTGACCTGATCTATCCATATCTTCAGTTTCTCATCCCTATTGAGATTAAGTCCGGATCCCAGGGAAAATTGAGGTCTTTGCATCAGTTCATGGAGAAGACAAATCATTCCTATGCTTTTCGATTGTTAGCAAATGCCTATCATGAGGAAGATGTAAAGACGCCCGGTGGGAAACGATTCACGCTTTACAATCTACCCTATTTTCTTGCTTCAAAGCTCCCTGAATATATTGATTGGATCGTAAATAAAAGTGAATGAATTATTGAAGAGAAACCAGCACCATGATTTTCCCTGTTCCGCCTCCGTGGGCCTCCAGGGCCTTTCCGATAACAGCGTTGCGCCTTAACTCATTTTCCGCCAGGATGCTTTTCAGCTCTTCGAAATTCGTTGCCTCGTTCACATCCAGTGGTGTCCACTTCATCGCATGACCCGGGGAGGAGGAGGTGGTGAGCAGATCGCCTGGCTGTATGGGACCGTTCCCGGCACATCAAAAAAATGTTTTTCATTCAAAAAAAAAGTATATTTTTATAACTTAATCTCTGTTAAGAAATTAAGTATGCGAAAAAAACTAAAGATCCCTTTGGGAGAATCGATCTCCATGCTAATGAAATATGCATGGGTACGGATCAAGGAACAGATTAAAGCCGTTGCATTTATCATCCTCTATTTGATCTTCTTTCAAACTTTAATCTTAAGTGTTCCTTTAGCCAATGCTGTCGGAACAGCAGCGGGGATTACGTTGGTGGTTTTTGGTTTGGCCTTTTTTCTTGAGGGCCTGATCCTTGGCCTGATGCCGCTTGGTGAGCGGGTGGGGATTAAATTGCCGCAGCGTGTCGGGATCGGCATTATCGCAGTTTTTGGACTGATAATGGGATTTGGAGCGACCCTGGCAGAACCCGCCATCAGCTCTTTGAGAACGGCTGGCTCTGCCATTACTGCCTGGGATTCTCCCCTGTTGTATATGTTGCTGGAGCCCTATGCCAGCTGGCTGATCATGTCGGTAGGCATCGGTGTGGGGATTGCCGTTGCCCTGGGGATGTTCAGGTTTTATTATAACTGGTCGATAAAGCCCTTTATTTATGTCATTATTCCGGTATTGCTTCTTGTATCGGTGTATGCTTACTACAATGATAATCTCAGCAAAATTATCGGACTGGCCTGGGACTGTGGTGCAGTTACCACGGGGGCTGTTACCGTACCTCTCGTTTTGGCGCTTGGTATTGGTGTTTCCCGTTCATCTAATAAGGGCCAGGGCAGCAGTGGCGGATTTGGAATTATCCTCCTGGCATCTGCATTTCCTATTATGGCAGTACTCAGCCTGGGACTATACCTGAATAGTATTGCTCCGGAACCCACGAATGAAAAAGATTTTTTTTCTCCTGAAAACCGGGAACATGCTTTGCAGGTTTTTGAAAGCGAGGAGCAGCTGTTGAGTCACGCTTTCACCCATGCCGGTGAAGAGGGACGGCGATCATATTTTGCGTCAGATGAAGTCTACAACGAGTTTCTTCTTAAGTTACAGAATAGTACTGATGTGCAAAAGAATCTGCTCGGAATCATCTCCTTGTCCGATTGGCTAATAAACAAGGCTTCTGATTATGAAAGAAGCAGAATAACATCTACAGATGCAGCCCCGGAAGAGGGAACCTCCTCCCATTTTATAGATGTGATAAAGGAGGAGGCCGTGGCAGGTGTTCGGGCAGTTGTACCGCTTTCGTTGCTGTTGCTAATTGTACTGATCCTTTTGCTTAAGGAGAAGATCAGGTACAAGGATGAGGTCGCTCTCGGGATCATATTCTCCCTGATCGGGATGATCCTGTTAACTTCCGGCATAAGACTGGGACTGGCCTCATTAGGGGGAGAGGTTGGCGGCGAGCTCCCCAGGGCCTTCGCGAAAGAGGATAAATATATCGACCGCATGGAGATCAGTAACTTTGATACTACGCTTCTGTTTAAAGGAATATCCCAGGAAGGATCAACAAAGGAGTACTTCAATATGATCGATGAACAGGGGGAACTCAAACGTATTGAATTCGATGAAGAGAGATACAATCCGCTGGACAAAAGATATGAGCATATTATTACCCAGGCTCCACTGTTTGGAAAAAAGCTGACAGTACTGGGCCTGGTCCTGGTATTGGTCTTTGCCTTTGGAATGGGTTTTGGGGCAACCCTTGCAGAACCAGCGCTGAATGCCCTTGGTCTGACTGTAGAGAATCTCACAGTAGGAGCCATAAAGCAGAAGCAAATTGTGCAGATCGTATCCATCGGCGTAGGGATAGGGATCACACTGGGCTTTTCACGGATCCTGTTCGATCTGCCTTTGATATGGCTGATCGTCCCCCCATATATCTTACTGATAATACTTACAGTTTTCAGTGAAGAGGAGTATGCTGCGATGGCCTGGGATAGCGGCGGTGTAACCACCGGTCCTGTTACGGTTCCGCTTGTTCTGGCCATGGGGCTCAGTATCGGGGGAGCGCTCCGGATCTCTGATGGATTTGGCATCCTTGCCCTTGCTTCAGCATTTCCGATTATTACAGTATTGACCTTCGGCCTCTATACCAGGGCGAAGCAGAGACATTCGATCGAAAACAAACAAAGTTCAGATGAAGATGAAAAATAACGGCCAGGATTCAAGGGAGAAGAGGGCTTTTTCACCCTCCAGGGCAGTCTGGAGAACCCAGATGGAAAAAGGGATCTATACCCCGCACAGGGTGAGCAGGATCACCTGTATAGTCAACCAGCTGCTTGCTGAAAAGATCACCGATTTTTTGAGAAAAATAGAGGTGCTGGTTTATGATGAAACCGGAAGAATTGTCAGGGAGCGGATCAAATCACGATCTTTCAATTTGCCCGGTGAAATTACAAAATTGGAAAGCGCTTCAGTACGGGTGTTTCGCTTTACGATTCCGAGAAAGTACTCTGAAGTGGTTATTCGCGCAATCATTGGTATTGGCGATTTGCAAGTTCCCGGAAGAGGGTCCGTTTTCGCACAGGAGCTCATGGAGTTCTCCAAAGAGCCTCCGGAATTCAATGTGAATGCCCTGAATGAATTCAATAATGAAGAGAATGAATATCTTTTAATGAACAAATTGTCGTATGTGATCTGTGTTCTTTCAGATCCGGGTAGTGGTGATAAGCTGGCCCGGATAGCACTCGACCTGGGTATAGCAGTGCCGCTGATCACTTTCGGAACAGGCAATGATATCAGGGACCAACTGGGGCTGATAAGAATCACGATCCCTGCAGAAAAAGAGATTGTCCACCTCGTGATGCCCGAACAGGATTCCGAAAGCGTGATAAAACTGCTTGTTGAACAGGGAAGACTGGATAAAGCAGGTAAGGGTTTTATTTACCAGACACCTGTATCCATCGGGTTGATAGATACGCGGATGAAAATTGGAAAGCAAAAGAACGCGGCAAGTATGGAGCAGATTATTGCAGCCATCGATCAGCTGAAATCTGGAACCAGCTGGCGCAGAAGACTGGATACGGATGCTGAAAAATCAAAAATTGGTAAATCGATGATGCCCCAGGATAACTGTGAGATATCAATTTTTTCGGATGAGGACCGGATCGATATACTCAGAGAGACCTGCCTGGAGGTAGGCGCCGCCGGCGCAACAACATCCAAAGTCAAGCCCATCACCACCAGCGAAAAGCTCTTGTCAATCATGATTAGGAGCGCCATCAGTGTACCTGCTCAGATTACCGACGAAGTAGTTGATAAACTATTAGAAATAAGCACAATAAAAGAGAGCAACAGCGACAGGATACAAGTTTTGGATTCCCCGGTTGCGTATGTCAGATCATTGTAGCTTGACTGCGAGCGGATAAAAAGAGCGTTCACCTGGTAAAAATGTCGCTATAGGAATATGGATGTATGCAGCAAGACGTGTTAAATGATCTTCCATCCCTTTTTCTTTGCCAGCCACCTGAGCTTGATTTCAGGCTTCACACAAACCGCATGGCCAATGCTCTCCAGAACATATCGGTCGGCGTAGGCATCGCCATAGTACCATGCAGTATCGGATGGGAAATTGTGGCTGTTGCAATATGCTTTCATCCTGACTGCCTTTTCGGGACCAAAAACCAGGCGTCCGACTGACCTTCCGGTAAAGCACCCATCTCTTGTTTCCAGTCGTGAGCAGACAACATCGTCCATGCCAAGAAGTTCTGCGATGGGATCGCATAAATAGGGCAGTGCAGATGATAGTAATATTACACGGGCATTGTTGCGATAATGATAATTGACCGCTTCAATCATCTCCGGACGCACCATGTTTTTCACCTCCGGAACGATATATTTCCCAGCAAGGTCTTTAATAACCTCCTCCTTTAATCCCTTTAACCATTGCATCATAGATAATACTATCTCATTTGCATCTTGAAGGTCAAATTTATAGGCGAAGGAGTAAAAGATTGCCTTCCGGTAATTGCGCTTTGTTATCAATCCCAATTTTCGCGACATCTTCACGACGAGACGGCTGCTGTTGACCGAAAGGATTGTTTTGTCAAGATCGAAAGCGGCGATATATGAATGATTTTTTGTCATGTTCGAATGTGAGGCTAACCAAAGTGAAGCTATCCATTGAAGCTTCTCACTTGTTCTATGCGCATGGCAAATGGTAATTCATCGTGGGAGAAGGCATACTCCACTGATTTGCTTCCTTCTAATCGCGACAGGAGCTTGGTGCTGCTTTTTTCCAGGGCAGCATCCAGGGAGCCACTGAGTGATTTTTCGACGATCAGTTTTATTGAACCGTAATAGAGTTCGGTGATCATATGCACCCTTCTGATCCTGCCGTCATACTCTTTCCACTTTTTCTCTTTCATCAGCTCAAGGTACTGATCAATTTTCACCCTGAGCAGATCGTTCATGATCCTGACCTGAAGTTCGCCGAATTTGAATTTGCTGATTGCCTCCAGCTTGAAATTTCCTTCGATTTTTCCCAAAACCGGGTGCTGCAGTTCAGCGATCAGCTCCGAATTCACATCTACATTTCTATCAGCAAACAGCGCAGGGATCAACTCAATTTCCGCACTCTCTTTTTTGAAGAGTGTATATTCATTCTCATCAATAAGACCTGCATCCAGAAAGGCGGTGTAGATGTTTTTAGGCATTCCCGGATGGGAAAATTCCGGAGAACCAATCAGCGGGTCCCATACAAGGTCACCAAGAGCTATTTCCGAATGCGAAGTTACTATCAGTTCAAGTCCGTAGTTGTTTCTGAATTTTTTGATTTCCATGACGCAATGTTTTAGAGTCGAAAAGATACCTATTTTTGTAAAAATATCAATAGCCGGAGGCCTAAATTCACGCTCTATAGAACAATTGGGTATATTTTTACTCCGTTATTGAAAAGGATTTGTTTATTTTGTTGTCGCGTTGTAAGAATGAATATCCTTGATATCATATTCGTTATACCGCTGTTATGGGCGCTTTACAGGGGTTTCCGCAAGGGATTGATCTATATGATCGCTTCCTTAACCGCCTTGGTATTGGGAGTTTTGGGTGCAATAAGGTTTCACGAGTCGGCCGGTGAGATTTTAAAAAACTGGTTTGAGATCAATCCTGAGCATCTCAACCTGATCTCATTTGCAGTTGCTTTCATTTTTATCATATTGGTGGTGCACCTTGCAGCTTTCCTGGTCGACAAGCTGATCAAAGCTATTGCGCTTAGTTTTATAAACCGTGCTGCAGGAATGATCTTTGGACTGTTCGTATCGGCATTTATCATTAGTATTATTCTGATGCCCCTGGATGCTGCTAATAGAAAGAGGGAGTTTATCAGCCCCGAAATAATCAATAAATCATTGCTTTACAGTCCGTTAAAAGAGCTTGCCCCTGCGGTTTTGCCCTATTTAAAACGTGAAGAATTCAGGAATTTATTGCCTGGGAGGGATGAGGATGGGAAGCGTGATGATACTACTGTGTTGTAAAGTCCGAAAAGGAGTTAAACAAGGTCTGTTAATAGGGGCGGGAGGACAGACACTAAAAATGAGATAATCAATAGAATGAAGATGAGTTTTGTAAAGGAGCTTGAATGGAGAGGAATGATCCATGATATGATGCCAGGGACAGCAGAGTGTCTTGAGAAGGAGATGGTTTCTGCCTATGTAGGTATCGATCCGACAGCCGATTCGCTTCATATCGGACACCTGGTCGGGGTAATGATGCTCAAACATTTGCAGCATGCCGGACACAGACCCATCGCACTGGTTGGGGGAGCAACAGGGATGATCGGGGATCCGAGTGGTAAATCGCAGGAGAGAAGTATGCTGGATGAGGAGACCCTCAGGCACAACCAGGAATGTCTTAAGAGGCAGATCGCTAAATTTCTCGATTTTGAAACCCATGCTCCCAACAAGGCGCTGATGGTAAACAATTATGACTGGATGAAGGGGTATGCTTTTCTCGATTTCATACGTGATATCGGTAAACATATTACTGTGAACTACATGATGGCCAAAGATTCGGTCAGAAAAAGAGTTACATCTGAGTCGGCCACAGGGATGTCTTTCACAGAGTTTACCTACCAGCTGGTGCAGGGATTTGACTATCTTCATCTATACCGGGAGTACAATTGCAGGCTACAGATGGGGGGATCTGATCAGTGGGGCAATATCACTACCGGGACAGAGCTGATCAGGAGAAAGGAGGGCGGCGAGGCATTCGCACTTACCTGTCCGCTGATTACCAAGGCAGACGGTGGTAAGTTTGGTAAAACGGAGGAGGGAAACGTGTGGCTTGACCCGGAGCGAACGTCTCCCTATAAGTTTTACCAGTTTTGGCTGAATGTTTCCGATGAGGATGCAGAAAAATACATTAAAATCTTTACCATGTTATCAAAGGAAAAGGTAAAAAATCTTATAGAAGAGCATGCTGAAGCACCTCATCTTCGGGTGTTGCAGAAAAGACTTGCGGGGGAGGTCACAACAATGGTCCATTCGGGAGAGGATTATCAGATGGCAGTTGAGGCTTCAGAAATTCTGTTTGGAAAAGCTACTGAGGAGACATTGGGTCGCATCCCTGAAAAGATGTTTCTTTCTGTTTTTGAAGGGGTTCCTCATTTTAATATTGGGCCGGAGCGTATGAACGCAGAGATCATGCAACTCCTTACAGAAGATGCTGAGATTTTTCAGTCGAAAGGTGAACTTAGAAGGCTCATACAGGGAGGGGGACTCAGCATCAATAAGAAAAAGATCTCCGATCCTGAAATGGTTCTCACCCCCGGATCATTTATCAACAGCAGATATCTGCTGGTACAAAAAGGGAAAAGAAATTACTATTTGATTCGTGTTAATAGCAAATAAATTATAAATAATGAGTAAAAAAGAGCAGACAGGATTTAATTTTAGTTCAGTGGATCTCTTGATCTACATGTGGAACAAGAGACGGATCCTTATTATCGTTAGTTTTCTGGCAGCTGTAACATCAATCATTGTATCGTTGCAGATCACAGAAAAGTATGAGTCGACCGTTGTGATGTTTCCAACTACGGGAGCATCTGTATCGAAGGCACTCTTATCGTCCAATTATACGGGAAGGCAAAGTGTCTACGGCTTTGGAGAGGAAGAGCAGGCAGAGCAGTTATTGCAGGTACTGAATTCTGAACAGATCAGAACCAGGATTATTGAGAAGTATAATCTGATGGAGCATTATGAGATTGATCCCACATCAAAATATCCTTATACTGAGCTTATAAATACGTACAAAAATAATATCAACTATCGACGAACAGAGCTTATGTCGGTGGAGATAAGTGTTATGGATACAGATCCGCAGCAGGCAGCCGATATCGCCAATGATATCTCCAACCTCATCGACACCGTTTTCAATAATATGAAGTATGAGCGGGCCCAGGCTGCTTTTGAAATGGTAACTACAGAATTTCTGGAGGCAGCAGAAAATGTCCGCCTTCTTCAGGACTCGCTGGAGTTCATAGGCAAGCAGATATCTTCCTCCCTTCGTCGTCTTGAAGGCTCATCAACGGCGCAGCTGACCACAGCCCTGGCGCAATACGGGGGTACTTTTATTTCTCTTACCAAGAATGTTGAACATCATACGAGGCGGTATACAGATCTGAGGCAGCGATACCAGGAGGCCAGGATGGAGGCCAATCAAAGATTGCCCTATAAGTTCATCATTGACAAGGCGTATCCATCCGAAAAGAAAGCCTATCCCAAACGGTCAGTAATCGTTATGGTATCAACTGCATCCGCTTTTCTGTTTACACTGATATTGTTAATCATTATTGATAGTATACAACAAAGGGTAATTGCGACAAGGGAGGATTAATGCAAGCTATTACCGGGTATAAACAATCGCCAATCTGGCTTTGGGCTGCAGCCCTGGCTTTCGTGCTCATCAATGCAGTATTCATTGCATTTGAGGTGTATTATATATCCGCAGTACCTGTGGTATTGCTTTTTGTGTTGGTGGCCTTTACCAGGCTTGATATTTTACTTCTTTCCATTGTCTTTTTTGCTCCTTTTTCCCTGCAATTGAGCACTTTTGTTGAGGGGCTGGGGGTGGATATTTATTTGCCCACAGAGCCATTGCTGATCATGCTGCTGATCATTTACGGTCTAAGGTATATTGGTGGCTTGCGCACCGATCTTCGTATTTTAAGACATCCTGTAACACTGGCCATCTATTTCCATCTTGCGTGGATGGCTGTAACGGTAATTTCCAGCAGCGATCCGGTTGTGTCGGTCAAGTTTTTTGTTTCACGGTTGTGGTTTATATTGGGCTTTTATCTGGTTGCCATTGAAGTTTTCCGCAAAAGAGGAGACATAACAAGATATGTCTGGCTCTATATAGCCTCTTTTTCAGTGGTCATAGTTTACACGCTGATCAGACACTCAGAATATGGACTGGACAATCAGGTGATGTCCCATAGTATGATGCAACCGTTTTACAAGGACCATACGTCATACGGGGCAACGCTTGCATTTCTGATTCCTTTGATCATTGCTTTTTTTACCCTTACAAAGCGGGGTGATTTCAATTCAAAATTTCTTATAGCTCTGCTGCTCCTGTTTTATGTTGCAGCCACCATATTCTCATATACAAGGGCAGCCTGGGTCAGCCTGATTGCGGGTTTTGGTATATGGGTGGTAATTAAACTCAGAATCAGGTTTGAGATCATTGCCCTTGCCGGAGCCGGGTTGGTTGTGCTCTTCTTTCTGTTTCAACCGATGATCCTGATGCAACTTGAGAAAAACAGGACCAAGTCATCGGGCGATTTCTCCGAGCATGTTCAGTCCATGTATAATATCAGCAACGACCAATCGAATCTTGAACGGATCAACCGGTGGAGCTGTGCTGTCAGGATGTGGCAGGAGCGACCATTATTGGGATTTGGCCCCGGAACCTACCAGTTTGAGTATGGGCGGTTTCAGCGCTCGTTTGAGCGGACTGATATCAGCACCAATTTTGGTGTCAGGGGTACGGCCCACAGTGAGTATTTAGGTCCGTTGTCGGAATCCGGACTTTTGGGGCTCGTCAGTTTTTTGCTTATCGTAATTACAACCATCTATACAGGACTCAGGGTTCACCGGAGAGCCCGTTCGAGGAGAATAAAAATTCTTTCCCTGGGAATTCTTACAGGACTGTTTACCTATTATATTCATGGGTTGCTGAATAATTTTCTGGATACGGATAAGATCTCAGCATTGTTCTGGGGGTTTACAGCTATGTTGGTAGCAATGGATATCTTTCACAGCAATCAGAAGGATCCTGATACAGAAAAGAGAGGAACAGACGAAAATTTTTCGTAATTAGACTGCCAGAATTAGAGCCTGTCAATAGAGTCGGAGTGGCTGGATTATAAAGTTCGAGAACAAGGCACCGCCTGCCTTAGTACCTAAGTACGGCGGGCAGGGCACGCAAAAATCTTAAGACGCAGTATACTAAGGTATTCGAGGAATTAAGATTTTTGCAGTAACGCAGTTATCGGACTTTATGGACAGCCACTTAGGTTCCGGGAAATTGGGCGCAGAGGATGGAGATGTCGTCGAAGATTGAGGCACCGCGTTCGAGGATTCCCTGTTTTCTTATAATGGTATCTATGTTGGCAGTAATGGTATCATCGTTCTTTAATTCTACCTCCAGCTTTTCAGCCCCCATTTCGATCCCCGATTCATTCAATACCTCTACCAGTCCGTCAGTGTAGCAAAGCATTTTTGATGGTTCATTCATCGTTAGTGACTGAACCTCAAGGAATGGCAGTTCATCCAGCATCCCCATTCCGACAGTGCCATTGGTGAGATGGATGATCTCCTTGCTTTTAATATTGTAAAGGATGGGGGGATTATGTCCGGCATTTACGTACTTTAATTCTTGCGTTTTGTAATTATACCGGGCAATAAACAGGGTTATAAATTTTTCTCCTTTGGCACTACTCAATACCCTTCTGTTCAGTTTCTCCAGCAAAATTTCCATCGGTATCTCTTCAGTAAACAGTGCCTGAAGGTTTGCCTGGAAGTTCGACATCAGGATGGCCGCAGAGATTCCCTTTCCGGACACATCTGCGATACAGAATCCGATCTCATGATCGTTGAGTTCAATTACGTCATAGTAATCGCCGCCAATTTCAAAGTGTGGCTGATAAAAGGCGAACATGGAGATGCTACCATTAGAGGGAAGCTGTTCATCTTTGGGGATGAGCATGGTCTGCATGCGTCTGGCCAGCTCCATCTCACGCTTCAACGCCTCCTGCCTGAGCGATTCTTTGAAAAGACGCTTGTTTTCGATGGCTACGACAATGATGTTGGAGAGTGTCTGGATAAATCGCAGATGTTTAAGGATCGGACTCATTCCTTCACCCTCCTCTTCAATGTCGCCGATCAGAACAAATGCGATCGGCTCATCTTTATGTGCCACCGGAATAATTATATCAAGCACCTCCGGGAATCTGTCATTTTTCGAGGTTACATGTTCGATTTCGTTCAGAGGGAGCAGATCCTTTTCAATATTGATCTTCTTGAAAAAACCAGCCGCAAAGCCCGAATTCAGTACACACTCCCATTTTTCCCCGAACTTGATCAACATCACCTTTCCAATGGAAAGATCAACGGTAAGAAGTTTTTCAAACCTTCGGACCAGTTCACTGATGGCCACATTATCGTTGATGGCCATTGTCACATCAAGCAGTGAATTGAGCTTAAATTTGGAGGTCTTCAGACTTTTTAGCGCTTTTGCCATGATGGAAAATATTTATCCATCTAAGATAAGCAAAAATTATCTCTTTACCCGCTCTGAATAGGAACGGTCCCTGGTATCTACCTTAATGAATTCGCCCTGATCTACAAAGATTGGGACCATGACCGTGGCTCCTGTCTCAAGTGTCGCCGGTTTGAGTGCCGTGGAAGAAGATGTGTCGCCCCTTACACCTGGTTCGGAATAGGTAATCTCCAGTTCAACAAACGGGGGTAATTCGCAAGAGAGGGGTGTTTCGGTATCGGCATGTACCACGATTTCAACCGGTTGCCCCTCCTTCATAAGGTCCGCGTTTTCAATCAACTTCTCTTCAATAACGATCTGTTCGAAGGTTTCCAGATGCATGAAACTATACCCCAGGTCATCTTTATAAAGGTATTGGTAGGGCCTTCTTTCCACACGGGCAGTGTTGACCTTTACTCCGGCGGTGAACGTATTGTCAATCACCTTTCCCGTGGTTAGGCTTTTTAGTTTTGTTCTTACAAACGCGGGTCCTTTACCGGGTTTGACGTGCTGAAACTGCACGATGGCAAAAAGATCATTGTTATATTCCAGCACAAGGCCGTTTCTGAAATCTGAGGTTGAAGCCATATTATTAATTTTCAAATGGTATTACGAAGATACAAAATAAGGAAATAAATTCTTCTGCGACAACTAATCAGCAACTTCAGATAACTTTCTTTCTCGGAATAGTTGCAACAAAGTCCTTGAGATAATAGGGTTCAAAATAGGCGGTATCTTCAAATATCCTGTTTTCGTATTGGTGAAGTGACAACGGTATCATCGCTACAGCCGAAGGTTGAATTTGTTGAATAAAGTGAGCATGAGGATGTTGAATAATACCGGATAACTTATCAGCACCATTTCCAAAAAAGAGAATGTGGTTTCCTTTCAGCTCCTTGTCAAAGCTGTTCTCCCCGACCACGGTTGCGGTTACAGGAGATACAATGTCTCTGTTTTTATCATACAATGCTGTAAAAACCTCCATTCTTCGCGCATCGATCATAGGACAAAACAGGGTTTCCGGGTGCTTTTGCTGCAACTCCTTTACGGAATGATGCCAGGTTGCTGCTACAACCATTGCCTGCAATGTAACGATACCGATCACCGGAATATTCAGGCCATATGCAAATCCTTTGGTAACAGAAACTCCGATACGCAGACCCGTATAGGAACCGGGACCTTTACTCACCGCAATGGCGGAGATCTCTTCTGGCTTTACCCCGGCTTCGTCCAAAACCTCCTGCATAAAAACAGTGAGCAGCGATCCGTGTGAACGGTCTTCATCGCTTTCTCTTTTTGCCACTGTTTCTTCGCCCTTGCAAAGGGCCACCGAACATACATTTGTTGCCGTTTCCAGATTGAGGATAAGGGGATGTATCATGTTTTAAGATGTTATTTTTTAATCTTCAGAATAAAAGCGGTTCTCCGGAACTACCTCAATACTTTTGCCGTCAGACAGTTGCTTGTAAATTGCAGAAAAGGGTGCGGTGATGATCTCCGTGATATTCCTCTTTTCTCCAACCTCAACGGCAACCTTTACATAGGCCTCGTCTCCAAACCATCCGACCTTTTTTCCGATGCCGAAGAATGCAAGCAGAACCACTGCAATAACAGCGAGTAAGATGAGAAGTTTTTTAGATTTCATAACAAATAATTCAATTTTTTTAAAAAATGATGGGCTCGCCCATGTAGAAATTGAGGATCCTGGTTTTGAAGATAAAATCATATTTGGCCTGCAGCAGATCAGATTGCGTAACCATCAGTTGGTTTTTTGATGTGTTGTAATCGACCGTGTTGACCAGACCAACCTCAAATTTTTTCTCCGTGTAGTTGAATGATTCCTCCATGGAGATCAGAGCCGTTTCGGTGGATTCAAACTTTTTCAGCGCAGCGACAGCATCCGTGTAGGCGGTTTGTATATCGCGGTAGAGCTCGTTTTTTCTTTTCTGTAGCTCCAGCTGAGCGTTTTCTATACTGATACGTGCATTGGCGATGGCCGTATTTGCCTGGTTGCCGTTGAATATCGGGATATTTAGTCCGAACCCAACCCCGACGCTTAGATTATCATTGATCTGCTCGAAAAAGGGGTATTTACCCATAATTGGTATGTCCATAATAGGGTCGGTTCCTATCACCTTTTCCCTGATGTCGGAAAACCCGCTATTGTAGTTGCCCGACAGGGAGAGTGAGGGATATTGCATTCCCTTTGCAATGTCGAGCTCTTTTCCGGTGGACTCCAGGTTGTATTCCGATTTTTTAATCTGGGGCATGATCTGCTCCGCAGTTTGATATACGTCCGAAACACCCATGATCAGAAGCTTTTTGCCCGGTTCGGGGATATCGGGATCGTTGATTTTAAATTCCGGATCATACTGAAGATCGAGTATTTGCTGGAGGTTCAGGTAGGAGAGAAGCAGTTGGTTCTCGGAATTTACCATGTTCAGCTCCTCCGCGGCAAGTTGCGCCTGGATCTCCAGTGAACTGCCTTTTGCCAGCTTTCCAGCCTCAACCAATTTCCGGGTACGGTCCACCTGCTGACGGGTGATCTCCACCTGGCTTTCTGTAACGGCAAGCAGCTCTTCACTAAACAATATTTGCAGGTAAGCTGCAGCGATATTCAGCGAGATGTCATTTTTTATTTTTTTTACATCTTCGTAAGCAGAGAGCAGGTTGATCCTGTTCTGTTCAATGGTGTTCCTCTTCTGAAAACCATTGAATAGGTTTACCCCCGAACTGACATTCACACTTATTGAGTTGATCTTTTGATTATCGGTAAATTCGTATGTTGTCTGATCGAGCGCCCTGCCGAATGAATAACTGTAGTTTGAGCTTGCGTTCAGGTTGGGAAGTCTCGAGTTTCGTGACTGATCGAGAACATTTTGACTGTATTGTGTGTTGAGTTCCGACTGCTTGATGGTAATGTTGTTTTCCATGGCATAATTGATACAGTCTTCAAGACTCCATTGATTGTTTTGTGACAAAGTAACGGAAAATGGTACCAGAAGGAAAGTCAGAACTGCTGCTATATTTTTAACCATTGTTATGTTATTTTTGGAGTTGCAAAATCAAAGATAGGGATAATGTGTTTATTATTGTGATATGATGGTTGAAAAAAAGGTCTATTATGAGAGGGTAGGAGAGGTGTTATTCCGCAGGAACAGACGTGCGAGAAACATTGGGATAAGGATCAATTCCGAGGGGCAGGTGAGGGTGACCGTGCCGGGCAGGTGTGATTTCCTGCGGGCCGAAAAATTTGTCATTGAAAAAACCGGGTGGATTGTCAGGAAAAAAGAGAGTATCAGAAAGAAGGCAGCGATGAATCTTGCCTGGGAGCCCGGAGCTATCATAGAGATTCACAATGGAAGGATCTATATTGAGCAAGGTACCGGAGACAGATTTGAATCTACCGGCATGGGCAGCGTGTATGGCATTATGGTGCCGGCTGATTTCGATTCAGTGAACCCGGATCATACGAAGCTTCTTTATGACTTTATTGCCCGGATTGGTTTTCAGGAGGCAAAAGGGCAATTACCCGGTATACTAATTCAATACGCTGAAACATACAACCTGCCCTATACAAAATTAACGGTCAGACGAATGAAAACCAGGTGGGGAAGCTGCTCTCCAGTGAACAACATCAGCCTGAACAGCAGTCTTGTGTTTTTGCCTGAGGCGTTGATCCGGTATGTGTGTCTGCACGAACTGGTACATACGGTGCATAAGAACCACAGCCAGGTTTTCTGGACGGCTTTAACCGGTATATTGCCCGATGCCCTCCTTCTCAGAAAGCAGTTAAGGCAACAGTCCATTATCGCCTGAGGCAACGGGGTATGTTCCTTCCGCTATCCGGGTTATATTTTGCTATCGGTTTCGCAATCCAACTCATTTTCTTCGACGATCAATTGTAAATAGAATGAGTAGTCGGAGATCATTTCATTGGAGTTTACCGGTTGCGTTTTTAATCTCTTTGGTTTTGACATGGGTTACAATAGTTTTGCTGCGTGTGCAATTTAAGTATCTAAACTTAAGTAAATCTTAATTTTATATTAAGTAATCGATATGATTATGACTGTTATGAATGTATTTCTTGCTTTATCTTTGTTTCCTTTACCGGACTTTGCGGACAGATAAACAGCATAGCCAATTGACTTCATTGGCAAGAGTATTCTTCTTTGATATACATTTCGGTGAAAACAAATTTTTTATAAATAGAAAAAGGTTTAAATTTGCATCCCGATTTGGCAGAATCATTAATGGTTCATCGGTTATGATACCTAATCGGAAACAGGTATTGACCCGTGGTGTAATTGGCAACACATCTGATTTTGGTTCAGAAGAGTCCAGGTTCGAGCCCTGGCGGGTCAACAAATTCTAATTGGTTGTTCTTTGGTAGATGTGCCCTATTCTTCGATGAGTTTCAGGCCGTTTTTCGTCATCAGCCATGTTTTTCCACCCATTTTCCAGGTCGATATGCGATCGACATTGTGCGTGTTTTCAAGAATTTCACGTGTCTCTTTTTCCAGGTGAACATATTTTCCTTCCGGCACCTCCAGGGTCAGTTCCACACGTGGGATTCTCCATTTTTCATCTCTTTCAAGAAAGAAATAGGGATTCAGAACCAATTTGTTTGTGTTTGTCACAAAACTGTAATTTAAATTGGCAGCCCTCGTTGTTGCATCCTCCCTGTTCCTGCCTTTGGAACGCTTGTTGATTTCAAACATAAAATGTTCATCTTCAGATTGTTCTATATCAAGTTCAATTTGTCCGTATATCCTGTCAAGATCCCCGGTAACAAACCATTCGTTATCAAGATCTAAATTAAATCTGCTGTTTTTGTCAATCTCCTTTTTCTGTGATTCATTGACAGATACGAACAATGTGTCGGATAGGATACTTATTTCGTTTTTAGTTTTACTGTAACCGGTGCTTGAATAATTACCGGTCTCGATGGCCAATATGCCTATGGTCATGAAAAGTGAGACAACCCAGAGTAGTGAGGCGCCAATAGCAAGCCCACGGTTTTTTGTTCTGATAGCAAAGATCAGCTTTATCAATCCATAGATCATTGCAATGACCGGAATAAGGAACAGCAATGTAAGAGAGATAATAAGCAATGTAATGCTCAGGGGGTCTGAAAAGGGGGTTAACAGTTCACCCAGTGAGGAATTATATTCCGGGTAAGGGAAGATCTGCATTCCGATAAAGCCACCGAACACAAGGCCTATAATAATACCAATGCCGGCCAAAACCAGTCCTGTTCCCATGATAATCAATACCACCTTAACGAAAACCAGCAGAACCTTCCCTATTTCCGAAAAAAAATTACCGGCTGCTTTTTTTGTTTTTTGAACTGATTCTGATTTTGCCGCAGCCTTTACATTTTCTTTGGTGGCTTCATATTCTTCACGGATTTTTTTTTCAATGTTTGAAACAGTTACGGGTTCACCACGCATTTCAAGTTTCTGTGCGGCAGTGAGTGCCTTGGGTAACACGATCCATAGAATAATATATATCAGTATAGAGGCGCCTCCGAGGAAGAACAGGAGAACAAACAGTATCCTGATAAGAATCGGATCGATATTAAAGTAGGCTCCCAGACCGCCACACACGCCACCGAAAACGGAGTTTTCAGGATCCCTGTATAGTCTTCTGGAGCCTCCTGTAGCCGAGGAGGATTTGGAACCATTACTACCGGTTGTTGCTTCATTGCCGGTATTGATGATCTCTTCCGGATCTCCCATAATTTCAATTACCCGGGTAACCAGGGCGATTGTTATCACCTCTTCCTCCCTGGGTCTTTTTTCCTGGAAGAGTTCTGCGATCCTCGATTCGATATCGTTCAGTATCTCATCCCCTTCATCTTTTCCGGAGAAATGGCGACCAATGGCATCGAGGTAATGTTTTAATTTTTCATAGGCGTCTTCATCAATATGAAAAATCACGCCACTGAGATTTATTTTTATTGTCTTTTTCACAACTGTATTTTTTTATGGGATTTTAATTTTAGCGTTCTCTTGTTTAATTGGATGTTATTTTTTTACGATGGTTGTCAAATGATCGAATTAACGGAATCAATTAGCTCCCTCCAGGAGTTCTCAAGTTCCGTCATATAGGTTTTGCCCTTGTCGGTAAGCGCATAATATTTTCTTGGGGGACCCTGTTTGGATTCTTCCCAGCGATAACTTAGTAAACCGGCATTTTTTTGCCTTGTAAGCAGGGGATAGAGCGTTCCTTCTACCACGATCAGGTTCTTATCCTTCATGGTAGCAATGATATCAGAGGCATAACAGTCTTTTTTGCTGACAATGGCCAGTATGCAAAACTCCAATACCCCCTTTCTCATTTGTGCCTTCGCGTTTTCACTATTCATAATGTAACATATTTTCCTGTCTCTTTTTTGGAATGGGACTATACATATAACTTAACAACGCAAAGATATAAAAATAATTTAGAACTATGCAAGACATAGTACTAAAATAATAAAATATTTATACTAGTTAAGATGTAACCCTCTAACTAATTAATAGATGTATTGAGTGAAATTACTAGGTGGTTATAGGATTAAATGGGCTGATTAGGCTATACCATCATCGTTTTGATTTCCCTTCTGAGTTTTTCCCAGACAGACTCCTCCATTTTTGCACCATACACCTCTATGACCTTTCCGGCAATTGTAGCGCCTATTTTTCCGCATACCTCCAGTGGCTGGTTGCGGATCATTCCGAACAAGAATCCTGCAGCATACATATCTCCCGCTCCTGTTGTATCGACAGGCCTGGTAGGTCTTGCTCCGATTTTTTTCAGTTCACCATTTGAATAAACCAGGGAACCCTCTGCACCGGTCTTAACAACTGTGATTCCTGTAATCTCTCCTAAAAGTTGTAATGCCTTATCAGGTTTTTCTCCTGTTAATGACTCAGCTTCAAGGTTATTGGCGAAAAGGAGATCTACATAATCACGTATTATTTCGAGAAAGAACATTTTATGTTCATCAACTATATTATAACTGGCCAGATCAATACATACTTTAAGTCCACTGGTTTTTGCCAGTCTTAAAGCCTTTTCAATGAGCTGGTGATTCTGGACCAGATAGCCTTCCATATACAAAAAATCATAACCAGCGAAGATCTTCGAATCAATGTCCTCTGTGGATAGCTCGATGGCAGCTCCCAGGTAAGTGGCGAAAGTCCGTTCCGAATCGGGGCTGACAAAGGCCATGGCTCTGCCAGTTTCCCTGACACTTTTAAACAAGATGGGATCAATATTCTTGTTTTTCATGTCCTTGTAAAAGAATTTTCCAAGATCGTCGTTGCCTACCATGCCGATAAAGCCTGTATCTATACCCAGGTGAGCGAGTCCGTGAATGGTGTTGGCCGCTGATCCGCCGGAAGTCTTCTGTTTGATGAGACCGGAAGTTTCAGCATTCAGAAAGTTGGAGGTTTCATGATCCACCAGGGTCATGCTGCCTTTGGGTAATTTAAAGGTTGTAAGTAATTCATCACTTTTGAGAGTTGTAATAATATCTACCAGGGCATTGCCCATTCCAAGTACTTTCATCTATATATTAAATTTGAACAAATATAGAAACTAATGGGATTTTTAGAAGGCTATAGGCTGGAAAGATTTGATTTTTTGTGTGAATTAATTGTATAATTAATCAAAAGAGGCTATTTTTGCGACGCTGTTTGAGTATAGCTTTTTTAAACAGAATATTTTTCCTCAGTAGCTCAGTTGGTTAGAGCGGCGGACTGTTAATCCGTAGGTCGTAGGTTCAAGTCCTACCTGGGGAGCCAGCACAAAAAGACAAATCACTGTCAAATGATGAAAAGCTCTGTAAATTCTAGATTTACAGAGCTTTTTGTATTTCCATTAAGTCATCGAAAAGTCAAGAAAATGCCAATTTAAGGCATATTCTGGTTACAATTTGGTTGCAGAAGATTTTCTGTAACTTCCTGTAACCATTTCTACATAAGGCTCTGAAATGTCGCATTTTGACTTCGCGCAAGTAGCTTAATTGAATTAGTCTAAACACCTAAAATTAGGCACTATGTGTAATATATCAGCAGCTCGTTTACATGATTTTAATTGAGCAAAATATCATCAACTACTATGAGTTACAGATTATACAACAATCAACACACTGATTATAAAGGCAGTCCAAATTCAGGATGTAGAATCCTTTCTTTCTATTTTCGATTTTTTTGTTTAAGTTAAGTTTTATTTTTAAATATATCAAGGCAATTGCTTAGTTTTGTGTTTTATTTGAATTCAATATGCCAAGAAGCAAAACATACGACGATGACCTGGTGCTTGAAAAAGCCATGAATGTATTTTGGGTTCACGGATACGAAGCTACTTCGGTGCGCTTGCTTGAAAAGGAAATGGGCATTAACCAGTTCTCTATTTATGCTTCGTTTAAAAACAAAAAAAACCTGTTTATTCAATCCATTTGCAGCTATCGGGAACATGTAAAAAATCACCGCTTTCAACCTTTACTTCATGAGAATGCTGGCTTTCAGGAACTGGAGAGGTTCTTTTCAGGAGCTGTAAATGCGAATATGACAGAGATAAGTTCGAAAGGCTGTCTGATTGTGAATACGGCTGGTGAACTTGGTGATAGGGATAGCGACATTGCCCGGGAGGTTAACCAATATTATGATTTCATCCGTGAGATGTTTAAAAATGTGCTTCGGAATGCAGTCAAAAAGCAGGAAATTCCGGTTAATACAAATGTGGAGCAGCAAGCTAACTTCTTTCTCGGGGTAATGCAAAGTATCTCAGTAGCATCAAAAACAATGGACAACAACCAGTTAAACGATTTTATTTCCGTGGCTTTAAAACAAATCAAATAATTTTTTTATAACAATTCTAAGCATTAGCTTAGAATAAATAATCATAACTAAAAAAGAATAAAATGACAAATTTCAAATTACACACGCTGGAAACAGCGCCTGAAGGCTCGAAGGAAACCCTTTCAGGAGCTTTAAAACAAAACGGGTTTATCCCAAACCTTTACGGGATGATGGCCGAATAGCCCGAGTTATTGAATGCCTATCGGCAAATGGTCGATTTATTTGATACCACCTCACTCAGCCCGGTTGAAAAAAACATTGTATGGCTGACGGTTAGTTACAACAACAGTTACCATTACTGCATGACTATTCATTTTATGGTGGGCAAAATGTACAAATTGCCCGAAGAAATGATTGAAGCCCTGCGCACCAATCAGCCATTGAAAGATGCTAAGTTTGAAACGTTCAGACAATTTACTGCCCTATTGGTCGAAAAAAGGGGCTGGGCTTCGGACGAAGAAATTGCTAAATTTTTAGCTGCCGGTTACACACAAAAAAATGTCCTGGAACTTGTGGTTGGTATTGGCCAAAAAACAATCAGCAACTATGTGAACCACCTTGTGCACACGCCACTTGACAAAGTTATAGAAGACTTTAAGTGGGAAGCAATTCCCGAAAATTGATTACTGCTGTAGTAAATAACAATCGGATTAACAATTAATAAATTAGATGATGAAACACGTAATGCTCATTTTACTTTGTATGTGGTTTGCTACATTTTCAGTATCGGCTCAAATAATTGAAAAGGCTGAAGGCATTTCTCCATTGCTCATTGGTGAAACTATTCCTGATGCTGAACTTAAAGCGCCTGACAAATATTCGGGGATGCTTTCAGAAAAATCGGATGGATTGAACGATGGCTTTTTACCGGTTCCTTCGATTTTTGTAACCGACACGAGCGGAAAAATCGCCTTTGAATATATCAACCCTGATTACAAAACAAGGTTGTCGCCTGGGCTCTTGCTTGCCGTGCTGAAAGAATTGAAGTTGAATAACTAATAAAAAATTGAATAAAAATGAAAACCAAATTCTTCTTTGCCCTTTTAATTTTTTTCGTATTTACAATTTTTTCGGAAACTATGGCACAAACAAATAAAGAGGAAAACACCTCTGACAAATTAGTGATTGCATGGACCAGCGATGACCATTATCTTGCTGAACGCGTGGTTCTTATAGAAGTGAACAACAGAAGTATTTCCCAAATATTTACAGATGTTGCGTCTCACCCGTTCCATCCACTAAACGGTGAAAACTCGATGACCATTGACCGGGATTTAAAAAAAGATGGCATTGCTGATTTGAACGATACCGACTGGAAAGTCAGGACGCTGGCGGTAAGGGATTTGGTAAGGGCCGGGAAAAAACAAACTGGGGAAATTAAAAATGGGTTGGTCCACCCGTCGTTATACGTACGCCAGGTCACAGCTAAAGCATTGGGCATTTTAAAGGCAACAAACGCTATTGAAGAACTAGAAAATATAGTGGAAAACGACAGTATTAGGCTCGTTTGCTCGCAGGCAGTAATTGCCCTGGGGCAGATGGAATCGAGGCATTCGCTTGACCTGTTGCGCGATAAGCAAAAAAACGACCCCTCGCGGGATATTCGCCACCAGTGCGAACTGGCTGTTTACCAGATTGAAAACAAAATGGGTGTTACAAATAAAAACGTAAATGGCTGGCTTAATCTCGATGAAACAACATTTGAAACAGTCAAGGAGGGCGAAATGGCTCCTGATTTTATTCTGGAAGACACAAATGAAAAAACCTGGCAACTTTCTTCTTTCAGAAATAAAAACTGGGTGGTACTGATTTGGGTATTTGCCGACTGGTGCCCGGTTTGCCATGGCGAATTTCACGATTTAATGGAAATGCGGGATGAATTTAAAAACGCCGGCGTGCAGGTTTTTACGCTTGAAATGCACGACGCCTTCCGGGGCAGGGTAATGGTGGGCAATGAGCTTGAACCGGAGTACTGGTTTGCAAAGGAATCATTCAAGGAATCTTATACCAAGCGTATCTGGTGGCCACACCTGCTCGACCGTGCCGGGTCCTATGGAGCAATGTTTGGAGCCGACCCGATGGCTTTTTCGGTTCATGCCGAATATATAAACAGGCCAACCACGGCAATTATAGACCCTGCCGGAAAGGTGAGATTTATTTACCCCGGCACATTTTGGGGCGACCGCCCTACGATTGAGCAAACACTTGAAATGATTGAAAAGGGCGACTTTTCGTTTGAACATCCCAAACGACGAAAAAGTGATTAAATCTGAAAGTGAAAATGGGAAACACTGTCTTCTTTTATTAATTTATACAACTTGAAATATAAATTTAAAACCTATGCATCATGAAACCAAAATTCCTTCTAATAATTTTAATCAGTATTTTAACTTTTACAAATTCGAAAATAATAGCGCAATCTGAAACACCAAATGAATCAGCTGATAAGCTTGTAGTAGTTTGGACAAGTGACGATCCCTATGTGGCCGAACGAGTAGCTTTAATGTACACCCATGCAGCCAAAACTGCCGGATGGTTCAACGAAGTTACCTTGATTATTTGGGGGCCTTCGGCAAAACTGGTTTCCGAAAACCTGAAAATTCAGGAGAAACTGAAAGCCATGCAAAAAGATGGTGTTGAAATTCAGGCCTGCATTGTTTGCGCCACTGCTTACGGCGTAGTGGACGAACTGAAAAACCTGAATTTTGAAGTAAAAGGAATGGGAAAACCTTTAAGCGATTACCTGAAAAGCGGTGCAAAAGTGCTGACATTTTAATTTATGGAATTGTTTTAATATTTGGCAGGAAACACAATTATAAGAGACAAATAGTAAGAATAATATGAAATTTCTAAATTAGAATTGAAAGACGTACCAAGAGCCATTGCAGCAAACGATAAAATAAGTATATCGCTGCAATCAAACTGAAAGGTTGTTCGTATTACTTCATGATATACAAAAACAATGAATGACGAAGGAATAGATGATGTATTATTACAGGCATACAGGTTTGCCTATTCTTTATCGAATAATAAAGAGGAGGCAGAGGATCTGCTCCATGATGCCTGTGTGCGGATCCTGAAAAAAAATCTTCCCTTGAATGTATGGTATTTTATTCCGGTGATACGCAACTTGTTCATTGATAAAAAAAGAAGAGCAAAAAGATTTCTTAATTTCAATGCAAATTTTAATAGAAGTAGCACTGTATATGTTACAGCTAATCCTGAACCAGTTTTGGAATTGGCTTTAGCAAAACTGAAACCCGAAGAGCGTGAGTTACTATACCTATTTATCGTTGAGGAATATACGGCCCAGGAACTAAGTGAATTATTAGAAAAACCCAGGGGTACTATTCTAAGCACAGTTCACCGGGCAAAACAGAAATTAAAAATACTGATGGATGAAAAATCAATAAGCAATGGATGATTTAGATTTAAAAATAAAACAATACTATGGAAATATTCGTCCTGATAGCAATCTCATAAAAGAGTTGAAAGATAAAATTACAGCCTCCGAAAATGAGAGGGAGAATAAATGGGTTCCTTTCCGGTGGAAAATAATTTTGAAATTTGCCGCTTTTATTGCGTTATTTTTTACTTCTACTTACTTTATTTACCAATTTAGCTCAGATAATGATAGCAATCAATACTACGAGTATGCCAAAGAAATTGCTTACAACCATACAAAAGGATTAAATGCAGAATACTTAACTTCCAGTATAACAGAACTTAATCATTACATGGATAAACTGGATTTTTCAATTATCAATTCAGAAATGATTAAAGATTATACATGGTCAGGTGCCAGATACTGTTCTGTTCAGGGTGCCATTGCAGCACAAATTAAGCTAAAAGACAGTAAAAACAATGTTTGTACATTGTATGAGTTCAAACAAAATGACGAAAATGATTTAGAAAAATCACAAACTTATTTTATCGCAGGAGTTAAAGTTATGCTTTGGTCAGACTCAGGTGTAATATTTGGGCTGGCTGAAGATAAAAACTAAAAGAGATTAAAATTGGCCAGGATAAAATCCATATTGCTGCTTATTATCATGGGGATAATTTTATTCCCGTGGCAAATGATTTGTCTTGCTCATCCTTTCGGTCACGCCCACCACCATCATCATCACGAAGGACCAAGTCCTTGTGAAATTCGTAGAATTGTACTCCAACAACCGGGAGAACACCTTTTACCTCCAATGGAATGTGAGCATATTTCAGATGCAACGGACGACTACAATCAAACCCAGGTAGAAAGAATAGTGCCGACCGTACAATTAATTGCTGTAGCTGCGGTAGTTTTTGACTTAGTTGGTTTTGAAATAACGGAACAACCTTTTTTATTACCCATAGACCCAAAATGCCGTTCGGCAACTTTACTTTCGGACAGCCCACTTCGTGGACCCCCTTTGGTTTAATAACCTTTCTTACAGATTGCCTGCCAGCCGCAGGCAGGGAATGAATTTCTATTCCCTTTATAACAAGAAGGGCTTTCGTTTTTATGCCTGTTTTATTGGTCTTTTACAAATGAAATGGGCTTCAATGCTATGTGCACCTGTCTGTTGACAAAGGCAGGTTGGTCAATAACAATTTATTAAATCAAAGGACAAATTATGATAAAAATATCTTTTAAGAATCCGTATTTG
>JBBDUV010000034.1:0-47911 GCA_040903745.1 Bacteroidales bacterium | reverse complement strand
GCCAGAATGGTAAGTGATCCGCCCCCTTCAATGTTTCTTGCAGCGCCAAAAAAACGTTTGGGCTTATGCAGTGCATTAGCATCCACACCACCCGATAATACTTTTCCCGATGCTGGCGACACGGTATTGTAGGCTCGCGCAAGACGTGTGATCGAGTCAAGCAGAATCATCACATCATGTCCGCACTCCACCAGTCGCTTCGCCTTCTCAAGCACAATGCTTGCTATTCTAACGTGCCGGTCGGCCGGTTCGTCGAAGGTGGAGGAAATTACCTCAGCATCAACGTTTCGTGCCATATCTGTGACCTCCTCAGGTCGTTCATCCACCAACAGCACCATCATGTACACCTCCGGATGGTTCGCTGCAATGGCATTCGCAATGCTTTTCAGCAAAACTGTTTTCCCTGTTTTTGGCTGTGCAACGATCAGTCCCCGCTGGCCTTTTCCAATGGGAGAAAACATATCCACAACCCTGGCGGAAAGATCAGATGGTCCTTTGCCAACCAATGTAAATTTTTCATCCGGAAAAAGAGGTGTTAGATAATCGAAAGGCACCCTGTCTCGTATATAATCAGGGCTCCTTCCATTAATCTCCTCTACTTTTATCAGTGGAAAATATTTCTCACCCTCCTTAGGGGGCCTGATAGAACCTGTAACATTATCGCCGGTTTTTAATCCGAAAAGTTTAATCTGACTCTGTGAAACATAAATATCATCCGGTGAATTGAGATAATTGTAATCTGCAGAGCGTAAAAAACCGTATCCATCAGGCATGATTTCCAATACACCTGAATTGATAATCAATCCTTCAAAATCATATTTATCGACCGCACGACGTTCCTGCCTGTGCTCTGGATTTCTTTCGTTCCTGTCATTAAACCGGTCGTTATAACGCTCGTTGCGATCGCCCTTATTGTAATGCGGTTTCCGCTGCTGATTGTCACGATCCTGTGGCTGATTACTTCTTCCCTGCTGGATATCTCGTTGTTGATGTTGATCGCCCTCCTGACGGCCACCCTCTTTTTGCAATGGATGATTGGGTTGCTGAGGGCGATTATCCTTGGGACGGTTTTCTTTCGGACGGTTTTCTTTCGGACGGCTATCTTTCGGACGGCTATCTTTCGGACGGCTATCTTTCGGACGGCTATCCTGGGATCTCTTACCATCGCTACCTCTGCCCTGATCACCTTTATCCTGGGGAGCATTGCCCTTTTGTTGAATATTTTGGGAGCTGCGGTTCATTGCAGCTTCCGCCCTAACCTGTTTTGGTTCAGCTTGAACGGTTTTAGGAGGTCGCCCACGGCGCTTTTTTGGTGCACCCTGTGCTACCTGCTTTTCAGGATGAGGAGTTTCTTTCCCCTTTGCTGCTTTTGACTCAGAAGCCACAATGGCCTGCATGTCCAGGATCTTATAAATCAAGTCCTGCTTACGGAAGGACTCTACCCGCTTTACTTTTAACTCTTTAGCAATTTCCCGCAATTCAGCAAGAAGCTTGTTGTTCAATTCATGAATATCGTACATAAAAAATATTATGATGTTGGATAATTAATATGAAAAAGGAAATAATCTGGAAGATTCAGATTTCTGTTTTTCTTGAAATTCGATGCAATATTAAATAATTAAATAATACTTCCAAAATAATATGCTACTTCTTTAGGGCCTAATTTGTTCGCTAACCTATTCATTCAGAGTATGTAACGTAAAGTTAGCCTGTCGATAATGAAGCATAAAAGACTTATAATCAATTGAATATGATTATAATTCTTAAAGTTACTGAATTTGACCATCATTTGCAAATATTTACACTAAAACAGAAAAAATATAATGAATTTTCCATACTTTTTTGTAACCTTACCATGCAAAAATTACAAAACCGGGTTATAAACCGGACCAATTTAATTTTTTATGCGTCAACTTAAGATCATCAAGCAGGTAACAAACCGGGAGACCCCCTCCCTGGATAAGTACTTGTATGAGATTGGAAAAGTTGATCTGATCTCAGCTGAGGAAGAGGTGGAGCTGGCCCGCCGGATCAAAAAGGGTGATGCGCAGGCTATGGAGAAGTTGATCAAGGCCAATTTGCGCTTTGTTGTATCCGTATCAAAACAATATCAAAATCAAGGACTTAGTCTACCAGATTTAATTAACGAAGGTAATCTGGGACTTATAAAAGCAGCACAACGGTTTGATGAAACCAGGGGGTTCAAATTCATCTCATATGCGGTCTGGTGGATCAGGCAGTCGATCCTGCAGGCGCTTGCAGAGCAGGCGAGGATTGTGAGATTGCCACTGAACAAAATCGGATCGATCAACAAGATCAATAAGACCTATGCCGAGCTTGAGCAAAAATTTGAACGCGAACCTACTGTTCTGGAGATTGCAACAGTACTGGAGATTGCACCGGAAGATGTAAAGGAGGCTATCAGAAGTTCCGGTCGTCATGTTTCCATGGATGCTCCCTTACTGGATGGTGAAGATGGAAACATGTATGATGTATTGCTGAATGATGATACGCCCGGGCCAGATAAGGGCCTGCTGAATGATTCTCTGAGAAAGGAGATCGAACGTGCCCTATCTACACTGACTTATCGCGAGGCAAGTATTATACGACTCTATTTCGGGCTAAATGGCAAGCATGCGCATACACTGGAGGAAATCGGCGAGGAGTTCAACCTCACCAGGGAAAGGGTCAGACAGATCAAAGAAAAAGCGATTAAAAGGTTGAAGCATACCAGCCGAAGCAAGATTCTGAAAAGCTATCTTGGATAAACCTCTGTTTTTTTGCTACTTCTTTATGATACTTCCTGCACTTGAGGTACTACTTTTTGTCACTTCGGCATCAATCAATTTTTAACACCAGGCCCTTCAGATACTCTCCTTCAGGGTGATAAATACTCACTGGATGGTCGACCGGCTGGGTAACCTGGTACAATATTTTTGCATCTCTTCCGGCATTGGCAGCTGCAGCAAAAACTGACTTTCTGAAGTTCTCCTTGCTTACGGCCTGCGAACAGCTAAAAGTAAATAGCAATCCTCCATGCCGAATCTGGGATATCGCTTTATAATTCAATCTTTTATAACCCTGAAGTGCATTGTTCAATACCCGCTGGTGCTTTGCAAAAGCCGGAGGGTCAAGGATGATAAGATCATATTTTTGGTCAATCTGCTCAAGGTACTCAAATGCATCTGCTGCAAACGCTTTATGGTTTGTCTTACCATGAAAGTTCATTTCTATATTCTGCAACGTGAGATCGATGGCATGATTTGAACTATCGACGCTATGAACCATTTCTGCATTGCCCCCGGCAGCATACACGCTAAATCCTCCGGAAAAACAGAACATATTCAGCACGCATTTCCCCGCCGAATAATGTTCAACCAGCTTCCTGTTTTCCCGCTGATCTACAAAAAAACCGGTCTTCTGTCCTCTCTCCCAGTCAACCTTAAACTTATACCCATTCTCATGAACCTCCCCTTGCAATCTCTTACCATACAACAGTTCATCTGATGGCTGGATCCCTGGTTTCTCATGAAGTGTATTGCTGCTTTTATTGTATATGGTATCTACGGGCAACCCATCAATACTCCGGATAATCCCGGCTATCTTATCCAGATTTTTGAACATCCCTGTCGAATGGACCTGGATAACAGCTGCACCCTGGTAATAATCGATAATCAAGCCAGGTAAACCATCGCCTTCAGCATTTACCAGGCGGAATACATCCCTCTTTCCGGAAAGATAAAGACCCTCTTCCTGCCGGTGGCTCCATGCCCTCTTAATCTTGTTCTCCCAAAAATTATCTTCTATATTTTCCTCACCGAATGTAAGCATTCTTATAGCAATGGAGCCATCAGCATAATGTCCTGAGCCCAGTTTCTCATCCTTGTTATCATAAACACCAACAATATCTCCTTCGGTTGGAATGCCATATATCTTCTTGATCGCCCCTGAAAACACCCAGGGATGCCTTCTGCGCAGCGACTGATCTTTTCCCGATTTGAGAACGATCTTTACCTGTCCGGTCATTGATAATTTTTTATGAAACTACGTAATGCATGATACATCTCCAGACAGACCCAGGCATCTGTTGCAGCATATCGAACCTGCTGATCGGTAAGAAAATCCGATTCCCAGTTGGACAGTTGCTGCGATTTTGAAATCTTGTATCCCAGAATGATGGCCACCATCTTTTTCAGACTTTTGGATTCAATATTAAATGCATCAACATATTTCTGAAGATCAATAAATCCCCCCGGGGTAAATTGCACAAGCTGTCTCAGTCTCTGCATATCATCAGCTAATCCGGCACCAATCTTAAGCAATGAATCATTCTCAAGAAACGATCTTAACGCGTCGGGGATACCAATTTTATTTACCCGGAACAGCCAGGCCACGTCGGCGCCGGCCACCTGTATAAGTGCAACCCTGTTATTGACACCCTTTTTATACGCCGGTTTTGTTTCTGTATCGAATCCGAGAATATCATATTTACGGATCTCCTGTATAGCATTGGAAAATGCAGTTCTGTCTTCAACAATTTTAATCTCGCCTTCGAATTGTCTGACCTCTAATTTATTAATCTCCTCTTTTTCTATCTCGCTTCTGAACATTAAACATCCTCCTCATTTATATCCTGATTTATATCCTGCATCCTGGTAAATAATGAATTATCATAGGCGGGCCGGTTTTCTTCATTTTGAGAAAATTTCTGAGAGTCTCCGTCTGATTCCGGATCAGTCTTTGATACATATAACTTGTTCAATGCCTGCAGGGCATTCAGTAATTTTCCACCCCAGTAATTCTCAAAATTATCCATCACCTCCCATACAGCGTCATTCATAATCTCTTCTATTCCCTGTCTGTATTGCAGTGTGAAATTTTTCAAATCCTGGTATATATCTGCCAGGTCCTCTGAAATTTTATGGGTAACGAGATCCGACCGGTCGAATTCATCATCATCGGCGATGCGCAGGTATTCATTATGCTTTCCAAGGAGGCTCATCACATCCTGATAAATCAACGACCAGTCCTGCTCGGTAACAAATTTCTCATTGTTGCTTTCCATCACCGGTTCCATCTCACCGATAACCACAAAATTATAATAGACCCGTGATAACATCTGAAGTGAAGAGAGGATAAATGCCATGGAGCCCGACTGGCCAGCCTCCTCAAGCCATTCGCAATATGCATTTGCCGACTTTACAAATTCCACAACTTCAGGAGCATATACTCCTGTAACATGCATGTTGTTTTGATCAGTCATGCTGCAAAAATAAGAAAAAAGAATGGTTCCTATTACAAATAAACTGTTTGGGAGCAGCAAACTTATTGGCCTTTTTCAAATTTAAGGTCTTCCCTTCTGAATATTTTCCCCTCCTCCAGCAAACGATTCATTACTATTAAAATATCCTCCTGGTTCCTGTTCAGCTTTTTTACCAATAAAGAAAGATCTGATGCTTCAGATTGCAGGAGTTGTAATATTTCATCAGTAATATCAGCATATTTTGATGGTGAAACCTCACTGTTCCGTTGACCGGTACAGACATCACATTTTCCGCATCTAGCTGTATTTTTTTCTCCAAAATAGGATAAAAGATACTGGCTCCGGCACTTCGTATCACTCTTCGCGTATGCCAGCATTTCTCTGACTCTTTCAATATACCTCTCTTTTCTGAATCTATACTGGTCGATTGAAATGCGGACATTCCGTTCCTCGAGCCGCTCTTCGAGCATTGTGATCACCGGATTGCCTTTCTTGGGTATATAACTGATCACCTTCATCCCTGCCAGTTTGACAAGGTAATTATAAACCTCTTCCTGCGTCATACCGGCGCGTTTGGCAAGGGTATATTCATCAAAGGATATATACTGCGAAAACAAACCGGTGTATGAACGCAGCAGCAACTTAATGAATTCTTCAAATTTTGGATTACTGATCTGAAACCTGTACAGATCATCGCGTCCGACGGTGAAGTGTATCCTTGACGGATGATTAATCTCGTCCGAGATCTCAAAATAGCCCTCCCGCGATAAAATTTTCAATGCACTTGTTGCAGTAAGAGCGTTGTACCTGTAAGTTGAAAGGAATTCCCCCAGCAGGAAATCCACTGAAGCACCCTTTCCTCCTCCCACAGGAATCTGAAGATGGTTAAAAAGAGCATTATAAATTTCTCGCAGAAGGCCAAACCCCGGGAAGTTCACTTCGATCCTTCTTTCTGCCATTTTCTCATCGGCATTGCTGTACAAAAGGATCGCCCATGCAACCTTTTCATCCCTTCCTGCCCTTCCTGCTTCCTGAAAATAAGCCTCCGGGGAATCGGGTAGATCCATATGTATTACAAACCGAACATCCGGTTTGTCAATCCCCATTCCAAAAGCATTGGTGGAGACCATTATTTTTGTTCTATTCCGCTGCCAGTCATCCTGCTTCTTCATTCTCACCTCAAATTTTAGTCCGGCATGGTAGTAATCTGCACTGAATCCGTTTTTCAATAGAAGATCAGAAATTTCTCTTGTTTTTCGGCGATTTCGGACATAGACAACCCCGGTACCATATATTGTCCTGACAATATTAATCAACTCTCCATGCTTGTCTTCCGTTTTTCTAACCAGGTAGATAAGGTTTTTTCGTTCGAAACTTTTCTGTAGCACATTCGATTCCCGAAAACGAAGCTTATCCATGATATCCTTTGCCACCCAGGGAGTGGCTGTTGCTGTCAGAGCCATAACAGGTGCTTCCGGCAGTAAATCCCTCAGCTCAGCAATCTTCAGATAGGACGGACGAAAATCGTATCCCCATTGTGATATACAATGAGCCTCGTCGACCACAATTAGGTTAACATTCATCTGTTGTACCCTCATCCTGAAAAGTTCGGTGGAGAGGCGCTCAGGCGATAAATACAGGAATTTATAATCTCCATAGACACAGTTATCGAGAGCGGTATCAATCTCTACCTTTGTCAGACCACTGTGAATGGCCATTGCCTTAATTTTGCGCGACTTCAGGTTCTCCACCTGGTCCTTCATCAGGGCGATCAGCGGAGTAATAACAAGACAGATACCCTCCTGGGCCAGCGCCGGTACCTGGAAAGTAATAGATTTACCTCCTCCTGTAGGCATGAGAGCAAGGGTATCGGCACCGGAATTGGCCGATTTTACAATATCTTCCTGCAACGGACGAAATGAAGAATATCCCCAGTATTGCTTTAATATGTCGTGATGCACGCTCATATATTGCTAATTATCAATAGCGTAAATTATTATTGTTAACAATCCTTAAACCCAGGAAAAGTAACCCGTTAATTGATCATTTTTTTGTATTTTTGCCACATTTAAAAATAATAAAATAAACGTAAAATGTCTTTCATCGAAAAGAAAATAGAATCTGAGGGATTAACATTCGACGATGTACTGCTGGTTCCTGCATTTTCCAGTGTGCTACCCAGGGAGGTCTCACTTGCCAGTAAATTCTCAAGGAATATAGATCTCAACACACCCATAGTTTCAGCTGCCATGGATACTGTAACAGAAGCCAGCCTGGCCATTGCCATCGCCAGAGAAGGTGGTATCGGTGTAATACACAAAAACATGACCATTAAACAGCAGGCCGTAGAGGTGCGAAAGGTAAAGCGGGCCGAGAGTGTAATGATCCATGAACCGATCACCATCGCGAAAGAGGGAACTGTACAGGATGCGCTTACACTGATGAAGGAGTATAAAATTGGGGGGATACCTGTCGTGGATAGCGAAAACGTGCTCACCGGAATTGTCACAAACCGGGACCTGCGGTTTCAGCAGGATATGGGGCGCCCTGTTGGTGAGGTGATGACGAGCAAGAATATTATTACCACAACAAGCAATACCAACCTGGTACAGGCGGGTAAGATATTGCAGCAGCACAAAATTGAAAAATTACCGGTAGTCGACAAGGACAACAAGCTTATAGGACTGATTACATACAAAGACATTACAAAATCGAAGGACCGTCCAAATGCTGCAAAGGATAGCAAGGGAAGGCTCAGGGTTGCCGCCGCTGTTGGTGTATCGGGTAATGTGGAGGATAATGTAAGGGCATTGGTTGAAGCCGGTGTTGACGCAATTGTGATTGATACGGCACACGGTCATTCAAAAGGGGTGATTGATACATGTCGAAAAATTAAGAATGTATTCAGCATGATCGATATCGTTGTCGGTAATATAGCTACAGCTGCAGCTGCCAAGGCGCTAATCGAGGCAGGAGCTGATGCTCTCAAAGTTGGAATCGGTCCAGGTTCCATATGTACTACAAGGGTAGTAGCCGGTGTCGGTGTCCCCCAGCTGACCGCCATTTATGATGTGGCAACAGAGGCATTAAAACATGGGGTTCCTGTAATTGCTGACGGCGGAATAAGGTATTCAGGAGACATAGTAAAGGCCCTTGCTGCAGGTGCAAATGCAATTATGGCAGGCTCTCTGCTGGCCGGTGTAGAAGAGTCGCCCGGTGACACCATTATATACAACGGCAGGAAATACAAATCATACCGTGGCATGGGATCGGTAGAGGCGATGCAGCAGGGGTCAAAGGATCGGTATTTTCAGGATGTGGAAGATGATATCAATAAGCTGGTTCCTGAAGGAATAGTTGCCAGGGTCCCGTTTAAGGGTTCGCTCAACGAAGTGATCTACCAGATGATTGGCGGACTACGCGCTGGCATGGGTTATTGTGGTGCCGGAGACATCAGGGCATTACAGCAGGCAAAATTTGTCAGAATCACAAACGCCGGCGTCGCAGAGAGTCACCCCCACGATGTAACCATCACCAGGGAGTCTCCCAATTATAGCAGATAATAAGCAACGGATTAAATCGTTTTATAAAACAGACTAAAAACAAACATACCATGACAAGACTTGGATTTCCTCTGGCACTCATAATGACGATCACCTTTTTCGTTCATGTTAACAGTCAGGATGTATTAATGACAATTGGTGATAAACAGATCTCTCTTGATGAGTTTGAAAGGATCTATAATAAAAACAACAGCAACATCATTGCAAATAAGCAGACTCCGGAAGAATATATGGATCTGTATATCAATTTCAAATTAAAGGTTATTGAAGCTGAGAACCTAGGAATGGACACAACTGCCAAATTTCTGAATGAATTTAACATGTACAAAGAGCAGCTGGCAAAACCATATATGACTGATGAAGAGACCAGGCAGGCCCTTATGAAAGAAGCGTATGAGCGAATGAAGTGGGATGTACATGTGAGCCACATTCTACTCGGACTTGGAAGTCAGGCCACACCGGCTGATACTCTGGCCAGGTATAACAGGGCAATGGAAATCAGGGAGAGGATTATTGAGGGAGAGGATTTTGAAAAAGTTGCACGTGCCACCTCAGAAGACCCGAGCGCCAGGATCAATGGAGGTGACCTTGGGTATTTTACTGTTTTCATGATGGTCTATCCTTTCGAAACAGCAGCGTATAACCTGAAAGAAGGAGAGATTTCAATGCCTGTAAGAACACAGCATGGATACCACATCATTAAAAAGCACGGTAAACGTCCGGCAGTCGGACAGGTGAAGGTGGCCCATATCTTCATCAGAAATCCGCAAGATGCAAAGCCTGAAGATCAAAAGGCTGCAAAAACCCTGGCTTTGGCAATTGGCGACAGCCTGAATATGGGTGTTGATTTCAGTGCCCTTGCCAACCGACACAGCGACGACAGAAACAGTGCAACCAATGGAGGTGAATTGCCATGGTTCGGAACTGGCAGAATGATCAGATCGTTCGAAACCAAAGCATTTGGGATTAAGGATACAAGCGACTTTTGTGAACCTTTCAAAACTGAATATGGATGGCATATCATCAAACTATTGGATAAAAAAGGGATTGGAACATATAAAGAGATGGAGTCTGATCTTCAGTCAATGGCTGTTAAAGGTGACCGTGACAGGGTTAAAAGACAACGTTATCTGGAAAAATTGAAAAAGGATTATGAATTTTCATTAAACAAAGAATTATATAACAGTCTCTATTCCATTGTTGATTCAACCTATTTTACTGGTGAATGGGACGGATTCAGCAACATTGCAAGAATTGATGAGTCTCTTTTTACAATTACAGGAAAGAAAATAAGCCTTGGTGATTTTGTGAATCATCTGGACAATGTGCAGAAAAAGCGCTCCCCGGTTCCTTTAGAAAACTATGTTGATATGGTATTTAATCAATACGTGGAAGAACTCCTCATTAACATGGAAAAAGAAAGTCTGCCTGAAAAGTATCCTGAATACAAATACATTCTCCAGGAATACCATGACGGGATCCTCCTATTTGAATTGATGGATCAAAAAGTCTGGTCAATGGCAGTTGAAGACAGCACGGGATTGACAGCGTTCTTCGAAGAACACAGATCTGATTATATGTGGGAGGAAAGAATGGAGGCTATCATTGTAGCATGCGACAGCACAGTTGATGTCGATGCCGTAAGAAAACGGTCGTCCAGTATATCCAAAGGCAGATGGAATGAAAAAAGACTGAACCGGAGGTTCTGTGAAAAGGATGCTAAATGCATAACACTCGAAATGATAAGGGTTGAAGAAGGTAAAAACAAACATGTAGATGCACTGAGCGGAATGTTAGGTACCGGAGATGTTTATTACGAGAACGGACTGTTTAAGTTCGTAATAACTACAGCCGTTCTTCCGCCTATGGAGAAAGAACTAAATGACACACGGGGACAGGTAACTTCTGATTATCAGGATTATCTGGAGAAGAAATGGGTTGAAGATCTGAGAAAGAAATACAAAGTAAGCGTAAATAAAGCGCTTCTATCTGAAATAGAATTTTAATTTGACAAAACTGTTAACCATACCTGCTTTATTGTTGGCTTGCCTGGTAATTATTGGGTTGGCAAGCTGCAGTATTATTGAAGCAGAAGACACAGATCAACCAGTGGCACGGGCATTTGGAAAATATCTATATCGATCTGATATTATGAATATTATACCGGACGGAACCAGCGTTCAGGATTCGTCTATTATCGCCCGTAATTATATAGACACATGGGTGCGCACACAACTGATGCTCAACAAAGCTGAGGAGTCACTTTCTGATGAACAAAAAAACGTTAACAAAAAAATTGAGGAGTACAGGTCCTCTCTTTTAATCTACTCCTATCGCCAAAAGCTTTTGCTACAGAAAATGGACACAGTGATTTCCAACAAAGAGATCTCCGATTATTACGAAAAAAACATTGACAATTTCATACTTGCAAGCGAAATTGTTAAGGCAGTATTTGTTAAAATTCCAATAACTGCTCCCAATATTGGCGATGTAAGGAATTGGATCAGATCAGGATCGATCGAAAATCTCGATAAATTGGAAAAATACTGTATCAATTATGCTGATAAATTTGATGTGTTCAACAATTCCTGGGTCTACTTTAACACTCTGATGATACAAGTTCCAGTAACAATCAGTCAGCCAAACAGATTTCTGAGATATAACAAAAACATTGAAACAAGTGATTCTCTTTTTCACTATTTTGTGCATATATCCGACCATAAGTCTGAGGGAGAAGAAATCCCGCTTGAGTTCATTAGAAATGACATAAAAAGTATACTCCTCAATAAGCGGAAAATTGAGTTCTATAATGATCTTGAGAAAAAGGTGTATAATGATGGAACGAATCGCAATCTGTTTGAAATCTACTAATCAATGAGAAGCATAAAATACTATATCATAACGGTGTTGATCGCGGTCGGCTTACAACAATCCATGGCACAGGAGAATGCCTTTATACTGGACAGGGTTGTGGCGGTAGTAGGAGATTTTCATGTTCTGCAGTCAGATATTGAACAGCAGTACCTCCAAATGAAAATGAATCAGCCATACCTGCCCGATAATGTGAAATGTGAAATTCTGGATTACTTCATTGAGCAAAAGTTAATGATGAGTCAGGCAAAAATTGATAGTATTGAGGTATCTGAAGCTCAGGTGGAAATGTCCATGGATTCAAGACTGAGTAATTTTATCAGTCAATTTGGAAGTGAAGAGGAGATGGAGGAGTACTTCAATAAAACAATCTTTGATATCAGGGCTGATCTCAGGAAAACCATGAAAGAGATGATGATTACCCAACAGGTTCAGCAATCCATCATCGGGGAAATTGATCCCACGCCCTCCGAGGTCAGGTCATTTTATCATTCCTTGGATCAAGACAGCATTCCATATATTGATACAGAGGTTAAAATTGCCCAAATAATTGCCTATCCTCCAGTTAATGAAGATGCAATATTTGATGTGAAGGAAAGATTACTGGAATTAAGAGAGCGAATCATTAGTGGAGAGAGCATGTCAACTCTGGCCATTCTCTACTCCGACGATCCTTCGGTCACTTCCAATTTCGGTGAAATAGGTTTTCAATACAAAAGAGACCTTGATCCGGCATATGTGGAAGCTGCCTGGGCTCTGAAAGAGGGACAAGTATCAAAAATTGTTGAATCCTCCTTTGGATTCCATATCATCCAAAGCATTGAGCGAAGAGGAGAACGACTGAATACCAGACATATCCTTCTTAAGCCCAAGGTTGACGCTTCCGCGAAAGGCAAAGCACTATCAAAACTTGATAGCCTGAGGAGTCTTATTCTCGCCGATTCAATTACATTTCACAGGGCCGCGTTGTTTAATTCAGAGGATGAAAAGACACGGGCCAATGGGGGCCTGGTTGTAAATCCGACCAATCAGGCGGCCACCTTTCAGCTGGACGAGCTCCAAACAAAAGACTATTATACTGTCAGGGAAATGAGGGTTGGAGAGATTTCCAGACCTTATGAATCGACTGATGATAAGGGAAAACTTTGTTTCAAGATGATAAAACTGGTATTACGGACAGAACCACACCGTGCCAATTTAAAACAGGACTACCTGCTATTGCAGAACATGGCACGCATGAAGAAACAGAATGAAATAATGTCTGAGTGGTTTGAAGATAAAAGACGAAAAACGTATATCAGTATTGATAATTCGTTCAGGCATTGCGAAAAGAATAACAGTGAGCTCTCCAACCTTTAATGAAACAATTATTCAAAACGGTTAACCGGTGGTCACTTCCTCTGTTTGTCGTCTTCATACTTGCTGCTGTAAATGGGCAGGGTCAGGAAGTACGACAGATCGAAATTCTCAATGCTGACATCATCAAATCGGAACGGTCACTCGGATCAGGCGGCCAAAAACTGTTGGGAAATGTGAGATTCAAACATGATGATGCCATTATGACCTGTGATTCAGCCAACTTTTATTCAAAATCCTATTCATTTGATGCATTCGGTAATGTTACTATCGAACAGGGTGACACACTGTTTCTTTACGGAGACAAATTGCATTATGAGGGAGACTCAAAAATTGCCATGTTCAGGGGCAATGTAAAACTCATCAACGATAGCACGATCCTTATTACAGAACATCTTGACTATAACAGAGAAACGGAGATCGCGTACTATTTTGGCGGAGGGGTAATCACGGAAGGTGACAACGAACTGACGAGCAGACTGGGTCATTATTATACAAAATCAGAAGTGTTCCATTTTAAGGATAGTGTGGTGATAATCAATCCTGACTACAACATATTATCAGATACACTTCAGTACAATTCAAAAACAAAGATCGCCTACTTTTTCGGACCTACAGAGATCATCGGTGAGGATAACTACCTCTATTGTGAAAGTGGGTGGTACGATACTGAGAAGGATATTTCCCGGATAGAAAAAAATGCCTTCCTGAAGCGAGAAGGAAGAATGTTAAGGGGAGATACATTATATTATGAAAGAAACACTGGTTTTGGAAGGGCCAAAATGAATGTTGAACTGTTTGACTCTGCCCAGAATGTTATTCTCCGTGGAAATCACGGGGAATACCTGGAAATTGAGCAGCGTGCCATGCTAACCGACAGTGCTTGGATGGTACAGTTAGAAGGAAACGATTCTCTCTTTATACACGCCGATACATTAAGATCGATGGTTGATACAGCCAGCATTTCTGATGAAAAGATCTTGCTGGCTTATTACCACGTTAAAATCTACAGGCACGACATTCAGGGGATGTGTGATTCATTGTCCTATATCGAGAAAGACAGCACCTTTCATATGCTCGGATCTCCGGTTATTTGGGCAGATGAGAACCAGACCACAGCTACTAAAATTGAACTAAAAAACAGGAATCAACAACTCTATCGCCTTTATCTCAGGGATATTGCCCTGCTTATATCAAAAGAGGATTCGACAAAGTTCAACCAGATCAGGGGGAAGACCATGATAGGTTATTTTAAAGACAATGACCTTGTAAGGCTGGATGTTACAGGAAACGGGCAAACCATATATTATGCAGAAGACCGGGGAGAGATCATCGGGGTAAACCGGGCAGAATGTACCGACCTGATCATCTACCTGGAAGAGAATAAAGTGAAAAAGGTAAATTACCTGGTACAGCCGAGCGGTAAATACTATCCGATTGATTTGTTTCCTGAAAATCAACGAAGGCTGGATGGCTTTTCATGGAATGAACAGTGGAGACCTTTAAAATTCAGTGATATATTTCATTGGAAATAAAAAGGAACCCTATCGGGCTCCTTTTTTAATATTCATCTTCGTTGAAGAAAAAATCGTCCTTACTAGGATAGTCGGGCCAGATATCTTCTATGCTCTCATAGATCTCGCCCTCATCTTCGATTTCCTGCAAGTTTTCAATAACTTCAAGAGGCGCACCGGATCTGATGGCAAAATCGACCAGTTCATCCTTGCTCGCCGGCCATGGGGCATCTTCAAGTTTCGAAGCTAATTCAAGTGTCCAATACATATTTAAACCAATTACCGGAACCGGTCTGGCTCCTGTTTACTAAGCCGCAAATATAGAATTTTTTTTTATTAAACCAATTACGGTTTCCAAGGTATTTCCGGGGTTCCGGATAAGTGTGTTAACATTCTGGCTAACAGGAAGTAATAATCTGATAATCGGTTGAAATATTTTACTATTATATCATCAACAGGATCTGTTTCATGCAATTTAAGAATATTTCGCTCTGCTCTCCGGCAAACAGTTCGTGTAATATGTGCCTGGGAAGAAGAGTTACTTCCACCGGGAAGGATAAATGATCGGAGGGGGGGTAAATCATGATCCATCACATCGATAGCCTCTTCCAGAAAATGAACATCCTCTTCTGAAATTTCAGGCATATTCTCAGGCAAATCATTACCATCAGCAGCTGTCAGGGATGCAGCCGACATTAACTTATCAAGCACTACCAGTAACTGTGCCTTAATTCTTTCATCATCAGTCATCCCCCTTAACAGCGCAGTATGAGCCATTAATTCATCGATGGTACCATAAGCCTCAATTTTTTGATGAAACTTCGACACCCTTCTACCTCCCAATAAGGAGGTCATCCCCTTATCTCCACCTTTGGTATATATTTTTGATTTCTCGATACCCATTACTGAATCTGTTTACAGGATTCAACCTGTTTGGGGATTTTTTGTTCAAATTATTACCTTGAATGTTTAACGGAAAGAATAAATCACCTGGCAACGCTTTGGTAGACCGGATTGGGGTTTACCTCGTCTTTGGCTACTTCACCGTCAATCAACCGTATGATCCTGTGGGCATGGCGTGCGATCTCCTCCTCGTGGGTTACCAGGATGATTGTATTCCCGAGCTCATGAATCTCATCCAGCAAGCGCATAATATCATTTGAGGTTTTCGAATCCAGGTTACCGGTTGGTTCATCGGCCAGAATGATAGAGGGATTATTAACCAAAGCCCTGGCAACAGCAACCCGTTGGCGCTGACCACCCGATAATTCGTTGGGCTTGTGGTCCATTCGGTCGGTAAGCTGCACACTCTCAATTACCTCCATGGCCCGTTCGGTTCTGGTCTGCTTATTTACCCCGGCATACACCATGGGAAGCATTACATTCTCCAAAGCAGTATACCTGGGCAACAGGTTAAATGTCTGAAAAATAAATCCAATCTCCTGGTTGCGAATCTCCGCAAGCTGGTTGTCCTCCATCTGGCTGACATCTGTACCATTAAGAATATAGGTACCCTCTGTAGGAGTGTCAAGACATCCAATCAGGTTCATCAGTGTTGACTTCCCGGAACCGGAAGGCCCCATGATCGCAACATATTCATTGCGTTTCATATTGATCGAGATGGATCGCAGGGCGGGTACAACGATTGATCCCAAATAGTATTTTTTTCCAAGATTATGAAGTTCAATGATATGATCCATGATATTATTTTAACATTTGTCAATGAATTGCAGTGGTTGGATGGTAAGGTTCGAAATCAGACATGATGGTCAGACGATATTTTAAAGTTTACGAATGTAGCTATAATACGAAATATACATATGAAAAATTGTTAAAATTTTATTTTTAGATGCTGCTTTACTATTCCCGGTTTCCTGATCAATATTCCAAAATGAAACAGATCCAGTGAGATATCAACTTTTGGATCTGCAAAACACGCCTTCCATGCCCTCTCCATTTCATCCGACCAGTAAATATCATCCAGGATAACCATGATGTTTTCAAGGTCCCTGTGCAGAAATGCCCTTACTTTATCCATGGTTGACTGGTACCTGTGGTCGCCGTCAATGAATACAATGGTTCGCTCCCCGGCCCTGTTGAGCATCACCTCAAAATGATCAGCGAAAGTACCGGATCTGAAATCAACCTTTTTTGAGATACCTCCTGGAAAGTTATGTACAGCATATTTATGCTTTTCAGGACTTCCCTCGATGGTAATAATCTCTGCATTCCCTGATCCGGAAGCAAGGTATGATGTGCTGATTCCCAATCCGGTGCCAAACTCAAGAACCGTTGCCGGCTGATACCAGCTACACAACCTGTATAACAGCGTACCCTGCTTTTCCGTAACTGAAGAGTGTTTTACCATGGAACCAATTGTTCGCCGGGCACCACGTGTAGTGAGACTGCCAGCTCCCCTGTCATCAACCTCAATAGCAACCGGGTCCCTCCGAAGTTTCCGGTGCGAAAGCAGAACCTCTTCAGGCACCTGAATATCGGCCCTGTTGAAAATAACATTCCTGACAAGCGCATACAGGTATGGACTGTGTACTCCATAACCGTTGCGGTATCTGCTAGCCAGCCTGTGCCGAAGATATTTCAGGATAATTGATAATTTACCGGACCCAGTATGATTCAAAATCTTAACTTTACAATCAGACAACCTATCTATCCTGAATAATCCAGGAATATATGGTAAAAATAAAATTGTTTTCTGAAACTAAATAATTTCATGTATTACATTGTTCACTGTTAACGAGTGCCAGATTGAACCGGGCTTGCGAGCACAGCGAAGCTAAAACTAAGTTATTATCAGTCTTTGATAAGAAACGAAGCGCAGCGGAGCTCGGCAAAGTCAAAGCGTCAAATACAAAAACAGATGCAGAACTTCCTGAAACAGGAGATACAGTTTTTGCCGGGTGTCGGTCCGGTAAGGGGTGAATTGCTCAAAAAAGAGATCGACATACACACCTACGAGGATCTGATCTATTACTTTCCCTACAGATATATAGATAAAAGTAAGTTTTACTCGGTCAACGAGATACACCCCGATCTGCCCTATATTCAGATACGGGGAAAGATCAAAAACTACTCTACTGCAGGCGGTGGGCGTATGAAACGTCTTGTGGCCGCATTTGGCGATGAAACCGGTATGCTGGAGCTGGTTTGGTTCAGGGGGGCCAAATGGATTCCTGAAAACTTCCCTCCCGGAAAAGAGATAATCGTATTTGGCAAACCCAGCGTTTACAACAGGAAGTTGAACCTGGTCCATCCTGAAATAGAGGATCCTGCAAAAATTAAAAAGGTGCAGTCAAATCTTCAGGCCGTTTACTCCACAACGGAAAAGATGAAGAACAACTACCTCACTTCGAAGGCGATCAGTAAACTACAGGCCAACCTCATTCAGAACCTGCCTTCAAATTTCAGTGAGACCCTCCCCGCCTGGCTGCTCCAGAAACTAAAACTGGTAACGCTCGACAGGGCGCTCAGGCAGATCCATTTTCCTGATTCCGTAACAGAATATAAAAGGGCGGAGCTCAGGCTGAAATTTGAGGAGCTCTTTTACATACAGCTCAATATCCTGCAGAAACGAACGGTCAGAAAAACTGAATTTACTGGTAATAAGTTCACCCATGTGGGCGAGCACCTGAACACGTTTTATAAAGATCATCTGCCATTTGAACTTACAGGGGCACAGAAAAAGGTACTAAAAGAAATTCGTGCCGACCTGGGGTCGGGCAAGCAGATGAACAGGCTGCTGCAGGGCGATGTGGGAAGCGGAAAGACACTGGTGGCACTGATGTCGATGCTGATCGCCCTTGACAACAACTACCAGACCTGTCTGATGGCACCTACGGAAATCCTTGCCATTCAGCACCATAAAAGCATCTCGGGATTCCTGGAAGGATTAGATGTGACCATTGAACTGCTTACAGGATCGACCAAAAAGGCCGACCGGGAACGGATCCATACCACCCTTACCGGGGGATCGCTAAAAATACTGGTGGGAACACACGCCCTGCTGGAGGATGTGGTTCAGTTCAACGATCTCGGACTGGTGGTGATCGACGAACAGCAGCGCTTTGGCGTGGCGCAGCGGGCGAAATTGTGGAAGAAGGGAAAGGTATTGCCTCATATCCTTGTGATGACAGCCACTCCTATTCCCCGGACACTCTCCATGACACTTTACGGTGATCTGGACATCTCCGTGATTGATGAGCTTCCGCCGGGAAGAAAACCGATCATCACAAAACATATTTATGACAACCAGCGTCTGAAGGTGTTTGGATTTATGAAGCAGGAGATACAGAAGGGCAGGCAGATATATATCGTCTATCCCCTGATAAGGGAGTCGGAAAAAATGGATTACAAGGATCTTGAAGACGGTCTGGAGAGTATTGCAAGGGCTTTTCCTCCACCGCAATATGCGATCAGCGTGGTGCACGGCAAGATGAAGCCGGAGGAGAAGGAGATCGCCATGAACCATTTTGTAGCGGGCAGAACGCAAATCATGGTAGCAACTACGGTGATAGAGGTAGGTGTAGATGTTCCCAACGCCACGACAATGATCATTGAGAGTGCCGAACGGTTCGGACTAGCACAGCTCCATCAGCTGCGCGGACGGGTGGGCCGTGGGGCAGATCAGTCATACTGTATACTGATGTCGGGGTACAAACTCTCCGATGATGGCCGTAAACGGTTGGAGACCATGGTCTCTACCAACGACGGATTTGAGATTGCAGAGGTTGATCTGAAACTGCGTGGTCCGGGCGACCTTGAAGGTACCCAGCAGAGCGGCGTTCCCTTCAACCTGAAAATTGCACACCTGGGCAAGGACCAGCAGATCCTCACCCTGGCACGCGATGTGGCTGAAAAGATTCTGGATGAAGATCCGAAACTCGAAATGGAAAAGAATGAAATCTTTGTTAAACAGATCAGGAAAGGATCGCTCAATGTGATTAACTGGGGCTATATCAGCTAAAACATTTACAGCAAACCGGATAGGTTTAGCAAGCTGGATTGCTTTGTCAATCGATCCGGTTTTTCTTTTTCAAACTACTCCAAAAACAGGAATCTGAGACAAATACCTGCAGATTTATTGTTCTTTAACACTTATTCTTCCTTGAGCCATTTTATGTTTTATACATTTCGGATTCTTATAAATGGCTGTAGGAACAAAGTTCATGAGTTTGTTTCATATCAGGCACCTATAAATAGAGAGTGTCCATAGAGTCGGAGTGGCTGGTTTTAGGTTCGCTGAGCTCGCAAGCCCGGTTCTTTACGGTACTATTTGATAAATTGAAATATTTTAAAAATTAAATTAAAAATTGTATGAATTTAAAAAATGCAGGAGGTGTTGTAGTGGCCCTGACCCTTATGTGGGGTTGTCAGAACAGCACGAAGAATCAGGACAATCAAAGCACCGAATCATCACCACAGGGACAACCGATGCCTGGTCAGGAGCAATTAATGCAACAGGCAAAAGATGTGACCGATGAAGAGCTGACTCAGTTTATGTCGGCCATGGAGCATATGCAAATTATTAACCAATCGGCTCAGCAGGAGATGGTCGGAGCTGTTCAACAACAAGGGATGGAAGTAGAACGGTTCAGTGAGATCATGCAATCACAACAGGATCCGAACCAGAATGCCAATGCCACCAGTCAGGAGATGGAACAATATGCAGCAGTGAACAAGTCGATTGAAGAGGTGCAGATCCGCGCCACACAAGAGATGGAAGAGAAGATTGTAGAGGCGGGATTAACCCTGGACCGATACCAGGAAATAGGAGCAATCGTTCAGAGCAGTCCGGAACTGCAACAAAAGCTACAGTCAATGCAACCATCAGCAGAATAATTCAATTGGCACATATTTTTCATTTAAATTTTTTATTATGACTTTATCACAAAGAATCTCAGTTTTATCAGCAACAGGAATTTTTGTTTTCGCAACCACACTGTCTGCACAGAATGTGCCACCACAACAAAGACCACAGCAGTCGCCACAGCCACCACAGCAGCAATTACAACAACCACAGTCAGAACCTGTTTCCGACGCTGAAGTTAAGCAGTTTGCCTCCGCCTTCGGCGAGATACAGCAAATAAATGAAAAGACCCAGCAGAAGATGGTCAGCACAGTTGAGAACGAAGGTATTCAGGTGGATAGATTCAACGAGATCGTACAATCACAGCAGAATCCAAACCAGGATGCTGGCACATCAGAAAAGGAGATGGAAAGTTTTAATACAGCTATTCAAGAACTTCAGGTCATCCAGAATGCATCCCAACAGGAGATGCAGCAGGCAGTAATAGATGAAGGACTCACAGTAGAACGTTACCAGGAACTTATGAGCCAGGTACAGACCGATGCTAACCTTCAGCAACGTTTACAGGAGCTTATGGAAGAAGAATAGAACATACAACACAATGCAAAAAGAAACTCTCTGTATTCATTGGCACTGTTGTTGTGGCCCGGGAAATGCCCATTGAACTCCATGTGAACAAGGGGCAGAAGTATAGACAATGCAACTGTTGCTACAAGTACAAAAATACAAGTGCGACACCTGATTTTTACTGAGTATACAAGCAACGCGATCAGCGGTATATACTGGAGGTGATAGAAATCGGTGACAAACTAATTGTACTGGTGATAGAAAGGGATGATTGCAAATGCACTGATAACGAGAATATCTGGCGTCTTGATTCCCAGAATTGATCGTTTCCTCATGAAAACGAGAACCGTACCTGCAAAAACAAAAGCTATGGTGACTCTATCCACAGCCCTGTCAAAAAACTTCTTATCGATATTGTGAAAATTAAATTCATTCTGGTCATTCAGCGGAAGAAGTTGTTCCGGAGTTTCAAAATTAAAAATGCGCTGTCCCCAGCTGATCTCCTCTGCAGCTGCCACTAAAAACAGAAGCCCAGCAAACATTAACAGTCCGGTTCTCCACCACCGGTATTCAAAAGTGCTGTTTTTGATCGAGAAAAAAGAGGATCGAAAGAAAAAGAAACCTGCAACGGCAAGAAAAACAGAGGTAAGGTTTTCAATGAGTAAGTCTTCCCGTGAAAGGGAGTCATATGCTTCCGGATTCAGAATCAGGAGCACTGTAAACAATAGGATAAAAAATCCGACAGAGAAGAATTGAAAGATTGACAAGCTGTTATAATCTTTTTTAATCTGCGTCATAATAAAACGATTTCCGGGTTCCCCGATGGACTGTTCTGAATATTTCCCGACCCAAAGATAGTGCATAATCAAAAAAAGGAATCATGTATCAACTATCTAAAATATAAACACCGGTAAACATCATGAAAATGTCGGCAATCTCAGAAAAATATTCAACGTCGTCTACCCCGCTAAAAATGCCCTTATTAATAGACGGATAGTCGTCCGAATATTGCATCTTCGGCTTATTTACAGGATTAGCAGAAAAAAAATGCTCCTTCAAAAGGGGCAGGCTACGCTGCTATACTTTATTTAAAACGAAAATAAATAACTCGTTCTTTTCACGAAATATGATCTACAACAATACTTAAGAATCTAACATGAATATTTTTGTATCTTATTTCGAAACATAACCATGTCGTACAGAGACACAATTGATCATACCGGTATTGTAGATGCTGTTACGGACCAGGTGGCAACCATCCGTATCAATAGTCAGTCGGCCTGTGGTTCCTGTCATGCCAAAGGAGCCTGTTCAGCTGCCGACCAGTCGGAAAAATTTCTTACCGTTGCTACAGAGGGGAAAGAGGTTCAACCCGGTGAACAGGTGATGGTCCATATTGCCCGGCGAACCGGGCTCAGGGCTGTTGCATACGGTTATGTATACCCGTTTATCTCGGTTATGGTTATCCTGATCGCGCTAACTTCAGCAGGCGTACCTGAGCTGCAGGCAGGACTTTGGTCGCTTGCCTCGCTTGCCCCTTACTACCTGGTAATCTACTTGCTGAAGGACAGGATCAGCAATTCATTCACGTTCAAACTGGAGAAATTATTTAACGACGTATGAGTCAGATTATCCTATACACCATTATCACGCTGGTAACCATCGGAGCTGTGGCGGCCATTGTTTTGTATTTCATCGCACAGAAATTCAAGGTTTATGAGGATCCCCGGATCGACCAGGTTGAAGAGGCGCTGCCGGCAGCCAACTGCGGCGGATGCGGATTCGCAGGCTGCCGGAATTTTGCCGAGGCACTGGTGAAATCAGAAACTTTCGACGACCTTTACTGCCCTGTCGGGGGGAACGAAGTAATGGCCGATGTCGCCTCCATCCTTGGCAGGGAGGCTGTTGAACAGGCTCCACAGGTGGCTGTGGTGCGTTGTAACGGCCGACCGGAATTCCGCCCGCATACCAACACCTACGACGGGGCAATATCATGTGCCGTCGCACATAGCCTCTATACCGGAGAGGGTGGTTGTCCGCATGGATGCCTCGGATGCGGCGATTGTGTAGTGGTCTGCGATTTCGATGCGATCCATATGAACCCTGAAACGGGGCTGCCGGAGGTGATTGATGACAAATGTACCGCTTGCAATGCCTGCGTAATAGCCTGTCCGAGGGACATCATCGAGCTCCGTAAAAAGAATAAGAAAGACAGGAAAATATTTGTGTCATGCATCAACGAAGAGAAGGGAGGCGTGGCACGGAAAAACTGCAGTGTGGCTTGTATAGGGTGTAGCAAATGCTTCAAGGTTTGTCCGCACGATGCGATCACCATGAACAACAACCTGGCCTACATTGATCCGGTGAAATGCAGGCTCTGCAGGAAATGCGTACCTGAATGTCCGACCGATGCGATCCTGGAGATCAACTTCCCGCCTCCAAAGGTAAAGGCTGAACCGGCAGAGGTAACAGCAGGGGCAGATGGAAGCGGTAAAAGCAGCAGCGGTAGAGAGGCTGGTGATCCAGGAAGCAGTGGCAGGAAGGATAGTGCCAAGATGGACAATCGAACAGAAAGCAGCAGCGATGCAAGCAGTAGAGAAATTAATAAAGACGGTAACGATAGGGATGGCAGTGGCGAAAGCAGAAATGTCGAAAGCGGCAGCGGTAAGGACGGCAGCGGCCCAGGCAGCAGTGATGGTGACAATGAAAAAAATCAAAAGGCTTAACAATGGGATTACTGACATTCTCTAGAGGAGGCGTACACCCGCCGGAGAACAAGCTTTCAGCAGGCAGGAAAATAGAATTTGCTGGTCTGCCTGAACTGGTGGTTGTACCAATTACCCAACACCTGGGGGCCCCGGCAAAGGTGCTCGTGGCCAAAGGAGACGAGGTGAAAACAGGTCAGCTCATCGCACAATCGGAAGGATTTATCTCAACAAATATTCACTCACCGGTTACCGGAAAGGTACTGAAAATAGATGACTTCCCCGATACCTCCGGATACCGCAAACCGGCGGTACAGATCCAGGTGGTGGATGACCAGTGGGCCGAAGGGATCGATACCGGGAATGAGCTCCTTGACAATATTGAAGCTTCAGCAGAAGAGATCAGGAACAAGATCCTTGCTGCGGGGGTGGTCGGATTGGGTGGTGCCACATTTCCTTCCCACGTTAAATTAATGACACCCAAGGGGAAGAAGGCCGAATATGTAATTATTAACGGGGTGGAGTGCGAACCTTACCTCACAGCCGACCATGCGCTGATGATGGAGCGGAGCCGTGAACTGGTGGTGGGGATCAGGATCCTGATGAAGGGGCTTGGCGTTGAGAAGGCGATCGTTGGTATCGAAAACAACAAGCCCGATGCGATTACCAAAATGACAGAGGCATGCCGCAGTGAGCCTTCCATACGCGTACAGGGACTCAAAGTAAAGTACCCGCAGGGAGGTGAAAAGCAGCTGGTGCAGGCGCTTTTAAAACGCGAGGTGCCTTCGGGCGGACTCCCGATCGACGTGGGCGCCGTAGTTTTTAATGTGGGAACAACATACGCCGCTTACCAGGCGGTGCAGAAAAACAGGCCGCTGATTGAGCGGGTCGTTACGGTTACCGGGAAGTCGGTGGCCAATCCCTCGAATTTCCTGACACGCATTGGCACGCCGGCTTCATTCATCATTGAGAAAGCGGGCGGACTGCCGGAGGATACGGCCAAGGTGCTCAATGGCGGACCGATGATGGGGAAAGCGGTGGCCACTATTGATATCCCCATCGTGAAGGGAAGCTCGGGCATTCTGCTCATCAGGAACGGTGAGGCAAAACGTGCAGAGGTGCTGCCCTGCATCCGCTGCACAAAATGTATCTCGGTGTGTCCCATGGGACTGGAGCCTTACCTGCTGATGACCCAGGCGGAAAAGGCAATGTATGATGGCCTTGAAGAAAACTGTGTGATGGACTGTATCGAATGTGGCAGCTGCAGCTATACCTGTCCGTCGGCACGCCCCCTGCTCGACTACATCCGGTTGGGCAAAGCTGAGGTTGGAAAGATCATGCGATCACGCAAAGCGGTTTAGTGAAGGAGTTAATATGATAAAGTCAAAATATTCATAATGAACAAATTAATCGTATCACCATCACCACATGCCCACGCTCCGGAGAGTGTTCCGAAGCTCATGTACGGGGTGCTAATATCGATGATCCCTGCCTTTTTGGTGTCGGTCTATTTCTTTGGCCTGGGCATGATCATCATAACAACGGTATCGATCATCTCGTGCATCCTGTTCGAATACCTGATCCAGAAGTATATCCTGAAGGTACCACTAACCCATCTCGACGGATCGGCTGTGCTCACCGGGCTGCTCCTGGCGTTCTGCCTGCCGGCCAACATCCCCTTCTGGATGGTAATGATCGGTGCGTTGGTCGCGATCGGAGTTGGTAAGATGACTTTCGGCGGATTGGGAAACAACATATTTAATCCGGCACTGGTAGGGAGGGTATTCCTTTTTATCTCCTTCCCTGTTGCTATGACCAGCTATCCGGAGCCTGGTCAGTGGTTTAAATACACCGATGCCACTACGGGAGCCACACCCCTGGGGATCATGAGTGAGGGCCTGGGAGAACAAACTGCTAGCGAACTGATGCAGGATCTTCCCGGGTATATGGACCTTTTTATAGGTAACATGATGGGGTCGGCAGGAGAGATCGCCGCGTTGGCACTGCTGCTCGGACTGGTCTATATGCTGGTGAAAAAGATCATCACATGGCACATCCCGATAACCGTGCTGGGGTCGGTCGCTGTTTTTACCGGTATCCTCTGGCTGATCGATCCCGGTAGCTATGCCGATCCGCTGTTTCACCTGCTTACCGGCGGTCTCATGCTTGGGGCGATCTACATGGCCACCGATTATGTCACCTCCCCCATGTCGCGAAAAGGAATGGTTATTTATGGTGTGCTGATCGGTATACTCACCGTGGTGATCAGGATTTTCGGGGCGTACCCGGAAGGGGTGCAGTTTGCGATCCTCATCATGAACGCCTTCGTACCGCTGCTGAACAAATACATCAAACCGAAACGTTTTGGAAAGGAGGTGCAGCATGGCTAAGAGAGAATCAACCTTTGTATCGATGGTTATAACACTTTCCATTGTTGCACTCGTGGCAGCCGGACTCCTGGGGAGTATCTATGAGGTGACCAAGGAGCCGATCAGGCTGGCAGAACTGAAGCAGAAAAACAATGCCATTAAAGCTGCTGTTCCTGAATTCGATAATACCCCATCCGAAGAATATGTAAAAATAGGAATGGATGGAGATTCTGTGGTACTCTACACGGTGAAAAGGAATGGAGAACAGATTGCCACAGCCGTGGAGACCTTTACCAACAGTGGCTTTAGCGGACATTTCAAGCTGATGGTCGGTTTTGATCCGGAAGGGAATATCATTGATGTGGCCGTGATCAGTCATAGTGAAACGCCCGGACTGGGCGATAAGATGGAGCAGGGGAAATCCGATTTTCATGTGCAGTTTCAGGGGAAGCATCCGGAGGAGTTTAAGCTGATGGTAAAAAAGGACCGGGGTGATGTGGATGCCATTGCTGCAACAACCATCTCCTCCAGGGCATACTGTGAGGCAGTGCAACGGGCTTATGATGCCTATATGAGCGCGAGCGGTTCGGGCAATAACAATTAAACACAATGAAAAATTTATAGAGATGAACCAGTGGAAAAATTTCAGCAAGGGACTGCTCAAGGAAAATGCAGTTTTTGTAATGTTTCTCGGCCTCTGTCCGACGCTTGGTGTCACCACCTCGGCTATCAACGGATTGGGTATGGGACTTGCAACCACCTTTGTGCTCGTGATGTCGAACCTGGTGGTATCTCTAATCAAAAACCAGATCCCCGACAAGGTACGGATCCCGGCATTCATTGTAATCATTGCCACGTTTGTAACGGTGGTGGAGATGGTTATGAAAGCCTACGTTCCTGCGCTTTTCGACGCGCTGGGACTGTTTATACCGCTGATCGTGGTGAACTGCGTCGTCCTGGGCCGCGCAGAAGCATTCGCTTCCAAAAACAATATTATCTCATCGGTGGTTGACGGGCTGGGCATAGGAGTAGGATTTGCCCTGGCGCTTATTGCACTGGGAGCAGTGCGGGAGATCCTTGGGAGTGGTGCCATTTTTGGATGGTCATTTTTGGAGGGCAACGGGATGCTCTTGTTCATCCTTCCCCCGGGGGCCTTTATAGCCCTGGGCTACCTGATCGTACTGGCCAATAAATTAAAAGAAAAAACAGCCTGATTATGGAATATATACTGATCATTATCGCCGCTGTATTTGTCAGCAACATCGTACTGAACCAATTCCTGGGTATCTGTCCGTTCATCGGCGTCTCCAGCAAGGTCGATACTGCAATAGGCATGACAGGCGCTGTTACATTTGTTATGGTCATCGCTACCATCTTCACCTACCTGATATACCATTTCGTACTGGTGCCATTTGAATTAACCTACCTGCGTACCATCTCCTTTATTTTGGTGATCGCCTCGCTGGTGCAGATGGTGGAGATCATGCTGAAAAAGATCAGTCCCCCACTCTACCAGGCACTTGGTATCTTTCTCCCGCTTATCACCACCAACTGTGCAGTATTGGGTGTGGCCGTACTGGCCATGCAGAAAGATTTTAACCTGTTGGAGAGCGTCGTCTTTGCCATCGGGAACGCAATCGGTTTCGGACTGGCGCTGATTACTTTCTCCGGAATCAGGGAGCATCTGGATATGATGAATGTTCCGAAACAGATGAAGGGAGTGCCGATCGCCTTTATCGTTGCCGGACTGATGGCACTGGCATTTATGGGATTTGCTGGGATTGTTTAATAGCGATCTGCATAATCTTTACCGTAACTGAAAGGATAGGTTTGATCCCTTCGGGTGCAACCTCCACCACTCAGAAAAATAATAAACAACCTGGAAATAAACGGGCAGTTTTTTTTAACTTGGAGGTCCAATCGGAACCGATGAATTTACTCGAGCAAACCATAACATTTGCAAAATCGAAGCTTGCCTCGTTCGATGGCGGGCATGACTGGCTACATACAGAACGTGTGCTGAAGATGGGGCAGAACATTCAGCAGCGGGAAGGCGTTGGTGATCCGGAGGTGATTGAACTGGCGGTGGTACTGCATGACATTGCCGATACAAAGTTCCATGACGGCGCAGAGACCGACGGTGGGGATATGGCGTACGACTTTCTAGTAAGTAAAGGGCTGGACATTGGGAGAGCGGGGCATATCAGAGATATCATCAACAATATCTCTTTCCGGAAACGGATGGAGACTGAGGCGGTCAACACCATTGAATTTCAGATCGTCCAGGATGCCGACCGGCTCGATGCGATGGGTGCCATCGGGATCGCCCGGGCATTTAACTACGGCGGCTTTAAGAACCGGGCGCTCTACGATCCGGCGATCCCGCTACAGGAGCAACAGCCCCCGGGGAAAGAGAGGGGTTCCCCAGCCCCTACGCTCAACCATTTCTATGAAAAGTTGTTTTTATTGAAAGACCTGATGAATACAGTTACCGGCAGGGAGCTTGCTTTGGAACGGCACCGGTACATGGTCGAATTTGTAAAAAGGTTTGAGCAGGAAGTTGGAATATTCAGGCAATAGCATCAGAGAAAATCAGCTGGACGAGGCTTTTTGGAACGATAATTGGGATTGATCAGAAAAATCGTATTTTTACATTTATATTGAAAGCATGTATTTATTAGTCATGGCCTACATATTAAAATAATTGACTATGAAACAAGTAGTTATAAACATACCGGATAATAAGTACCTTGCTTTTATCAACCACATAAAAAGCAGGTTTACTGACATTCAGATAAAAGAAAAAAAATCGATTACAGAAGATGTAGTTGAAGAAGGCGGTACTTACGAGACTATGCTTTTATCTGAAAAAAGCCTTGCTGAAGATTGGCTCTCTGATGAAGATAACAGGTGGGACGAAGTTCTTTAAAACATGAAGTATAAAAAAAGCGACATTGTTATTATTGGTTTCCAAAGCTGTATCAGGTTGCACAAGATATTCCTTTTGAACGAAAGCCTGATTATTTCTAAAAATACAGCTGTCAAGCCCAGTTTCCTTGATTCGGTTATTGAGAAAATCACAGAACTCTTAAAGTAAATGCCCGGCAAGTCCGGGCTTTTACTGTATTTCGACCCTAAAACATTTCCTATATAACTTGCCCCCCATAATCGAATAGTAATCACCCCCTTGGTTTGCGACAAAATTCTATGCTAATACAGAAAATTCAGGTTGATATAGAGTCCTGAATCACCATCATCGGCCTTCGCTGCCAGTCCGTAGTCGACTGTTACAATAAAGTTCTGGTTTAGTACAAAGTGGATCCCTCCACCATAACCCAGATGCGGTACCTCTTTTGCGTTCAGATCGATAAAATCAGCTGCCTCGGGGAAGTCGGTCATCAAATTGGCGGGTAGTTCATACTTTTGTGTTACCATTCCTGCATCGACAAATCCCGATAGGGCGATATAGAAATTCTGTTTCAAAAACTTTGTTCTAAGTATCTTTCCACGGAGTTCCAGGTTCCCATAGGCAAAGCCCTCTCCTACGATCCTGTTCCGCATCACACCCCGTACCGTCTTCGATCCCCCGACACCGTCGGTAGTAAGTTTTGGAGCGGTATTGAACAGGTAAGGCATCATATAGAAAGGCATCTCGCCAAAGAGCTTCCCCTGGTATGATACGCGTCCGGCAAAATTCACCCATTCAGGTATAATAGTAAAATACTGCCTGTGGGTGAAGATAAATCTTCCGTATCCATAATCTGTGTTACTTAATAAAGAAGGTGCATAATGAAGCTGCATCTCTGTCCAGATACCACTGAACGGATTCGGTTCATTGTCGCGCGTATCGTAGATCAATCCCCCCTTCAGCAGAGTATGCGATCCCCCGTTTTTCTGATCATCCTTGATGATTCCCCAATCCACATAATTGTTGTACAAGCTGTTGGTTGAAAGCAGATCTTCCGTTTTATCCTCGTTGAGAGTTTCAACATCCACAGCTTCAATGTTGTTGCCATAAAAGCCAACACCACCCAGCCACCTGAATTTCTGTCCGATGATCTCTCCCTGGAAGTCAGCCTTTATCCTGAGTAACTGCCTGGAGTGCCTGTAAAAAAGGCGATCAGAGAATATATCAGTCGTATCTGCATCATACCCTGCAACATATTTTGCCTGGTAGCCATTAAAGCCATAAAAATCGAGCGCCTGTTCCGTGAGCAGGCTTGCCTCGAAAAACGACCTGATGCCGGGTATCAGCTTGTCGCTATCCCAGGTAATCTGGTTGATCCCACTCCCCTTGGTGGTGCGCGACCATTCCATGTAAATTGAATGATCGTACATCGGATACCGTGAGCCATCCCCAAAATGATAGAGGTTCACCAGGGCCCCGTACTTGAATCCCACATCAGCATCGTATGCAACGACGGGCACTCCTCCGAAGCTCCAATCGGTTTTTACATCTTCAGCACTTTTTTCATCAGCATCATCAGGATTCTGAGCTGAAAGGGGTAGCCACATAACAGATGCAATGAGTATCCAAATTAGATTTTTCATGGGTCAAGGGTTTGATTCGTCGCTCAATTTAGAAATAATTTCAGCTCATACGAACCGGAAGAGGTAAATTTTTTCAAATCTCAAGGAAAATATACTTCTCCAAAACAAATTTAAAATTGTATTTCAGGTAGTTATGTTAATCTTCAATCAAGGAGTTTGGAGATCATCTCATATAAATATATAAAAACCATCGAGGCAGGAATCGCACCTTTTTAGATATCCATTATGGTTTTATCATTACTTTATTTACTTTTATTACAAATATGATAAAATGCGACTTCTAAAATATCTTCTCTGGTTGATTATCGGTCTCGCAGGACTGTTCCTTATCTTTCTTACATATTCTACCATAGACAATTACACACCACCTCCTGAAGAGATAGTTTTCACTTCGGAACAACAGAACCCTATCTCAGATTCCGTTTTCAGTATGGTTACCTGGAACATTGGATATGCCGGGCTGGACAGCAGTATGGATTTTTTCTATGACGGAGGGAAAAATGTACGTCCTGAAAAAGAAGCGGTAAAGCGAAACTTTGAGAATATTCTTCAGACCCTTGATATGTTTAAAGGCTACGATTTTATACTGCTTCAGGAGGTGGATAGTCGATCGAAAAGAAGTTACAGGACCAATATGGTGGAGAAAATATCGCGATTTTTCCAGGGATATACCTCACTGTTTGGCAAGAATTATGAGGTAGCCTTTGTTCCTCTTCCCCTGAAAGAGCCCATGGGCAAAGTGGTATCAGGATTGCAGACACTCTCGCAGCAAACACCTGCAGAGGCGATCCGACACAGCTTTCCGGGTAATTATGCGTGGCCGACAAGCCTGTTCATGCTCGACCGGTGCTTCCTTGTAAGCAGGCATCCCCTGTCAAACGGTAAGGAGCTGGTAATCATAAACACCCACAACTCAGCCTACGATGATGGATCGCTGAGACAGCAGCAGATGGATTACCTGAAAGATTTTCTGCTTGCTGAATATGCTGCAGGTAACTATGTCGTTGCCGGGGGTGACTGGAACCAGTGTCCGGCTGACTTTGTGCCGGCATTCAATGGGGAAGTTTTCGACGGGGATGACCTGACCTTTATTGAAGAAGGCTACCCGGCAGCTTCCTGGACCTGGGCATATGATGCTGCAATCCCCACGAACAGGAGGGTAACGATTCCCTATACAAAGGGAAAAACTCCCACCACCCTGATCGATTTTTTTCTTCTTTCTCCCAATATCGAGCTGATCGCCACCTCAGGGATAGATCTTGAATTTACATCTTCTGATCATCACCCGGTAATCATGAGTTTTAAACTTCAACCACAATAACAAAACCTGCCACATGAAAATTTTTCGTCGAATCCTTTTAGCTGTTATCATCGTCATCGTATTAGGAGCCGCCACAGGAATACTCCTCCTGAACAATATTAAACACAGGGCCATACCCGATTATTCGGTAAATATTGAGTTGGAGAACATGATCGATGAGGTTACTGTTATTCGCGACTCCCTGGCCATTCCGCATATCTATGCGAAAAACGAAGAGGATCTCTACCGGGTAGTAGGTTATATCACTGCGCAAGACCGGCTTTGGCAGATGGACCTGATGCGCAGGATTACAACCGGCAATCTTTCCGAGATATTTGGTGCGGATATGCTTACTGCCGACCAGCTGTTCAGGGCATTCGATTTCTCGAACAAATCGGCAGATGTGCTGAATAGAACAGATCCGGAAATTATCAAATGCCTACAGGCATATACCGATGGGGTCAACCAGTTTATCAGAAAAAACCGGAAAAAACTCTCTTTTGAATTCAGTCTGCTGGGATATAAACCAGAAGAGTGGACCATGATTCATACCACCAACCTGATCGGCTATATGGCCTGGGATCTGACCTCCGGATGGTCGTCTGACATGGCCATATACAAAATTGCCCAGGTTGTAGATGACGCTTTACTGCAGGAGTTATTGCCCTGGGACGGAGATTTTAAAACCAGATTTGTCTTCCCTGATTATATTGAAAAACATCCCGAACTCGCCATGAACACGACCATAGAAGAGTCGGTCGGAATCATTAACAAGCTTGGTGTAAAGGTTTTTGAAGCCTCCAACAACTGGGCCGTCTCCGGCGAAAAAAGCGAAACAGGCATGCCACTGATGGCCAATGACATGCATCTCGGCTTTATGTCACCTGGTATATGGTACCAGATGCACCAGGTGGTAGAGGGAAAGCTCGATGTTACCGGTGTCGTTTTACCGGGCCAACCCTATGTGATCGTTGGTCATAATGAAGATATCGCATGGGGGATGACCAATCTCACGGTGGATAACCTGGATTTTTACATGGAGACGGTCAATCCGCAGGACACCAACCAGTACAGACTAAACGGAAGATGGGTGGATATGCGTATTGAGGAGGAGGTGATCAACATCAAGGGGGAAGATGAACCTGTTACCAGGATCAACCGGTTTACCCACCGCGGACCTATTGTCAGCACGTTTAAAGGAGTAAAAGATAAAACCATCTCTGCGAAATGGATCGGCACCGACTACAGCAATGAATTACGTTCGGTACACCTGTTCAATCGGGCATCAAACTGGGAAGAGTTCAGGGATGCTGCAAAAACATTTATAGCAGTCAGCCAGAATATCGTTTATGCCGACAAGCAGGGAAATATTGGCCTCCAGGCTGCAGGTGGCGTACCCATTAGGGAAGGAGACCATGTAATGATCTATCCGGGCGACACCACACAGTACGATTGGACGGGCCTGGTGCCATTCGAAGAGCTGCCCTATTCCTACAATCCGGAGAACGGGATGGTCTCCAGCGCCAACAATAAAACCGCAGGTGATGACTACCCACATTACATTGGTACCTGGTTTTCCCTGCCCAACCGGATCGACCGGATCAGGGAGATGCTCGAAGAAAAGGAAAAGCACTCTGTTGAAAGTTTTATGAATATGCATGCTGATCAGCTGTCAGCTTTTGCACGGCGGCTGACACCAGTATACCTTGATGTGTTGACCGGCAAAGTTAACGGTGCTGCAGAAGAGGCACTTGCTGCACTCAGGACGTGGGACTATCAGATGGATAAAGCACTGGCCGCTCCGCTTATCTATGAACAGATGTTTGCTCAATTAATTGAGGTGATCTACAAGGATGAACTCGGAGAAGAGGTTTTTCCTCAGATAAAGGGAAACAATATCCTTGCCCGGTATCATATCTTCACACTCGCAGAAACGCTGGAGTCGGCCTGGTGCGACGATGTAAATACACAGGATATTACAGAAACATTCAGCGATAATATCATGAAGGCCTTCGATGCAACAGTGGATACACTGGTGAAGATGGCGGGAGATGATGTGCACGCGTGGAGGTACGGTGACATTCATACCCTGACCATTGAACACCCCATGGGCGGGGTTGATATCGTCAAGAAGCTGTTTGATCCGAACCTTGGACCCTATGCCGTGGGCGGCAGTTTTCATACGGTTGCACCCTACAGTTATCCGGTTGGTTCAGGTTATCATGTGAACCATGGTGCATCACAGCGCCACATCTATTCAACGGCTGAATGGGATGCTTCCAAAACAGTGATTCCCACCGGTACTTCAGGCGTTCCGGCGTCACCTTACTATGGAAATCAAACCGAGATGTACATCAATTTCAAGTACCACGACGATGCCTTCAGCAGGGAGGCCGTGGAAAAAAGAATGAAATACAAGGTGGTTGTCAAATAATTCACAAACAATTTTTTTACCACTAAATAAAGCCTTAATAAAACCATGAAACTAAAGAAAATCCTTGGCATTGATATTGGCGGGTCGGGCGTGAAAGGTGCCATCGTACATACGAAAAAGGGCAAACTGGTTACCGATAGATACCGTATACCCACACCACAACCGGCAACCCCTGAAGCGGTTGCTGAAGTGATTAAAAAAATAGAGAAACATTTTGACTGGAAGGGGGCAATCGGCGTTGGATTTCCGGGTGTGATCCAGCACGGAATCGCCAGGACGGCGGCCAATTTAGACGATAGTTGGATCGACACGGACCTCAACAAGCTATTCAGCAAAAAGGCCGGCTGTAAAGTACATGTTGTTAATGATGCAGATGCTGCCGGAATGGCAGAGATGAATTTCGGATCGGGAAAAGGCTTCCATGGTGTAGCGCTCCTTGTAACCGTGGGAACGGGACTTGGTACGGTGGTGTTTGCCAATGGCAACCTGCTTCCAAATATGGAGATGGGGCATATCCTGCTGCATGGTGCGGATGCCGAACTCTATGCATCAGATGCGGCACGGAAGGCCGATGACCTGAGCTGGGAAGTGTGGGCCGGCCGGTTCAACGAGTACCTGAGCCGTATGGAAGAATTGCTTTGGCCCGATCTGATTATTATCGGCGGTGGCGCCAGCAAGAAGGATGATGCATTTATTCCGCACATTAAAACAAGGGCGAAGGTCGTTCCGGCAACATTGCTGAACGAAGCGGGGATTATCGGGGCTGCTCTTACCAGCAAATACTATAATAAACTGGAAAACAAAGAGAAAAAAGAAAAGGATTAACCATATAGTCCGGTTTTAACAACAACAAAAAGAAATGTCTCTACCTAACAAGCCTGCAGATTCTACTTATTTTAGCCTGCTCATGGCTAGCAAGGAGGCGCTGGTATTTACCATTTTTATGAATTCTCCCCTGTACCCCTCGTGATCCGACCCCCTGGCCTTACGTGCCATCTGCAATACTTCTTCGATACTCCCCTGCTCCAGGTATTCTGAATCCCGGAGGATCATCCCGTACATTGCCACTGCAGATGCGAACCTTAAATTATCGGAGGTGTTTTCAAAAGCTTCTAACCTGGCCGCAACAGGCTGTTCATACAACACGCTTTTCTCTCCATCCGGTTGCTTGTACCGCAACTTAATGGTCAGCAATTCATCCGAGTAGTCCTCCGTTCTTCCTTTTATGCGTGCTTTGCTCAGGTCCAACTTCCTTACCGACCGTCCCGTTCGGTAATCCTTTTCCGATCCGGCCGTTTGGTACTTAAGAGGATCTATATCAACCACACTGCCTTCTGCACTTGCGGGAATGATCTCATATAAAGCGGTCACTGTATGTCCGGACCCCATCTCACCAGCATCCCTGGTGTCATCGTTAAAATCCTCATCATTCAGCAGTCTGTTTTCATAGCCCACCAGCCTGTACCCCTTCACATGGGCGGGATTGAATTCGATCTGGAATTTCACATCCTTTGCGATGGTAAAGAGTGTCCCGCCAAACTCGCTCACCAGCATCTTATTGGCCTCCTGAACATTATCGATATAGGCATAGTTTCCATTTCCCTTGTCGGCTATTGTTTCCATCTTGCTGTCCTTGTAGTTCCCCATTCCGAAGCCCAAAACAGTAATGAAGATCCCCTTCTCACGCTCCTTTTCGATCAGACGCTCCATCTCTGCGTCGCTCGACTGACCGATATTAAAGTCACCATCAGTGGCCAGAATGATCCTGTTGTTTCCTTCTTTCAGGAGATGCTGTTCTGCGATCTTGTAGGCCAGTTGAAGTCCGGCACCTCCGGCGGTCGAACCACCTGCCTGCAGATTGTTCAAGGCAGAAAGGATCTTCTCCTTCTCACTCCCCGGGGTCGATTCAAGCACCACACCTGCCGCTCCGGCGTACACTACCATCGCCACGCGATCCTCCGGCCGCATCTCGTTCACCAGTAATCTGAAGGACGATTTTAAGAGTGGTAGCTTGTTATGAGATCTCATGGAGCCGGAGACGTCGATCAGGAACACAAGGTTGGACGGGGGGAGGTTCTCCTTATCGATGGCCCTTCCCTGCAGTCCGATGTGCAGCAACTGGTGTTCGCTGCTCCACGGACAGGTCGAAAATCCGGTAGTCACGGTGAAAGGATGGTCACCTTCCGGCTGTGGGTAATCGTAAGAGAAATAGTTGATCATCTCCTCGATACGCACGGCATCAACCGGCGGCTTTTGTCCCATGTTAATAAACCGACGCACATTTGAATAGGAGGCACGGTCGACGTCGATCGAGAAGGTAGAGAGCGGATTGTGCAGCACATCCTTGAACCCGTTTTCGCGAATGGTGGCATACCCTTCGGTGTTCCAGTCCTGGTTGTAGTGTCCTCCATAGGCAGATGCTGCAGAATAGCCCATCGATTTCTTTCCATGCCGACCCGGCATTACCGATTTCACATGCACACCTGAAACAGTTTGTTTCATATCATATGCAACATATCCGGTCACCTGAACCTCCTCCATCTCAGCAGCCGAAGGTTTCATCTGCACATCGATGGTATTGCCCGCCCCAATCACAACCTCCCGGGTCTCCATACCTGTATAAGAGAAAACCAGGGTGGCAGAAGAATGGGCAACTGTTAGGGTGTACTTGCCATACTTATCGGTAACGGTACCATTAAGTGTACCCTTCTCAATTACGTTGACACCGATAATGGCATATCCGTTTTCATCCGTAACGGTTCCTGTGATTACTTTTGATTCACCAGCCGCCATAAACAGAATGGATAAAAACAAAACTGTGATAAATGATGCTATAGTCTTCATGATAATAAGTTTTACGTGTTTATGAATTGTATTGGTATAATTTATAAAAACCATTGTACTTTGTCGTCTCACCCGGATCAGCGATCGAAGGGTTAAGCGCGCTTTCAAACTAAGGATGCGGCCATTTCAAGGATTCCATAAATTTTTTGAAATTTTCTGTGTAAATTGCACTGGCAGATACAAGAAATTGTTGCAAACACAAGCGTTTCATGGCCCTGAAAGAACCCTCGAAAAAAAATTACGAACAGACGGATGAGGAGCTCGTTGACGTGTTTAAGGCGTCGCGTAACCTGGAGCAGCTGGGTATATTGTATGAACGCTATATGCACCTGGTGTACGGGGTCTGCCTGAAGTACCTTGAAAGCAGGGAGGATGCGAAGGATGGGGTGACCGCCATTTTTGAGAAGCTGATTACCGAACTGCCGAAGCATGAGGTGGAGCAGTTCAGGGGGTGGTTGTATGTGCTGACCAAAAACCATTGTCTGATGAAGATCAGGGCGGAGAAGAGTGCGAACAGGCAAAAGGAGTCATGGGAAAAAGAACAGGATATTTTTATGGAATCGGCCATAGAGATGCATCCCATAGATGAAGAGGAGCAATCGCTGAATAAAACACTCCAGGAATGCATTAAAGCATTAAAGGGTCATCAGCAGGAGTGCGTTCGGCTCTTCTATTTTGAAAACAGGTCGTACAGGGAGATCGCCGCACTGCTGCAAATGGAAGAAAAGAAGATAAAGAGCTTCATACAGAACGGAAAGCGCAACCTGAAGATCTGCATTGAGGAAAAACATGGCAAAACGGGATAAATATCGTAAAAAGAGGTCATCTGATTTTCTCGACTATTCTGAAGGGAAGATGTCGGATCAGGATCGGAATGTTTTTGAGCGCCGGATGCAGAAGGATCCTTTTGCGTCCGATGCTGCTGAAGGCTTTTCCAGGATATCGCGAGAAGAGGCGGAGCAGGACCTGCAGTCGGCCGCCGGAAAGATATGGAAAAGGATCGAAGGTCAGAGCAGCAGGAACAGCGTTGGGGACAAAAGCAGCCGGAACCCGGAGAATGAAAGCAGGCCCCGGGACAATAAGGTCCCGATCCGGAACAATGAAAGCCGGACTGGTCGGGACCGCGAGGTTGGTGTAGGATGGAGGATCAGTCGTAACCGGAAGAGCGATCTAAAAAGGAAGGCCGGTCGCAACCGGAGGATTGCCTGGTACAGTGCTGCAGCAGCCTTTGCTTCACTGATGATCGTAACAACCATCTTCTTCCGGTTAAACGACAACGGACTTGAGCGTTTCGAAACTGCCCCTGAGATGCAGGAGGCCGCAAAAGAACAGGTGGCTCCGTCGAAGGGTGGTGGATTGGAAAAAGAAGATGGAATTGAACCTGCAGCAGAGGTTGAGAACGAAGTTGGGATTGAACCTGCAGCAGAGGTTGAGAACGAAATTGGGATTGAACCTGCAGCAGAGGTTGAAAGCGAAATTGGAATTGAACCTGCAGCTGAATTGGAGAGAGAAAAGAGAATGGAGCAGGCAGTTCCAATAGAAGAGGTTGAAGGGGAGCAGGAGGAGCCGATGCAGGCCATTCAGAAGAACCATATTCAAGAGGGTGTTGCGAGAGAAGAGTCCAGGATGCAAGAAACCAATGAAGACCATGCATTTGCCTCGAAAAAGATGGAGGAGGCTGCTGCCGGCAGATACGGGGCCACGCAACAACAAAAGGATGCATCTGAAACAGCAGCGAAACCAAAGAATGCAAAATCAAAGACAGCAAATAATCTCCAGGCACCACCGGAGCAAATCCTTTCGGGTGAAACACCGCAACAAACGATAGTAGTTGAAAATGCGCTGCGAGATGAGGATAGCCTTGATGAGGTAGTCGTAATAGGCTATAGCACTTCGAAGAAGTCACAGTTGACAGCGTCTGCTACAGCAGAGGAGGCTGACCCATCCGGAAATGTGGAGTATAAAGCTGCTGTTCCCGAAAATGGAGTAGCCAACTTCAGGAGTTACATCGACTCTGCACTGGTTTACCCGGAGCTTTCGGAGTCATCGAAAAAAGAGGTGGTGGTATTGAAATTCTCGATCGACCCCGACGGACAACCACAGAATTTCCAGGTGATCCGCGCCCCCGATAATGAAGCATTTGAAAATGAGGCCATCAGGGCAGTCTCAGAAGGTCCCGCATGGCAACCCGCCATAAGAAACGGTCAGTACATCGATGAGGAGGTACGCCTGAGAATCGTTTTCAGAATAGATTAATAAGCTATTTTTATTTGCATTATTTTCTTATATGATGTATTTTTACAAAATAAGATCAATTATATAATCTTATTTTAGCATTTTCAACATCATAAGACACAAAAATGATCAGGACTATATCAAAAGAGCAGGTTCTTGACAGAATAAGATATGAGAACCCTTGGTGGATCACCGGACATATTGAAGAGGATTACAATTCTATGTCCAGAAGGTTGTATTTCGACCTTTTTAAACTCCTGGTTTATGAAAAGGTCAGACGCGCAGTTGTGTTAATGGGGCCAAGAAGGGTGGGGAAAACTGTTATACTTCATCACCTGGTTGAAGACCTGATTTCAAATAAGATCAACCCGCAAAAGATAATTTTCATAACCATTGAAAATCCAATATACAACAATATCTCTTTAGAACAGCTATTTCTATATGCCAGGGAAGCCTCAGGTACAAAAGATAAATCTGATTATATCGTAATCTTCGACGAGATACAGTACCTTAAAAACTGGGAGGTTCATTTAAAATCGTTAGCCGACAGCTACAGGAAAGATAAATTCATCGTATCCGGATCTGCTGCAGCTGCACTTAAGTATGCGAGCAAAGAGAGCGGAGCCGGAAGATTTACTGATTTTTTACTTCCTCCGCTTACATTCAATGAGTATATCTCATTAATGGGATTTGAAAGGATCATTCAACCAATCGATTTAAGATGGAAAGATCATATTGCAACATTCTATTCTTCAAATCATATCGACCAACTGAATAAACATTTTATCAATTATATCAATTTCGGCGGTTATCCTGAAGTAATTTTCTCTGAATCAATTCAGGCAAATCCGGGGCGTTATATCCGGCACGATATAATTGATAAAGTCCTGCTGCGGGATTTGCCAGGACTTTATGGAATAAGTGACACGAGGGAATTGAATTCTCTTTTCACAACGATTGCATATAATACTTCAGGAGAGTTTTCACTGGACGCACTCAGTAACCAATCGAATGTTCCGAAGAATACCCTGAAAAAATACCTGGAGTATCTCGAGGCGGCTTTTCTTATCCGGATTGTCAGAAGAATCGATCAGAGTGGCAAAAAATTTAAGCGGGATAACTTTTTCAAAATTTACCTGACAAACCCTTCTTTACGCAGTGCCCTCTTTTCACCTGTCATGGCAACCGATGAAATGACCGGTCAACTCACTGAAACAGCTATCTTTTCACAATGGATGCACCGGGATTGGTTTACCCCATGGTATGCACGTTGGTCAAATGGTGAAGTGGACCTTGTAGGGTTAAGTGAATTAAACCTAAAACCGCAATGGGCAGTGGAGATCAAATGGACTAACCGCTATTTTAACCATCCAAAAGAATTGAAGAGCCTGTATAAATTCTGCACCGAAAACAAACTGAACCACCCAATTGTAACCACCATAGATAAAGAAGGTGCCCTAAATTATAATGGGCTCACCATCCATTTTCTACCTGCGTCAGCCTATGCCTATACCGTGGGAAGAAACACGATTGAGATGAAACACTCAACCTTAAGGACCGATCATTTAGGAATTCAATGACAAAAAGAATTGTAAATCCAAAAACCATGAACAATTTTGCTGCCATATCATTTCTGTGTCTGTTCATGCTCTCCACCGCCTGTCAACGGAAAACCGAAATCATTACCGACTGGAACTCCTACATCGGCCTACAATCCTCCCTGCGCCTTTAGTCCCTTTGCTACCTGTCCACTGCCACCCCCCGAAAATTTTCTCGATCTGGAAGTAAATGCCGGGGAAAAAGGGGTGCATTTAGATTAACAGTCATTCCAAGTCCTTTTCTCTGCACTCTCGGTGTTGATCGCCCTGAAAAAAAAGGGTTCAACATTAAAGTTCCATCTGCATTAGTACATCCCGTTGGGGCTGTTTGCCCATCATAAAAATGTGATCGGCAAACTCTTTCATACCAAATTTTTCATAGAAGCGGAGCGCCCTGTAATTCTCCTCAAACACACCGAGCCAGAGGTACCGTTTTCCCATCTCCCTGCCCAGGTTGATCGCATACTGCATCAGGGCGGGCCCCACCCCTGTTCCCTGAAACGCCTTCAGCACATAGATCCGCTCCACCTCAAATCCATCCTCACCCTGCAATTCGGTCTGAGCATTGCCGGCATTCACCTTCAGTTAACCGGCCAGCGTACCCCTGTATTCAATGAAATACCACCAAGCCTCCGGATCGCTCAGCTCCTGCCGCAGCGTCGTTTCATTAAAGCGGCGTGCATAATAATCGTTTATATTCTTCTCGCTGTTGGTCGCAGCGAAGGTTTCAGCAAAGGTACGGATGGCAATATCACGGAGCTGCTCCAGGTGCCGCTCATCAATTTTGTAGATAAAAAAAGGGGAACTGTTCATTCCCCTAAACTAATAAAATGCTGCGAAGAAATATTCTGCATCATTACTTTTTCGCCATTTCAATAACAATTACAGCGATCAGTATCCGTCCGTGCTTAAAATTCTAATTGTTTAGCTTTCCGAGCCTGGCGGTTGCCTTTACCGTTGTGGTTTTCAGGATTATGGCACCATGGGCAGTTGAGCGGACATCCTTTAAAGAACACGGTGGTCCGGATCCCCGGTCCGTTGTGAATCGCAAAACGCTTGATATCAAAAATCGTTGGCATATTTCGGATTAAAGTTAGAAAAAAAGTCGGCCTTTCACACCTGTTTCAGCTTCCACCTGCCCCTTTTGAAGATCACCATGGCCATCAGCGCCAGGGCCGATTCCGACCACCGCAATCTCTTGCGCGCCGAGGCGGGAGACAAAGAATATATCTGCTAGTGCGAATACCGACTCCATGACCATCTCGAGGACCATGGGAATGCTCAGCAGCAGGATCGCCTTGCTGATCGGTATGACGGTGAAATCCTTCTCCGTACCGCGTATCGACTCCTTGATGTCTGACCAGAGCTCACGGGTGATAAGGTTCCTTCGCAACGATTGGATTATATGTCTTGACATTCTAAAACATCTTAGCGAGCAGGTCAATATCTCCACCTGCCACCCGGGTGATAATCCACTCCTTCATCTGCCTTGCTCCCAATGAGTTGTAGAAATCGATCGCCGGTGTGTTCCAGTCGAGCACCACCCACTCAAAACGCGAGCAGTGCCGTTCCAGCGCGATCTTCGCCAGGTAGAGCAGCAGTGCCTTCCCGTATCCCTTGCCCCTGTATTGATCATACACAAACAGGTCCTCGAGATAGAGTCCCGGCCTCCCCGTGAAGGTGGAGAAGTTATGAAAGAAGAGGGCGAACCCGACCGGCGTTTCATTTTCATATCCGAGCACCACCTCGGCGAACCGCTTTTTGCCGAACAGGTTTTCCCTCAGCAGTTCCTCTGTGGCCACAACTTCGTGGGACAGCTTTTCATAGGCAGCGATCCCTTTAATGAGGTCGAGGACCAGCGGTACGTCGGTCTCTTCGGCATGGCGCAGGAAGAAACCGGGGAGGGATGTTTTGATCATTTCTTTTGTTTATTTGAAATGTGAAGATAATAAAAGTGTGCGGGGGAGCAAGGAGGAGGCTGTAGGCTGGAGGATGGAGGATGGAGGTGTAGGCAGGAGGGTGCAGGGTGGAGGATGGGGGTGGAGGCTGGAGGATGTAGGCCGGAGAGCTGCTAGGTATTGTCGAAGATGCTGATGTAGGCCGGCATTGCGGAAACTTTTTTCTTCTCCTCTTCCGGGAAGGAGTAGAAGCGGGTGTAGATATCACCATCGAAGGTGCCGAGGACAGTATTTACCGGACCGAGTCCCTTGTGCTTTTTGAAATTGAGGTATACCCGCGACCGGGTATCCATGATCATCAGAGCCAGGTATTGGTCCTTGAGTGCCAGCACCCCTTCGAGCAGGGTGTAAACCGCATCGCCCCTGCCCTCTCTGAAGAAAATTCCTTCGACCCCCAGGAACCGCATCTCTTCGTATCTAAATCTTTTGCCGATAAACGGAATGCGCGTTAGAAATTTTATAATTCTATCGAACATGGCATTCCCAATTGTCTTTATCTCCCACATCTCCTCATTGGCCTGCAGTCCGGCTACAACCTCCCCGTTCGCACGAAGCACATAATAATCGTCATTCAGAAACAGGTTGTCGTCGAGGTAAAAGGCATGATCGCTGTAAAACTCTCTCAGGAGCGACCGCATTTCAGGAATCTCTTCTCGTTTGAGTTGCTCCACCCCTGCCCTTTTCCGCTGTTTCAGCCGGCTGAATATAAAGGAGACCACATCGCCCGACTTTTCGTATCCGCCGACCTCTGCGAAGTTGCGTGAGCGCTCATTCTTCTTCTCTACCAGGCTGTAGAGGATCGCCTGGGGCATCTCCGTGGTATCAGGATCTATAAGTCGTTGGGGATTGTCATGAAAAAAGTTGGCCACATCCTTGATCAATGAAACAGAGCGGTCCTTCACTGGCCTTCTTTTTCTTTGCTTCCGTGAAAGTTTGTCAGTACGCATCGGCGCCTTGATCGCAAAATACCGCACCAGCCAGCATTTATATGTAGCCTCCCCGGCATGCGCATCACGCAGTGCATAGCCTATTGAGCCCAGCATCTTTCCCGATCGCCGCAGGAAAGCGAAGTAGCAGGTTTTCATGTTTTTCAGCTTGTCGATCCCGGTGGTATGGTGGTACTGGAGTCCGCCCGGCGTTCCCAGGTAGGTCGACCCGATATGGTCAATGAGCTCCTGCGACGGCGTGGTTTCGAGGGTGGTTGACATGGAGCCCTGCTCCCAAATTGTTTTTATTTCCGACATGCTATGGAAGATGAAAATACCAGCTTATGGCCAATAAAGATGCAAGATTCAAATCTATTTTGTAATTTCAAAAATAAATCGTTGATCAATGACTGTCAAAAAATATATTCTCTCGCTCGACCAGGGCACCACCAGCAGTCGCGCGATCCTCTTCGACCACAACGGGAAGATCGTTTCGCAGGCGCAAAAGGAGTTCAGGCAGATCTTTCCACGTCCGGGCTGGGTGGAGCACGACCCGGAAGAGATCTGGTCGAGCCAGTCTTCCGTTACCGGCGAAGCGATTGCCAAAGCCGGAGTGAAACCCAGCGAAATCGCTTCGATCGGTATTACTAACCAGCGGGAAACCACGGTAGTGTGGGATCGCGCCACGGGAAAGCCGGTGTGCAATGCGATCGTGTGGCAGGACCGGCGGACCGCGGAGCAGTGCAGCCGGCTCGTGGCGGAGGGTAGAGCTGAGATGGTGCGCTCGAAAACCGGACTGGTGATCGATGCCTATTTCTCCGCCACAAAGGTGGCCTGGATTCTTGACAATATTGCCGGGGCCCGTGAAAAGGCAGAGAAGGGTGAACTCTGTTTCGGGACAGTCGACAGCTGGCTGATCTGGAAGTTCACCCGCGGGAAGGTGCATGTGACCGATATCACCAATGCCAGCAGGACGATGTTCTATAATATTTACGAGGAGCGGTGGGATGAGGAGATGTTGTCGCTTTTTAATATTCCGGCTTCGATGCTACCGGAGGTAAAGGGCTCCTCGGAGCTGTTCGCAGAGACATCGGGCGATACCACGGGATTCAGTCTGCCGATTACAGGTGTTGCGGGCGACCAGCAGGCGGCGCTATTCGGTCAGCTCTGCCTCGAACCCGGGATGGTGAAAAACACCTATGGCACCGGCTGCTTCCTGGTGATGAACCTCGGGGAGGAGCCGGTGACCTCGAAGGCCAACCTGCTCACCACGGTGGCATGGAAGCTGGACGGGAAGATCACCTATGCGCTGGAGGGAAGTATCTTTATTGCCGGTGCGATCATCCAGTGGTTGCGCGATGAGTTGGGACTGATCCGGTCAGCCGCTGAATCGGAAAAGATCGCCGCATCATTGGAGGACAATGGAGGGGTTTATCTTGTTCCGGCACTCACCGGACTGGGGGCACCGCACTGGGACCAGTTTGCACGGGGAACAATCGTGGGACTTACCAGGGGAACGGGAAAAAAGCATATCGTGCGGGCCGCACTGGAGGGGATCGCTTTCCAGGTAACCGATGTGGTGCGGGCCATGCAGGAGGATTCGGGGGAGCGGATCAGCGAGCTGCGGGTGGACGGTGGTGGTTCGGTCAATAACTTTTTGATGCAGTTTCAGTCAGACATGCTGAACACAAAGGTTACCCGTCCGGCCGTTATGGAAACCACCGCTTTGGGGGCCGCCTATCTTGCGGGACTGGCAGCCGGGTTCTGGAAGGGTACAGGGGAGTTGAAGGAGCAGTGGGTAGCTGACAGGAGTTACGAGCCTGGGTTTGATGAAGCTTTGAGGCAGGAGTTGCTTCGAAACTGGCAGAAAGCGGTGGAGAGATCCTGTTCATGGCTCGAACGGGAATGATAATAGACACTTGCCCAGAGAACTGATCCCAGAAACTGATTCGTATCTGAGTTTTCGAGGTATTGAAAGATTGTCTTTCTTCCAAGGCATCGCTCCAAAAATGCCAACAAAAAATTGATTATAAGAAGGAGCTTATACATATAAACCCAGCAATTAAATGAAATACCGAAATAGTGTCATAAAGGAAATCAGGAAAACCTCCCGGTTCGATGTGGTCGTCATTGGCGGAGGAGCATCAGGTATCGGCGCGGCCCTGGAAGCCTGTCTGCGCGGTTACAAAACCCTGTTGCTGGAGAAACACGACTTTACAAAGGGCACCTCCAGCCGGAGCACGAAGCTGATCCACGGTGGTGTGCGATACATGGCGCAGGGCGATCTGAAGATGGTGCGGGAGGCGTTAAAAGAGCGGGGTTATCTGATGCAGAACGCCCCTCACCTGGTGCATGGCCAGCCCTTTATTATTCCGAACTACCGGTGGTGGGAAGGGATCTTTTATACGGTCGGACTGAAGTTTTATGACCTGCTGTCCGGAAGGTTCAGCCTGGGGAAATCGGTTCACCTGAAAAGGGATACGGTGCTGAAGTTGTTACCGGGGATTTCGCAGAAAGGGTTGCGTGGCGGGGTGTTGTATCACGACGGACAGTTCGATGATTCGAGATTGGCGGTTGACCTGTTGCATGAGCTGTTTGCGAATGGCGGACTGGCACTGAACTATGCGGAGGTAATGGCACTTGAAAAGGAGAATAACCAGGTTTCTGGAGTTGTATTCAGGGATGTTGCTGGAAAACCTGTCCCGGATACTGCACGTAAAGCAGTGGGGAACTTAGTAGAAACTTCTTCAAAGGATGAGTACGGAAAAGTCAGAACAGATGCAGATGGAGGAGATGCAGAAGAAGGAGAGGTAGATGAAGGAGAGGTAGATGAAGGAGAGGTAGATGAAGGAAATATAGAAGGAGGAGATATAGAAGGAGGAAATATAGAAGGAGCAATTGCTGCTGGGGATGCTAATCGAGAGGCAGGGAATCCCACTGGAGATGCCTCAGGAGAAACTATAGCAAGTTTTGAAGGTGCTACAGAAAATGCATTAGTGAATGAATTAGGGGGAAAGAATTTTATTGTAAAGGCAGGGGTTGTGATCAATGCTACCGGGGTTTGGGTGGATGAGATTATGAAGATGGATCGGCCGGGTCACCGAAAAATGATCCGCCCGAGTCAGGGCGTTCACCTGGTAATAGATAAATCATTTCTACCGGGCTATTACGCGCTCATGATCCCAAAAACCAGTGATGGCAGGGTACTCTTCGCGGTCCCGTGGCACGGTCACCTCGTCGTGGGCACCACCGACACACCCATCGATAGTAGTAGCGAGGAGCCGGTGGCGCTGGAGGAGGAGATCCGGTTTATTCTCGGGACTGCGACAGAATATTTGGAAAAGCCGGTGGAAAGCAAGGATGTGTTATCGGTTTTCGCGGGACTACGGCCCTTGGCAGCACCCAGGGACGGGAGCTCCAAAACAAAGGAGATCAGCCGGAACCACAAAATCATGGTATCTGACAGTAAGCTGATTACAGTGATTGGAGGAAAATGGACCACCTACAGGAAGATGGGCCAGGATATGATCGATACAGCTGTGAGTCAGGGATTACTGAACCGCTCTGAGAGTCAGACTAAAAGCTTCCGGATCCTGAATTCCGGCACGCATGAACCTGATAATGACAAACGGGGTACCGGGTTGCGTGATGCGGGTGAAAGAGGGAATGGTAACCCGGCTGCTGATGATCGTGGAGCTGATGATCGTGGAGCTGATGATCGTGGAGCTGATGATCGTGGCACCGGTCATTATGGTATCGGTGATCATGGTATGGCTGAAGGTGATACAGTAAGTCGCTTTCCCCGGTATGGCGATCATGCCGGGGAAATCGCTGCGCTGGTGGACAAAGAACCGGCATTGGGCGTTGCGATCCACCGGGACCTGCCCTATACCTGGGCGGAGGTGGAGTGGATTTGCCGCAATGAGATGGTGGTACACCTGGAAGATCTGATGGCCAGGAGGCTGAGGGCGGTGTTTTTGTTCATTATGCAAAGCTTTGCATAATGAACATTATGCTAACAAAATGATTATGT
>JBBDUV010000033.1:0-47912 GCA_040903745.1 Bacteroidales bacterium | reverse complement strand
GCCTGAAAGAAAAATGCCAGACAACCATTCAGCTGAATGCCGACCTGAATAATTGCCTGCCCAATACGCTAAGCATCGCCTTTGAAAAAGTGGATGCGCACACGCTTGCCTCGCTCGTCAGTAAAAAAGTGCTGTTTTCAACCGGCTCGGCCTGTCATGCCGATTCGATGGAAATTTCGCCGGTGCTGAAAGCGATGCAGATAAATCCGCTCACCGCTGCCGGAACCGTGCGCATCTCAACAGGGAAATACACCACAAAAACAGGAATAGACCATGCTGTGGAAATCATTTCGGAAACTGTAAATAAATTAGTATAAATGAAATTGTATTAACTTTTTAAAATTTATCATCATGCAAAAAATTTTGATTTTAATTAATGACGGACCTTACGGAACAGAGAAAGCTTATAACGGATTTCGTTTGGCCAACCAGTTGAACAAAGTCCACGAAGATGTGGAAGTACGGATTTTTTTAATGGCCGACTCGGCTTCCTGCGCTGTGGCCGGGCAAACCACGCCCAACGGCTATTACAACATTGAACGGATGATGAAGTACTCGATTAAAAAAGGCGCCAATGTAAAAATCTGCGGTTCGTGTGCCGATGCCCGTGGGTTAAAAAATGCCTCGCTCATTGAAGGAGCTGAAATCAGCACCATGGCTGAACTTACGGAGTGGGTGGTTGACAGCGACAAGGTGATTACCTTTTAAAATGAATGAAATCAGGGATATTTACGAGAACTGCGAAACTTTAGTAATTAACATAGTAGATAATAGTTAACGAGTTGAGACGATCAATGGGAAAGAAAATGGCCATGGCTTTGAAAGATAAAACAAAACAGCCATCAACGGGTTATACTGTTGGTGTATCCTGTGCAGAAGTGCATACGCCGAAAAAGACAAAACTCACCCCGGCTTTTATGTTGTAACCGGTTCATAGAAAAGCCGTTGCCAGACTATTTAGGGGAAAGCCCCCTGAGTAATTTTCAGATGGATATTGAATGGAACAGATCTGATTGATATTTGTAGTTGTGCAACTTTTGGAAGATAAGGGATTAGGCGATTTAAACAACTTGAAAAACAATATGAAAATGATACAAACAAGGATATTATATACGTTAATCATTGCAATTGTGAGTATGGTAGCAGTAGCCGCTCAGGGCAGAACCGGGCAGTCAGAATCTGTGCTGCCGACAGAGAAAACAGTTCAACCGGATACCCTGGTGTATACCGTTTATGGCATGGATTGTCCAGGTTGTGAAGGGGGACTTGAAAAACAGGTGAATAAAATCCATTCGGTAAAGTCTTCCAGGGCCAATTGGAAAAGACAGGAACTAGTAGTAATTGTCAGAAAAGATTCAATATTAAATATCGAAGAGCTGGATCGCCGTGTTAAAAAATCAAACTTTACTCTTGTAACAGATGATTAGCAGCCAGAGATTATGAAAAGAATACAAGCACTTATCTGTGCAGCCCTTTTTATCTCGGCTGTATTGGAAAGCAGCGGACAGGGAATAAGCGTGGATGCAGGGTTAACGCCTGCTCAAAACAGAATCATCGTACGTTCTCAATTCCGGTCAATGACCATGTCCAACGATATGATGACTGCAAGCACACAAATGTTTCCTGTTGTTTTTGCCTATGGGTTGAGGCCAGGAATTACCGTTATGGCAAGAAACATGTATGTGCGAAGCCTGTTCAGCAACAGTGAAGAGATAAAAAGGGGATTCAACGATCCCTACCTACTTGCAAAATTCAGGTTGTACCGTTTAAATACGGCAAATTTCGTATTTGGTGTTGCTCCGCATATTGCATCGAATGTACCCGTTGGCAATACCCTGATCAGCAACCGGACCTGGAGTCCCGAACTGGGACTGAATATTTCATTTCGTCCCCGGTTTTTTGCCTTTGATTTTTCAACTTCCTATGTCATCAATGACATCACAGAGAAGATGACTGCAGGGGAAGGGGATGTTTTTAACTGGAACGGTGCCTTTTCGGCCATCGTTCCGCTAAATGAAAATGCCAACATTGTTTTGGCCCCGGTGGTAGAAATAAATTATCAGCGGAGTGGTATTTCACCCGGTCCCGATTCTCTCAGCAGGGACCTGTTCATGCTCTCCCCGGGGCTGTCGCTGATCGCGTCTTCACTGGTACTGGAATTATTGTACCAGGTACCGGTACTTCAGACCTCCGTTGCCGGAGGCATGAAGCATCATCCCCGTTTCATTACAGGGATTAAATACATGTTTTGACTATATCTAAAGAAATGCAATATAGTTGAAGCCAACGGCAGATTACTTTAATCCTTCTGCCAGGTCTTCAAGCAGATCTTCAACGTCTTCAATTCCCACAGAAAGACGGATTAAATCTGATGTTATTCCTATTGCATTCCTCTGTTCTTCGGAAATGGAACCATGTGTCATTAGTGACGGGTAGCAAATCAGGGATTCAACGCCCCCGAGGCTTTCAGCGAGTGTTATAACCTTCAACTTGCTGAAAAATGCATTCACTGTTTTTTCATTCCCATTTTTTAACTGGAAGGAGATCATACCTCCAAATCCTGTCATTTGTTGTTTGGCCAGAGTATGACCGGGATTCGATGACAATCCGGGATAGTAAACCTGGGTGATTGCAGGGTGATCCTCAAGATACTTTGCGATCTGTATAGCGTTTTCCTCATGCTGTTTCATTCTGACCGACAGTGTTTTAATGCCTCTGAGCATCAGCCAGCTGTCGAATGCACCGGGAACAGCGCCAACGGCATTTTGAAGATATTGTAATTGGTTATACCACGATTCATCATTTACGATTAATGCCCCACCAACAATATCGGAATGTCCTCCTATGTATTTTGTAGTACTGTGCAGAACCAGGTCGGCACCAAGAAGTAAAGGTTGTTGGAAGTAGGGAGAGACAAAGGTATTATCCACAGCAACCCTGATGTTCTTTTCGTGTGCAATAGAACTCACGCCTGAAATATCCATGATTCGCAACAGGGGATTCGTTGGCGATTCGATCCAGAAAAGTTTGGTTTCGGGCCTGATTGCTTCTTCAAAATCACTGTTCGCACCATTTACATATGTAAATTGCAGACCGTAAGACTTAAAAACATCTTCAAACAGCCGATACGTGCCTCCATACATATCTTCGGCTGCAACAACATGGTCGCCCGGCTTTAGTGTTGAGAGAACCGCATGTGTTGCTGCCAAACCTGATGAAAAGGCAAGTGCATAGCTTCCGTTTTCGAGTGCTGCAAGACACTCTTCCAGGGCTTGCCGGGTCGGATTACCTGTTCGTGAATACTCAAATCCCTTATGCACATTTATTGCATCTTGTTTATAGGTTGAGGTCTGATAAATGGGAACGACTACTGATCCGGTACTCTTATCCGGTTCCTGTCCTGCATGAATAGATTTTGTTGTGAATTTCATAATTGATCTGTTTTCACTGTTCAAAGAATTTTTTTAGCTCAGTTATAATGTAACCATCCCGGAGGATATAAAGTTTTTACAAAGGCAAAAAAATCTTTATAAATATTTAACACACCCTATTTATGTCACGTAATTACCGGAGGTCGGATAAATTTAATGGTTATGACCTTCGTGTCCCGTCATCTCTTTTTTGGAGTCGGAACGGTCGTATTTGCAGCAGCCCGGAAGTTTGTTGTATACCTCATCTTTTGCTTTGTGCATTTTCGTGTCGTGACCGGCCTTGGCAATAGCCTTGTGCACTTTATGCAGATCGGTTTTCGACTCATCAAAAGAGACCTCAATCTTTTTTGTCTCTTTGTTCCAATCGGCTGTTTTAACTCCGTCGATTGACAATGCTGCTTTTTCAATACGTGTTTCACACATTCCGCAATTGCCTTTCACTTCAAACTTTTCTGTTTTGCCCTGGGCAAAAACAGTTGCTGTTCCAAGAAGGAACATTCCTACTAAACTCATCATTTTTGTTTTCATGTTTACTTTATTTAAATGATTAATAATAAATGATATATAAACTTTCTAAATTTCTTTTCCCAATGATAAGGAGTATAACTTTTCCTATTATTTTCTTAGTCTTAATGCATTGGCGATTACCGATACCGAGCTGAAGCTCATCGCTGCCGCAGCAATAATCGGGCTCAACAACAGTCCGAAAAAAGGGTATAAAATACCGGCGGCGATTGGAACACCCAATGAGTTGTATATAAAGGCGAAAAACAGGTTTTGTTTGATATTGCGCATGACTTTGTGACTTAATTCCTTTGCCCTGACAATACCGTTCAGGTCACCCTTCACAAGGGTAATTTCTGCGCTCTGCATAGCAATATCGGTGCCTGTTCCCATAGCAATACCCACATTGGCCTGCTCAAGTGCGGGTGCATCGTTAATTCCGTCGCCCGCTACAGCCACCACATGCCCCTTCTCCTGCAGCTCTTTTACAATGTTGTATTTTTCTTCCGGCATACATTCTGCCTGATAATCATCGAGATGGAGTTCATCGGCAACAGCTTTGGCAGTATGTTTGTTATCCCCGGTAAGCATATGAACTTTTATTCCCAATTTTTGCAGGTCCTGAATGGCTTTGGCGGAGGTTTCTTTAATTTTGTCGGCAACACTTACAATTCCTTCGACCTCATTTTTAAGGACCAGGTACATTACTGTCTGGCCTTTTGACTGCCACTCTTCAACTGTTTTCTTGTGTTTACTATTGAGTTGGGCATCAAAATCTTCCACAAACAGGTGATTTCCCAGGCCAATTTTCTCGCCCTTATACATTGCCTGAACACCTTTCCCGGTTACTGATTCAAATTTCTCAAGATCCAGGAGCTCCAGTTTGTTCTCTTTTGCCCCTGCTACAATCGCATTGGCAAGCGGATGCTCACTGTCTGCATCAACTGAAGCTGCCAGCTGCAGGATTTCCTGATCGCACATTTTTCCGAATGATCTGGACGCTTTAAAGCTGGGTTTTCCTTCTGTAATCGTTCCGGTTTTATCAATGATAAGGGTATCAACCTTGTTCATCTCTTCAATAGCCCGGGCGTCTTTCACAAGCACACCGTTTTGAGCCATCCTTCCGGAACCTACCATGATGGACATGGGCGTTGCCAGACCCAGCGCGCACGGACAGGCGATAATTAACACAGCAACGGCATTTACAAATGCATAAACGTAAGCCGGTTCAGGTCCCCATATAGCCCATACAGCAAACGTAATGAGGGCTATTGCGATGACGATTTGCACAAAATATTTTGCTACCACATCAGCAAGTTTCTGGATGGGAGCGCGTGAGCGGCTGGCAATGTTCACCATTTCGATGATTTGTGCCAGCAAAGTATCATTTCCGACTTTTTCAGCTTTCATCTCAAAAGCCGTTTTCCCGTTGATCGTCCCCCCGGTTACCTTATCATCTTTTTTCTTTTCTGTGGGAATGGGTTCTCCGGTGATCATGCTCTCATCTATTACCGCTTCACCCTTATAAATGATTCCGTCAACCGGAATTTTTTCTCCGGGCTTCACTTTCAGCATGTCACCTGCCTGGACCTCTTCCAGGGGAATTTCTACCTCTTCACCCTTCCTGATTACGCGTGCAACGGGCGGAACCAATCCCAACAAGGCTTTTATTGCTGAGTTTGTTTTACTGTGGGCACGTAACTCGAGTACCTGTCCCATCAGCACCAGGGTTAATATGACTGCTGCCGCCTCAAAATAAAGGTGGACAAAACCGTTTTCATCTTTAAACTGGTCGGGAAATACCGAGGGCACAAGCAAGGCAAAAACACTGAACAGATAGGCTGCTCCAACCCCGATTGAAATTAAGGTCCACATATTGGGCGACCATCTTCGTATGGAACTCCACCCTCTTTTAAAAAAGCTCCAGCTTGCGTAAAAAACCACGGGTGTTGCGAGGACAAATTCTGTCCATCTCCACACTATTTTCGGGGCGATGGCCTCCAGGTTCAGAAAGCTTATTATATCCGACATGGCAATGATAAAAACGGGGATGCTTAACGCCAGTGCTACCCAGAACTTCTTTGCCATTCTTTTGTAGGCTTTCTCTTCCTCACTGGTTTCCTGGCCTTTTTCGGGAACCAGATCCATGCCGCACTTTGGACAACTTCCTGGTTTCTCCTGTCTTACTTCGGGGTGCATCGGGCAGGTGTACATTGTTTTTCCGCCCATCGCTTTCGCTTCTGTCTCCATCTTGTTCAGGTGCATCCCGCACACAGGACAATCGCCCGGCTTACCATATACCTTGTCACCCTCACAGTGCATCGGGCAGTAATAGTTTCCCTCGCTTTTTGTCTCGTGAGAATGTCTTTCGTCGTGTTTATGATCCGATTTATTATTCATGTTTTATTCATTTTGAAATTCCAATTAATGCTTGTTTCGGGTCAGGAACCATTTTTCTCCAAAGTAAATAAAGGCCACTCATAACTCCGGTACCCAGAGAAACTTAGCCCGTAAGTGATAGACTGTATTTTTTGTGTTCACTCATTTGCAACTTGCCCAAACATTAACTTGCTCAAACAATCTTACATTAAATCTTTCTTACGTTCTTCAAATTCCTCTTTTACTATTTCGCCTCTGGCATATCTTTCTTTCAAAATATCCATTGGTGATTTACCGGGATGGGGATTCTTCTTTTTATTCATTGAATTTATCACCAACCAAACAATTGTTACAACAATGATAAGGCCGATGATCCACCACCACCCCATTGCCAAACCCATTCCTTCAAGACTGTAATGCATAATAAACTCCCTTCTTTTTTAGTTTTTAATCTCATAAAGTTAATTCCCCGAAGCTCAACTTCGAAAGAAAAACGTTTCTCACTATACCTCGACAGCTCAGCTAGGAGGTTGTTTTTTTCATAATAGCATCTATTGCTTTATAGTGATTTGATAACCCGTTCGAGTTTTATTTTAATCTCTTCTGCAACTTCTGCAACCTGTTTATTCTTTACCGCCATCATTGATGCTACCGGATTAACGGCAGCTACTTCGACCTTGTTTTCACCTGTTTCCTGTAGAATAACATTGCAGGGTAGCATGGTGCCAATCTTATCTTCCTGTTGCAACGCTTTGTATGCACTAGCCGGGTTACATGCACCCAGGATTCTGTATTTCCTGAAATCAACATCCAGTTTCTCTTTAAATTTTTCCTGAATATCAATCTCGGAAAGTACGCCAAAACCCTCCTTTTTTAAGGCTTCGGTTACCTGTTCAATAGCTTCGTCGAACGAGGCTGTAACTGTTTTGTTAATGTAATAATTCATGATACATTATTTTAATGGTTATGTTCGTGTTTTTCTTTTTTTCCTGATTCTTTATCAGGATTCATCATTTTCATTTTCCCATCCGCTCCCATCATGCCTTTTTCCTTCATTTTCTGCATGCACATCTTCATCATTTTGGGATGTTCTGTCATCATGTTTGCCATCTGACTGCACATAGCAGAATCTTTTTCGCACATTTCCATCATATTACCCATCATTTTTTGCATCATTTCAGGATTGTCTTTCATCATGCCCATCATTTGATGTTCATCATTCATTCCAATCATGCCACCTTTTTTCGATCCCATTTTTTTCATTTGGTGGTTTTCTGCGTTGCGCATCATCATCGCGCCATGTTCATTTTCCTTAGCCACTTTCATAAAATCCATCATCAGTTGATGATCGCCCGAAATGGCATTAAAAATCTCTGTACGTGTTTCCTGGTTATCAAGTAACCCTTTTACATCTGTGTTTTGGCCGTTTACGTTAAAAACCAAAACCGTAAGCATCGAAATAAAAATTGTTATTGCTTTCATACTATTAAATTTTAAGTGATTAGTAAATTTCTTAGCAGCATCCTTGTGAATGTCCATGTGAACCAGTACTGCTTTTCACAGCAACCAGTTTCATGTTACAAACCGGGCAGTTTCCCGGGGCATTATAGGTTTTATCCCCTTCGCATTTCATGGGGCATTGATAGACTGTTTTTGACATTGTTTTATTTTCATGCCCATGTTGGTGCGCGAACTGGGTCTTTCCGTAACCCGGATGCGTGTCATCCCTGTTCCTTTTTCCTTTTGTAAATAATTCCTTTAAATTTTTCATAACTCTTTTTTTATGTTGTCAGTACAAATGTACAGGATGTCTTCCGTTAACGTGTTACACAATTATTTAATTGTTTTATACGATTTTCAAATGTTTATTTCCCTTCTTCTATCCGACTTAAAATATCCCTCCATAATACTTCATAAACTGCATCCTTTCAAAAATCTCAGGATTTTCAACATTTTTATAACTCAGTTTCCCTTTTATCTGTTTTATTGAATTAAATCCTTTCTTATCCAACCATTCTTCCATTTCTGCGAGAATATTATTTAAATACTCAATTTTATTCCTGTACAAGGCTGAAACTACCTGTACGGTATCGGCTCCGGCAAGAACCTGTTTTAAAGCTGCTTCTCCCGTATAAACCCCTCCCGAGGCCGCGAGGCTGCAATCGATTTTATCTGAAAGCAAAGCTACCCAGCGCAATGATTTGAGATACTCATTAGGAGAGCTAAACAGGTCAGAAGAAGTCACAGCCAATTTATCAAGGTCGAAATCAACCGAATAAAACCTGTTGAACAAAACAATACCCTGAACGCCGGTTTTACAGATTTTTTGGATTGTATAACCCAAATTGGAGAAATAACTGCTTAGTTTTACTGAAACTGGGATTGTAACTGTCTCGAGTATTTTTTCAATGATTTGAATTGCCGTTTTTTCGTAATCCACATGCCAGAAACCGGCAGGATTAAAAAACAGATTTATTTCCAACGCATCGGCCCCTGCTTCCTGAACTTTTAATGCAAACACTGTCCATTCTGTATCGGTAACACAATTAATGCTTGCAATTACCGGAATCAGTACTTTCTTTTTTGTATCCCTGATAAATTGCAGGTAATGTTCAAGTTCTTCATTACGTGTGTGGATATCCAAATAGTCATATGTTTCTGAATATTGGTAATACAGCAGCATGTCTTTTGAAGCATCCCGGATTTTTTTGTCGAGGGAAAGATGGATTTCTTCTTCGAAAACAGATTTTAAAACAACAGCGCCTGCACCATTCTTTTCCATCAGTTTTATATTTTCTATGGAAGAAGTTAAGCCGCAACTGCCCACGATAAGCGGACTTCTTAGGTTTATCCCCAGATAGTTTGTTGTTAAATCAGCCATTTTTTATTTTTTATTTTGTTCACGTTTATTAATTCCCGATGCCTGTTTTTGTTGTCTTTCTTTTTGCAGGTAGTTGTGAATATTTTTTGCTGCCCTCCTGCCATCGCCCATTGCCAGTATTACGGTTGCTCCCCCGCGAACAATATCTCCGCCGGCAAACAAGTTAGGAATACTGGACTGCATAGTTTCCGGATCAACTGTTATCGTTTTCCATTTTGATGTCTTTAACTGAGGTAAACTTATTGGAATAAGCGGGTTAGGAGAAACTCCAATACTTACAATCACTAAATCGGCTTCAAGTAAATATTCAGAACCTTCAACAGGAACAGGCCGCCGTCTTCCCGAATTGTCGGGTTCTCCCAGTTTCATTTTTTGCAGATTGATTTTGTTTACCCTTCCGTTTTTATCGGCAAAGTATTCAACTGGGCTAATAAGTGTCAGAAATTCAATTCCTTCCTCTTTTGCATGTTGAATTTCTTCATCCCTGGCAGGCATTTCATCCTCCGATCTCCTGTATATGATCATCGCTTTTCCGGCTCCAAGCCGCCTGGCTGTTCTAACCGAATCCATTGCCGTATTTCCCCCGCCGATAACTGCTACATTTCTCCCCTTTAGCACAGGTGTATCGTGATCATCCTTATTTGCACCCATTAAATTTACACGTGTCAAATATTCATTGGCTGATAAAATACCTGTAAAATTTTCACCGGGAATATTCATAAACATGGGTAATCCTGCTCCGCTACCAACAAAAAATGCGGAAAATCCTTCTTCCCTCAGGTCATCGAAATCGGCCGTTCTCCCAACTATAAAATTTTTCTCGAAGTTTACGCCCAGCTTTTTCAAGTTATTGATTTCGAAGTCCACAACTTCATTTGGCAGTCTAAACTCAGGGATTCCATATTTCAACACGCCCCCAAATCCGTGCAATGCTTCGAACACTGTAACCTGATATCCCAGCATAGCAAGTTCACCGGCAGCGGCCAGGCCTGATGGACCAGAGCCTGTAATGGCCACTTTAGAGTTTCTTTTTACTGGTATTTCAGGTATAAAAGCTTTACCCTCTTTTCGGGCATAATCGGCAGCAAAACGTTCGAGATGGCCAATGGCAATGGCCGGTTTTTTTAATTTCGTGTGATAAAAACAAATGGCCTCACATTGAATTTCCTGTGGACAAACGCGGCCACACACGGCAGGCAAAGCATTGGTTTCTTTCAATACCCGGATGGCATTATCAAAATTACCAGTTTCAATAGATTTTATAAAGCCGGGAATATTTATATTAACCGGGCATCCCTCAATACATGTGGGGTTAACACAGTCGAGACAACGCTGCGCTTCAGTTACGGCCTGTTCTTCGGTCAACCCTGAATTTACTTCTATATAACTTTTGATTCGATCCAAAGGCTCTGTTTCAGGCATTTTTATCCTGGGAATAGCAGTCCGTTCTTTCGTTTTTAATGTTTTACGAAGGTTTATACGCCATTCCTCATTTCTGCCGCTATATGTTTCCAGTGTATTTTCGTTCATTATCCGGTCAATATTTTTTTATATGATTCTGCCTCCTCCTTTGTATAGGATCCCAATCGCACCAGCAACTCGTCAAAATCGACATCATCAGCATTGAATTCGGGTCCGTCCACACAAACAAATTTTGTTCGTCCGCCGACCGATACCCGGCAAGCTCCGCACATACCCGTGCCATCAACCATTATGGAGTTAAGACTGGCTAATGTGGGTATGTTGTATTTTCGGGTTAGCATGGTAGCATATTTCATCATAATTGCCGGGCCTATAACTATTGCCTGATCAATTTTCTCTTGTGTTATGACCATTTCCATACCTTCGGTTACTAATCCTTTATGCCCATAGCTCCCATCGTCGGTTACTATATTAACCTTATCGGAGAAAGCGGAAATGTCTTTTTTCAGGATGAGCAATTCCTTATTCCGGGCAGCTAAAACCGATATTACCCTGTTGCCCGCATTATGCATAGCCTCTACAATAGGCAGTAATGGTGCAATGCCTACACCACCTCCTGCACACAAAATTGTTCCAACTTTGCTTATGTGAGTTGCATTGCCCAAAGGGCCAACAACATCGGTTACCTCTTCTCCAATTCCAAGTTTCGATAACTTATAACTGGTAACCCCAACCACCTGAACAACAAGCGTGATAGTTCCCTTATCTTTATCTGCCTGAGATATAGTCAGAGGAATGCGCTCACCCTTGTTCCCGATTTTAATAATTACAAAATGTCCTGCTTTGCGCTTTTTTGCAATTCGCGGTGCTTCAATTTCTAATTGTACAACCTTTTCAGATAAATTCTGTTTTGAAATAATTTTTGTCATTTTCATTAAAATATTTTTCCGGTATTTCGTTCATTTTTCTCCTATTAAATTCTCCTTCTGTTTTTATGATACTTAGTTTTTAATATTTAACTACTTCAAAGATACCATGATCATGTTATTAAGTTGTTAGACAATTCGTTGAATAGTTTATACAATTTTCAGTTTTCAGACATTATCAATCGATTTTCGCTTCTGTTTCCCAAATTTTTTGAAATGTGATGGGGTAAACCCGGTTATATTTTTAAACTGCCTTGACAAATAGGCCACGCTGCTGTACCCCATTTCCCAGGCAATTTCACTTAGTGTTTTTTGATCATATACCAGCATCTCTTTTACCAGCTCAATTTTTAGATTGATGAGGTATTTTTCAATGGTAATGCCGGCTAACGATGAAAACAGGGTGCTGAGATGCCCGTAATCTTTATTCAGTTTTGAAGTGAGATAAGAAGAAAAATTAACTTTCCCTATATCTTCCGATTTGTAAACAAATTCAATGGTGATGGTTTTTATCTGTTCAACAAGTCGCGCCGTTTCATCACTGATAATTTCAAAACCCGCTTTTGTCAGTTCCCGGTCAATAAAATCCGATTGTACCGGCGTAAGTTCATCTTCAATTTTTACCATTCCCAAATTAATATCTGCAACCGTCATACCTGCTTGTTCGAATATTTGTTTCACCACCATGATACAGCGGTTGCAAACCATATTTTTAATGTTGATATCCATATTTCCTTATTTTTAGTAAAACAATAACATTGTTGTAAACAAAGGGTTTGTTAAAGTGATTCTATTAATTCTTTAAAATATTCAGTCAAAATCCTTTTATTTTCTACTGACAAACGGGCTTCTTGATGGATGAAGGTATAGGAAGCCAAAGGCATTTTATCATCCTCAACCTGGCTTATTATCGAAGTTAATTTGCTTTGTTGTTTCCGGCCCGAATAGGAGCCGAATTCACTAAAATTTAGTTCTTCCTTTCCTTTGTTGATATGGTTTTCCAGGAACCAACCCGCAGGCTGTACCCTGCTGTACCAGGGATAGTTGGTGTTATTGCTGTGGCAATTATAGCATGAAGTGCGGAGCATTTGTGCCACTTGCCCGGGAACCTTGTATGTTTTTACAAAGTCGCTTGTTGGCACGGTGGTACTCCGGTTGAACCCGGTGGGAACGAATTGCAAACCCATCAGGACAACCAATAGCACTAATCCTATAATTTTTAGGTATTTCACTTCACTGAAATTTCCTGCTGAACACTCCCGCATTTCAACATTTTGTTACCAAAAAAAGGATTCTTTATTTCACTGGATGCGCTCAACCAGATTCCTCCTTCCTTGTTGTTAAACATCGGGCAAAATGCCTGATACAGTGTCCGGTCAGAACCGGTAATCAATGTTAAGTCCCTGATATCCTTACTCAATATTTCGAAGTGCTCCCTTTGATGGTCAATATTCCCACTATTTTCAGAAATATGTTCTGCATGTTCCCTGGCATCTTCAATAATCTCGCCTAGTTCCTTTTGTTGCTGCTTTGCTTGTGCCGAAATGTCGAATTTCGAAAAGGCGTCGAACAGCTTTTCCCCGGAACTTGCCGCATTTTTGCTATCGTCCTGTACCAGCGCATCTTTTAACGCGAGGTAGTTGTCGATAATAGCAGATGCTGATTGGGAATGCTCTACTTTAACAGAAGACTGGACCATGTTTTTTGGGGTCATTTTTGAATCCATAGTGGAATGGCCATCCTTTGAGTGGTTCATTTTTGAATGGTCGTGTTGTGCAAAAGCCCCCCAGCTTGCTAAAGCCAGGCTGAGCAAAATAATTGTCTTTTTCATTGTACTTATATTTTAAATTGTTTATAGTTCTTCTTTTATTTCACCGCATGTTGGCATTTTAGCACCCATATACGGATTTTGGATTGTTTTGCTTTCGGCAATCCAATACGCCCCTTTGCCGTTGAATGTCATCGGGCAATAAATAGCAAATAAATCACCTTCTTTTAACCCGAAACTTTTAATGGTGCAATACATGATTTCTGAAATATGGCTAAAATAGGAGCGTTTGTTTTCCAATCCTTTGATGTGTTGCATTTCTTTCAGCTTGGATTCATACAATGCCTGGTGGTTTTGCCACGCTTCAAGGCCTTTGCCTTCAAGTTTTGTTGGAATCACTGCCAATACCTTTTCTGCCATTAAACTTGCTGAATTATCAGCCAAAGGTTCATCATCTTTTATCAGTGCATCTTTTAACTTTAAATAAGCATCAATCACCTTTTCCAACTCAGCTTTTGTTTCATTGACTGGTTGATATGCCTGGTCAAGGATAACAATATCCTTATGCGCAAAATTCTCAGCCAGGTTGTTATGTTGCTTGTGTATTCCGGTTGAACTTTCATTTTGTTCCACACCTTGCAACTTTTCGGGTTCATTGGCCAGGTTGGCCGAATCTTGTTTTTTACCTCCGCGGCATGAAGCAACTGTTAGTATAATAAAGAGGGTTCCTAATTGTAAAAATCTGTTTTTTAATTTCATGACATTTAATTTTAATGGTTAAATACAAATGCTTTTCCCTGTATCCACTTATGGATATCATCTATACCAACAATCCCGGCCAGTTTGCCATTTTTCCTGACAGGAAACAGGGATTGTCTGTTCTGTTGCAACAAAAAAAATTTATTGGACAGGGCTTCCTCTTCTTCGAACCAGTAAAAATCTTTCTGCATAAAATCCCTTATTTTTTGGTTTACTTTTCCTTTGTGTAACCCTTCCACAATGTCTTTATAACTGAGTATTCCCACTACATTATACTTTTCCATGACCAGGTATGATTTCTCGTTGGAATTAACAAAATGCATCGTACCTTCCCGCCCTACGGTAAACATTAGAAACATACATCCCAGGTACAGTAATGCACCGGTTATGCCAAAAGCCAATCCGAATTTTTTAATGTTGATGGTGCTCATGACTTTTTGTTTTTGAAGTTTGCTCATTAGTGCGTTGGTGTTCATGGGCATGCCCATGCTTATGCCCGCTATGTCCATGCATAAGCATTAAAAGATGGCATGCGAACATGGCGGCTATAAAAATGAATATTGAAACGCTGTTGCTTATCCCCAGTGCAGGGGCCAGAAAGATAAAAAGCAGGGGCAATCCGCAGCCGATGATCATCCAAAAAGTATGTTTATTAAATTTCATTTTAAGTTTATATTATCATTAAAATCATCATGGTTGTCATAATAACTCCACCCATTCCCCATAAGAATAAATTTCCAAAAGCAGGAGATGTTCCGATTGTGAGATAACTCTCTGGATCGTCTTTAAAATTGTTCATGCATTCTCCCGAATGAAAATAATAGGGTTTCCCCCGGTATTGCCATGAAAGTTCATCTTGTATGGTATCTATATGGTTCCCACACACCGGATCGTAGTATCCCTGTGTATGATCATGGTCAGTTGTCATCTGGTGACTGCCAGCCATGTAACCTGGCCCCATCATCATACATGATGAAAACAAAAAGACTGCACCAATAAAAAACAGTGTTTTCACTCCTGATTTTTCTTTTATTTTTCCTTTGTTCACGTCGCTTATCATTTTGATTTTACACCTCAATGTTTTTTTAATATGTATTATATTTGCATTTCATTACCATATTTTTTCCTTAATCTCGGAAAATAGGCCCGCACTTTTGACTTATACAGTTCAAACTCCTTTCCGAATTTTTTATACAATACTCTTTCCTCCCTTCTGGAAAGATTATAGTATAATATCATCAATACCGGCCACATAATTGCTACGGTAATGAGCGTAGGCCATTGTATTAAAAAGCCCACGGTTACCAGCCACATACCCACGTATTGCGGGTGTCTGATATACTTATAAATCCCAGCGGTCACAAGTTCGTCTTCATTGGCTGCATGAATTTGTTGCCATCCCTTATACACAATGTAAAAACCAAAGAATATAATCGCATTGGTAATGATATGCAGGATGCTCATAGCCCAGGCACTCTCTGAAATGCCAAGAAATACCAGTACAAGATGTCCGCTTGAATGAGAGAAAGGATCTAGCACAGGGTATTCATTCCCAAGCCAACCTGTAAGAAAATATATGGTAAGCGGTACCCCGTACATTTCGGTGAACAGGGCAACAATAAAGCCCATGAAAGCCCCCATTGAACGCCATTCGAATTTATTTTTTGGTTTCACAAAACTGAACGCTATAAAAAGCGTGACCAGCACACTGAATAAAACCACTGTCCAAAAACCATAAGCGAAACCACCGTAATCTACTCCGTGCATATTTTTAAAGTTTTAATTAATCAACACTTATTGAGGTTCTGTTTTAATTTCTTTCTCGTACTTCCGTATAATTACACGGTCGCCCTTATCATAAGTGAAATAGCTCCACAACCAGTTGAGCCCCACCAAAACTTTGTTTCTTACCCCAATAATTCCCAATAGGTGAATAAACGACCAAAGGAACCATGCAGGGAAACCCCAAACGGGTATATGATTGATGTAGGCCACGGCTTTTCTCCTCCCAATAGTTGCCATTGAGCCCTTATCCATATATCTAAATTTTCGTAAAGGTTTTTTCTTAATCGTTCGAAGAATATTGGAAGCAAGATTTTTTCCTTGTTGTATGGCTACCTGCGCAACCATGGGATGTCCTTTTGGATATCTCTCAGTCTGCATAGTAGCTATGTCACCAATGGCAAAAACATTGTCTAATCCATCAACTTTGTTAAACTCATTCACGAAGATCCTTTGCTGTGGCGATATGCTTTCTTTCCCGAATCCATTTACTAATTTACCCTTAACACCGGCTGTCCAAATCAGGGCTGACACTCTGATTGTTTCGCCGTTGGCAAACTCCACCAGATCGCGATTATATTTGTTTACCATGGTATTCAGCCTGATATCAACACCCAGGTTTGTCAGGTAACGATAAGTTTTGTCCGATAGCTTTTCCGGCATCGATTGTAAAAGACGCCCCGTTCCTTCACACAAAATAATTTTCACAGGTGTATTTTTCAACTCGGGATAATCACGTGGGAGGATATATTTTTTAAACTCGGCCAAAGCTCCTGCCATCTCTACTCCAGTAGCTCCTCCGCCCACGATCATTACACTTCCTAAAGCGATCTTGTCACGACCTATGCATCTAAGCACTGCTTCTTCAAGATTTTGAAGCAGATAGCTCCGAATGTCAAGTGCATCGGTTACTGATTTTAACTCTATCCCGAACTTTTCAATGTCTTTTTTTTCAAAATAATTAGTGGCGCTTCCGGTGGCAAAAACCAGAAAATCATATGAAACTTCACCAATAGAAGAACTTATTGTATTTTTCGCTGGTTGGATTTTTGTAACTTCGGCCATCCGGTACACCAGATTTTTATATTTTCTGAACATTTTACGGTAGGGGAAAACAATGCTGTCAGGCGCAATTCCGCTGGTAGCAACCTGATACAACAGCGGAATGAATTGGTGATAGTTGTTTTTATCAAAAAGAACTAACTGAACGGGTTGATCCTTCAAACTCTTTACCAGTTTCATTCCGGCAAAACCGCCCCCTACAATTATTATTCTGGGCAGCTTCGTTGCCGGAACACATATTTGTCCCTGTTCAAAACAATCTATTTTATCGCAGCATTGCATCGAAACGTTTATTTGTTTTTTAAAATCATTCCACTATATCGCCAAAATCCCTGTTTCGTCAGTCCTTACTTTATAAGCTTCATCTACCAGCGATACGAGTATCAGCCCATCGCCGCGATAACCGGTTCTCCCGTTTTTGCGAATAATTCCTATCACTGGTTCTACGTGTTCATCAGCTACCAAAATTTCCAGCTTAATAACCCGGTATGCATCGGCAAACGGATATTTATTACTGATGTGCTCCTTTTCATGGTCCGAATACCGGCCGGTGCCTTCACATTCCGCCATGGTCATGCAGCAGAATCCATCCGTTTTTAAGGCGTTATATATTTCTTCCATTTTCCGATACCGGACATACGCTTTTATAAGTTTCATAACAATCATTTTAAAGGTTAATTAATACATACTATTTCTCATTTTCATCGCAGTTTACCAATTCCTTTATTTCGCAACCACCACAATCGCCTGCCTTATTCAATTCGCCATCCTCTAAGCACATGCGTGCTCAGAAAATGTAGCCTCTTTGTTAAACAGCAATTTCACTCCCAGCGCCAACATGGTGAAGGCAACCAGGATAACCGATACTATCAAAATTTTTAAAAACATAATGAACTCCTTTCTTCTATCATTTTGGAAGAAGACCCCGGAATATTTTGTTCCGGGGATTTTACTACCTTTTTTCAAAACCAAACTTACTAAACTATTGACTATTAGCTGTTACGTTATTTTTTAAAAGATTTGCATAATTTATACTTTTCTCTACTTCATTGATTCTTTGCCCCATGAAAATTCACCCAATAGGATGAATCGCCATCCATCATTTGAAATCGATACCCGAAAGTATGGTTCATCATATCAAATCCGCCATAATGTTCATCGCCTTCATTGTGTTCATCTCCCATGTGATGCATCCATTCTGTTTCGCCGTTGGTGATATCACCCATCATGCCACCCATCATGTGGCCGCTACCGAGCATGTGTCCGTACATTTCTTTAAAATTGTCTCCTGTAAAACATACGTATGCACTGTCGTGGTGCTCATAATAGTTTAGCATGAAAGTGGTATCGAAATCGCTGGTGTAGCAATTTACCTGGATTTCATTTTCACCAACTATGATCACATGGGCAGTTGCTTCCGCCATATTTTCAGCAATTCCGCCTGCACTTTTAGTACCTTCCCCGGTCAGCGTACCTGTGTATGTACCTTCAACCAAGTTGTCCTGTAATCCTTCTTCTTTTTCACAAGCTGCAAACAACACCAGTGCTGAAGCAACTAACCATTCTGTTTTTACTAACTTTTTCATTGTTAAAATTTTTTGTAAATTATTTTAATGTTTCCCTTGTTTCTCCACAACTCAACATCATATCCCCGAAATAAGGATTTCGTATTTCTTCCATTTCGCTAAACCAATATGCTCCTTTATCTTTTTCTGCCATAGGGCAATACTGATAGTAAGCGGTGGTGTTTGAAAGTCCAAATATTTTCAGGCTTTTGTAAAATGCAAGGTTGAATTTTGCAAATGCTTCCCGTTGTTTTTCAATATTCGTTGAACTGCTTATCGTGTTTATGGTGCTGTTTAATGTTTCAAGCTGGTCCATCCAGCCCATGTGCGCATAGCCCTTGAGCAATCCCATATCAACTGATTTTAAAACTGAGACAACGTCTTTTGCTTTATTGCTGACTTTTTGGGCATCACTTTCAACAAAAGCATTTTTCATTTCGAGATAGGCTGCATAAACATGAGTTAACTGCGATTTAAAGGCAGTGGGTGTTTCAACTTGTTTAACAGCCGCTGACGATGATTCCACTGATGCCTCTGTCTCGGTGCCCATTCCACCATGGTCATGGCCTGTCATTGCAGGACCGCCTTCCGGACTCATCATGCTGGGTTTCCCTGCCAGTTGGGCTGCCGCATCAATACTGAATGTGCCGTTCACTGCGATTTCTTCGCCTTCCAGCAAACCATCTTCAACAATATAACTTTCGCCCAACGCCGGCCCAAGGGTCACATTCCGCATCATAAAATTCACGCCCTGGTCTGTTGTATTTTTTACATAAACCACCGAACGTTTTCCGGTCCACATAACGGCTGTTTTCGGAATAACAACCGCGTCGGACTGATTGGGTAATTTTGCTTCCACCGTTCCGGAAGCAAACATCTCAGGTTTCAGTTTTAACCCGCGGTTAGTGACTTCAACCCGGGCTTTTGCCACGCGCGTTTTCGGATCGATTACCGGATCGAGGAAGGTGATTGTCCCCGAAAAAGTTTCGCCGGGTATGGAAGCAATGGTAAAATCCACTTTATCGCCTTTTTTAACCCACGGCACATCCGATTCATAAACATCAAAAAGCACCCATACTTTTGAAAGGTCGGCTATTTCGTAAATGGCTTCCCCCCTGCGGATATAATCGCCGGGATTGACCATTTTTTTGGTAACGTAGCCTGAAACATCAGCCTGCACATCAAAGGTCTCCATTGCGGCTCCTGATTGTAATATCTGCTTAATCTGACCCTCCGATAACTTCCAGTTTTTGAGTTTTTCTTTGGCTGCGTTAAAAAGTTCTGGCTGTGACTCTTTTATTTTTTGTGCTTCAAACAACTCCTCCTGGGCAGTCACCAAATCGGGTGAATATACGGATGCAATCACTTGTCCTTTTTTTACATATTCGCCTGTAAAATTCACCAGTAACTTTTCTACCCTGCCTGGAATGTGTGAAGATTGTGAATAAACCAACCGCTCATCAGACTGCACCTTGCCGTTTAAACGCACCGATTTAACCGGGTCTGTTGAACCAACCATTGCAGTGCTTACACTGGCCAATTGCATCGCTGTTGGCGACATGCTGATAGCCATCGGGTCAATGTCGCTGTCGGTTTCATCTTCCAGCGGAATCAAATCCATGCCGCAAATGGGGCAATCGCCCGGTTCGTTTTGACGAATTTGAGGGTGCATGGAGCAGGTCCAGGTAGTTTCCCCTAAAACTTCTGTTTCATGCTGGTGTTCATCTGTCGTTTTACTTTCCGGCCCGCCAAAAATTAACCAACCCAGCAATAACCCTGCTGCCAGCGTTGAAATGATTATGATTATTGTTTTTTTATCTGTTTTCATGTTAATAATTTTTTGCAGTGATGTAATTCAATTTGGCAAGAGCTGTCTGGTACTGAGCCTCTGCCGTGGCCTTCATTTTTTCGTATTTCAGCAGTTGCTGCTGCATGCGCAGTACTTCTTCAAATTCCTTCCCCGAATTTCCATAGGAAGTAAAAAGTAAATTCAACGACTGTTGCGATGTTTGAATTTGTTGTTCGTAAAGCGATAAAAGTTGCTGCTGCTGTTGAATCCGAAACCAGGCCAATTCATAGTTAGACATAAGCGAATTCTCCAATTCCGTTTTTTGGAGCGCATAGCTTTCCTGCATCAGTTGTGCTTCTTTTTCGGCCGCATCATATTTTTTCCTGAATAGGGGGATACTCACCGAAACCATGGGCATTAACACATCTTTGCCATTATCGGTCAAAGCCATATCTGTTCGTTCTCCAACCACCACATAGTCGAGTCCAACACCAACCTTTGGGAGGCCCTGCTTTTGTGCTGCCAGCTCACCGGCTTCGCTTGCCTTTATTTTCAGGTCAAGCGCATCCAACATTGGGTTACCGGTCAGCAGGGAATCCTTCCGGAAGTTCGCCGGTAAAGGTTCTGCAGGCAGAGAATCATTTATTGCTATCACCTCGTCTTCGTCTCTGTTGAGTAGTTTATTAAACGTGGTGCGAAGAGGTTTTTCTTTCTGATTCAGAATATTTAGACTGGTTATGGCATCCTTCAGCATAATATCCACCCGCAGCACGTCCACCATGGGTGCGGTACCGTTTTGAAACTTTGAATTGGCAATGGTTTTATACGATTCCAGGATGTCGATATTTTCCTGTTCAATCTGCTTCCATTGGTTGAGTTCGTAAAGCGGAAAGTAAGCCGCTGCAACTAGGTAAAACAATTGGTTGCGTGCATCCAGAAATGACTGGTATTTGGCTTCTGCCATTAAACCAGCGGCATCGCCTTGCGCTTTAAGTGTACCAAACCAGGGGAACATCTGGGTCAGTGAAAATTTTGCCCTTTGAGGCCCCACCCGCGTTTCAACCGGCGAAATGAAATAACCGAATGAAAAAGTGGGGTCAGGCAACGTGCTTACCTGTGGTACTTTTTGCAGTGCGGCTTCAAACTCCTTGTATTTGGCTTGCAGACCGGGATTGTTTTCGGCTGCAATTCTGAAATAATCATCCAGCGTTTGGGCTTGTCCTGCTGTAATTCCCAAAATTATCAGGATTATGATATTTATTATGAACTTCATGATTGTGTCTTTTTTAGTTGTCTCTCTTCTCTCATGCTATACAAAACCGGCACAATAAAATAGGTAACCGCAGCAAAAATCATCCCTCCAAAAGCGGGTATGGCCATTGGGATCATGATATCGGCACCCCGGCCGGTGGAGGTAAGAATTGGGAGTAGTGCGATAATAGTAGTTGCCGAAGTCATAGCTGCAGGCTTGATTCTCCGCTGTCCTGCTTCAACAACTGCCGCCCGTATTCCTTTCAGGTTGTCGGTTTTATTCCGGGCAAAACTCTGGTCGAGGTAAGTAGCCATCAGAACACCATTGTCGGTGGCAATCCCAAAGAGCGCGATGAAGCCCACCCATACCGCCACACTCAGGTTGATGGTGTGCATTTGGAAAAGTTCCCGCATGTTGGTGTCAAAAATGGAGAAATCGATGAACCACCCCTGACCGTAAAGCCATATCATCATAAAACCACCGCTAAATGCTATAGCAATGCCCGAAAAGACCATCAGGGATGTGGTGACTGATTTAAACTGGAAGTAGAGAATCAGAAATACAATAACCAAAACCAACGGAACAATAATGGAAAGGCGCTTTTCAGCCCGTACCTGGTTCTCATAACTGCCCGAGAATTTGTAACTTATTCCCGCGGGTACGTCTAAATCACCGGAATCAATCCGTGCCTGTATAGCATTCTGTGCATCATTTACAACTCCCACTTCCGAAAAACCCTCTCTTTTGTCAAACAAAACATAACCCACCAAAAAAGTCTCCTCACTTTTAATGGCCTGTGGGCCTCTTACATATTCAAAATCGACAACCTGTGAGATGGGTATTTGTGCACCAGTTGGTGTTGGAATTAAAATTTTTCCCAGCGATTCAGGGTCGTCCCGAAGTTCGCGGGGATAGCGCACCCTTACCGGAAAACGTTCGCGGCCCTCAACAGTAGAAGTAATTTTCATTCCTCCAATAGCCGTTTCGATGGTTTGCTGCACATCTTCCACATTCAATCCATACCGTGAAATCTCATCCCTGTTGATATTGAGGTGGAGGTAGGGTTTCCCGACGATCCGGTCGGCAAATACAGCTTCGGCTTTTACCGAAGGTACTTCTTTCAATACATCTTCGAGTTTCATCCCGAAAGCTTCAATGGTTGGCAAGTCGGGGCCATATACTTTAATTCCCATGGGGGCGCGCATACCTGTTTGCAGCATTACCAACCGGGTTTCGATGGGCTGAAGCTTGGGGGCAGAGGTAACCCCCGGGATTTTAGCCACGCTAACAATTTCATTCCAGATATCATCGGGCGATTTGATTTCAGGCCGCCAGTTGCGGAAATAATTTCCCTTGCTGTCGGGTATTAATTCCCGATTGATTACACCACGTTTTAAGGCTGCTTCATTGGTAAGCGTGTCTCCGTTGCTGAGTATAAAACGGTCATCTTTATCCACCTTAAAACGCACCCGGTGTCCTCGTTCGTTGAGCATATATTCCGGACGGTAATTTATCACGTTTTCATACATTGAAATAGGCGCCGGGTCGAGCGCCGACTCTACCCTCCCTAATTTTCCTACGGTTAATTCAACTTCCGGGATATTGGTTAGCAACATGTCCAGTTGCCCCAGAACTTTACGGTTGTATTCGAAACCCGAGTGTGGCATGGAAGTGGGCATGAGCAAAAAGCTTCCTTCATTGAGTGAAGGCATAAATTCTTTCCCGATAGCGGGGAAGGTATGGGTTAATCCGGACCATATCCTGGTGGTGCGGACATTCCATCCAACGGTATCAAAACCTTTGGCTACAAAACCAAAGATGTTGTTGAATCCCATCCAGGTAGTTGCCCCAAAAAGAATTAAAAAAGAAGGAATCAGCAGGAAGGCGACCTTGTGGTTCAAACACCATTTGAGTATTGGTTTGTAGAAATACTCCAGGATTGTGAAGAATCCTAAAATTAGAATCACAATCAAGGCAACAAATACGACATTCATTACCAGACTTTTGGCAGGACCCAGCGGAAGCCAGTATTTGGCCAGCAACCAGATTACACCAATAACCACAAGGATGATTTCGGCATGCTCGAGAATCCAATGGGTGAATGATTTGAATTTTTGTTGAATAGAGGTATTGTTAGAAGTAACACCTTCGCCTCCATCTAACTTTTGATTTCTAACCTCTAACTTCTCTCCTCTAATCTCTTTAAACAGTCCAACTAATCCAAATGCAAGCAGCATTAATCCACCCCAGTGTTGCCCGAGCAAAAGTGCAACAATACCAATGGGAATCAGTATGATATTAAGCCATTTTCTAATTTTGTGATTTTTAATTCTTGCACCAAAAAGCCAGTGGGCCAGCATGGGCAAAATGAACAAGGAAACAATAAGCGCTGCTATCAGTGCAAAGGTTTTGGTAAAAGCCAGCGGTCCAAAAAGTTTCCCTTCGGCAGCCTGCATGGTAAATACCGGGATAAAACTCACGATGGTGGTTGAAACCGCGGTTAGAATAGCAGAACTCACTTCGGAAGCACCATTGTAAATGGTGGTTATCAATTTCTGGCCGGGCGGGGCTTCATCAACATGTTTAATGATGTTCTCCGAAAGAATGACCCCCAAATCGACCATCGTCCCAATGGCAATGGCAATCCCGGATAAAGCCACAATGTTGGCATCGACTCCAAAATAGCGCATGGCGATAAAAACCATTAGCACAGCAATGGGTAATAAACTGGAAATCAAAAACGATGCCCGCAGGTTGTAAACCATCACGATGACCACCAGGATGACTATCAAAATTTGCAGCGAAATGGCCTCTTCCAACGTTCCGAGAGTTTCGTAAATCAAGCCTGAACGGTCGTAAAATGGCACAAGGGTTAACTGGCTCTCCACCCCATTGGGCAGGACCTTTTTAGGCAGTCCGGGTGAAATTTCTTTGATTTTATCTTTTACGTTGTTGATAACCTGCAATGGATTGGCTCCATAACGGGCAACCACAACGCCTCCGACTACTTCAGCACCATCTTTATCCAGAGCGCCGCGCCGGGTGGAGGGGCCTAAACTTACCACGCCTATATCCTGAATACGGATGGGCACATTTTCCTGAACGGCAACAACCGCTTTTTCAATGTCTTCCACTTTTTTGATGTAGCCCAATCCGCGCACAAGGTATTCCGCCTGGTTGATCTCGATGGTTTTGGCGCCCACATCCCTGTTCGATTTCTGAACGGCCATCATCACTTTGTGAAGCGGGATATCATAAGCTTTCAGGGCATCGGGGTTAACGTCAATCTGGTATTCCTGCACAAAACCACCGATTGATGCGACTTCTGAAACTCCTTCGGTGGCATTCAGCCCGTATTTTACGTAGAAGTCCTGAACGGTACGTATTTCGTGCAAGTCCCAACCACCGGTAGGATTGCCGTTTTTGTCCCTGCCTTCAATGGTGTACCAGTACACCTGTCCGAGCGCTGTAGCATCGGGGCCCAGCGCTGGCTGCACTCCTTCAGGCAACAAACCCGAAGGCAGCGAACTCAGCTTTTCCAGAATCCGTGAGCGCGACCAATAAAACTCTATATCTTCTTCAAAAATGATGAAGATACTGGAAAATCCAAAAATGGAAGAGCTCCGGATGGATTTCACTCCCGGAATACCAAGCAGATAGGTGGTTAGCGGATAGGAGATCTGGTCCTCGATATCCTGGGGTGAGCGGCCCATCCATTCAGTGAAGACGATCTGCTGGTTTTCGCCGATATCGGGGATGGCATCTACCGGAACAGGGTCGGAGGGTAGTGCGCCGATTTGCCAGCCAAAAGGGGATGTTACGATTCCCCAGGCAACAAAACCTGTGAGGATAAGAATTGTAACCAGTTTGTTCTCAAGAAAGTACTTGATGATCTTATTAAGCATGAAAATTGTTTTATGATTTTGGTAATATGTAATGATCGTTGCAACAGATCACCGGAATAGATCCGGGTTATTCTCCAGGCAGATATAGTAAGCCGCAGAAACGCATTAACCCAGGATCACAGACAACCGATCAGCTGCCAATAACCAGCGCTGTTTGTCTGTAATTGGGTGTCAAAATCATAAAAGGAATGATTGCAGACCGGTGAGGGTCGACTGTGTTTTTGGAGGGGGGAATTTTAACGGTCGGTTGATGTTGATTGCGGTTTCGGTGATGTAGCTTTTGCTAATCAGCGTAACCGGGTACTGGGGAATGTCGAAAATATGTGTGTTTTCGAGGTTGATATTCGAGGCGGCAAAGACAAAGTCGTCATCAAGCTGCGAAAAAACAGTTTCTGTCTGACAGCATTTGGGATTATCGCAGTAGGGTTCAGCCTCTTTGTTGAGTTCAACAGAAACGAGGCTGTCGCCGCAATAGTGCGCAGAGATACTGAAACCGGTGGTTGCTACCAGTAGCAGGAGCGACAGCGATATGTTTATAAGGTGTCTGATGCTTATTCGCTTATATCTGTTAGACAGTACAAATGTAACTATATTTGTTAGACAGTACAAATATAACGAATATTTGTTCAAAATGTTTTCAGAGATGGGGGGAATTGATGTTTTTTGAAGTTCTTCCAGATTCTTCCTATTTTTATAATCGCACATTATTTAAAAAAATTATACAGATGAGACATATTTCAATTGTTCTACTATTACTGATATCTTATATCACCTTTGCACAAGAGGGTCTTACCTACCAGCAACCGCCTCAGGAGATCATGGAGCTGGTCGATGTGCAGCTGGCCCCGGCGGTACAGCTCGATGAAAACAGAGAGGTGATGGTGCTGTTGTACCGCGATGCCTATCGATCCATTGAGGAATTGTCGCAGGAGGAGATGCGGCTGGCGGGACTGCGAATTGATCCGAAAACCAATATCGGGAGCCGGGTTACCTATTATAATAATTTGAAAATCAGAAAGCTGGAGAATGGCGATATGACACCACTACAGGTTAAGGGTTTGCCGGCCGCACCACGCCTCACCAACTTTTCATGGTCGCCCGACCAGCAAAAAATGGCGTTCACCCATACAACTCATGAGGGGGTTGAGCTCTGGCTGCTGGATATTGCAACGGCATCGGCACACCGTCTTACCGGTGCACAAGTGAATGCCAATCTGGGTGATGTGTTCATCTGGTTTGCCGATAGTGAATCGCTGCTGGTGAAGATGGTGGCTGCGGTTCGGAAACCGCTCATCAATACCGGTGAGGCGATCAGTGCAGGACCGACGGTTTCGGTGAGCGACGGGAAGGAGGCGCAAAACAGGACCTACCAGGATTTGCTCAAGAATATGAACGATGAGCATAATTTTGAGCAGCTGGCACGGTCCGATCTCCACAGGGTTTCTTTAAGCGGGGAGACGGAAAAGTGGCTGCACGGCGATATGTATGCATCGTTGGACTTTTCACCCGATGGCAATTATGTGATGATCAACAGGATTGAAAGACCGTTTTCTTACCTGGTACCTTATTACAGGTTTCCGTCGGTAACCACGGTGTATACTGCTGAAGGCGAAGAGGTGAAGGCGGTTGTGAAGGTGCCGCTGACAGAGGATCTGCCTAAGGGTTTTATGGCGGTTCGGGAAGGGAAGAGGAGAATCCGGTGGCGCAACGACATGCCGGCATCGTTGGTTTATGCAGAGGCGCTGGATGGTGGCGATCCAGAGAAAGAAGTAGCGTATCTTGATGAAGTTTACCAGTGGGATGCACCTTTTACCGGCGATCCGAAAGCTTTGCTTAGAACGATCAACCGTTTTGGGGGAATTCAGTGGGGGAGCGAGCAGGTGGCGGTGGCCAGCGATTACTGGTGGAACACGAGAAATACGAAGTCATACCTGTTTGATCCGTCTGATCCGGATCAGGAGCCTGAGGTGATAGACGACAGGAATTACCAGGACCGCTACAGCGATCCGGGCAGGTTTGTTACCCGGAGGAACGAGTTTAGCCGGCCGGTTCTTGCGCTGAAGAGGAACAATGCATTTCTCATTGGGGATGGGTTCACAGAAGAGGGACAGTTCCCCTTTGTTGACCAGGTCAATCTGAAGAATAAAAAGAAGAAAAGGCTGTACCAGTCGGAATTGCCCGGTAAGATCGAAGATCTGCGCGATTATGATCCTGAAGCCGACCGGTTGCTGGTACGGATTGAGTCACCGGCCGAATACCCGAATTACTATTTCAGGAATTTGAAGAGGAACAGGCTCACGCAGCTCACCTTCTTTGAGAATCCCTTTAAAAGCATTCAGGATGTGCATAAGGAGGTGATTAGTTATCAGCGTAGCGACGGACTGGAACTGAGCGGGACACTCTACCTGCCGGTTGGATATGATACGGTGCAGAAAAAGAAGATGCCGATGATTCTCTGGGCCTATCCGACCGAGTTCAAGGACAGGGCAAGTGCGGGTCAGACCACCCAGAATCCGAACAGCTTTATCTATCCGTGGTACGGATCGCCGGTATTTTGGGTGACGCGCGGGTATGTGGTGCTCGACGATGCTTCGTTTCCGATTGTGGGAGAGGGAGAGGAGGAGCCGAACGACAGTTTCAGGGAGCAGCTGGTGGCCAATGCCAGAGCGGCGATTGATGCGGTGGATGAACGGGGGTATATCGACAGGAACAGGGTCGCGGTGGGCGGACACAGCTACGGTGCTTTCATGACCGCGAATTTGCTGTCACATTCCGACCTGTTTGCAGCAGGAATTGCCCGGAGCGGGGCCTATAACAGAACACTTACCCCCTTTGGGTTCCAGAGCGAGGAGCGCTCCTATTGGGAGGCACCGGAGGTGTACAACAGCATGTCGCCCTTTATGCATGCCGACAAGATGAAAACTCCGCTGCTGATGATTCACGGTGAGGCGGATAATAACTCGGGAACCTATCCCATGCAGAGCGAGCGGTATTTCAATGCGATCAAGGGTCTGGGAGGAACAGCACGGCTGGTGATGTTGCCGAAAGAGAGTCATGGCTACCGCGCAAAGGAGAGTGTCTTGCATGTACTGTGGGAGCAGGACCAGTGGCTGGAGCGGTATGTGAAGTGATGGGTTATCCGGGCCGCTGGACTAAACGATTACCAGCGAACCCTCCCGGAAATCTATCTTCACCTTTTTACCCGGTTCTACCTCGCCTCTCAGAATGGCCATGGAGATCATGTCCACCAGTTTTTTCTGGATGATCCTCTTCAGTGGCCGTGCGCCGAACTGCATGTCGAATCCTTCCCGTTTGATCTGTTCGATCGCCTCCGGGGTCACCTCAATACTGATGTCCTGCTTTTTCAGCAGTTTGCGCAGAATCTCCAGCTGGATGCGGATGATCCCCTCCATGTGCTCCATGGCGAGTGGACGGAACATCACCAGATCATCGATCCTGTTCAGAAACTCCGGCCGCATGCTCTTTTTCAGCAGTTCGAAAATCCGGTTTTTCGTCTCGATGTATTTTGCCTCCATGTCACCCTCACCCACATGGGCAAAGCTTTCATGGATGATATCCGATCCGAGGTTGGAGGTCATGATGATAATCGTATTCTTGAAATTGGCTATCCGGCCCTTGTTGTCCGTCAGCCGCCCATCCTCAAGCACCTGCAGCAGGATGTTGAACGTATCGGGGTGTGCCTTTTCGATTTCATCCAGCAGGATCACCGAATAGGGCTTCCTGCGCACCGCCTCGGTCAGCTGCCCCCCCTCATCATACCCCACATATCCCGGGGGAGCGCCCACCAGCCGCGATACGGCGTGCCTCTCCTGGTATTCGCTCATATCAATGCGGGTCATCAAGGACTCATCGTTAAACAGGTACTCCGCCAGCGCCCTGGCAAGCTCCGTTTTCCCCACACCTGTGGTTCCCAGGAAGAGAAACGATCCCACCGGCCTCTTCTCATCGGCCAGTCCGGTCCGGCTTCTCCTGATCGCAGCAGAGACCGCCTCCACCGCCTCTTCCTGTCCGACCACCCGTTTTCTCAGCTCATCTTCAATATGCAGCAGCTTCTCCCGGTCGTTCTGCAGCATCCGCGTTACCGGTACGCCGGTCCACCGCGAAACCACCTCTGCGATATCCTCGGCAGTGATCTCCTCCCGCACCAGCCTCTTGCCATCCTTCTCATATTCCTTCAGCTTTTCAATGGTTTTGCTTAGCTCCTCTTCTGCTGAAGGCAGTTCACCGTAGCGTATCTCTGCCACCCGTCCGAGGTTGCTTTCCCGCTCGGCCCTCTCCGCCTCATACCTGAGATCTTCTATCCGTTTCTTAACTGTCTGAATGTTGGATACTATCTCCTTCTCATCCTGCCATGTGGCCATGAGCTGTTTGTGCTCATCCTTCAGATCGGCCAGCTGTTTGGAGATGTTCTCAACGCGCGACTTGTCCTTTTCCCTTTTAAAGGCCTCCTTCTCGATTTCCAGCTGCTGGATCTTCCGCTCCAGGGTATCGATCAACTCGGGCCTGGAGTTCATCTCCAGCCGCAGGTGGGCCGCCGCTTCATCGATCAGGTCGATCGCCTTGTCGGGCAGAAACCGGTCGGTGATATAACGGGTTGAAAGCTGCACCGCAGCGATAATCGCCTCATCGCGGATCCTGATCTTGTGGTACCCTTCGTACCGCTCTTTGATCCCACGAAGAATGGATACAGCATCCTCCTCCGCCGGCTCATCGACAAATACCTTCTGGAACCTACGCTCCAGCGCCTTGTCCTTTTCGAAATACTTCTGAAACTCATTCAGCGTTGTGGCTCCGATGGCACGAAGCTCACCCCTGGCCAGGGCAGGTTTCAGGATATTGGCTGCATCCATGGCCCCCTCACCACCGCTTCCGGCTCCCACAAGGGTGTGGATCTCATCGATAAAAAGAATCACACTTCCTTCGGCACCTACCACCTCCTTGACCACTGACTTGAGCCGCTCCTCAAATTCACCTTTGTATTTTGCTCCAGCAATGAGTGCACCCATATCGAGTGAATAGAGCTCTTTTGTGAGCAGGTCGTCCGGCACATCACCGTTTACAATCCTGAAGGCAATTCCCTCAGCGATCGCTGTTTTACCAACACCCGGTTCTCCCACCAGGATTGGATTGTTTTTGGTTCGCCGTGTGAGGATTTGCAGCACACGCCTGATCTCTTCATCCCTTCCGATCACCGGGTCGAGCTTTCCGCTTTTTGCCCTTTCATTCAGGTGCAGAGCGTATTTATCCAGGGCATTGTAATTCTCCTCGGCCGACTGGCTCTTCACCGCCTCGCCTTTGCGCAGCTCCTGTATGGCCGCGTTCAGCTCGCCCTCATTGATCCCGGCATCCTTGAGCATGCGCCCCACCGGATCGTCCGCTTTGTACAGTCCGATCAGCAGATGCTCCAGGGTGACATACTCGTCGCCCGATTTTTTTGCGGCTGACTGGGATTTGACAAGCACCTCATTCGCCTTGGAAGAGAGATACTTCTCCCCTCCGGTCACCACAGAATAGCCCTGAATAATACCTTCAAGTGCCGCTCTCAGGTGGTCGCCGTTTACCGATAGTTTTTTGAATATAAATGGAAGCACATTCTGGTCCACTTCAATCACGCCTTTCATCAGATGACCGCATTCGATCGCCTGGTGATCGCGTTCAACCGCCAGTTGCTGCGCCCGTTGGATCGCCTCCTGGGCTTTTATAGTAAATTTATTGAAATCCATATTTGTTCTTTTTGTATGAAATCTTCAAATTATGCGCCATAAGTTGACCTGGCATCAGACCAAAACCGGAACACATAAATAATCAGATAGATACAGTAATGCTATAGAAGAAAACCCTTATTATGAGCGACAAAATGACACAAACAGCAAAGAAAACAACGCCAAAATGACAGCCAATATTCTGATGGTGAGGAAATAATAAAATCATTATCTTGCCGGATAAACTTCATTCAAATGGCACGGTTTATAAAAAAAATGGGCCCTAGAAAGGGTGCAAAACCAGGGTCTCTGATCCTGATCGGTGATCAGCAGACCGACCATGTGGTTATCAGGGTGATGCAATATGATGCGAACAGCCTGGAAGAGAGGGAAGTTGATACAATTGAACAGGCTTTGTCCCTGATCAATGACAGGAGCATGACCTGGATCAATATTTTTGGTATTCATGATCCGGAGGTGATGACCGCACTGGGTACCAGGTTCGATATTGACATCTTGTTGCTTGATGATATGATGAATACGGATCATCGACCGAAGTTTAGTCAAGATGACAACAACCTGTATTTCATTACAAAGCTGTTAAATTATAACCGGGAGACCGGTCAGATCGAGTCGGATCAGTTGAGTATGATTGCCGGAAAGAATTATCTGGTTTCTCTTCAGGAGAAGCCCGGCACACATTTCGATGCTGTACGCGAGAGGATAAGAAAAACCAAAGATCGCATCAGGATCATCTATTCTGATTACCTGGCGTATGCACTGCTCGATTGTATGGTCGACGGCTACCTCGATCTGCTGGCAGAAATTGGAAGTGCCATTGATGGTCTGGAATTGGAGATTCTCGAACGACAGGGCAAGTTCACCTCCCAAAAATTATACAGGCAAAGGACTGAGTTAAACTATTTGAGGCAAGTTGTACTTCCATTAAAGGAACTTACATTTGACATGCTAAAATCCGATTCTGCACTGATTCGGGAGGAGACCAGGGGGTTTATCAAGGATCTGTATGATCATGTTGTTATCACCCATGAGCGGACCGAAGTCTATTCTGCAGTTGTGGCAGATCAGATGGAGATTTACAATTCATTGATCTCCAACAGGGCGAATGAGATCATGAAGGTGCTTACCATCTTCGCGGCCATCTTTATTCCACTGACATTTATTGCCGGAATCTATGGCATGAACTTTGAAAATATTCCGGAGTTGATGTGGGCAAACGGATACCTCTATTTCTGGATTCTGATCACCCTGGTTGTTGTCGGATTGCTAATCTATTTCAGGAGAAAAAAGTGGTTATAAAAATTTAATTATATGGATTATTCGAAACGAATCTATTACCTGTTGCTGGTTGTGATCATTGTGCTTCTTCTGATCTATGCGGAAAAACTTTTGATCCCCTTCGTTCTTGCCATACTTATCTGGTTTGTGATCAGGGTTTTGAAATCACTGCTTTTAAAACTGCCTTATACCGGAAAATTGCCTTCATGGATCCTGACAGTGATTTCTTCTATTATTTTGCTGAGCCTGCTGAGCTTTACCGTTAGCTTGATAACCAATAATATTCAGCAGATTTCCTCTTCTATTCCCAAATATGAGGAAAATATCAATATTGTTGCGGAGAAGATCAACAGGAGGCTTAACATTGATCCGGTGAAGTCGATGACTGATACCATCAGGGATTTCAATTTCTCCAAAATTCTGTCACCCCTGTTTTCAGCACTGACATCGATCTTCGGAAACGCTTTTCTGTTTCTTGTTTATCTTGTTTTCATTCTTTTGGAAGAGCCTATTTTTAAGCGAAAGCTTAAAGCGGTGTACAGGACTCCGGAGCAATATGATTATATAACAGGGATTCTTCAAAAAATCGATGAATCCATCAATAATTATATTGCCGTTAAAACAATTACAAGTCTGTCAACCGGATTTCTCAGTTTTTTCGTACTCTATTTTGTGGGCTTAGATGCGCCATTTTTCTGGGCCTTCCTTATATTTATCCTGAATTATATTCCCAATATTGGCTCACTGACAGCAACCTTGTTCCCAGCGGTGTTTGCGTTGCTTCAGTTTGGAGATCTGACACAGCCTCTTCTGGTGCTGATCATTGTCGGATCCATTCAGCTCACCATTGGCAGTTTTTTGGAACCGCGAATTATGGGAAATACCTTGAATATGAGCCCGTTGGTGGTTTTTTTAACATTGGTGTTATGGGGAACAATCTGGGGAGTTACAGGAATGCTACTTAGTGTGCCGATAACGGTTATTATCATATTGATATTGAATGAGTTTCCCGAAACAAGGGCAGTTGCAATATTGTTAAGCCGAAAGGGGGATCCAGAGGCCTGACCAGGTATATTTATCAGGAGCACCGTCAAGTTTATTCAGATATTTTGTGCTTTTTTCTATATTTGGGGAAGATTAATGCGATTTTAGATTGATACACCCCACTGTTGTAGCGTAATTGTTGTGAATAAATTCGAATGAGTGCCGGGATATTCCTTTGAGTAAGGTACCAGCTTCATGGAATAGCCGAAGAACAAAAAAATATGCAATGTTGCAATATTGGTCACTTATCAAATGGGTTAAAGTATTCCTGATCCTTTATCTGTTTCTTCTGTTCTGCGGTAATTCATTGATGGCTCAGAATGATACGGTTGGTTTGCACCCCCCCTTGTTGACACTTGATATCGATCACCTGGATTACCCTGTGGATTCGGGTAGAATGAAGGTTATCAGTGCAGGTCGAATTTCCAAGAGTCTTGATGAGGTCCCATTGCAGGTATATGTGATCACTGAGGAGGAGATATTCCGGAACCAGTATAGATCGTTGTCCGATGTGCTACTGGCTCTGCCCGGTATCCAGGTTTCAGTACCGGGAACCGGGGAGCTTGGGGAAAATTTTCAAATCTGGAATCTGACAGGTAACTTGTATTCAAAGATTTTAATTAATGGCGCTCCGGTAAAACCTTCAGTTGTAGCAGGCATGCCCCTTGGAAGCCAACTTCCTATACGGCAGGCTGAACGCATTGAGATTATCTATGGAAACTCGTCTGCCGTTTATGGTGCAGATGCAGTTTCAGGTGTTATTAATATCATTACTAAAGAGGCCGGGCAGGGTTCATTTGTCAGAGGGGATATCAGCCTGGGCGGATATGGACATAATGATATCAATTTTTCTGTCGGCGGCAAAGGAGGTAGGAACAATAATATTCTGCAATACAGTTTTTATGGCTCAAAGACTGAGATGAACGTTATGAATCTGGATTATTCTCAGGAGGGAGTTTATAATCCCTTGAACTTTTATCAGACGCGCGGTAAAGATATGAGCATAGGGACCGTTACACTTGCTCCGTCAGAAGTAAGTGAGGATGTGCTGTCTGATCACAGTATCAGTGAAGAGGACTTCAAGCGTACATTTTACGGCGAGCAGTACGAAGGCAGCCTGGATCTTCCCGACATGGAGGCTGTTGGTTCAGGTGCACATATGTTAGGTATGCAATTAAGTTTTCGGGGGATCAGCTTGTCTTACAATTACATGTACCGACGTACGCATAGTTCACTAGGGCTGTCGCCAGTCTTTTTCAAGTTTAATAATCCCCAGAACTTCTGGGGTGAGAGCATACAGCAGTTTTCTCTAAGCTATAAAAAGGAATATAAGAGATTTACCTCTACATCCCAGCTTAACAGTCTGTTGTATGATATGGATAATAATTCCAGCCAGGGACTTACCCAAAATGCATTTACTGATAAGGCTTACCGGTATTCCTCTTCAAATGATCTGGAAGTAAGCCAGATATTTTCATCCACATTGTTCGGAAGGGTTGAATCCGTGTTAGGATTCTCCAGTGCCGTTTCAGGAAATTTACCGGTGACAAACTACCTATATACACCTTTTGAGAGGAGTCTATACGTCCCTTTTGCAGAGGAGATCAACCCGGATTTTCGAAGTCCATTCGGCCGGTTTGGCGTAAATCCGGTATTATTTACCAATAATTCAGTTTTTGTGCAATTCTATTCCAATTGGAAAAAGTTTCGATTTCTGGGAGGTTTAAGAAACGATATCAATACCCTGGTTAATACAAATAATTTCAGTCCGCACCTGGCCATATTGCATAAATCATCGAACAAAACCTCCTTACGTCTTTCAGTGGGAACTGCATATAAAATTCCGCCAACTTCCTTGATCTATCAATCACTTGCCTACCCTGTGAATGATTCCATGATCTATCTAGTTGCTTTACCGGCGAATACGATCAAACCGGAAAAATTCTCGACGCTGGAATTTGGTTTTGTTATAAATTTTTCTCCGCGGTTCACCCTCGAGCAGACATTTTTCTCTTACCGCATTCGAAACCATATTGTACCTTATCAGGAATCAAAGTGGATCATAGATATGCCCGAAAGTATAAACAGGGAAAGCATTGTTAATGATTCTATCGGCCAATGGGTCAATCTTGGTAATTCTGTCTCCACAGTTGGCGGTAGTCAGACCTCACTAAAAATGAACAACCTTATTAGATCCATTAAACTCAATGCAGAGGTGCATCTCTATTTCCAGGCACGTCAGGACAAGCTTCCCAATGTAACAGAAATAGTAGAAGACTATTTTAAGATAGCGCCACGTCATTCAGGAAAAATGAAAATATCCATGCAGCCAACAGAGAAACTTTATGTCTATGTCGAAAGTCACTGGATGAGTAAATGGCTTCGGGTATTGATCCCGTTCGACGAATTATATGAAGGAATTTTTGGCGAGGCAGACGGCTACTATAGTATGAATGCAACGGCAAGTTACGGTGTCAGTAACCATCTCAATCTTTTCATAAAGGTTACAAATTTCTTTGACGAAAGATACGGAGTGGCAAACCCTTCAATGTTGGAACCGGGTCTGTTGTATAATCCACAGTTAAGGAGAACCATCAGAGTCGGATTGTCGTACAAAATGAATTAAGTTGCTCAATCACTGAATGATACAAATAGTCCCAACATACAGCCTGCGACTTAAAACAGTTATCCTGCTATTGCTGTTGATCCCTTCTGCCATTGCACAATTGGGGATACCTGTAGAGAGAGCTTTTCAGGACGATATAATTGAACGATACCGGCAGGCACGAGTGTTTTACCAGGAGGAACAATATGTCAAAGCACTTAATATCGCGGAACAGGCCCTGCAATATGCTATGGCACGTGAGGTAGAAGAGCATGAACTAAGTCTCCTGGAGTTGATAGGCGATATTTACCACGAAAGTGGACAATCTGCCAGTGGACTTCCCTATTATCTCAGGGCAGCTGGCATGGCAGAGTCAGGCAATGACACAGTCCGCATGGATGAATTATACAGAAAGATCGCGGTAGCATACAGGGCGGAACAGGTTTATTCCAAGGAGCAGGAATACTATGAGAAACTGCTGGAGATTCTGCCCCGGGAGTCATACCGGGATCGCCTTGAAACCCATACCAGAATTGGTTCTGCCGCTTTTCATGACAGGAATTATAAAAGAGCGATCCTCACTTTCAGGTCATTGCTTCCGGAATACACCAGGGGAGGTGCCACCTGGCTCAACATCACGCAGGATCTGGTTACAATTTTTGAAGCGGATGGCGAGTATGATAGCGCTCTTCACTATAGTATGATTCTGCTTGAAGAACATGAGGAAAATGGAGACGGAGTTAAGGTTGTAAGACTAACAAATAATATTGGCTACTATTATACGCTTTTGAAGGACTACAGGCAGGCATCTACATACTATCTATCTGCCATTGAGGCCGCCGATGCCAATTCAATGCCGCAGAAGGAAATTGGTCTGATGATAAGTAATGCCGCCGTCTGTTTTACCAACATGGGGAATGAGAAGAGGGCCTTGGAATTATTTAACAACGCCATTTCAGTTTTTGAAAAAGAGAATATGCCGGTTGAGAAGTCAAGGAATGAGAATATGCTTGCCAACCTGTATCATACTACTGGTGATTTATATAATGCCGGCTTGTTCTGCAGAGGCGCCATCCGGTCGGCACAGGAGGCTCCGGATCCATGGCTGGAGGCCAGGGCATTTTTGACCTATTCAAATATTCTTAGAGATGGTAATGATCCGGTAAATGCATTAAACTATTATGAAAAGTATCTTGCCATCAGGGACTCAATTGAGTTTGTCAGGCGAGTGGATTTACAGGCACTGGAGAATAAGAAAAATATGCTTGAGCAACAGGAAAGGGCTTTACGCTTGCGCCTGAAGGAGGACGAGGTCTCGGAACTGGCTATTGAACAGCTTAAATTGCAAAACGAAAAAATGGAGCAGGAGCAGGAGTTGCTGATGCGTGAACGAAATCTTGATCTTCTCAAGCAGGATAGTTTGCGTCAGTCAATTATTATTAAGGAGCAGCAATTTCTTGTAGCAAGGACGGAACGTGAGAACAGGTTGCTGGAGCAGGAGAAGCAGCTTGCGGATCTACAGTTGAGCGAGGAGATGGCAAAGCAGGAGGCTCTGGAGAGGCAGAAACAGGTGCTTGAGCAAAGGCAGCAGCTGGACCAACTTGAACTGGCAAAGCAGAAATCTGAAAAGCAGGCGTTGATTGGAACGGTAATCGGGGTGGGCATACTTACCCTTATTATTCTTGCCAGCCTGATCTCGACACACCGTAAGAAGCAGCTGCTGGGACAGCAAAAAAAGGTTATTGAAGAAAAAAACAGGGATCTGGAGCAGAAAAATGAAGAGATCAGCACACAGCGCGATGAGATTGAGGTACAGCGGAATTTGGTCTTTGATCAAAAGCAGGCGATAGAGGCCTACAATGATGAAATCGTAAAGAGCATTGAGTATGCCAAGAGGTTACAGGCTGCAGCGCTACCGGTATTGGCACTACTGAAAGAGAAGGTGAAGGATCAGTTTGTCTTTTTCCGTCCGAGGGATGTTGTGAGCGGCGATTTTTACTGGTTTGCCGAGGTGGAAGGTAAAATGATTATAACGGTTGCCGACTGCACCGGTCATGGAGTTCCGGGAGCTTTTATGAGCATGATGGGGATGTCGTTATTGAAGGAGTTGGTGCAAAAGGAGTATATCACCCATCCCGGTGTGATCCTGCGCCGAATGCGAAAGGAGATCATTAACGCCATGGGGCAAAAAGGGATTTCAGGTGAGCAGAGGGATGGGATGGACCTGGCACTAATCACCTTCAATCCTGTAGAGCATAAGATAGATTATGCCGGTGCATACAATTCATTATATATTGTCAGGGATAAATCAAAGCCGGCGCCTGAACTTGAAAATGGGATGCTGGAACCGAACCAGGTAAACGGCAGCTTTTTCCTGTATGAGGTTCCTGCCGATAAGATGCCCATCGCCCATTTCGACAGGATGGATAAATTCAGGAACCACGAGATACAGGTTTTTGAAGGGGACACGATTTACATGTTCACTGATGGTTTTGCCGATCAGTTTGGCGGTGTGAAAGGAAAGAAATTCATGTATAAACCCTTCAAAAGGATGCTGCTGAAGAATTCACAGCTTCCTCTCGAGGAGCAACAGAATCTCCTTTCCGAAATTCTGGATCAATGGATGGGGGATATCTCACAGGTTGATGATATTTGCATAATGGGAATAAGATTTTAAGATAGATTGATTTAATTCGGATCGTTGTTGATGAGGAAATTAATTGGAAGATTTAAAAAGTTGTCGCATATCAGAAGGTCTGGTATTACTTACGATCGTGAGAAGGGTAGAGAGTTTGCAAGTAGGGCACTAAAGGGTATTGAAGCAGGGATGCAGAAGATGGGTAGTGAGGCTACTGAAACAAGGGAGATGGCAAGGTCCTTTTTCAGGCTCCTGGAACACAAGCTGAATATGCAGGAGCGCACTGTTCCTCCAACCGAGCAGGAGGTACTTGAGGCGATCGAACAGCTGAAAGATATGGGAAGATTATCGGTATTTACTACTGCGGTGATCTTGCCTGGAGGGGTGATCTCCCTATGGGGACTGGAACTTATCGCCAGAAAATTCGGGATTGAATTTACCTTTATCCCATCCGCATTCAGAAAAAATGCAGAATGGAAACATCCTCAGGGCAATAACAGGAAAAGGAGAAGCAATCTTAACAGCAGGAAAAGAGACATTACCGATGTCAAGCCTGAGGATGAGGGCCAAGAAAAGGGCTGATCTAAAATTGCTTAGGGTGGACATCAGCAAATTAGGATTAAATTTTCTATTCAACCGATGGCAGGAACATATCAGTCGGTTGTAGTTGATGCTTTTCAACCATCTCGAACGCCCATTCGAGACTTCCCAGGTCCTCTGAGCCGGTATTGTTGGTCCCCATGGCAAACTTCACCCCGGCCTCTTTGGCTTTTTCAATCACTCTGCTGCCTGGCAGCCGGTACCTGCTGTTGAGCTCCAGGGCCACCCCATTTTCCTTCAGAGCCCGCACAACCCGGTCGATCCGCCCATCCGTCCAGAGTTCATCATACCTGTCGGCAATCTCATCTGGCAGGTAGGTAGGGTTGACATAGATGGCTACAGGTTCCGTCAGAACCTTCTCAATCTGTGCGACCAGCTGATCCATGAAATCTTCCGGATCCCCCACCTCGGTCTCCTCCGGGATCCACAAACGCATACGTAATCCGTTCCTGTTGGTCCAGGTCATTGCATCGGTAAAGGCATAATCGAATCCAGCAACCAATTCAGGCGAAAACATATCCACCCATTCGCGTCCCTCCGCCTGCATCGCTTTGAATACTGGCAATCCATCAATGGATGTCAGGTAATCGGCCAGCTGCTCATTTGTCTCAATGGGGAATTTCAGTCCGCAATTGGCCGCGATCCCATAATTAATACCCAGTTTTGCTGAACGCTCTATTAGCCCGGCTAGCGTTAGATCGCCTTTTTCATGAACATGATAATCGACAACCGGGAGCTGGCGGAAGTGTAGCTCGGAGATCATCCTCACATAGTCAGGATCATCATTTTTCTTTTTCGGCTCAGGAGGAAGGCTGGTTACCATCATATTTTTTAACCGGACACTGCTGTTGCTGTATCCTGTTTTGATGGCAAAAGTTCCGGTTCCCAGTTTTCGTAAACTATTCTGCGGTGTACGGAAAGGCATCGCCGGTTCAATGTAATCAACAACGGGATGGTCGTTTATTGCTATATAAATATGGTTTTCCCTAACAACCACCTTGAGGTTGAACCAGGTCTCATCACCGATCGTGTTGTAGTAAATATTTCTAACGGAGCCAAGGCTGCCTGTTTTTAGCAGTTGGTCCCAGTCGCCTGGTTTACTGTTATCGATCACCACCTCATACCCTTTTTTAGTATTCCTTTTATTTGTATGAAACAGGATGGCAGCAGATGCATCAGGTATGGTATAGAGATCTGCCGAAAGTTCAAAATTTTCGAAGTTTCTGAATATCCCCGGATTGTAAACAACGGTCCTGTATTCACCATTTATCTCCATTGTGCCCTCAGAAGATATGGTAAATCCGGTTCCGCGCCACCTGCCCGGGTTATCGAGCAGATCGGTTGTATTGTTTCTGGTGCTGCAGGCAGTTGAAACGATCAGTAGAAGGATGAAATAGATGGAGGATTTGAAACTTTTTCCGGGAACTGGATTTACACGTATCATTTCTCTTGTATTGAATGAAAGTAATATGAACGGACAGGCCGGGTAAAAGTATAAAAATCTTTTCAAGCATTCTGGAATAAAGGCCAGAATCTCCCTCAAAGTCATTAAAAAAATCTAAATTTGTGCCCTTCATGATTTGGTTGGGTGGTAAACTTTTTATGCCCGGCAGTGTTCAAATGGGTATAAGTAAATTCAGTATATGGCAAAAAAGAAGACACTTCTCATGATCCTGGATGGCTGGGGAATTGGAAACGGAACAGAATCTGACGTAATTAGTCATGTTTCGACCCCCAACATGGACCGGCTGGAGAAAGAATACCCTTTTAACCACCTGCATGCTTCTGGAGAGAGTGTTGGTTTGCCAGAAGGACAGATGGGCAACTCAGAGGTTGGACACCTGAATTTGGGTGCAGGCAGGATCGTTTACCAGGACCTGGTGAAGATCAACAAGGCGATCAGGGACGGATCCATCAAAGAGAACAAAGTACTGGTTGACGCATTTATATATGCAAAGGATCATAAAAAGCAGGTTCATTTTCTCGGACTCATCTCGGATGGAGGGGTTCACTCACTCGACAAGCATCTGTATGCATTGTGTGACATGACCGGTGAATATGGGATCGAAAATGTATATATCCATGGTTTTGGTGATGGACGTGATACAGATCCCCAGAGTGGGAAAGGGTATCTGAAGCAATTGCTGAACCATATCTCCGGATCAAAGGTCAGACTGGCCTCGTTCATTGGCAGGTATTACGCGATGGACAGGGACAAGCGCTGGGAGAGGATCAAAGAGGCTTATGACCTGCTTGTTCATGGAGTCGGTAAAAAGTCGGAAGATATCCTCCTGACCATGCAGGAATCTTATGATGAAGGTGTAACCGACGAATTCATTAAGCCTGTTGTAATGGTAGGAGAGGACAATGAACCTGTTGGAAAGATTGCTGAAGGAGATGTGGTCGTCTTTTTTAACTTCAGGAATGACAGGGCGAAGGAAATTACCATTGCACTTACCCAGAAAGATATGCCGGAATATGATATGAAAACCATTCCTTTGCATTACTGTACAATGACTCCCTATGATGCCACCTTCAAAGGGATGAATGTGATTTTTGGGAAAGACAATGTGACCAACACGATGGGGGAGGTTGTTGCCAATGCAGGCCTTTCTCAGCTGCGTATTGCAGAAACAGAAAAATATGCCCATGTTACCTTTTTCTTTTCAGGTGGAAGGGAAGAGGTCTACAGGAACGAGGAGAGGATCCTTGTGCCATCACCCAAGGTCGCCACCTACGATCTGATGCCGGAGATGAGTGCTTACGGCGTACGGGATAAGATCGTTGAGGCATTACATACCGGGAAACACGATTTTGTCTGTCTGAACTTTGCCAACGGTGACATGGTGGGTCACACAGGCGTATATGAAGCCATTAAAAAGGCGATACAAACAGTCGATGAATGTGTGGGCAATGTGGTTGAGGTAGCCAGGGCCAATGGTTACGATGTGATGATTATCGCTGACCATGGCAATGCCGATAATGCTGTAAATGAAGACGGATCACCAAATACTGCCCACTCACTCAACCCGGTGCCATGTGTACTGGTGACGGATGACTATCAGTCGATCGGTGAAGGCGTCCTGGCGGATGTAGCACCAACCCTGCTGCATATCATGGGTGTGGAGATTCCAAAGGAGATGACCGGCAAGGTGCTGATATAATTGCTTCTTTAGGCCAATTTGTTAATAAAATGTTATTTTTTTTCCTGTCACAAACAAAATAGAGGGAAAAGTATTATATTTACATGATAATCAATTAATTTGATCATGAAGAGAGTTTTTTTCTTATTCGTATTAGCAGTTTTTGCAGGGTTAACCTCTTGTGATATGCTGGGGGATGTTATTCCCGATATTGACAAGGTTGTGACTGAAACCTATGAATTTGTGATTGATGAAAGTATTGCTGAAGGCATTACGGAGGAAGAATTTATCGATATCAGGGCTTTTGAGGAGTTTCAAACCTATAGTCAGTATGTAGATGGCTACCTGCTCAGCAAGGCAACCTATGAGATTTTGGATTTCAATGCACCTGAAGATCTCTATTTCACAGGAAGCATAAAGGTATCCGATGTGGATTCAACCACCTTAATGACACTTGCAACGATTGCCCCGGAAAATCTTGAGCACCTTTCCTCCTTTGGAGAAGAGCAGGAATTTGTGCTTGACACGGCTGCTGTGACACAGGTAATTGAATGGATGGAAGATCCGGGGAGCTTTAATATCAGTTTTTCTTATGCATTTCAGAATGCAGATGGCAGTGATTATGAATTTGCAGAAGAAGATTTTGGCAGCAGTTTCAAGGTAAAAACCAATCTTTATCTAATTATCTCAACAAATTTTAGCACTACGGAGTAAGAACGAAGTATTCAATAATGTAATAGCCTTCTTCAGCGAACTTTGGTCTGAAGGAGGCTGTTTCTTTTATATTCCGACCCTTTTCAAGCAGGAGATTGCTATATACCCGGGTATCGGTAATTTCTCCGTCAATGGTTTTGATATTGATCTTTAGCTTCACTATCTGCTCTTTACCCACATGCATGATCACCGGCCTTATCTCATCCTTCCGGTGGTATACTACATCGGTATTATTGCTCCCTGCCACAATGTCCTGAAGGGCCATTTTGTTGCTATAGAATCCGAGTTTGGCATGCCCCATGGCATCAATGATTGGCTTGCGGTAAGTGCCACTATTCGGTCCGCCGTGCAGGCAACACCAACTGAACCCGTCGACATCATGTATTCTTTGCCATTTCATTGATTCCCAGGCACTGAATGCCTGCCAGGCCTGACTTGCTCTCCACTCATGGTATTCAAATTTCCGGCCTACACTTCCCATATCGTAGTGGTTTTCATAGGAGGGCATTTGGTACCAGGGTTTCCCCCTTACCAGTTCAAAGTTTTGCATGCCTATCGACTCTTCGTGTTCAAAATTGAAGTATGCTCTTTCGCTGCTTTCAATCAATGAACGCCTGTAGGGATCGGGCCATTCCCTGATCTTGTGCCATTCTGCTCCATATCCTGTAAGGGCATCCTGGTTGCCCCTGACGATCAGGGGGGCTGTCCACTCATCGCATGGAACAATGGCATTACCCTTTTGGTCTATGGTACCTTCATCATTTCTGTAAATAAAATGACGGTTGAAGGAACTTGGGGAGATCAGCCGGCTGGAGTCGGCGGAGGAGATTGTACGGTACATTCTGGAGATGAACCTGTTGGAGTAAGATAATGGTTTACCTGCGAATTTGTTGGGGTGATTCGATCCTTCCCAGATGACAATGCTGGGGTGGTTAAAGACCTGCTCCATATATTTTGGGTAGCCTTCAAAATCGATGCCGCCCCATTCTCCCTGTCGGATCCAGGCAGTGGTGGGCCAGATCAGCATTACCCCCATTTGGTCTGCCATCTCTGCCATTCTGGGATCGTTGACGCTGTATGCATATTCTCCCCCTGCATGCACATGGATGCGCAGGGTGTTGCCGAGTTTTTTGCATGCAAGCAGTTCATCGGCCAGGATGCGGGCGGGCGGACAACGGTTCCATTTTGCATTGTTTTCGATGGGCATTCTGAATCCCATGGTCTGTGCCCCTCCAAGCAGTTCAGGCTCCCCATTGATCCTGAATATTCCGTCATCCTGCGATACGGTACGTATTCCGGTGGTGATCATCTCATCGTCAACCAACCGGTCGCCATGAATAATCTTTGTATGAATACGGTAGAGATTGGGTTTGTCGTGCGACCAGAGAAAGGGTTGCTTTACTGTTCCCGGAAGATTTAAATGCACAGAATCCCTTGCAAAGAGCTGTACCGGAAATTCAAACGAAGCGGCTTTGCTGCTGCTTTCATTGGGGTGCCAGGGGTAGTAATCGATTATGATCTTTCCTGTAAATGTGGTATCGGAATCATTTTGAAGGACGATGTTGTGAAACTGGACTGCGTCTCCGTTAAGCGATTTGGTAAAAACTTTCACCGAGCGTATATGGATCTGTTCTGTCAGGTCGATCCAGGCCCTGCCACAGAACCACCCCGTGTTTCTGTCCCGCGACGAGTGATAGAGCGGTCCCCCGTTAAAAAAAGAGAAGACCCTGATAGCGATGGTGTTTACCGAATGGGGAAGTAGAAACGGAGTTATATCCAGGCTCACCGGATGTCTGTTGTGGGTAACGTGGATCACCCGGTCGTTGATCCATACCTCACCGCCCGGATCGAGGGCTTCGATGTTCAGCCGGGCTTTTTCAAAGGAACCGATACTCAGTTTTTTTCTCAGGTAGAGGTCCTTTCCGGCCTCCAGTGCACCGCCTGTAACTGCAGGAAGGTCAGATTGTTCCCACGAAAGATCATCATAATAGGGATCTGTCCAGTTTTGTATGCCGGGCTGGAGGTTAAAATTTTCCTGTATGAATGGTTCGATCGTGTAGGGGCCACGTGTATCGCATCCAGTGGTATCGAATTTCAGTCCTGTAATGTCATCAATTAGAATTCCTTCGCCTCCGCTTATCCGGATTCGATTGATCAGGGAGCTGTTTTTCATGGCAATCCAGTTACCGGTTTTTACTCCGTTAACAAAGAGATTGTATCGGTTATTGACCAGATCGGCCTCAATTTTAAAATGGTACCATTTCCGTGTAGCATATTGTTCACCCATTTTGTCGATACCGTTCGATGTATAGAAGATATTCCCATTGGCATGAAAGCCTGCTTCAGCGATGGTGCGGTTGTTTTCTTTCAGTGCAATGGTCATGGGAAAGTTGCCATTAAGGCTCGTCGCTTTCCAGCTGAGAAAGAACCTCCATTGGAGGCTGTCTATGGATTTTTCTATGATTACATTGGGAGAGGCAAGATGGAGAAGACCGTGTTCAACAGATGCACCAGTCAGGGTATCCCACTCATTTATGGAGTTAACCGACCGCTCGTGGTCTCCCTGTTTGTATGCGGTCCTGTTCCAGTTGTTCAGCACAATGCGTTGTCTTTTAAGGGGAAGGGGCTTCTCCTTCATACCCTCCATGAGTTGGTCCAATTCTTCCGGATTGTTTAACTTCCTGTTAAGGGCTGTATCGGAAAACCACTTTCCGGCAACATCAGCGTATAGATGCAGAAATTCTACCCTCTGGTCTGTATTGAAAAAATCATTTTTACCCTTGAAATCGGTGATTCCGGAACTGGTTTTATCTTTCGAAAAATACCTGAGTTCAAAAGAGGATGAGATTTGTGAGAATCCATCAGTCAGGAAAACAGGAAGGGTCAGGAGAGCTATAATGGTCTTTTTCACAGGATATCCTTATTGATTTTACTCGGTGGAAGTGATCATGGTTTCCCTGATAAGGGGTATTGTTTTTACCAGGTCGGTGATCGTTTGCTCATTGTACCTGATCAGTGAATTGTATGTCTGGATCTTTTTGCTTGAGGTGTCGACACTAAATCCCTCTTTTTGATACATGATCTCCACCTTTTCGTATACCTTCCTGAGTTTTTTAAGCATCAGCAGGTATTCTTTCACTTTGAGGGATTCCTGGTGGTTGCTCAGGATGGTATAGAGGCTATTGAGCGAATATTTTTGCTGCAGCAAATTTTCGGCCATGGTATGGTTGCCGCTGTCTGCCTTAAAGATTTCTATTCCAATATACATTGCTTCCACCCAGCCTCCTGTGAGAGTAAGGGCTGCCAGGTTGTCCTGACCATTATTTCTAAAATGGTAGTCGGTTTCCCGGTAGATATTATCTATCACTGCATTCAGCGAGTCTTCGTTGTTAATATAGCGTTCGAGTTGTCGGGATGATTTTTCGAAAATGGCTTCCGGCATGCCGATTTTCTCAGACAATGTCTCAATGATTTTATAATATTGAGCGGCAGCGATGGTCTGCCCGAGCAGTTTCATGTAGGTTAGATCCACACCGTATATTCCCAGCATTAAGGCAATCTGTTCGGGATTGTTATACATGGTTATATCTGAGATGGGAGCAGGCACAGTCGGATCATAATTGGTTCCTGCGTCACTAAATAGATTGGCCAGATCGGTAGGAAGATACATGGAATAGATCACTTCCCGGATTTCCCGGTTTACAGTTTTTATTTCTTCATATTTAAAATGCTCTTCCGCTGGTTCCGGCTTATTTCTACAAGCACTCAGGGTAAAAAGGAGCAGGATACAGGAAATGAAAGCTGATCTCATGTTTCTGATTTTTTCTAAAAGTAAGAAAAAGTATGTAAACGAGAAAGTCTCAGGTTGAGACCAGATCGGATCAGATGAGATTTCTTGCTTTGAGTGATTCGATAATAATTTTTACGATCACATCGATTTCCAGTGTCATACAGTTGAACTTGATATCGAAGCGGGTGTAATCATTTCCCTTACCCTGGTAGTAATCGCGGAATTTTTTTCTTTTCTTGTCGATCGATACCGCGTAATTTCTTGCCTGTTCGAGTGTCATTTCATATTTTGATGCAGTTCGTACCGCACGCCACTCGAGAGGAGCTTCAAGCATGATATGAAGGGATTTCGGAATGTCCCTGGTAACTGCAACGCCTCCGCGACCGACAATAATTGCATTTCCGATGGTAGCAAATTCGCGAATGATTTTAGCGATGGTTGTTCTAATCTTGATATCAGATTGATAATAGCCTTTAGCCTGGGTGAACAGGAGATCTTCCAGGGCGTTCCTGTTCTTGTACTTGAATACATGTTCGATCTGATCACAGTCCACCTCGAGCTCTTTGGCCGATTCGCTAAGTATTTCCTTGCTGATCCAACGCCAGGGATGATCCTTGGCTTTTCCCGGTTTTGTCTTGTTCAGCTCTTCGGAAAGTTTGCATGCAATTTTCTTGGCGGGGCACCCAAGTTCCCTGGAGATAGTGACAACAGGGCCGGGATAAATATCCTTGGATGGATTTTCCTTGTACCAGTCCTTTTTATATTTTGAAAGATCTACCTTCATCTGTATTAATTCTTTATTTAACTACTTGATATAAAATAATTTAAATATCATTTAAACTACATGTGACTAGTTGCCTCGCAGAAATATTATTTTCTATGGTGCTCGGCGAGCCCTTCTATGTTGTAATCCAAGTTTTTTTATATAATT
>JBBDUV010000032.1:0-9120 GCA_040903745.1 Bacteroidales bacterium | reverse complement strand
CCATGGCACTACACAACAAAGGCTTTCGTGTTACGGGCTCCGACGATGAGGTCTTCGAACCTTCGCGGTCGCGGTTGGCTGCATACGGACTGCTTCCTGAAACCACCGGTTGGAACCCGGCGCGGATCACAACCGACCTCGACGGGGTGATTCTCGGCATGCATGCCCGCGCCGACAACCCCGAACTGCTGCGGGCGCAGGAGCTCGGACTGAAAATCTGGTCGTTCCCGGAGTACATCTACGAACAGAGCAGGGATAAAAAACGGATCGTCATCGGCGGCAGCCACGGCAAAACGACCGTCACCTCCATGATCATGCACGTGCTCTGGTACAACCACCTCCAATTCGATTATATGGTGGGATCGCAACTCGAGGGTTTCGAAACGATGGTGAAGCTCACCGCCGACGCCCCGGTAATTATCCTCGAGGGCGACGAATACCTCTCCTCCCCCATCGACCCGCGTCCGAAGTTTCACCTCTACCACCCCCACATCGCAGTGCTCACCGGCATCGCGTGGGACCATATGAACGTCTTCCCCACCTTCGAAAATTACCTGGAGCAGTTCGACATCTTCGCCCAAAGCATCCCTACCGGGGGATCGCTCTTCTGGTACGCCGGGGATCACCACCTGGAGCGTATTTCAAATGAGTGCAGCTGCAAAACCACGGCTTACGAAAGTCATCCCTATACCTCAGAAAACGGGAGAACCTTCCTGGTAAACGGAGACACAAAGGTACCCGTTCCGGTCTTTGGCCGGCACAACATGGAGAATATCTCCGCTGCCTGGCAGGTGTGCAACGAGCTGGGCATCAAACAAGATATGTTCTACGAAGCGATCTCATCTTTCAAGGGGGCAGCGAAAAGACAGCAGCTGCTGACAGAATCTGCCGGTAAAAAGGTGTACCTCGACTTCGCCCATGCCCCTTCAAAGGTAAGGGCCACCATGGAAAGCTTCCGCGAAACCTACCCCGGGGAAAAAATCACCGCCTGCCTGGAGCTACACACCTTCAGCAGCCTCAACAAAGCGTTCATGCCGCAGTATGCCGGCACCATGGATGCCGCCGACAGGGCCATCGTCTATTACAACCCGGAGGTGGTGAAGCACAAGCAGCTGCCTGAAATTGAAAAATCCTTCATCTCCAATTGCTTTCAGCACAAAAATCTGCAGGTGATAGCCGATGTCAAAGAACTGAAAAGCACACTGCTTAAAACCAAAGATGCAGATGTATACCTGTTGATGTCGTCGGGAAACTTCTCCGGACTGGACCTCACTGAAATAGCTCAAAGCCTCACGAGCCAGTCATGAATAATTCAGCCTAATAAAAAAAATGATCAACTTGCTATATTTCCAATAATTTAGTAACCTCTGTTTCTGTATTTATATGAATATAGCACCTTAAAGTATCGAGTTAAGTAACATATCTGAAATCATGAACCCAGGCAAAAACAGAGTCTGGAATACCTTCCTGTCGTTATCCGGCTTCAATTTTAATTTCCTTCGATCACCCTCACATATTCATTACAAACTCATGAAAATTTTTCCGGATGTATCACCTTAGATTCATACTTTGGAAATCGTATTAAAAAGCTTTAATCCTTTAATAAAGCTATAATCCCTAATGTTAAGAGTATAAAGTTCAATACCTTGAGCTATTGCAGAAGCGGCAATAAAACCATCTGGCAATGCCAGTTTATGACTCAAAACGTATTTATACATGATATCCATGAAAGTGTCACAGATATTTTTATCAATTTCAATAACGGTAATATTTTTAAGGTCTTTCTTAATCTGGTTAAGCTCCTTTTTATTTAATGCACCGTAAATGAGTTCTCCGGCAGTAATAGTGCTAACTGCAATATTGTCTTGTCCGATCTTCCTAAGTTCCGATATAATGTTTGGGCTGTTTCTGTAAAACTCAATTATTACATCAGTATCGCAGAGTACTATTTTGTCCTGTTCCATGCCTGTTTTCTGAGTTCCTTAGCGTTAACTTGTTTGTTAGTCCACATCCCCGCAGAATCGAAAAAATTATATTCTTTATTAGATTTTTTCTTTTTAATTGTTTCCACTTCAACAAAATCAAGTTGACTAATGAGTTGCATAAGGAAAGCGAATTTACTTTGGTCTTTTATATTAATAATTATTTGCTTCATAATCATTTGTCTATTTGTTACATATCTTTATACTATTATTATGCTTACAAACAAAATTACGATAATTTCTCAATACTCCCTTTAAGATGCCTTTGAATCATGTTAATTATAATATTATTCGATTATAAACGAATAAACATATAATATTTCTCGATTTAATCCGAATTTATCTACCAAAAGTATCGGAGGCAATTTAAATCATTGCTGCCCTGGATCCTTTCAAGTAATCCTTGATGGAAGAGTTTTTAAGTAATTTCTCTTTCACTCATCCTGGAGAATGATATCCTTGTTCCCGCTGATTAAAGATTCCAGAGGAATACCGAGATACCTGTTCAACAGGGTGATCATCTTTAAGGTGAGTGCCCTTTTCCCATTTAACACCTCTGAAACACGGGTCTTACCTCCGAACAAAGGAGCCACATCCTGTTGCTTTAAATTCATCTGTTTCATCGGTTTCTTATTACATATCATCCAATGAAAAAAAACGTTTTTCAATTTTATAGCCAGAAAGGACTTTGTGCTTTATATGTTCTATTTTTTGATCAAATAAAGACGGTTTAAAATTCTTCTGCTGGCGCTTTACTTCAGCGACCAATGCCTGTTTGGTTTCAAGCTTTATCGCTACGATAGCTATTTCATTTTGCTCATTCTTTGGTTCCCACCACGAACCTATTTCTCTGTATTTCATACTTTCAGCAAGTTTTTGTCTATAGTAGCGTTCCAGCATTCTGCCTGAATAGGTCGGATAGTCATTTTTAATAATATTTTGTAGTCCAATGAAATTTTTAATCTCAATTAAAGTTCTGTTACGATCAAAATAGTTGAACCAAAATCGAATAAAATTATCTTGTATTTCATATCGTACAGCCTGTGTTCCCTCTTTCGAAAAGACAGGCCTTTGGCGAATAATTAAACCATAATCTTCAATAAGCCTCTTTAATTGTCCTCCAATACTTTTGTTGCCCAGTGTGGCTTCAATTTTTGGTTGTGTATTAATTCCTCCTGAAATAGCACTTAAAATTGAAAAATACGTTGCATAATTTTTACCTAATTCCTCAATAAGCAGATTCTTTCCTTCTTCAGTAAATGATGAATTTTCACGTACCATAAATTCAATCATCCCATTAACATCAAGACTGCCACTATCACAAAGCAATTCTATATATTTTGGAATACCTCCCGTGAATGTATAAAATGCCAGCAGGTCATCATTTGTGTATGAAGGAAAGTAATCCTGCATAATTTCTTTCAGGGTAATTATATTAAAAGCAAAAAGCTTAATAATATTATCTGCCCTGCCAAATAATGGTTCTTTGGAGTTTTGGAATATTTTATTCATCAGCGAATACACAGAACCACTAATTACCAGGTTCATATACGTTTTTTTTCTGTAGCTGTCCCATATATTCTGCATATCGCTGAATACAGATTCATTGATATTGTAAAATTCCTGAAATTCGTCAATAACAAGATTGAATCTACGTGTTGTTGCCAGCTCCATCAGGTATTGAAACAACGACCTGAAAGTTTGAATTCCTTCAGGTACGAATGTATTTAATGAGCTGGTTATGATTGGAATAAATTCAGTGCAAAGCGCTGCTTCATTTTTACGTCCAACAAAAAGATATACAGACGGCGTATTCTCTACAGACTTTAATACAAGGCTTGTTTTACCAATTCTCCTTCTTCCGGTAATTACCGTCATGCGCGAATAATCATCGAAAGAGAGCTTTTGTATTCTTAGTAGCTCTTTAAGCTCGTTGTCTCTGTTGTAAAATTTCATTTTCTCAATTCGTTTCGATCGCAATAGTTAAATCAGCAACAGTTACAACGGTAACAGTTACAACGGTAACGAAATTAATAAAATCTTTAATGAAATGCAAATATTGATCTTCAGAGGCAGGGCCAACGCATATAAAATTTTAAAAACGAACTGGTATTAACAATTTCAGCAAGGTTGTTAACAGGTGGTAATTTGCTGAATGGCAAAATCGGCATTTTTATTAACAGTTGTGTATAAACTAAGGCTGATAGTTGATTGTTAGACACCTCTATTACTGGGTATTATATTCAAACCTAACGAATTTTGTTGAGACACAAAAATCTCGACAAAATGAAAACATCGCTACATGATTATTTTAGCAAGCTACCTGATCCACGAATCTATCGCAATAAGAAGCATCTGCTCATAGATATCGTTGTATTGAGCATCATCGCAGTTATATGCGGAGCTGAATCGTGGAACTCAATCGAATTATTTGGCAACTCAAAAAAAGACTTTTTGAAAAAGATCCTGAAGTTGCCTAACGGCATACCTTCTCACGATACCATTAACAAGGTCTTTTCACTTATCAATCCTGATAAGTTTGAACAAGTCTTTGCCCAGTGGGTACAGTCATTGATAGACAAGAAGATACCCGGGGAGGTTATAGCCATAGACGGAAAAACTATGCTTGGTTCAAAAGATAGTTTCCATGAGAAATCACCCATCCATCTTGTAAGTGCATGGGCCAACAGCAATCAACTGGTACTAGGCCAGGTAAGAACCAGCGAGAAATCCAATGAGATCACAGCCATCCCGGAACTGTTGAACATACTTGATATAGAAGGGTGTATCATTACCATTGATGCGATGGGCACACAGAAGAAAATAGCCGAAGCAATCATTGATAAAAAAGCTGATTACATCCTGGCGCTAAAGGGCAATCAGGGGTATCTGAAAGAAGACGTCCGCAATACATTCCTCAGGCAAAAGCCTGACTCCACAGCTGAGACCGTTGAAAAGGGACATGGAAGAATAGAGACAAGGAAATGCGAGGTGATCAACACATTGGATTTTCTTGATGAGAAGGAACAGTGGGCAGGCTTAAGCAGCCTTGCGCGTGTTACTGCAACAAGAGAGATCAATGGTAAGCAGACAACGGAAGAACGATTATATATCAGCAGCGTCATTTCCGATGCAGAAAGCTTCAACTCATTCATCCGTCAGCACTGGGGGGTAGAGAACTCGCTGCACTGGACACTTGATGTTACCTTCAGAGAAGATGATCAGAGGAAAAGAAATGGGCACGCCGCAAACAACTTCGCACTACTGGAAAAGATAGCCCTAAACCTATTGAAGTCAGAGGGCTCCAAAAACATAAGCATTAAGAATAAAAGGTTGGTGGCTGCCTGGGATAATCAGTTTTTGCTAAAAATTCTTCGAATTTAAATGCATCGACCCTGGACCAGTGGTCCTAAATTTGGGTAGTATTATCTATTTGCATACATTTAACCCAAATTATTCATGATTTGATCTATTGTGAATCCATATCATCTCTATTTAAAAATTAATTACGAACCAATTAATTATTATCGTGGAAAAAGATTACAACAAATTAAGACTGTTTACCGGTAGCTGTTTTGCATTGCTTGTGACTTCGCTAACCTTTGCAATGAGGGCCAAGATAGAGGAAATTTTTGGGCCTGTTGCTGAAGGTGGCGTCTTTGGATTATCAAAAGAAGTTATTGGTTGGGCATTCAGTCCTGCGTTCTGGGGATTTACCATTGCAATGGTTATCGGGGGATTCATCATCGATATTGTAAAAACCAGGACCATTGTTTGGGCAGCTTTTGTTCTTCAGCTTATAGGTGCAATAATTTTTGTGTTTGCACATGACAAGCAGACACTATTTATTGCCAACGTGTTTATTGGACTTGGGAACGGTAGTGTTGAAGCTGCATTTAACCCGCTGATTGCGACGATCTATCCGAAACAAAAATCGAAAATGCTCAACAGGTTCCATGTTTGGTTTCCCGGAGGAATTTTAATCGGTAGCTTACTTGCATTCTTCCTGATGGATAAAATGAATATCTCATGGCAGGTATACGTTGGATTGCTCTTTATTCCCCTTGCTATATACGGATTTTTATTTCTTGGACAAAAAATTCCTGAAACAGAAAGGGTTACAAGTGGGGTTTCTTACAAAGGAATGCTCGATGCCATTGGAGCACCGGTTACTGTAATAACGACCATGGTTGTGATGTTCCTGTTGGCGGTAAATGTAATTGCCTTGCCGCAGGGATGGATGTATCTGGGAGTTGTTGGTCTGGCAGCAGTCGCATCAATCATTGAATCCTTGTTCCTTCGAAAGGCAAGTGTAATCTTCCCGATCATTTTTTCATTTATGTTGCTCACCTCTGCTACAGAACTTGTAACAAACCAGTGGGTAAACGCACTGCTTGCCAATGCAGGTGTCAGTCCGATGCTTATACTGGCTATGATCTCAGGAATTATGGCTGTTGGACGATTTTTTGCCGGTAACCTGATTCATAAGTTAAACCCAACCGGTGTGTTGCTTTTCTCTGCCATCTTTTCTGCAATAGGAATTTATACAATTAGCCTTGTTAATTCACCGGCAATGACTATTGTTGGAGCCATACTTTTTGCCGTTGGAATAACTTACTTCTGGCCAACCATGCTTGGCTTTACATCTGAGTATATTCCACGTAGTGGTGCTTTGGGACTGTCCCTGCTTGGAGGTGCCGGTTTCGTTTCAGTAGCAATGTTCCTTCCCCTAATGGGACGGGTAATGGAGACAAGTGGAACAGATGCAGCTCTTAGAAGCATTGGTATACTCCCGGTGATTCTAATCATCGGATTTGCAATTTTATACTCCGTTTACAGAAAAAAGAAACCAGTAGAACTATAATAATAAATATTTCACTATTGTCCGACTAATTTTTAAAGTCGGTAAATTTTATTCTGTATAGCCCATAAACAGGGTATTGGTTTTTCATTTTTCAAATTGACCTCCCCATATATCTAAGTAAATAAGGCCAGTTGCAATGTTCCATCCGGTGATCCTCTGGCAATTTGGTAACTCCTGTTCTTGCTCCTGAGTAGCTCACACACATCCAGCATGCTGATCAAATGCATTCATACAAGGGCTGCCACTACTGAGAAAGCCTTTTTTGTCTGGGCTATCTTCTGTATGACTGTTAGTAATAACTGGGCAATCAGCGTACACCACACCTGGGTTCTTATGGCATTCTCGTTCTCACCATAAAAATAGTGCAGCTGGAAGTTCTGCTTCATTTTTTTGAAAAACTTATGTAAAGCTTTACATAAGTTTTTTCAGAGAAGATGATCAGAGGAAAAGAAATGGGCACGCCGCAAACAACTTCGCACTACTGGAAAAGATAGCCCTAAACCTATTGAAGTCAGAGGGCTCTAAAAACATAAGTATTAAGAATAAAAGGTTGGTGGCTGCCTGGGATAATCTGTTTCTACTAAAAATTCTTCGAATTTAAATGCGTCGACCCTGTCTTCAGAGGCTCTTTTATTCTCAATAGAAACAGGGAAATTCACGCTGGTTGTGGGCTCACCGTTTGCAGGGGCAATTTTGCTCAACCATTTGTACTGGTTGTATCCAAATAATTGCTGGCTGAACCCTATCCTCACCGGATTCCCCGAAGCACCCAGGGTCTGCTGCTCAACGTAATAGTAGGACGAATCCTGGAAATTGTATTCCTGACTGTGCTGCGGGTGTAATGGCGATCTTCGGACCGGGTACCTCAGTCTCTTTTGAAGGAAAGAAAATGCTAGAGGTCCTGCTGGAAAGTTACGATTAGGTTCTTCGATCGCAATTGCCTGAGAGTTTTGAGAAATTTGTATCTTTATAGAAAATAATATTATGATACGTACTGTATTGATACCCGATAAAAACATACTTTCTTTCAATATACCCGATAAGTATATCGGAAAAAAAATGGAAGTCATTGCCTTTGCCGTGGATGAACCTTCTGAAGATATTATCTATTCCAGTAAAAGCAACAAAATGTTTTCAGCAATTAAGCTAAATACCAAAGGTTATAAATTTAACAGGGATCAGGCAAATGAACGATAATTGTTTTATTGACACAAATATCCTCGTTTACTGCTATACTGGTGATGAGTCATTACGCTCCTTCTCGATCTCCTTTAAAGCCTGTTCAAAGGGAATAATCTCATCTTTTTCAGCTTTGGCAACATCGTAGGCACGTATATCATCGATATCCTCCAATTGATCCAGCAACTTATTGTACTGCTCAATGGGCATAAGGACAGCAATTCTGTTACCCTGCTTGTCTTCAATAAACTGTTGTCTTAACGCTCCCATAATACTTCTTTTCAACAAAACTACTACTTTTTTCCGACACACTTAACTACTATTATACCAATTCAGTTTTTCTCAACCCAAGTTTTGCTTGAACTCCCGATTGAACACTTTGTGCATAACACATAATAATTCACTATTTTACTGCTTACAACCAAAATTACAATAATTCTTCATAATTTGGATTGGATTTCTAAATACAATAATTATATTTAGCATTGTATTTCTAAATATATATTACTATATTTACCCTGTATAATTAAATGTATATGGAAAGACATATTTACTCCAATTTAACAGATTGGGTAAAAATGAGTAGGCGTAAACCTTTATTGTTGCGCGGTGCAAGGCAGGTTGGCAAGACATGGCTGGTTGAACAACTAGCGAAGAATAACTTTGAATTCTTTCTGAAAATTGATTTTGAGGAGAATCGGGAGTTGACAACTCTATTTGAGGGAGATTTAAATCCTCAAAAAATATGTTCTGAACTGGAACTGAGAACTGGCATCGATATCAAAACCGGCAAAACAATACTATTTTTTGATGAAATTCAAGCATGTCCGCGTGCGATTATGGCCCTTCGTTATTTTTTTGAAAAAATGCCCGATTTACATGTCATTGCGGCAGGTTCACTTTTGGAATTTGCCTTCAGTGAAATCTCGTTTCCTGTCGGACGCATTCAGTCGATGGAGGTTCATCCCATGAATTTTTCAGAATTTTTATTTGCATTAGGTTATGCCAAAGCTGCCGGCATATGCAATAATCCTATAACGGAAGTATCTGATTCAACGCATGAGTTTCTACTGGAACAACTTCGAATTTATTTAT
>JBBDUV010000031.1:0-1527 GCA_040903745.1 Bacteroidales bacterium | reverse complement strand
CGAGGGCGCCCCATTGTTCGCTTATTAATTGTACGGCTTGTTTAACATCATTCAATCGGGAAACATCTCCCTGAATTTTTAAGAACTGCACCGAGGGAAATTCTTTTTCCAACTCATCCAGCTTCTCCGCAGTTCTACCCATCACGGCAATATTGGAAACTCCCTTTTTTGAAAATTCTTTGATCATCGCTTTCCCGATGCCGGCACTTCCCCCAGTAATCAGAATATTTTTATTTGATAGTTTCATTGTCTCCTCCAAGTAAGTGTTCATTCTAATGGTTCCAGAATCCGCAATATAGTAGGAATTAGTTCCGAAATTGTAGAATGCGTGTGGACAACTCGACTTATTACCGTGTATGGTCGATCTGCCTACATAATATTAAGCTTTGGTGGGAGTACAGCCGGTGTTTACACATGTTCCGCCAAATTTATCTTTTTCAATGACGGCAGTTTTAAGACCCTCAGAAGCACATCTGGCGGTTATTGAATGCCCTGCCTGTCCGGTACCGATTATAATAGCATCAAAAGTTTCTATAAAATTTAATCTTGATTGTAAATTTCCGTCTCAGGCCAAAAAACCAACCAGGCAAAGGCGAAGTAATCTCCGAAGATCAGTGGTTCTAACTGATGTCCCTCCAGAGGACCTTCTATGGCCTTTCCAAATATATTCCACCTCGACTCGCTTTGGTTATCGGTTATGTTGCCGTCTTCGAATGAGAATGTGAGAATTTGATCATCAACTTTTCTACTGAAAGCCCCGGTACTGCCGTCTTTTCAGCATTGATCTAATTGAGAAGCATCCATTGCCGAACGGGCACCATCCGTATGAATAATTACGATCGGGGTTTCATTCAATTCATCGTTGATGATCTTTTCTTTTTGAGTGAATAAATATGGATAAGCTCGCTGGACATCATCAACTCGTACTCCAATCACTTTTCCATGGGTTTGAGCTTGCCATCTTGCAAATCATCCACAAACAGCGGAGTGTTGTTGATATCATCATAACCTGCGTAGGGATTTTCACCGTAAGGCCGTTGATGCCCGGTTTCTTTAGAATGCACTTTTCCATTCGGATGAGCGTCCCTAAATTGTTTGAAAGAGATAATTTGGCTTGGCAATACCCTGAGCCTTTTTCCAGTGTAATCTCCAACTAAAGCTTCACCCGTAAATTGCTGCCAAAGAGATTCGGTTTTGCGGTCGAACATGATCATATCAGAATGTCGTAAAAATCCGGATACTCCAAACTCGTGAGTTTTTCCATCAATTCGCCGATCAAAAACAATGGCCGAATAACACAACGGACAGAATGTAATCAGTACAGGAGTGTCACCAAATTGGTCATTGACGATTTCATGCCTGATCAATATTTGCAATGGATATGCACGCGCCTCACCTTGATATTCAAAAACAATAACAGGTTCAGAATATTCAATCCATTCTGCAGCTCGTACCTGCGGAATGAATGTGGGATCATTGATCGATGAAATTCCATCTTTAGGAGGCCCACCTGATCCGAAGTCAGAT
>JBBDUV010000030.1:38218-49370 GCA_040903745.1 Bacteroidales bacterium | reverse complement strand
CTTAAATTACTAAAAATCTAGCTTATGCTTTTTTACAAACATACTGCCTCATCAACAAGCAGGATGCTACGGAAATATTTATACATGTCCTTCTGTCTTTGCATCGCTGATATATCTTCCCCCAATGATGAGGGGTTCATAATGATAATTTTTATGTATAAAAAAGAAAAGCCGGTTCATTTGAATGACCGGCTTTTCTCTTAAAAAATTAAACCTATTCTACAGTACGTAGTGTTCTAATGAGTGACGAACCGGTACCATCATCCGCCTTTCCGGCAGCATCATAAACAGTATATGTCAGTGGCATACCACCAAAACAACCTAGACTAACACAGAAGCTATTAATATAGATAGTAAGGGTATGTTCACACGTTTCTGCAAATCCTGTTATATTGGACCAGGTGGGATCCTCATAAGCTGGGATAAATACAAAATCAGCCATGACCTGAGCATCAGGATTGCCCCTGATTGAATAGTCATACAAGGACAATATAATTTTAAGGTCCCATGTACCATCCCAAAGTCCCTGAACAATCAACCCAATATCATCACCCGTATAATCAGGATCCTCGATTACTGTAACCCCGCCATAGGTATACAAATCAGGGGTCCAGAATTCGTCAACAACTTTGTCGCCAAGGAAAGGTGCAAGTTCAAACTCACAAGGCACAGTAATATTCAAATTAACAGAACCACCTTTCAGGACACCGATAATGTTACTTACACTGGGAGCATTGGTTGATTCTCCATCTTCCGTATAACCCGGAATATAAGTACCATCAGTTAATGTGATGTTTGTGAAAACATTAAACTCATTTCCATTAACGATTTCACTAGCAGCGTTAAGCGATGGAATCGCATCGAGCAAATCCTGCGTTGTAAGAGTAATGGTTTGAGGTACTGAAGTAATCGTCTCGAGAAGATACATGTTTTCGTAATCTCCATTCATTACAACAACCACATCAAGCTTCTCGAATTCTCCTTCAAAAAGAAGATCAACATCCATGGTAACCTCATAATCATCAGGATTAGCTTCATTGATGAATGGATCCGATTCGGTGACAATAATTACACCTACATTCGAATCAACGATATCATCAGGCATTCTACCATTCGGGTCTGACTCACATCCGGAAAAAACCATTGTGAGAGAGAGTGATAGAATAAATAATAAATATTTTATCTGTTTCATAATTTTCTTTTTTAATAATATTTACAATTACTTATCCCAAAAAACTCCATCAGTTGCAATGGTTTTTTGCTCCGGAGCATTTGAATTCAGTGTTAACTCATCGTTGTAATATGGCCATGAGAGTGGATAAGCCCTGGTCCTTTGAACAGGTACCGGACCAGTACCATCCGGACCACCAGATACAAAACCACCGGGAGCCATTGACGGATCTTCAGGGTCAAACATAACAGGATAACCTGTACGGCGGTAGTCGGTATACTGGTCATGTGAAGTTCCAAAACTGGATATCCATTTCTGGGTCATAACGATTTCCAACTGACGGTCAGCATCCCCTGCATCAAATTCAGCAAGAACGCCATCAACATAGGCTGTATCAGCACCTGATCCTGAAATCGCCGGAACAGTCTGTGTTGTTCCACTACCATCAACTACAAAATCAACCTGCTTCAGTGACTCGTAAATGGCACTCTCAAGGACTGCACGAAGATCGCCTGTAGCTTTGCCCTGAGCGATAAGTTCAGCCTCAAGATAGAGCCTGTCAGCATAAGTAACCAGTCGCTGCGGTACAACACCTGTTCCGTCAGTTGTAGTCAATCCACCACCGGAACTTCTACCAGTTCCGTCATCATACTTGCCACCACAAGGATAGATCCCCATCATCGTGAAGGTGGCCCTTCCAGCATGGTCGCGATTCAAGCCTGTTGATCCAAAATAGATAGAGACAAAATTACCGTCCTGGTATTCAGGAGGATTTTCAGTAGTTCCATCCGTAATCTGGTTAACAAAATAGTAAGGAACCCGTGGATCTGTAACACCGGTCAAAATATCTGGATTGACTCCCTGCATTATCTCATACAACCAAGGGCTGATATAGTTACTGATTTGACCTCCACCATATTCAGCAACAAAAGCAGGATGTCTGTCATCCGGCGTAGATGAAGGACCGTAAGGAATGTTGAAGCTTTCACCCCAACTGCTGATCAACGTTCCATCCAACAAAGCATCTACTTCAGTCTGGTCATATAGATCAACATCTTGAACCTGAACCATAAGTTTCAGCTTGATGGTATTGGCAGCTGCAATCCAACTATCGACATCACCATTATAAATCAGATCATCATCGCCTGGGGTCACCAGGTTTTCAGCTTCCTCATCGGCAAAGTCAATAACAGCAGCATCGAGCAAATCGAGACAACTACCATAAATTGCTTCATCATCATCGAAAACAGGACTGGCAATCCCAGGTACATTGGCCTCACTAAAAGGAATATCACCCCAAAGGTCAACCATTGTACTGTATAGATATGCCTTCAGCACTTTTCCAATTCCTGCATAATAGGTATTACCAGTCTCTTCACCTAACGAAATAATCAACTCCACATCCTGCAGTGCACCGGCATAAAAACTGGTCCAGTAAGTAACTGCAAAAGAAGAACCTGTAATTCCATAGTTATCATATTCTGGTTGTCTGGTCGACAACTGGTGGGTAAAAGCAGAGGCAGCATAACCCACAGCGCCAAAATCATAGGAAAAAATACTACCTACTGTGCTTTGGATCCCTGGAAGAAGCTGCTGAATATTAGGCTCCGAAGGATTATTCGGATCTCTGTTGATATCTAGAAAATCTTCACAGCCTGAAGCCACAACAATCACAGTGGCAAGCAATAAGAATTTTAATCTCTTCATAATATTAAGATTTAAAATTTAATTAAAATGACAACTTCAGGTTGAAACCGATTCTCTTCACAGAGGGAGCACTTGTATACTCAACCCCCTGAACATTGGAACTACCGTAACCATTCACGTCCGGGTCAAAGTTCGTAAATTCAGGAACATTGGGTGCCCAGTACCATAAGTTTCTACCTGTAACGCTAAACATAATACCTCCAAATGGAGTATTCTGCACAATACTGTTTGGCAAATCGTATCCTATTGAGACCTCTCTAACCCTTAATGTTGTGCCATCATAAATATTCCAGTAACCTGCAGAATTGATTGCGAACGACTCTCCAAAATAGAGATCATTCACAGTGACCTGTGTCATATTGGGGATTTTATTCCCTTCACCATCCAGCAGCGGTTCACCGGTATTGGGATCACCATAATATCCCGGGATAATAACTGTTTTTTCCCTATCCTCAGTATCTTTCGTAACACCACGACCCAAAAGTGAAGTTACTGTATTGGAATAGACATCGCCGCCCTTTCTATAATCGAAAAGAACCTTCAGATGTAGTCCTCTAAAACTAAATGTATTGGTAATACTAGCAAGAAAATCTGGGTTTGGATCTCCCATATAATCGAGTTCCGTATCTCTGATAAGAAGACCTGTTCCTTTATCTATTAGCAGGTTGCCCTCATCATCTGTTGCATTGACCTCACCATAAAAGACACCGTAGGGCTGACCAACAGCGATCATAACCTGCGGATCTCCGAAAAGTGCTCCAATGGTTGCTCTCTCAACACCTTCGGTTATAGAGATCACTTCACTCCTGTTTTTGGTAAATGTTACACCAATATCCCAGTTGAAGCTGTTGGTTCTAACTGGCGCAAGATCCAGACCTAATTCAATTCCTGTGTTATTTAACTCTCCAACATTGGTATACTGGGTGGTATATCCACTGGAAGGTGCCACATCAATCGGTGTGATCAGATCGGTAGAGGTGTTCGTATACCATGTAAAATCAATACCAACCCTGCTATTGAAAAATGCAAGTTGCGTACCGACTTCAAGTTCAGTTTTAAACTCCGGATTCAGATTCGGGTCATATCCGGTGTTAGGTGTGTATAATGATGATTGACCCAAAATAGGATTATAAAGCTGATAGGTATCATAGATTGAATACACTGGGGCATCAAGACCTACTTTACCATAACCAAACCTCAATTTACCGAAGTTAAAGAGATCACTCTTCAGCATTTCAAATGCTTCAGTTAAAAGGAAAGAAACAGAAGCTGACGGGTAGAAGAATGAATTGTTCTCCGGTGGAAGTGTGGATGACCAGTCATTACGTCCGGAAGCATTCAGGTAAAGGAAATTATCATACCCCAATGTGATATCACCGTAGGCTCCTATAATCCTTCTCTGAGATATACCTCCTCCATAAGGAATAACATTCTTGGTATTGTTCAGATCGAAAATACCGGGAACAACAATTTCTTTACCCTGGAATAGTTTCCTGTCAGAACTTCTCTGGTTTACATTGTGTCCGGCAATGGCCGTCAGGTTCAGTTTATCACCGAGGTCCTTATTCAGGGTAAGAATAAAGTTAGATTCAAGCTCTGTGAAAGCATAATCATCCAGAACGATACCACCTAACTCTTCGTATCCTCTTGAACCAATATTAATAACCTGTTTCCTGTTTTGAATGAATTTATTCACGCCAGCGGTGTAGGAAGCAGATAGCCAATCGGTAATATCATAGCTTAAACCAAGGTTACCAACTATCCGGTCCATTCCAGTAGTTACCTTGTTGTTTTCCCATGACCAGAGCGGGTTGTCAAATTGCTTGCCATTGGGCTGAAGAGGACCGCCGTCAAGCTTTTCATAGGGATCCATGATCCAGGTTCGCCCCAGCCACAATGCCCTGGCAAATGAAGATGCAGCCTCTTCTGAGGAGGCCTGGTTATTACCAAAAATACCACCCACCATATCACTGTTCGTATAGCTAAGTGATCCGTTTACCTTCAGTCCATTCTCAAGTTTTGAAGATCCACCCACGCTAATCGAATACCTGTTAAACTCAGAATGAGGGATATAACCGGTATTATTCATGGAAGATGCAGTTAAATTCACTGAAGATTTTTCATTGCCACCCCTAATATTGATAGAGTTATCATAAACAACTCCTGTCTGGAAAAGGTTGTTCACGTTATCTGGTTGTGCGACATATGCTATACTATCTCCAAAACCCAGATCTTTGTAGTCCTGGCTCCAGGTAGGAATTGAATCCCTCCATGCAAAAGCAGGACCCCATGACCCATTGGCATTGGAATAGTCAAAATTAGCTCCATTACCATAGGTGTTCTGATATTCAGGAAGCTGTCCGATGGTCTCAAAATTCACAGAGCTCCGCAGCGTAACCTCCAACCCTTTAGGCGAAGCGCTGGTTTTGCCCGATTTTGTCGTAATTAACACAACCCCATTTTTTCCTCTTGATCCGTAAAGGGCTGCAGCTGCTGCACCTTTCAAAACGGACATTCCGTCGATGTTGTTCGGGTCAAGTGTTGCGATACCACTACCGTATGCACCACCACCCACACTTTGATTAGTAGTAGTAACGCTAATGTTACTATAAGGAATACCATCTACAACAAAGAGAGGCTGGTTATCGCCGGTAAATGAAGAATTTCCACGGATGGTAATCCTGGATGCTGTACCGGGCGAACCACTTGAACTTCGAATGTCAACACCAGGAATCTTACCCTGGAGTGATTTCAGAAGATCAGGCTCTGAGTTTTGGATTGCCTCATCAGCAGAAACATCGACAACAGAATAGCCAAGTGCTTTCTGCTGACGCGAAATACCTACTGCAGTAACAATCACTTCATCAAGTTCAGTAGCAGCAGGCTCCAAAACAACATCAATTACTGTTCTATCGTTCACAGTTACCTCCTGGGTAACCATACCAACAAAACTGAACATCAACTTGTCAGTCCCATCGTTAACCGTAATAGAGTAATTTCCGTTGAAGTCTGTCACAGTACCAGTTGTCGTACCTTGTACCACAACTGACACACCGGGTAATGCGGATCCATCATCAGCTGATGTCACCTTACCCTTTACCTCGAATCCTTGTGCGTGAAGATTGAAACCAACAAACGCAAAAAGAAAAAAGGTCAGAAAAACATTTCTTTTCATAGATTAAAGTTTAGGTTATTATAATTCAATATAAAATTGACTCTTGACCCCAAAACTAAATAAAAAAAATGATCAAAAAAAAAACATGAGAAAAAATATAGCAATTATGGGTTATTAAGGGCATATTCTTAAGAAAAAACAATACAATAAATAACTATAAAACCCCTGTTTCCTACTTAGTTCCATAAAAATTTTCAGATGGTTACATAATAGCAAAAAACCAGAACAATCCCGAAGTTCTAGTTACCTATTCCTATTGTACCGCCCTAATTTCATGTAAGTTATATAATTACTTTATACTGCCTGTCAATCGATATTGTCATATGAGTTAAATCAATGATATCTATAACAAAAGTAAAACAGATTGTGGGCTATTTATTTTTATTCTAAATAATAGGAGGTAGGATCTTGAAAAAAGATTAGGATGTTGTTTGACATGTTTATTTCAGCACCATTAAGATATCTATTTAAAGAATCAATTTTGTGGTCGCAATTGCATCACCTGTATTGAGCATAATAAGATAGAATCCACTGCTCCAGCCATTCAGGTCTACCCGGATGAACTCCTGCCCAGTATTAAAAGAATTTTTATACACACTTTTTCCAGTTAGATCAATTATTTCAAGATCTGCTTTTTGATATCTTTCCCGGCTGTTCCATTCAATGACAACCCACTCACCGGCTGGCTGCGGATAAACCTTTATCTCATTTCCAGAAGTTCCCGGATCAACCGAGAGTAGCCTCAATAGTTCCAAATGCAAGAAAAATGTCCCTTCCGCACCTCCGGCACTTCCGTCAACCTGTATCCAGTATTTTATACCTTCCATCAACAACAGCTCTTCAATAACAGGATTAAAATCGATTGAGGTAATGTCATCATTGGCTCCAACAATTGCATAATTACCCGATTTAAGATCATCAATACCAGCCGCCTCATATACTGCAATCTGGTTGTCCATCCCCTCGGAACTAAGTTTATATGTGCCGGATTGTTCAGGACTAAAATAGAACCAAACACTGTTTTCAACAATATCTTCTCCAGTACCATATTCGTCACACCAGGAATCCTGACCTGTGCATGAGGTAAAGGGTGGAACAGGTTCTGATTCCTCAATACCTGCACAAACATTTGAAAACTCCCCGCTCTTACCGACAAATATCTCAATTGCGTTCGCGATAGAATCATTGTCACGCGGTTCATGCAATGTCAAAACATATGAAGTATCTACCGAACACTTACCGTGGTGCCCTGTAATATTCAACATCAACGTCATGGAAGTGTCTGGCCGGCTGGTCATGTAAACGGTGGCGCGATCCAGTGTATCTCCTTTTATGTCAAAGAATGCTTCTGAACTTTCACTAAGCGACCATGAATAGCTCTCTGTTCCTGCAGAAATAAAGCCCAGGCTGTCAAAACTGACCAAACAATTATCCTCCGGTGTAGATGGATACGTTTCAATTTCAAGTTCATCTCCGACAGATATCACTTTGCGAAAGGTTTGCGTCTTTTCGCCCGACTGGTTGGTTACACGCATGGTTACATCATGCAGGCCCATCTTATTAAATGCTACAACCGGATTCTGCGATTGGGCATTGGTTCCATTCAGAAATGTTATATCTTCCGGTGTAAAGGACCAATCCCAACCAGTTGGTTGAAAAGAAGAGTAGTCCATTAGTTGAACACCAGCCGAGTCACAAACATTAGAAAATCCAGTATAAAAAAACGGATCAGAAAGGTTATCAACGGGATAATACCCTTCAATTGCTTTGATATTGGTTGCTTCAGGATCCAGAAACGATTGAAGTGTCTTTCCGGTTTCTGATTCAACTGCCCAGGAATAATCAATCTTACCATAAAAATCGGCAAACTCATCACCTCCATGAAGTTGGCCTATGATCTGCCCAATATCATTAAACAGTGGAGAACCTGAAGATCCGGAGTTAGTCCTTCCTTTATTAAAAATCAAACCCCAGTGACTATCAGACGGTGTCTTGATATTTCCTACCCAGGAAATCTCACTCTCGATGCTTATGGCTGCTGTATCTGCAATAGCAATTTTTTTGGTCTTCCCCGTAGGATGATGAATTCCAGCATTAAATTCACCCGATTCCCCTGAAATATCCCATCCGGCATAGTAAGGTTGATAACTGGCGGGGGGGGAATCATCAAACAGAAGAAGTGTATAATCCGTCGCCTCTGCAGTAGCTTTAAGCGTGGCCCCTGAAAGTGTTCCAAAAGACTTTATACTACCATTACATCCTATCGTTTCATAATTAAAAAAGGCAATTGCTGTATTGGCAGAGGCTTCAGTATCTAAACAATGATTGGCTGTAAGGAAATACGGTGTACCATCATTTTTAACATTGTTGATAAAGGCGCCACTGCACAAATAGCCGCTGGAACCTACGTTAAATGAAATTCTGCAGACTGAATGCTTTTGATTCTGCCAAAGGGTCCCTTCACTGCAGTTCACATTGATATACCCATCGGCATCCTCATTCGAGCCAATTTTTTCAAATGCCTTGTAGCCCTGACCAATAGAGCCAATAAGCAATTGTCCTTCATATGGACTGTTATAACGTTCAAAATATTCCAAAATAACTGTTTCTCCGGGAAAATCAGCAATCATCAGCGTATTGTTGGTCCGGTTATTTCTGTTGGTAAAGGCCCCATATATTTCAGTATAATTCTCGTCGTAGATAAATAATCTACCTCCGGGTGGTAAGTCGAACACGCTAAAAAAAAGTTGAATTGATGTAGCCTGCCCCCCGGTAACCTGGTATCTCCAAATCCTGCCCTCCTCTTCAGGAATTTCGGTTACCAATCCCTCCTTACGGATATCGATCCTGACATCTTCAAAAGTTGAATACCGGTTTGTCATGCCGCTTCTCTCATCCTCATCGATCAATGCTTTGATGTCCTGCGATCTCAAATTATACTCCGGCAGGTCAATATTCCTTTTTAAATATGATTTTCCCTTGTAGCTATATGGAATTCCTCCCTCAGATACCTGTGCATCAACGGTTCCAAAAAATAGAAACATCGAGAGAACAAGGAGGACCCGAATCGTTTTTATTATAGAAAATATATTCATGAATTCGAATGTTGATTTAAACCCAGCTTACTCACCCACCGAATTAGTAAGCAGGATGTAAAGTTACTCATTTTTTTTATTCATCCCTGCTGTCTATCTGCCGCTGAAATATATCTGGCCTATACTGGAGGGTTCAGCTAAAGGCCCATTTTCTCAGAAACGAGCGATCTCAGCCTGTTTTTGATTGCATCAGATTCAGTCCGGACCTTCTCCCCCATCCGGAGCATCTCCTGCACCCTCTGCTCCTCCTTTATTTCCGCAGCATTCACCAGCATGTTGAGCCATGCCCCTTCAATGGCAGCATGGATCGCCAGCACGCCAACACCGGCATCGGTGATGCTGTTGGGATTACCATTTTTAATCATCGCCTCTGCAATTTCATATCCCCTGAATGCGGTATTCATCACCTCCAGCGGTACCTCAATCGCACCGATGGTCGCCTCCGCGATCAACCGGCTACGGATCTCCTTCTCCTCTGCTGTAGATTTCGGCAGGCCGAACGCCTCCATGATCCGGTTGAAGGCATCTGTATCCTCATCGACCAGCTCCAGCAACCGTTCCTGAACCGTCTTTCCCTTCTCCGCCCAGCCGGAAAAAAACTCCCACCGTTCGTCCCAGCCCCGCTTGTGCGACGAGATATTGGCCACCATGGTACCCAGGGCCACCCCGACAGAACCCATGAATGCGCTGACCGATCCGCCGCCGGGCGCCACCGATTCCGATGCAGTCTCCTCCATGAACTCCTTCACGGTACGATCCGCAAGCTTCGAAGGCTCGCCGGCATGCATCTTATATTCAATGATCTTTTCCGAGGGATTGAACGGTCCAAGCTCATCAAGCCCCATCGATTTAACCGCGATCTTGATCAGCCCGGCATCAGACACACCGAGCGATCTGTTCTGTTTCTTCAGAAAATACCTGCCGGCGTCGAGCATCGCCTTCAGCGGTACCAGTCCGACGATCTCAGACCCTGTTACCCGTATTCCCCGAACCTCTGCCCGTCTGCATACCTCATCGAACGCTTCGTGGATGGAGGTGATCGATATGTTGGTGAGGTTCATCGATATCTGCGCCACACCGTACTCCTCGATAAACCAGCCGATCGCCTTCACCGCTTTCAGGGATCCGGGGATCATCACGGGATCGCCATGTTGATCCTTTACGACGTTGCCGGTAAGCGGGTTGCCCTCGCGCTTCACCCTCCCGCGTTCGCGCACGTCGAAGGCGATCGCATTGGCCCGCCGGGTCGAGGTGGTGTTCAGGTTAATATTATACGCCACCAGGAAATCGCGCGCTCCCACGGCAATGGCACCTGTCCGGGGAACAAATTTTGCCGGTCCGAAATCGGGCTTCCAGCGGGGATCGCTCAGCTTCTCTTTGAGTCCTTCATATTCGCCTGATCGCACGGTGGCCAGGTTCCTGCGCTCCTCTTGCTGCGCGGCGTTTTCGTAGCAGTAGACGGGGAAATTCAGCTCGTCGCCGATCCGTTTCGCCAGCTTGTGGGCCCATTCGACCGTCTCCTCCATGTTGATGCCGGTAACGGGAATCAGCGGGCATACATCGGTGGCACCGAAACGCGGGTGCTCACCGGAGTGTTTGGTCATATCGATCATTTCCGAGGCCTTTTTTACAGCCCGGAAGGCTGCTTCGATCACATCGGCAGGCGCACCGACAAAGGTGACGACGGTACGGTTTGTCGCCTTTCCAGGATCCACATCAAGCAGTTTGACGCCGTCTGTCGATTCAATTTCGTTGGTGATCTGTTTGATTGTTCCCATATCGCGGCCTTCGCTGAAATTGGGAACACATTCGATGATTTGGTTCATGCTATATTGTTATATTTTGTCTTCTTTAGTCTATTTGATAACATTTAGCTACAGACATGTCACCCCTAGCGGGGTTGGGGTTGGTTTTTTGGTACCGTTCTACAGACATGTTGCTCCTAGCGGAGCAAAAAAGCTCCGTAGGAGCGACATGTATAACCCCGTTAGGGGTAACATGTCT
>JBBDUV010000030.1:0-38118 GCA_040903745.1 Bacteroidales bacterium | reverse complement strand
GTAGCACGATCTGCCCACATGGAACCCCCAGCTCCGTAGGAGCGACATGTCTGTAGCACGATCTGCCCACATGGAACCCCCAGCTCCGTAGGAGCGACATGTCTGTACAAGCGCCCAACAATCTCTACCCCTTTATAACTTCGCCGTTCAAAATAACCTTTGCGATCAGGTCACTACCATAGGCATAGGGAATGAAATTGATCCCCGGAATCGGTTTTGTAATAACCAGGTTCGCAAGCTTCCCTTTGGTAATAGATCCGTGTGTTGCCTCAAGTCCCATGGCATACGCCCCGTTGGCCGTTGCAGCGTTGATCACCTCCGCAGGCAGCATCTTCATTTGCATCATACCGAGCGACATGATCAGATTCATATTTCCTGAGGGTGACGAGCCCGGGTTATAATCCGATGCCAGCGCCACCGGCAATCCGGCATCAATCATCATCCGGGCAGGTGCATAATCCATCCCCAGGAACAGGGAGGCACCCGGCAGCAACGTTGGCATGGTTTCACCTTTTAGCAGACATGCCACCTCTTCATCACCAGTGAACTCAAGGTGATCCACCGAGAGGGCGTGGTGTTTCGATCCCACCTGAATCCCCCCGGAATAGTCCAGTTCGTTCGCATGTATCTTGGGCTTTAGTCCGGCTTTTACCCCTGCCCTCAGGATCCGGTTTGTCTGCTTCGCAGTAAAAAAGCCCCGGTCACAGAAGACATCGATAAAATCGGCCAACTGCTCCGCTACCACGTCGGGTAACATCTTATTGATTACCAGGTCGACATAATCTTCGCGCCGGTTGCGGTACTCTTCCGGGAATGTGTGTGCCCCAAGGAACGTGGTCTTCACTGTCAGGGGTGTCTCCTCGCCAATCCGGCGTGCTACCCTTAGCATTTTAAGCTCATCCTTTACTGTGAGTCCGTACCCGCTTTTGATCTCCACAGCGCCTGTACCGAGTGAGATAATCTCATGGGCCCGTTCAACCGACTGACGGAACAACTCCTCTTCAGAGGTTTTTCGAAGCAATTTCACAGAATTGAGGATTCCACCTCCTCTCCGGGCGATCTCCTCGTAACTGAGCCCCATCACTTTGTACATGAATTCGTCATGCCGGCTTCCTGCATAGACGAGGTGGGTATGTGAATCGCACCAGGCAGGCAGCAAAACACCACCTGCTGCATCGATTTCCCGGTCCACCTTTACAGGAAGTTGTTCACTACCGTACCCGGCGATCAGTCCGTCTTCGATCAGCAGCCAGCCATTCCCTATGGTTTCGATCCGTGACATCGCTTTTCCGGCGATCCAGTACCGGTCCTTTTCGAGAATACCGGCTAGTACGGATATGTTCTTTATTAATGTTCGCATGAAGCGAAGATATGAAAAAGAAAGGTACTGTTGAAATGTTTTGCGTCAACAGAAAGCCCGGCTACAAGTTTTTAACAGTCCTGGTGATCAGATCGGCCGGGAAGTTAACAGTCCCTATGATCAGATCGGCCGGGAAGTTAACAGTCCCTATGATCAGAAATGTCGGAATGTTAACAGCGCAACAGGTGAGCGGGTAACCCAAATATTAGCATAAGTACCATTGCAATTTGATTAAGCCTGAATTATTCATAAATTTTGGCAAAAATATTGTAATATTCAAAATAATAGCAAATTAGTAATATTTCTGTAAAAAAGTCTTTTGCCAAAATTTATGAATAATCCAGGTAAGAAAGCTGGCAGCAGAACCAGGGAAGAATCTCTTACAGCAATTCCAGGATTTTTGCAACCAGCACACCGAGGTAGTTACCGATGGCATAGCCGATCACCCCGATAATCATCCCGGGCACCATCACCTCCCTGTTTTTCAATGCAGCGGCAACGACGGGCACGAACGGGGGTGAATTGGACAGGGCCGTAGAGGTAATGATAAAGTCGTCGTTGGTGATCCCGAATATTTTCGAAAGCAGCGAATGGAGGAACAGCGATCCGGCCATGGCCAAAGCAATATAAATAGCAATATTGGCGAGGAGTCCGGCCGATTCAGGCGAAAAGATCTCTTTCAGGTCCGCCTTGGATGCCACGATCACACAAAACACATAGATGAAATACATGCCCAGCTGGAATGACTTGCGGTTGCGGTTTACCGCGGGAACGAGGGACAGCAGTATGCCGAGTGTGGTTACCGTCAGTATCGCGGCGGTATCCTTGCTCTCCCCCTCAAATAGGAAGGTCATACCGAACCCTGCGGCAAAAACGATCAGGGCAAATCCGAACGCCCGCAACACACCAGGGAAGTGTTCACGGCTGAAAAAACCGGTATATGATTCAAATACACTTACTGTCTGCGCCGTCTCCACATCGTCATACTCATCGCTGTGCCTGTAAGGCTTCAGGTACAACCCAAAAAAGCGTTTTGCCCCGGTGATCAGGAACAGCAGGACGATGGCACCGATGGCAAGGTCGACTGTATGGGTGAGTATATACAGGTCCTCATCCACACTTAGTCCCCGTGCGATGGCTGCCAGGTTGGGCGTTCCCCCGGTATACACCCCGATCAGCAGTCCGCCGATCTTATGTGCCGAGGGTATGCTGTCCCTCAATAGGAAATAACCGATAAATACCATGATCACCACTGAGACAACACCCAGGATCAGTGACAGGAAGGTGTAACGCGCCATTTTGATCCATTTCAGAATATTTTCCGAGAAGAGGACCAGGGGGATTCCGAGGAGGATCGCTGCGCCCATCAGGTCGCCCTGAAAAGATTCCATTTCGTCAGGTACAATACCTGTGTTCCCGATGATCAGTCCGCCGACATAACAAAATACAATCACCCCGATCCTTTTAATGATCGTGTATCGACCGCTAATGGCCAGAAGCAGTGCCGGGAAGAGGAAATAGATCAATACAATAATGACAGTCATTGTATCTCAGGTTTTGGTTCGCCGGTAAATATAAAACTTTTTACAGACATTTCGTTCTACAGACGTTTCGCCCCTAGCGGGGCTATACATGTCGCTCCTACGGAGCTTATTGTGCTTCGGGTGTACCGCTTGGTACAGACATTCCGCCCCGCTGGGGCTGGGGTTCCATGTTGGCAGATTGTTCTACAGACATGCCGCTCCTACGGAGCTTATTGTGCTTCGGGTGTACCGCTTGGTACAGACATTTCGCTTAGCGGGGCTAGACATGCCGCTCCTACGGAGCTAAAAAAGCTCCGTTAGGAGCGCAATGTCTGTAGCAGGTTGATCCACCGAAGCACCCCCAGCTCCGTTAGCGCAATGTCTGTACAACAGCTTACTAAAATCCCACCTATTCGTCGTCGAGGGGGATATCCTCCCCTACCGGCGGACAATCCTCGAAGCTTTTTTCGTATTGCTGGATGGCACGAAGGCTCATGCCCATGCTCGAAAAACCACCATCATGAAAGAGGTTTTGCATAGTAACTTTGCGAGTAAGGTCGGAGAAGAGTGTTATGCAATAGTCGGCACACTCCCCTGCCGTAGCATTCCCCAGGGGCGACATCCTGTCGGCAAAATCCTCCAGCTTGTCGAAACCGGCAATACCGCTTCCGGCTGTGGTGAGGGTGGGTGACTGTGAGATGGTGTTGATGCGGATCTTCTTCTCCCGGCCGTAGATGTACCCGAAGCTGCGGGCGATCGACTCGAGGATCGCCTTGGCATCGGCCATGTCGTTGTATCCAACGAAGGTACGCTGCGCCGCCACATAGGTCAGCGCCACCACCGATGCCCAGTCATTGAGCGCATCCCTCTTCCGTGCCGTGCTTAGGACCTTATGCAGCGAGAAGGCCGACACATCAAGGGTTTTATGGTAGTACTCATATTTCAGTTCGTCATACTCAATTCCTTTGCGGACGTTGGGCGACATCCCGATTGAGTGGAGGATGAAGTCGAGCTTGCCTCCCAGGATCCCCATCGACTGGTCGACAAGGTTTTCAAGGTCCTGCAGGTTGGTGGCATCGGCCGCAATGATCTGCGCATTGCACTTTTCAGCCAATTCATTCATAGTTCCCATCCGCATTGCGATGGGTGCATTGGTCAGAACGATCTCTGCGCCCTCTTCGTGCGCCCTCTCGGCAACCTTCCATGCAATTGACATGTCGTTCAGGGCACCAAAAATAATTCCTTTTTTTCCTTTCAACAGGTTATAAGCCATATTTGGTAATTTTAATGTAGTAATACAAGCCTGCATGAAGCCTTCTTGCAAGCCACTGGTATAAAATACAGTTTTCTTTCTGACTAATTATATGTTATGGTAAATTTCAAAATAATCCTTATAAGAATATTATCAATTATGATATGTATTGAATACCAAAGTACCCGTATGGTCAGAGACTTTAACAAACAGAACGATCAATTGTGCGAAATAAGGGATAATTTAGAACCGCAAGAATAAAATTTCCCACCCCCCTAATATTTCAACAGCTCCCGCGCATTGGAGATCGCTGCCTCTGTAAGCTTCTCACCGGAAAGTAGTTTCGCGATTTCAACAACGCGTTCATCCGTAGACAATTTCCTTATATGCGTAACCGTCGAATTCCCCTCATCCTCCTTATACACCAGGAAATGCTCCTCCCCCTGTGAAGCGACCTGCGGAAGGTGGGTAATGGCGATCACCTGGCGCCCCCCCGACATCCGCTTCATGATCGCCCCCATCTTCTCGGCGATCTCACCGCTCACCCCGGCATCGATCTCGTCGAAGATCAACGTGGGCAGTCCCTTGAAATCGGACATCAGGCTTTTGATCGACAGCATGAGCCGCGATATCTCTCCGCCCGATGCGACCCTCGAAATCTCTTCTGCGGGCGCCTGCTTGTTGGCTGAAAAAAGAAACCTGACATCACTCATGCCGTTTCGATCGGGCTCGCCGGTCCGGTCGACCTTCACAACAAAGGTTGCATTGGGAATTCCCAGCTGCATCAACTGTTCGGCGATCTTCTTCTCAATAAACCGTCCGCTCTTCTCCCGCGTCTCATGCAGCTTCCCGGCACGCTGCTGCAGCTCGTCACGAATCGCATGCAACTCAGCCTCAAGCTTTTTCAGGTGCTCATCGGAAAATGTTATCGCCGTGATCTTCTCATTCAGCTGGTCACGCAGTGCAATCAACTCCCCTACCTCCTTCATACGGTGTTTCTGTAACAAGCTGTATATCAAATCGATCCTATCCTTACTCTGCTGTAGCTTATCCGGGTCATATTCAATTCGTTCGGCCGTTGCCAGCATCTCCGCGGCAATATCCTTCAGTTCGATGTAGGCCGACTCAAGTCGTTTTGCAAATTCGGCTGAAGGCGGGTGCACCTGACCGCTCTTTTTCTGGAGGGCCACTGCCTCATTCAGCAGGTTCAACACCTGTCCCTCGCCCGATAGGGCATCGCCGGCCCCGGTAAGCGAAAGCTTGATCTCCTCCGCATGCTCAAGCTGGGTTGACTCCTGCTCCAGCTCCTCCAGCTCCGAAGGTTTCAATGCTGCCTTCGACAGTTCATCGTACTGGTACTGGTAAAAGTCAAGCTCACCGCTGATCTTCTCAATCTCCTCCCGCTGCTTGTTCAACGCTGCCCTTTTCGACAGGTAAGCATCATGGACCTGCCGGTAAGCACCAAGCTCGCGATCGTTCTCGCTTACATGATCGACAACATTCATCTGGTAGATGTGGTCGCTCAGTCGCAAACTCTTGTGCTGGGAGTGGATATCCACCAGCTGATCGCCCAGCCCCTTCAGCACCGACAATGGCACCGGGGTATCGTTAATGAACGCACGTGATTTCCCCCCGGGAAGAATCTCACGCCGCAGCAGCGTCTCTGTTTCAAAATCGAGGTCATGCTCTTCGAAAAACGGCAGGTATTTATCGCCAATCGCAAACTGCCCCTCGACGATGCACTTCTCCGATTTCTTCAAGAGCACGGCAGTGTCGGCCCGCTGACCCAGTATCAGGGAGAGCGCACCCATGAGGATCGACTTACCGGCTCCCGTTTCACCGGTAATCGTAATGTAGCCCGATATGAATCCAATCTCAAGACTCTCTATCAGGGCATAATTGCGGATCTTAAGGTTGCTGATCATTAAAAATCTACCTGGCTGTTATCCTCCAGGATGGTTTTATATTTGTTGGTATTGGTCTGGTCCATCTCAACAAGCATGGCGTAGACCCGGTTCTTCTCTTCCGGAAAGGACTCCGAAAATACTTTCGATATCTCATCGGCCTTTGCATCAAACACCACCCGCAGCACATGCAGGTATGGATCCGGCTTGTTCCTGTAAACCTTCTGCAGCAGTTCAAGCGATTCGGCAATCGCCGCCCGTCCCTCATTCACCTTCGACTCCATCAGGTCCAGTCCGTGCCTGTGGTAGCGGTAATAGAACTCACGCACCGGCGCGTACTCCTCATCAATAATATCCTTCACCAGCCAGTACCGGTTTCTGTGTGCCATATCATCAACCGGTTTCCAACCCTTTTCAGCAGCGTTCTGTGCATTGATCACCACCTTCTCAGCATTATTGTAATAGGGCGTTCCTCCCTCAAAGGAGAAGGAGTCGTAGTCGAGCGCGATAACAAAGTAGGCATAAAAGGCCAGGATCGACGTCAGGTTGGAAGTGTAGGAATTCAGATCAAACTCCAGCGGCTCAAACTCAACATACCGGAACCGGATATCATTGTCCACGAAATTAAACATCGTGGTAAAGTAGTTGGTGTTAAAAACCGGTCTGCGCGACTGAATCGTTAATGAACCCCGGAACTCATCTGCCGATAAACGTTCAGTGATATTGAACAGCAAATTGCATTCGATACGTTCATCAAGTCCATACCTATGGTTGGTCCACACCCTGTTGTTCATGAACTCAAAAATGGCGGTTTGCATCGTTTCAAACACCTGCTTGTTCGAGCCCTCTACCTTCTGACTCACCACCTGTACGTTACACTTAAGCTCCTGTGCATGAAGTCCGTAAGCAACAAAAATAATTGATATAATTAATAAAATCCTACGCATTGTTCAACATTTTTATGACCTTTGTTACGATATCCCGGGCCACCTCACTTTTGTGTTTCAATTCAAAAGTATCAATATTCCCCGATTTATCCATCAAAGTTACTTTATTCGTCTCAGTACCAAATCCGGCCCCCTTGTCCTCCAGTGTATTCAACACAATCAGATCCAGGTTTTTTCTTTTCAGTTTCCCGGCAGCATTTTTCAATCCGTCGTTCGTCTCCAGCGCGAAACCCACAAAAAGTTGATCTTCCCGCTTGCTCTTCCCAAGCGTTCCGGCAATATCGACGGTCGGCTTCAGCCGTATCGCGAGGTCATCCTCCCCCCTCTTAATCTTCTGAGAAGCGGAAATCTCGGGTGTAAAATCAGCAACTGCTGCCGCAAAAACCACAATATCGGCCCCACCGACCAATGACAGGCAGGCCTCATACATTTCGGCAGCCGTTGTAACCGACCTCACTTTTACCTGCTGATCGCCCGGCTTCAGCGCAGTCGGTCCTGCCACTACGGTAACCCCGGCACCCTCACCGGCAAAGGCATCAGCAATGGCAAAACCCATTCTCCCGGAAGAGTGGTTTCCAATAAAACGGACAGGATCGATGGCTTCGTGTGTAGGACCGGCGGTAATGAGGACTTTTTTATTCAGGACTCCTTTATCCAGGACTTTTTTTTTTCGTCTGGCTGAACGCCTTTTATCAGCTGCAGGATCGCCTCAGGCTCCTGCATCCTTCCTTTGCCGGCGAGACCGCTGGCCAGTTCACCTTCGGCAGGATCGATGATTATATTTCCGTAGGATTCGAGAATATCGATGTTGCGTTGGGTAGATGGATGGGCAAACATATCCATATCCATGGCGGGGGCGATAAATACCTTACAGCGGGCCGAAAGATACGTTGCAAGAACCAGGTTATCGGCAATACCATTGGCCATTTTCCCCAAGGTGGCTGCTGTGGCGGGTGCCACAATCATCAGATCGGCCCCAACGCCCATCTCCACATGCGAGTTCCAGTCACCCTCCGATGGCTTAAAAAACTCGGACAACACCGGCTTTCCAGAAAGGGCAGAGAAGGTAACGGGGCCCACGAACTCTTTCGCGGTGGGGGTCATGAGAACCTGCACATCGGCGCCCTCCCCTGTTAATAGGCGCAGGAGTGATACTGTTTTATAGGCAGCAATGCCACCTGTTACGGAAAGAATGATCTTTTTTCCGGAAAGCTCCATGGCGAATATTATTCTGCCGGTTCAGTCTCTTCGTTGATCCTGTGATAGATGTTATCCTCGTCCAGTTCCTGAAGAGCAATCAGACTTGGCTTAGGCAAGCGTTCAAAATACCTGGATATCTCGATCTGCTCAGGATTTTCGAAAACCTCTTCCAGGTTATCCGTATAGGAGGCAAACTCTTCGAGTTTACTATTCAACTCCTGTTTCATCTCCACGTTGATCTGGTTTGCCCTTTTCGAAACCACCATCACGGTCTCGTAAATGTTCCCTGTTTTTTCGTCATTGGCATCCAGGTCCCTTGTTACGGTCGATTGCGGTGCTTTTGATTTCTTATAATCCATATCAATTATTTGTAATAGTCGTTTCTAAATGATTCTGTACATTGGAGTAGATCTTCTCTGCCTCCTTCGTGTACCTGCTTTCAGGAAATTCTGATTTGAAAGAGAGGTACTCATCGGCAGTTGACTGCATCCGCTCCCTCTTTTTGCTGGCCACACTGTTATCGGCAAGCAGGAATGACGACCGGAGGATCAGATACATGAGATCCTCCCTGTATTGGGTTTCCGGATATTCGGACAGGCTGTTGCGCAATGCGATAACGGCCGACTTGTAATACCCCAGGTCGTAATAGAGTTTCGCGCTGTTATAGGATTTCTCAACGATCTTGTCGCTCAGCTCGGCAATAAGTGCCTTGCATTCACTAACACGCGACGAGTTCGGATACCTGACCATGTACATCTTCAATGCACCGATCGCATTGAAGGTAGCCTCCTGGTCGAGCGACGGACGGGGCGATAGTTTGTAATAGCAATAGGCCGACATGAATTCACTCTCCTCCAGGTACTCACTGTTTGAATAGGTTGTTGCCAGCTCGTTAAAATAATGTCCTGCGAGAATATAATCACGCTGATTATAGTAACTCATGGCCTGATAATACTTTACCGTATCGGCTTTGGTGGTGCCGCGGTAGATATTTGCCACCTGGTCGAAGAGGGTGGCTGACTTAACATATTCTTCAGCATTATAATACTCCATAGCCTTCTCATACTTCACTGGATAGTCGTTGCTCTTCAGAATCTTTTCATACTCCCCGCAACCCGCGAGCATTAGAAATGCCAGCAGTATCAACCCTGTCTTATGGTTCCCAAAATTCATCATGGCGCAAAATTACAATAAATGAATGAATAAATAAAACAAATCACTGCAATAACTGCTCCTATTGACTGCCCGGGTAACAATTGCGTTCAGCCAATAAAAACCAGCGTGACCCTGAACTGTTTAGTATAACGCAGGAATTTTAAACAAATTTCAGGCCAGACTCAATAATTATATAAATTTGTCATCACGGCAAAAAACAGTAAATTTGCAGCCATTATTAACTTAAAAAATTAGCGTAGTGGATATTTTCGAAAGAATTACTACCGACAGGGGCCCGATTGGTCAGTACCAGAAGGCCGGACACGGGTATTTCGCGTTCCCCAAGCTGGAGGGCGAGATCTCTTCCCGGATGAAATTTCGTGGGAAAGAGGTGTTGACATGGAGCCTGAATAACTATCTCGGACTGGGCAACCATCCGGAAGTGCGGAAAGCAGATGCTGATGCAGCGGCTGAATATGGCATGGCGTACCCGATGGGTGCAAGGATGATGTCCGGACAGACAAGAAAACATGAAGAGCTGGAAAGGGCCCTGGCCTCGTTTGTGCAGAAAGAGGATGCGTTCCTGCTGAACTACGGCTACCAGGGAATGGCGTCGATCATTGATGCGCTTACAACCAGGAACGATGTGATCGTATATGATTCAGAATCCCACGCCTGTATTCTCGATGGCATGCGGATGTCATTGGCAAAACGTTTTGTTTTCCCGCATAACAACATGGAGAACCTCCACAAGCAACTTGAGCGGGCCACCAAACGCGCCGGCCAGCAGGGAGGCGGTGTGCTGGTTATCACTGAAGGCGTTTTTGGTATGGCAGGCGACCTGGGTAACCTGAAAGCGATTGCTGCGCTGAAGGATGAATTTGATTTCCGGCTGCTGGTCGACGATGCCCATGGATTTGGCACCATGGGTGCAACAGGAATGGGTGCAGGCGAGCATTTTGGCGTGCAGGACAAGATCGATCTCTATTTTTCAACCTTTGCCAAGTCGATGGCCGGAATCGGCGGATTCGTTTCAAGTGAAAAGGAGGTGGTCGACTTCCTGAGATACAATATGCGGTCGCAGATCTATGCCAAGTCGCTCCCGATGCCGATGGTAATTGGTGCGTTGAAGCGGCTTGAGATGCTGAAGACCATGCCTGAGATCAGGACAAAGCTCTGGGAAGTGGTGAATGCCCTTCAAAGAGGGTTAAAGGAGAACGGATTTGACATTGGCGTAACAGAATCGCCTGTTACGCCTGTCTATATGCACGGCGGACTGGTTGAGGCGACCAACCTGATCCTTGACCTGCGGGAAAACTACAGCATCTTTTGCTCCATGGTGATCTATCCCGTGATCCCGAAAGGCGATATCCTGCTGAGACTCATTCCTACGGCCATGCACAACCTCGATGATGTGAAGGAGACCATAGCAGCTTTCAAAGAGTGTTCCGCAAAGCTCAAAGCAGGTGAATACAAAACCGAAACGTTCCAGGATATATCTAAGCTGAGGGTTTAGTCAAACGACTACTCCAATTCTCCCAGGTAGCGTTCTGCGTCTAATGCGGCCATACAGCCGGTTCCTGCCGCGGTAACCGCCTGGCGATAGACGTGGTCCTGCAGATCGCCTGAGGCAAATACGCCCGGGACATTTGTTTTGGTCGTACCGGGAACTGTTTTTACATAACCTGTATCGTCCGTCTCCAGGTAATCTTTAAAAACTTCGGAATTGGGGGTATGACCAATTGCCAGGAAGAAACCGTCGATATTTACATTGACGATCTCCTCATCCTGTTCACCCTTATTCTTATAGAGGTCGACTGACTGGACAACCCCCTCGCCTTTCAGCTCCTTGGTCTGGTGTTTCCAGAGGATTTCAATATTCTTTGTATTAAAAACCCTTTTCTGCATCGCTTTTGATGCACGCAGTTCATCTCGCCGTACAATCAGATATACCTTGGTACACAATCCGGCCAGATAAGTAGACTCTTCTGCTGCTGTATCACCGCCTCCAACTACTGCCACAACCTTATCCTTAAAGAAGAATCCGTCGCAGGTGGCACATGCAGAGACCCCGTTTCCCTTAAATTTCTCTTCAGATTCCAATCCGAGATACTTTGCCGTTGCACCGGTAGCCAGAATTACGGTATCGGCAGAGATCACCTTCTCATCATCGATGGTCACCTTTTTCAACTTGCCACTAAAATCCACAGCAGTCGCCAATCCGAACCGTACATCGGTACCGAAACGTGTGGCCTGTTTCTCAAAATCGGCCATCATTTTGGTACCGTCAACCCCTTCAGGGTACCCGGGGTAGTTGTCTACCTCGGTGGTGGTGGTGAGCTGACCGCCCTTCTGCATGCCGGTATACATCACCGGCTTGAGGTTGGCACGCGCAGCATAGATGGCTGCGGTGTACCCGGCAGGGCCCGATCCAAGAATTAGACATCTGACATGTTCAGACGCCTCGCCGGCAGATGAATTCTTTACCTCCTTTTTACCCGGGTTGTCCATCGGTTTAAATAGCTCCATATTTTATATTTTTTATGTGTTATCAGTTGTGTTATCAATGTGATCAGCAAAATTACAAAATCAATACCAATTCTTCTTTTAAAGGAAAATTATGTCAATACGGACATAGTTATGTACTCAATTAGTCTTATGTGATATTTATTACTGACAAGAAGACAGCAAAAAATTTTCTTATATTTGGTCAACAAAAAAACGTATACCATGAGAACATTATTAAGCCCAATACTGATCGTACTATTTTTTTTGACTTCATCTTGCAAAACACCCACCACCGTCGATGAAAGAGATTTTTACCAGCTCAATATGTATACTTTAAACGGTGCGGAACAGGAAACTGTCATGGATAAATACCTGGAAGATGCATATCTCCCTGCACTCCGAAGGGCAGGAATTAAAAAAGTGGGCGCATTCAGGACCATTGAAGGCAAAAATGGAGATTTGAACCTTTTGATGGTCTTTATTCCTTTTAAACAGATTTCTCAGGTGCAGGAGCTTCAGTCTGTTATAGAATCAGACGATGAATACCTGAAAGCGGCAGAAGATTTTATTCAATCGCCTCACGACCATCCACCTTACGTAAGGAAGGAGAGCATTCTTATGACAGCTTTTAGTAAAACACCACATTTCAACGTTCCCGATCTGGAAACGGCAAAATCGGAACGCGTATATGAGTTGCGCAGCTATCAGAGTGCCACTGAAGAGCTCTATAAAAGGAAAGTCGAAATGTTCGATTCCGGAGAATCTGAGTTGTTTATTGAGCTGGGGTTTCAGCCGATGTTCTTCGGAGAGGTACTCATTGGAGGAGACATGCCCAATCTGATGTACATGACCTGCCATGCCAACGAAGCGGCCCAGGCTACGAACTGGGAATCGTTTCGTGATCATCCTGAATGGAAGGAGATGAAGGTGTTGGACCGCTACAAGAATACTGTTTCTCAAAGCGATAAATACTTTCTATACCCGAAGGAGTATTCGGACTTTTAGCTGGGGGGTGACTTTCTGAATTGTTCCACACACAATAACCCTAACCTGCATAAAGAAAAATCTGTACTATAAGATGTTACAACTAAATATATTATATATTCTGTATTATACCAGAAGAACCTTTTCAGATTTCGGAAGAATTGGTTAAATTCGCGTTCACAAAAGTTCGGGGTGTAGCTCAGTCCGGTTTAGAGTACTCGTCTGGGGGGCGAGGGGTCGGAAGTTCGAATCTTCTCACCCCGACCAATAACAACAAGGGATTCAGAGGTTTTACACTTTGAATCCCTTTTTATTTGCAAAGAAATTTGCATAACATTTACATCATTCAACCCCTCTTTACCATATATCAAATCAGTTTATTCAGCAAACCAATTAGTGGCAGGATGAACAATTGATTTTGACTGTGCCTGACAAGAACCGGGGGTAAAAGTTCAATTCTGGCCCGTTTAGGGACTAATTTACATCATAAAGCTTTTCCCGCTCTTCTGCCCGCTGGTGCCAGTCAGGAACGACACGCTCAATAAAATTCGCCTTTTCTGCATGAAGCTTGTCCATGTCCAGGCCAATGAATTTTTGTGCTTTCTCCTTCGTGGAGATATCAGGATAGGGAACCGGCTCATTCTGGCCAAGATCTGCGAGCAACCTGGCAAGCTTCAGCCGTCCCTCCTGTGCAATGGTTATCCCGGTTGAGATGACCCTTCCAATTTCCAGAGGTGCGTGGAAAGAGCCTCCATGACTGGCTGCTGCATAGTCCCATCTCCATTGGGCATGCCTGATATCGTAGAGAATCTCCTCCATGAGGGATGCATCGGCACCCAGATCCCATGCCCTGCCCGCTTCAACGTGGGCACGCACAAGAAGCTCCTCCAGCTTATTCCTGTTTTCAATAATGGCATCCTGCCTTTTATACACATCGCTGATCAACTGCTGCGTCTCCTCCCGGTGGCAGACCTGGCATGAATTGGCCACATTATTTAACGGACTTTGTATGTGGTGATCGGTATATTTAATGCCCCCTTCACTTTTATAAGGCATGTGGCAGTCGGCACATGAAACACCGCGATCTGCGTGCACCCCTTTCATAAAGGTTTCATACCCCGGATGCTGGGCCTTCAGCATGGGAGCACGACTGATCTGGTGTGTCCAGTCGGTAAACCCAATTTTGTCGAAGTAGGCCTCCATCTCCTCAGCAGAAAAACCGCTTGACATCGGGAACTTCAGGTACGGCACGCCTTCAACAATGTTTTCATTGAAATAGTATTCCACATGGCACTGTGCACAAACAAGGGAACGCATTTCCTGGTGGGAAGCTTTTGAAATATCTCTCCCCATCTCATTGAATGCCTCAATCAGTGCGGGTCTGGAGATATGCAGATTCATCGTCTCAGCATCATGACAATCGGCACACCCTATCGGGTTGACGATCTCATGTCCCTTCTCTTCCCAGGAACCTTCATAGAATGCAGCCACACCAGCCTGAAAATCACCCTTCTCCTCAATTAACTGATTCATTAACCGGGGGACATCAGGACTCTTGCAGGTCCAGCAGGTGTTGGGCATCGGACTGGCCTGACCATCCATCGGGGCGCCGGTCCTTAACGTGTTCTGAATATCCTCTATGGCATAATAGTGGCCCCTCCCCTGGGAATAATCCTTCGAAAAACCATAGCCGGCCCACAAAACCACGAGCCGGGGGTCCTCTTCCAACATATCGCGCATGCTTGCTCCATTGTATTTCGAACGAAACATTGTGTCGCGGGTCGAGAGGTAAGACTGGTACTCGCGCGGGAAATTCTCTCCCCAGATGGCGTTCCTGGGTTCGAACTGGGAATGCTCTACCTGGGGGGTATATGCAAAAACAGCCTCCGACCGGCGCTCCATGATCGATGAGGCCAACAGGCCCAGGACAAATACGATTCCCAGCGTGATAAAAAACAACGCCCAGCCATAAATTGGCTTTTCGGTAACAATCTGCTGAATGCTTTTCATATGTGTTAATTAATTCTTTATTTAACTACTTGATATATAATGTTATAAATATCGTTCGATCTGCTTATGCGTTACTCGTTCTCCATCAGTGGACGCATATGTTCACCTTCATTCCGGTTGTTGTCTTACATAATATCAGTTGCTGGTATAATTGTCTTTATCTGTTTCTATCCGTCAAACTATTTAACCAATCCGGAACAGGGCTCTCAGGCAAAGGTACCCTCGCATTGGGGGTGCTTGAAAGACTGTTCACCCTTCCGTGCGGCACCTCCCGGTGACAATCCCCGCATTTTTTTTCTTGCCGTTCATCGTGATAATGGTCTGTAATTCGCAACAGTTTTGCATCTGTCATCAATGTGGAATGGCAGCGAATGCAGTTGTCCTGCACTACCTCACTCCCTTCCTCTTTGATGAAAATAACCTGGGGCTCATTCCTTAGTGTAAAAACCGTTGCGTGCCGCAATCCGTCCTTAGCCTTGAAATAGTATTTATTAATTGCATTGTTATGAGGCACATGACAATCATTGCAATGGGCATGCTCACGGTGAGAACTATGTTGCCACGTCGCATATTGGGGTGTCATGATGTGGCAGTTCACACATGTTTCCGGTTTATCAGAAAGGTATGAAGGGGCATTGCTGATGTAAACCAGGTAAAGAAACAGACCTGATAAAACAGCCATCAATATGATTACCGGTATCCTCCAGCGATCCGGAGGAAGCAACCTGACAAAAAGATTTCTAAAGAATGGGGCCATATGCCATAAAAATAACTGCTAAGATGTTACAAATCAAGCTTTATGTTTTACAACAAGAAAACACAACAGGGCAATTGGGCAACAGCACATCTTCTAACAGACAGTCTTAATAAAACAACTGCTGCCCTTTTGCAGCTTTCTGACACTGATAGCAAAATATACTTATAATCTTTATATTTTTAGCTTGAATTTACACCCATTCTTCACTAACAATTGCACCTTCAGCACTGACTACAGTCTGCTTTACAGGTACTTTTCGTTCTGCCCGGTTATGGGCCAGCTCTACCATCTGCCTGAGTCCCCCACAGCATGGAACCTCCATGATCATCAGGTGAAGTGTATTGATTTTCGATTCATCAATGAGCCTGCGGATTTTCTCAATGTAAATCTCCGGACCCTGGTCAAGCTTCGGGCAGGCGATCGCGAGCGATTTGCCTTTTAAATATTTCTGATGAAAATTCCCAAGCGCATAGGCCACACAGTCAGCAGCCAGCACCACATCCGTCCCTTTGAAGAAGGATGCAGCAGGATTGATCAGGTGCATCTGGACCGGCCATTGTGATAGCTGGGATGGCGCATCCGCCAACAATGAATCCTCAGGAGGCGCAACCATACCGGCTGACTGAAAACTCTTCTCCGCCGATCCGGGACAGCCACAGGCAAGTGGCTCGCTGCTTAGCACAACAGCAGGATCATGGTTCACCGGGGCTGTTTTTTTCAGATCCCCGACCTCATTCAGTTTGAAGGTCAGCTCCCCCTCATGATCAACCAGGTATTCCATCGCTTCATTGTAGAATTCTGTTTCATTGTGATCCAACAGGTGTTTCAGGTGCGCCCTGACCGTATTTTTACCCTTTTCGACCATGATGGCCATCACCTTCATCTCATCGTATGGCTCAGCCTCTCTTTTTTCTATGGTAATTGCATCCAGCGGACAATGTCCGATACAGGCACCCAGGCCGTCACACATCAAATCGCTGATCAGCCGGGCCTTCCCGTCAATAATCTGCAGGGCGCCCTCATGACAGTTGGGAACACAATCACCACAACCATTGCACAGCTCCTCATCTATATGTACTATCTCTCTAATCATAATTCAATTTTTATATTACAAAAATATGGCTAGTTTTGCAGCAATCCTGTAACGGATGTTACATTTTTAAAAATATAGCTCCCTCATCATTGGGAAAAGGAATTTCAACGGTGCAAAGACAACTGCCTGCTGGTAAGCAGGAAAGGAGATGTAAACATGAAAGAAGAAATTGATTTAATTACCCCATGCAGTGCGAATTGTGAATACTGCTTCTTGAATTACACCGGCAGTCTCATACAGAATCCCTTATTCAGGGGGATCGATAAAGAGACAGCAGGCAGGCTCATAAAAAACACCCGCCACCAGGTAAAAAAGTTAAAAAAGGGAGAAATATTTGCCCACGAGGGTGATCCTGTTTTTAACCTGATAATCATTGTTCAGGGTACCGTTGCGGGAGAGATGATGGACCTACACGGAAATATGTTACTTGTAGAAAAACGCACCGTTCCGCAATCGTTCGCCACCGCGTTCCTTTTCGGAAAGAAAACCAGCTATCCTGTTACAATAACGGCTACTGAAGAGACGAAACTTCTGCTTATATCGCGCCAGGATTTGTTAACCTTATTCACGCAGTCATCGGAAATAATGAAAAACTACCTGGACACCATTGCCGACCGGGCCCAGTTTCTCAGTGGAAGGATAAAGCTGTTAAGCCTTCCAGGACTCAGGGCCAAACTTGCCGCTTACCTGCTAGAGCTCATGAAACAAGCCGGAAATAGGGAAATTAACCTTCCCCACACCCAGCAGGAGCTGGCAGAGATGTTTGCCTCCACCCGTCCTTCAGTCGGTCGCCTGATCAGGGAATTACATGCTGAAGGCATCATCGGGGCCAGGGGTAAAAAGGTAACAATACTTAAAGTCCAGAAATTGAAAGATTGTATAAAATAAAGATGCATACTTAACAGTATACTGTTCCAGCCCCTTGCTCCCCTCAATTACCTCATCCAGGATCTGATGCGCCTGTTTTTCGGACAAACCGGTCTGCCGTGCCACCTCTATAAGATCGCTCTTTGCCGGAACACCGGAACCGGCAATCGCAGTGGTATGCTGACCTTGCTAAAATCAAAATTTCGCATTCATAAAACCAATTTCCATCCCATCCTATAAACCCATTGCACGACCAGAAAGAAGTACATTCCTAATTGCCGAAAAATGTACATTGCTATTTTCCGTTTACAAAAACATTATATGTTCATAAACTCCCATGGATGCAAATGAACAATCCCTTTATAATCAGAAAATTTCGCGTCATCGAGAGAAACCACAAATTTTTTGTAGTTATCTTTTATCTGTAAAAGATTACCAAATTCACGCTTTATTACCTTTTCATTGCTTAATAAATAGCAAACCTGAACATAGATTGTCTCATCCGATTTTTGAGCAATAAAATCAATCTCAAGATTATTTAATACCCCAACTTGCACCTCAAATCCCAATCGCTTCAACTTTAGATAAACGTAATTTTCAAGATTATAACCTATGTCTGTTGGCAAAAATCCAAACAGAAAATTTTTAAAAGCCAGGTCATTCAGATAATATTTACACGCACCGCCAAGCACCTGTTTCCCTCTTAAATTATAACGATCTGCCTGATGAAAAATAAAGGCATCGGTTAAATACTGTACGTAACTTGAAACTGTTTCGTAATTGGTTTTTTTCTGCTTGCCTTTAAAATAACTGATAATGTTACTTATCGATGTCAGGTTCCCTGTATTTACCGTAAGAAACTTAAAAATTTCTTCCAATAAAGGTAAATCTTTGATTTTATATCTGTCCAGAATGTCCCGTAATATGATAGTATTCTTTAAACTGGCCAGATAATTACGCTTAAGTTCTTCTGAATTAAGGTGAAATAATTCAGGCAACCCCCCGGTTTTAAGATAACCGATAAAACTCTCCTTCCCGGAGGGTAACTCTTTAACAATTAAATACTCTGAATAATCAAACGGCAAAATTTCAAATTCAACATATCTACCCGATAGCAATGTTGCCAATTCGCCTGATAACAATGTGGAATTAGAACCTGAAACAAACAACTCATAATCCCGGGTAAAATCCTGAGAATAAGAATTTACAAAAGTTTCCCACCCTTCAATATTTTGTACCTCATCAAGAAAAAGATAAATCTTTCCTTCTACCTGTATTTGAGACCGATAATATGTAAATAATTCTTCCAAATCGGAAGCTGTCCTTATATCGTCGAATGCAATAAATTCTTTATTGACAAAAAAGAGATTCTTTGGATCGACATTTTTATTTTCAATAAGATAATTCATTAACTGTCGTAAAAGATAACTTTTACCAGTTCGACGCTGACCTACCAAAACCTTTACCAGCTGGGTATCAATATGTGCAATAATTTTTTTGAGGTATTCTTTACGTTCATAGCCACTTTGAATCGATTGACCTTCCCATGTATTATAACTTTTTGATTTTTCAAATACACTTTCTATTTTTTCAGACATGTTTTAATTTTTAGAGCATATTTCTTTTTATTCAAAGCTACATTATTTTTTTATATTTTTCAAATATTTTTCAAGTTCATTTGATTTTTCTATTGATAATAGAAGTGAAAACTGGCAAAAATTTGAGTGGTGGCGACCATGACCAAACTGCGGTATAGAAAGCATCTGCGACAGTAAAGAGTTGGGCATCTCTGTTCGTTGTGTGCGGGATAATTAATTTATTTGGTTTATTTCCATTGATGTGGGGCGATTTTTATTTTGAATCGGATGCAAAACCCGTTAGTCCTCCTCAATCAGCTCCTGTATCCGCTCAATCTGTTTCTGCTTGTTTACTTCGCGGAGCGCCTGGGCTGTCTTTGTGAAGTACTGGTGGCCCGTAATAAATTTCACCTGGAGCTTGTTCCAGTCGTTCAGTGTGCCGATCTTACTCTGCTCCTTCAGCTCCTTGTAGAGCATGTTCGATACCGGGATCATGTCGCTCCTGCCCAGGTAGTCGAGGTCGGCATCGCAGATGATCTCCTGCAACAGGTCCTTTGGCTGCGGCGGCATCTTCGTCGCCATGATCACCTCACATATCCTGTCGATCTCCTCCGCCGTATAGCCATAGCCCGGCAGCATCTTCTGCGCCATTAATGTTCCCTCATGCTCATGGTTGTCATACCCGACCACATGACCGGCATCGTGAAAGAGTCCGGCCGTTTTCAGTATCAGTATATCCCCATCATCGAGTCCCTCGGCCCAGCCGATCAGCTCCACCTCGGTCACCACATCCACCGTATGCTTCACGTTGTGGTAGTAGAGATAAGATGGCAGCTCCTTCTCCAGCTTGTCGAGGATGATCTCCTGCAGATCGGTGAACTGGATCAGCTTGAATTTGGTTTCGAACATCGCATTGGGTAGCAGCCCCTCCCCTTCCAGAGAAAACTCCGGCCGCAGCCCCTGCACCGCGAACATCTCCAGGTCGCCCTTGTACTTCACCGGCAGTTTGCCGTAATACTCACACACGAAAAACTCCTTGATCAGCTCATAGGTCATCACCGAGATCAGCACCTTTCCGCTCTCCCCCACCCCCTGCACACGGTGGGCAATATTCACTGTATCGCCTTTGATATCATAATTAACCTTCCGTTTGCCTGAGATATTAGCTGTAACAGGGCCGGTATGAATTCCGAGACTCATGTTCCAAACCTTTTTCGACCCTGCACCGGACCGCTTTTGCAGATAGGCCTGCATCTCCATCGCCGCCATCACCACCTGGATCGGGTTGGTAATATTCTTTACGGGAATCCCACCGGCAGCCATGAAGGTGTCGCCTATCGTCTTGATCTTCTGTATCTTATACTTTTTCAGTATACTGTTAAACTCAATCAGCACCTCATCCAACTGGTCCATCAGGGCTTCGGAGTCGATCCCATCGGTTAGCTTATAGAACCCCTCAATGTTGGCAAACAGCACCGTTGCCATCTTGAATTTCTGCACCGTCTGCTTTTCGGCAGCATCGATACCGGCATCGGCTCTACCCCCATCGGTGCGCTGCTTTAACAGCTCATTCTCCTCAGTGAGTTGCTCGATAGCCGTCTGCAGCTTTTCGTTCTGATCGATCAGCTCCTGGTTTTGCCTGACAAGCTTTTGTATTCTTTTGAGTAGTTCGTCTTGTTGTTGAGACATACGGTTCAATTCTGAGTAATAATTTTCTGATATGGAACTTGAAAGGTAAAGATATAAAAAAGTTACGAGTTAGGTCGTGTTTGACCCCGGGGGTGTGTGGAGGGAGATTGGGGCCCGCCTTCTTCGCCTTCTGAGGTCGGCGAATACGGCGGACGGGGTGCGGGATACGGGGTGGAAGTTGCGAGTTGTGGGGGAATGATTAAATTTGTGTTGTAACTTTAATTAGCAACTTTGTTTGGGTTGTGGTGTTGTAACATGAAAATTGAGAATTATGACTGGATTGAGGTTTTTGATCGTTCTGTTGCTGGTGTCGGGTCTGACCTTTGCACAGGAGCATGAATTCACTGTTATGTTCTACAATGTGGAGAACCTGTTCGACACCGTTGACCATCCCGATTTCGAAGATGAAGAGTTCACCCCTTCGGGCTCGAAGCTTTGGGACCAGGAGCGGTATGAGAAGAAGCTGAATGACCTTGCACGGGTGATTCTGTCGCTGCCGGTGAAAGAGCTGCCAGGGATCATCGGTTTTGCCGAGGTGGAGAATGAAAGGGTGCTGAACGACCTCATTAAGCAACGCGGACTAAACCGTGCGGACTACAAGGTAATTCTTGTTGAGGGCGATGATCCGCGGGGAATCGACTGCGGGGTGATCTACCGGCCCGAGCTGTTTACCTACAAGTTCCACAGGATGCTACCGGTGGAGGACCTTTCAGGAAAAGATTACCCGCTCCGGGAAATTCTGCATATAAACGGCGACGGTCCGGATGGCAAGCCGTTGCATATCTTCATCAACCATTGGAAATCGCGCCGTGGCGGGGTGAGGGAGACGGAACACCTGAGGGTATCCTCCGCCATCGCTTTAAGAAGGGCGCTCGACAGGCTGTTATCGACCGAATCGGAACCGCGGGTTATTGTGATGGGTGACCTGAATGATGAGCCGACCAACAAGAGTGTGTATGATGTACTGCATGCGGGCAACAAGCGGAAGAACATCCTGCTGAATGATGCATACAACCTCTTTTACGATACGCACAATATGAACATGGGAGGAACACTGAGTTACCAGGGCGAGTGGCAGATGTACGACCAGATCATCATTTCATACTCCCTGCTGAACCAGGAAAAAGGACTCTCGACCACCTTCGACGGCGGGGAGATCCTGAAGGAGGAGTGGATGCTGTACCACGATGAGCGGAACGATATCAAGGTGCCGAACCGCACCTACGGCGGGGATAATTATTACGGGGGCATCAGCGACCATTTCCCTGTGTTTGTAACGTTTAGGTGGTAACCATGGGTTTCAGGCTCACATCGGAATACCAACCGACAGGCGACCAGCCGGAGGCGATCCGGCAGATCGTGGAGGGTTATAAGCTGGGAGAGAAGCACCAGACGCTGCTGGGGGTGACCGGGTCGGGCAAGACATTTACTGTAGCCAACGTGGTACAGGAGTTCAACCGACCGATACTGGTGCTGAGTCATAACAAAACCCTGGCAGCGCAGCTCTACAGTGAGTTCAAGCAGTTTTTTCCGGAAAACGCGGTGGAGTATTTTGTTTCCTACTACGACTATTACCAGCCGGAGGCGTATATGCCGGTGACCGACACTTACATTGAGAAGGACCTCTCCATCAACGACGAGATCGAGAAGTTGCGGCTCAGCACCACCTCCTCGCTACTCTCGGGCAGAAGCGATGTGATCGTGGTCTCGTCAGTGTCGTGCATTTACGGAATAGGTAATCCGGAAGACTTCCACAGCACCAAGATCAACCTCCGGCAGAACCAGATGATCAGCCGCAATGTTTTTTTAAGGAAGCTGGTCGACAGCCTCTACTCGAGGAACGAGATTGACTTCAAGCCCGGGACCTTCAGGGTACGCGGCGATACGATCGACGTTCACCTGGCATATAGTGACAAGGGCTACAGGGTCGAGTTCTGGGGGGATGAGATCGAGGCGGTCAGTTCGTTCGATCCCTTAACCGGACATACGCTCGGGACACATGAGGAGGTGACGATCTTTCCGGCCAATATTTTCGTGACCACCCCTGCCAGGATCAAGCAGGCGATCAACCAGATACAGGATGACATGATGCGGCAGGTTGAATTTTTCAAGGAGAACAGCCGGTTTATTGAGGCGCAGCGGATTGAGGAGCGGGTGACGTACGACCTGGAGATGATCCGCGAGCTGGGATACTGTCCGGGTGTGGAGAACTACTCCCGGTATTTCGACGGCCGGGCGGCGGGGACGCGGCCCTTTTGTCTGCTCGACTATTTCCCGGAGGATTTTATCACTGTGATCGATGAGAGTCATGTGACGATTCCGCAGATCCACGCGATGTATGGCGGCGACCATGCGCGAAAGAAGAACCTGGTGGAGTATGGGTTCCGGCTGCCGGCGGCGATCGACAACAGACCGTTGAAATTTGAAGAGTTTGAAGAGATCATTGACCGGACGCTGTATGTCTCAGCCACCCCGGCCGACTATGAGCTTGAGAAATGCGGAGGGATCTATGTCGAGCAGGTGATCCGGCCGACCGGGCTCCTCGACCCGGTGATTGAGATCAGGCCGAGCCTCAACCAGATCGACCACCTGACGGGTGAGATCAACAAGCGGGTGGGAGGCGGTGAGCGCGTGTTGGTCACCACGCTGACCAAGCGGATGGCCGAGGAGTTGTCGGGCTACCTTTTGAAGCTGAATGTCAAGACCTCCTATATCCACTCCGATATTGACACGCTCGACCGGGTGGAGATCCTGGATGGACTTCGCCGGGGCAAGTTCGATGTATTGGTGGGGGTGAACCTCCTGCGGGAGGGGCTCGATCTGCCGGAGGTGTCGCTCGTGGCGATCCTCGATGCCGATAAGGAGGGTTTCCTGCGGTCGGCCCGGTCGCTCACCCAGACAGCGGGACGGGCGGCACGGCACCTGAATGGGCGGGTGATTATGTATGCAGACAAAATCACCCGGTCGATGCAGATCACGATCGACGAGACCAACCGGCGGCGCGAGAAGCAGTTGAAATACAACGAGGAGCATGGGATCACCCCGAAGCAGATCTTCAAGGCCAACGTGTCGCTCTTCGAGCAGAACAAGGAGCTTCTTTCCCGTGGCAAAGCATATGGCGGACAGGCCAAAACAGATATCGCAGCCGATCCGGTGGTGAAGTACATGAGTGAGGAGGGGTTGGAGAAGGCGGTTGACAATGCCCGGAAGAAGATGGAGAAGGCGGCGCAGGAGCTCGATTTTATTGAGGCCGCACGGTGGCGGGATGAGATGTATGCCTACCGGGAGAAATTAAATGAGGTAACCGGGGGTAAAGGGTAACGATCGCCCAGTAAAAAGAGGCGATCCCCCGGTAAGAGGGCCGTTCCCGCAGTAGAACAGTAATCCTCCGGGAGAAGAGCGATCCCCCGATAAGAGTGGCGATCCCCCGATAAAAACAAGGCCGCGAAGTGGATACCCCGCGGCCTTGAATCAGTTCAAAAAAATACAATTTTATCCCAGATAGGTCTTTAATAGCTTGCTTCTTGAAGTGTGTCTGAGTCTTCTGATGGCTTTCTCTTTGATCTGTCGCACCCGTTCGCGGGTCAGCCCAAATCTCTCGCCGATCTCTTCAAGTGTCATGTCCTGACAAGCAATTCCAAAAAAGAGCTTAATGATATCCCGCTCCCTTTCTGTAAGAGTGGCAAGTGCACGCTCTACTTCCCGGGCCAGGGATTCACCAATCAGGGAGTTGTCTGCATTGGGTGAATCGTTATTCACCAACACATCTAGCAGACTGTTGTCTTCACCATCAACGAAGGGAGCATCTACGGATACATGACGGCCGGAGACCCTCAGTGTATCGGAGACCTTCTCCTTTGGTAATTCAAGAGCCTCAGCCAGTTCTTCAGGTGTGGGCGTACGCTCATGCTGTTGCTCGAACTTCGAAAACGCTTTGTTGATCTTGTTCAGTGAACCGACCTGGTTCAGTGGTAAACGTACGATCCTCGATTGCTCGGCCAGTGCCTGAAGAATTGATTGACGGATCCACCATACGGCGTAGGAGATAAACTTGAACCCCCTTGTCTCATCGAACTTTTCAGCAGCTTTGATCAGACCCAGATTTCCTTCATTGATCAGGTCGGGAAGACTAAGTCCCTGGTTCTGGTACTGTTTTGCTACTGAGACGACGAAACGGAGGTTGGCCCTGGTTAATTTCTCCAGTGCCTGCCTGTCACCTTTCTTGATCCGCTGAGCCAATTCCACCTCTTCCTCAACAGTGATCAACTCCTCCTTACCAATCTCCTGTAAATACTTATCCAACGACGCACTCTCACGATTGGTAATGGATTTAGTGATCTTTAACTGTCTCATTGATTTCCTCCTTGAAAAATTTAGAATTGAAAAATAAAAATTGAAAAATAAAACCCTGCAAAGATACTACGTAAATTGTTTACAGTCAATTTAAATAACAAAAAACAGAGAAGACCTTAAACAGGCCTTCTCTATCACAACGTTAATTGTACGTTTTTAGTGTGATCCTACATGCCAAATGCATAGTATGATTTTGATCCGTCGCCATAGACTCCTTCAATAATCACTCCGCCATCCACATCGCGCAGGACGTCAGTTATATCTTTAACACTGTTCACCGGTGTTTTGTTTACTGATGTTAACACAAATCCCTCTTTCACACCTACCTTCATAAACTTTCCGGGCTGCAGTGCTGTTACCCGCACACCACTATCGATGCCAAGTCTTCTCTTCTCTGCATTGCTGACTGGTTCAAACTGGGCGCCGAGGACCTCAATTACCTCATTGGTTTTAACAATATCGGTGCTTCCCTCCATGTTACGCAGAACCACATCAAATTGCTTCAGATCGCCCTTTCTTTTCAGGATCACCTTCACCTTGTCTTTGGGACGGTATTTGCTGATCTGCTCCTGGAGCTGAGAGACAGAGTTGACACGTATATCATTGATAGAGAGGATCACGTCGCCCGATTTGATTCCTGCATCTTTGGCAGCACCGTTGTCGGTAAGGTCCACCACATAGACACCCTGTGTATCTTCAAGGTCCTGTTCATCTGCAAGCGTGGAGGTTACGTCTCTGATGGTAACCCCAAGGATGGCGCGCTGCACCTCACCGAACTCGATCAGGTCGGAAACCACCTTTTGAACGATATTCACGGGTACAGCAAATGAATAACCGGCATATGTTCCTGTCCGGGAGGCGATCGCTGTATTGATCCCAACAAGCTGTCCGGCGGTATTCACGAGCGCTCCGCCGCTGTTCCCCTGGTTCACTGCTGCGTCGGTCTGGATAAACGACTCAATGGAGAATTGGTTTGGATTGATATTGATGTTCCGTGCCTTCGCGCTGACGATCCCTGCAGTAACCGTTGATGTAAGGTTATACGGATTCCCGACGGCCAGCACCCATTCGCCCAGCCGCAGATCATCAGAATCTCCATATTTCAATGATGGCAGCCCCTTTTCATCGATCCTGAGCAGTGCCAGATCGGTGGTCGGATCGGAGCCCACCAGCTTAGCTATGAATACCCTGCGGTCATTCATGGTTACCTCAATCTCATCCGATTTGTCAATCACATGGTTGTTGGTTACGATATATCCATCTTCACTGATAATTACGCCGGATCCGAACCCTGTTACCGGTCTCGGTTTGCTCTCGGGAGTGATCCCGAAAAAGTATTCATACAATGGATTCACCTGTTGTTCTCTGAACGCTGTGGTTTTCACGTGTACAACGGCATTGACCGACGCGGCCGCTGCAGCAGTAAAGTCCATGGTGAAACGGCTTTCAGCAGCAGGCAGACCAACTGGTCGTGCCTCCGGCATCGCTGGTAACTCTACAATCCGGGGCTCGGGCTGAAAAAATTTTGCATAGATGAATACTGCCGCGAGTGCAGATAGCAATGTAAAGCCAAATACAGCTATAATGTTTCTTAATTTCATAATTCAATTATTTTTAGTTCAAAAAACTTCATTCGGTTATATGTTCTGATTTTTCATGCTACTTAGTGTTTGCAAGCTCGGGTCTTATTAAACACATCAATATCTTTAGTTTCTTTCTGGCACTACTTAACATTGCATTTACTCTATTTCACCTAAAACGGCGCAAATTTCGTGCCCCCTATACGTTGTTCCGTCAAGTTAACAAACAAGAAGAGAAAAATATTGTAATTTTGCAGCGCATTTAACCTTTTTTAACGAAGCAACGATTTGAAACTACAATTTTCTAAATACCACGGCAGCGGAAACGACTTCATCATGGTCGATAGCAGAAAAAATGTCATGGCTGATCGCTCGGTGGCAACAATAGCGGCGCTTTGTGACCGACATTTTGGCATAGGGGCCGACGGACTCATAGTGTTGGAGGAGTCTGCAGTGGCAGATTTCCGGATGGTATACTACAATTCCGACGGTCGCCCGGGCACGATGTGCGGCAACGGTGGCCGCTGTACTACTCTGTTTGCCAGGCGTTCAGAATGGATTAACAGCGACAGCTGCCGGTTTGAGGCGTTGGATGGTTTGCATGAGGTAACGCTATTAACGGGGGAACGGAACGCTACCGTCGGAGAGGTTAGGCTCGGACTACACAATGTCGATGGAGCGGAGCGGATCAGTGAAGGATACCTGCTCGACACAGGCTCACCGCACCTGGTGATGTTCGTTGAGGATGTGGAAAAGGTGGATGTATTTGGGCTGGGAAGGAAATTCAGGCAGGATGAGCGTTTTAAGGATGGGACGAATGTCAATTTCGTGCAAAAGGGAACGGGTGAGATTATTGTAAGAACCTACGAGCGGGGTGTGGAAGATGAGACACTCAGTTGTGGAACAGGAGTAGCAGCTGCAGCAATGGCAACCTTTCTTGATAATGATGGTTTTGGAACCTCCATTCCGGTGAAAACACGGGGCGGAAAGTTGCGCGTGAATTTTCAACCTTCAGAGAATCTTGATCATTTTTCGGAGGTGTTTCTCACCGGACCGGCGACTGAGGTTTTTAAGGGGACCATTGATATGGTCTGATTGCACCATTGATTTGGGGTTATTGGGTACCTTCTGACTTGTCATGACCTGTCACAATTGAATATCGGCAGATCCTCCTATGACAACAAAAGGGGCCCAGTAGAAAGGTCCGGGATATTTTTCCAGCATTTCACGCTGGGCTTTTGTCATCGCTACATGGGGAGGATCAATCGCCAGGTGTTTGTAAAAGCTGATCATCAGTTCGGCTGTTGGACGGTCGGCCACACTCCAAAGGCTTACGGAAACAGTATTTGCCCCGGCACCCAGAAAGGCACGGCTCAGCCCGGTCAGCTCATCTCCCTTGCTGATATCGCTAACACCCGTTTCACAGGCGCTTAGGGTGACAATGCAAGCTTCAAGCTCAAGTCCGAATATTTCATTTACAGTAAGCTGACCATCGTCTGCTTCATCCGGGGAGAAGAGCAGAAAGGAGTACCGGGGTCTTGCCTCATTGAAAAACCCATGGGTTGCCAGGTGCAAAATATCCTTCCCACTTACATTGTCTCTCAGAAAGGATTCAGTTGAAACGGTCTCAAATGCAAGAACAGGGTCAGAGAACTGTGAAGAGATATTATTCAGCTCCCATGTTGTTCCGGGCAAACCAGAAAAATTCCCAATCATTTTATCACCCAGTGCCATGCCAAGGAAGTTGTCTCTCTGCTTACATTTTTCTCTTGCCATCTCTGTCATGACAGATGAAGAGGGCATATATGCCATATAATATTCCTCCATCAGGTACCTGTTTTCAAGATCTATCAATGCATGGAACGGAAGGTTATGAAGTATGCCATGCGGTATGATGCACAGCGAGGCAACATCAGTAATATAGGGTTGAGCCGGACCAATAAGATCATGATACAATGATTTTAGCAGGGGTGTTCCCAGCCTGGTGTTGTTAAATTTCAGGTATCTTCCTGTCTGCCTGACCTTTTCATAAATCTCACCGGATGGGGTTTCAAGAACCACCATATCAAGCTTATTGTGGCGTATAATCCACAGGTAAATTTTCTCTTTGCTGATCCAGTATTGCATAACAGCTGTGCTTGAAGAGATGGCTGATTGTATACTCTGAAGGGTTGGAGGGTCTGTTTTTACCATATTGAAGTACTCCGGGTTGGCGGTCCTTAGGCGGCTGAGAAGAAGTTGGTACTCATCCTGTGTATCTGTTAGCTCATCCTTAATCGATCTTACAATTTCAAGTTTACGGGTATAGTCATGTTCAGAAAAATAGGCATTGTACAACTGTTTTTGCAGGTGGGTCAGCCGTATACTCAGCTCCTGTTCCTCTCCCACCAGCTCTTTCGCCGGGGAAAACCCGGGGCCCGGCAATTTCCCTCCGATCATGTCCAGGAAGGCCCTTGCACGTGCCCTTTCAGAGATTAGCAGTGATTCCTGCAGGTTACCCTCTTCAATGAGGAGGTTGATCAGCCGGTCGTATACCTTGATTTTGTCATTGATATAGCGTCCCCTCAACCTCTCGGTGGTGATATTGCCCCGCGATTCTTCAATAATCCCGATTGCCTCCCTGTATGCATGTTTTGCCGAATCGGGTTGTTGTAGCATTTCCATGGCCATCCCTTTATAGAACCAGCACTGCCACAATATCTCATTGTTATTGGAGATAGAAAGGACATGGTTTGCTTGATCAACGGCGCTTTCAGAAAGATTCCGGCCGGAATATACTTTTAATATGCCCAGTCCCGAACGGGCCATACCCTCAACGTTTGGTCCTTCCATAAAGCTGGAATCTGCCTTTTGAAGATAGCTTACAGCAGCGGCGTACTCCTCATTTTCAATTTCCAAATCAGCCCTTTTCAAATAGAGCAATCCGCTGGCAGTTGTCAACCCCTCGGTCTGAAAATACCCCTCGATTCCATCAAGTTCGTTTTTCCGCAGGTTAAGTGCTGCATCCAGAAAGAGAGCCTCCCTGTTCTCATCACTCAGCCTGCCGGCCTCCTTATAAAAAAGCGCTGCATTTTTTGTATCACCCAGCATCATATACAGATCACCACTGCGAATATTGGCCCATATTATCTGTGGGATAATCCTTACCCTGCTGGCCTCAGCCAGGGCACTTTCATTGGCAGCCAGGGCATCGGAAAATTTACCCTGTAAACCTGCCAGTTCGGCTTTCATCAGGTATTGCCTAACGGTGCTCATCCCCGCCTGTTCCGCCATTCCTACCGACCGGTCAATCATCTCATCAGCTTGATTGACAAATCCAATGTCTGTGTAGATAATCCCAAACAGCAGAAAAGTCTCTATCATCCCCTCGTCATACCCTGTCCGGTTAAAAAGCAGGTGGGCCTTTTCGGTTGTATTCAGGGCATCGGTAAATCTGCCCAGGGAAAGATGGGCCTGCGCGAGTCCGAGATAAATATTTGCCACCGATTCCCTTTTTATGCTTTTAAAACTCTCTTCATTTTCAGCACCAAGGAGCAGAGCATGGTTCAGGTGATTGATCCCCTCACCGAACCTGCCTGCAGCAAGGGAGACCTTTCCCATATCGCTATAGCTTTGTATTAGTCCCATCTGATTGTTATCCAGCGAATCGGCCGTTATAGCGCGCTGTAGGTATTCTTCAGCAGCGGAATAGCTTCCGTGGAACGAATATGCATGTGCGATTTTCCGGCATACCTCTGCCTCCATGGTAAGGTTGCGGTAGAGACCCAGCTGTGCACTGGCATCCAGGTAGTTGATGTAATGTTCAATGGCTTCGTTGTAGCGGTTCGAGTTAAAATGGGCATCGCCTTTCTGCTGCTCCCGTGTTGCAATAATGGATGGTGTTGCACAGGATCCTGTTAGCAGAACAACCAGTATTATTAATAAGTATTTCATACCTGGTTACAGGATTATTTGAACAATAAGGATATACATAGGATCGGCTCCGGCCACATGTCCTTTCAATGGAATGGTAACAGACTGTACAAGCCGCATCTGCCTGATCTGAAAAAAGAGATAGGGAGTCAGTTCAAGCGTCCATGATCTGTAATCATCAAGGATTTCATCAACCATATCCCGGCCCCTTATACCGTAACCCAGGTCATTTGCCAGTACGATCCAATCGTTGAGGTGGAAATACCCGCTGCCGGTGATCCTTGTGTAATTCCCATCCTTAAAGGATACCGGAAGCTGGCCGGGCACAACAACCTTTTCACCCCCTGTCCTGATCTTGTGGGTTGCATATATACTGAAGGACCAGGGATAGATTACTTTCCTGGCCTTCATTTCAAAATCAAAAGCAAATTCCCCCGATCCGGTTGGCCTGTCATAATTATTTTCGTCAATAATATTGGTTGGATTTTTTTCTCCAGTGGGCATATCTGATGTAACTCCCACGAAGAGGGAGGGCGCTGATGCACTTTCTTCAAGAAGCAGGTACCTGATTCCTATGGAAATATCACTGAGCCCCTTGCCATGCTGCGACCATCTGTTTACCTGGATTGCATTCTGCATATGATATTCAGTTGTCTGGTACAGCGACACATTCACGAAGGGCACGCTTGCATAGAGCTCCAGCTTGTCGGTAAGGCCATACATGGCATGCACCTGGTATTGCCTGCTTTGACCCGAAATTGTACCACCCAGGCCCGTCTTGTCATTGTTTTCATCAAAGATCTTGTCAATGAAAGCATGTGAGTACGCCAGTCCGGTTCTCAGAAAGCCTTTTCTTAGCGTGGGAGGTTCTGTAACAATGGTTTCCTGCCTTAATTCACCGGGCAGCACGACCCGCTCAACCTGGGCATATGTTCCCGAACTTATTATCACTGCGACGAAGAACTGTATAACTGTAAAAAAGCCTGATTGCTTCATGTGCTTACGAATTAAAATGGGAATAAATTCATGTTCATGCCTGTAAAAATGAATATTCCGGAATAGGTATTCTTTCCCGTTACGGGGAAGGAAAAGGACTGGCTGATCCTGAGCATGGGTGTGACCATGATCTCAAATCCGGCTCCGGCATGTAAAGAATGGATACCGGGCAGGGAATACTGCTGCCCGGTAAATTCCTGCCATCCGCCTTTACCCTGCTTGCCCCTGATGGTAAGGTCGGCTGCAAACCATGGAAAGAGCTGGTAAATTCCTGATACAGAATAATCCAGATATCGCCGGGGCAGGAATGTGTAGGTTTCATTATCATATTCAATACTATTCCCAACAATCCTTGAGTGCCAGGTATAACCGGTTCCTTCCTGTATGGGAAAGGAGTAATGAACCCTGCTGATCAGCGCCATATTGGAAAAGGCCAGTCTCATGCCTGCGCCCAGGTTGGAGCAGGCTACGCCTTGTCCGGGGCTTTCTCTGAACTGGTAGACAATGTCATATGCGCCCGGGATCTGGTAAGGAAAGGTGAGCTCATGTTCAGGCTGGACAGGATCATCTCCCCGCAAGGGAATACTCATCCCCCCGTGTACTGAAAAACCGGTAAATTCCGGCAAAAAGGGGAGTGACAATGATACTCCGAGGTTAAGGTCATCAAATCCCCTGGTTTCAGTATTACCTGCATAGCTGACCAGGTTATCGATGCCGATTTTTATTACCTGCCGCATGGATTCATTTTTGCTCAGGATACCGGTTCTGAGTGATAACTCCATGAAACTGAGCAGTCCGTAACGCAAATCGAACAGGTAATTATGGGTAAGAATAGATTTTCCCTCTTCCTCAAGGTTTAACAAGAGACCCTCGTCGTCATAAAATCCTGTCTCATAGCGCAATCCGTATCCCAGATTGATCTGCATCTGGTTTTTGTGCATATTCAGGGGCCGGTCAATAAATCGCTCATTCAGTAATACTTCAGGTTCAACCTGTCCGGCAACCGGAAGTTCCAAAAGGAAAAGAAGGAGTATGATGACAAGTGAGCTAATAGTTATTGGCCTCATATCTATTCATGTTTGGATTTGATACCGGGTGAGAATTTAAAAACTCCCGACGATAATGAACCGAGCCAGATATTGCCCTTACTGTCGGTATACAGGCTCATAACAGATGGATCTGTCAGGCCGTCACTCTCGACATATTGTCGCATAAAAGAGCCGTTGTATTTAACTGCACCTGCCGATACCAGCCCAAACCACAGGTCACCTGATTTGTCGAGCATGATATCCATAACATAATCAGTGTCATAGTCAGTAAGCATGGTAACCAGCTCGATTGAGCTGCCATTAAAACGGCCCAGGTCTTTACCTCCGCGCGGACCGATCCATATATCGCCCCACCTGTCCTCCGCTATGCTCTGCACAGCATTTGATGACAGTCCATTTGCCGCAGAATAAATTTTCAGAGAATTATAATCGTACTTCAGTGCTCCGCCCATACTGCCAATCCAGATATTGTTTTTCGAATCCTCAAAAACGGAGTTGGCATAATAGCAACCTGGACATTCACTGTAATTTGGCTGGTACAGTTCGCCATCCTCTGCTGAAAGAAAAATGGCTCCGAAAAGATCTGTTGCAAGCCAGATGTTCTTTCTGCTGTCCTGAATGATATCCAATACTTCAAATTTGGTATCCAGCAGCGTTTCTATGTTGCTGACCGTTTCACCGGAGGATATGGTAAAGCCCTGGTTTGTCCCCATGTAGAAAGTTCCATCAGCAGCCTCAATGATTGCATAAACGTGCGTTCCCAGGATCCCCTCCTGCTGTCCGAACCTGGTTAATGTCCCGTTTTCACTGAGCCTGGTTACCCCGTTGTTTGTACCGAACCACATGTTCCCGTTCCGGTCCTCCATAATTGAATAGACACAAGGCCCCACCTGTCCTCCGGAGGCAGAAATACGGGTCCATTCATCGGAATGCTGCCAGGGCATAAGATCATCGGGCTCTTCGACGCAGGAGAGCAGGGCTATAAGGAAGATTATCATCAGAGCTGTAATAATCCCGAACCGGCCCCATCCCTTACCATTTTTAGATTGCAATATCATTTACAATAAAATATTTCGAACGTTATTATCGACAAACACTCTATTTTTGTAGTCGCAAGAAAACGCCATTAAAGCATTAGTTATAGCTTCGCTGAGCTCGTAAACCCAAATCTTTCTGACATTATCTACTGATCGTTGCATAAGGCCTGAATTCCTATTTATTACCTGTTGTAAACAGGTGATATTGCTGCTTAAAGGGTAAAGCGCATTTTCATAGCGTCTAAGGTCATGATTGTCTATAATGTGCATTACATGAACAAATTACAAAAAAAATTAATACCATTAGAAAAAAAATGAATTAATTCTGATCGTTAAGGGGATTCAGGGATGGTTTAGGAAACTACTTCAATGAATTTATACAAAGCGTCGAAATTGGGGATGATGGACAGCCTCTCCTAGACGTTTTTTTGCTGCAGACGTTCAGCAAAAGCAAGAATACTGTCAAAATCAATATCAGGCATTACCTCAAGCCGCTCTTTCCTACGGGTCATGATCTTCTGCATCAGGTTCATCTTCTTGAAATTCAACTCACCGCCAAAGTAGCTCTTGGCAAGCGCATGTTCCAACAATTCATCAGGAAAAACCTCCTTCAATAACTCCTGCTCATTCTCCCCTGGATCTACGCAACAGATAAATAGGCCTACCTCAACCTTCAACAGATTTTGAAGATTGTCTACACAGAATTTTCTCACGGCACGCTGGATCATCCCTTCATGTATCGATCCGCCGATAATGACAGTCTGATACTGTTCGAAATTAATCTTGCGCCGCCGTGTGATCCTGTACATGTCCACATCCGGACCAAGATCTTCCTTTAATTTACTGGCGCACTGTTCCGTACAACCAAGTGTTGTTGAGTATGCAATAAGTGTCTTCATAGGGTGAGATCACAACCGGATCAAATATAGAATTATCTGACCATCTTACACAATTATTTGATTATTTCTTAACGCACCAGAAATAGTTAATCTGAAACATGAAGCCTGATAGACTGTCATGGCGAATTGCACCTGCACGCTGTATAACTATAGCAGACAGATCTGCCCGATAATAAAATAAAAACAACCAGATGAAGCCTTCATTATTGGAGAAAGATTTATCAGCGGTGAAAAGACAAAAGTACATATAAAATTATGCCGATAGCGAACAGTTCATTGATGAGGGTTACTCATATAGAATTATTTACCAGTCATTTAAAAAATGAATTTATACGGATGAAATATTGTAGAGTGAAAAATTTGTAGTAGAGGGTTGGTTGTTGTGTAAATATTTTTTCTATTTTTACTCAAAGATTTGAAAAACAGGATTGCTATGGCACACAAACAGGAAGGACCTCCCCGGAAATTTGCAATTATAAACGAAGGTGCTAAGAGAAAGCGTGCCCAGAAGAAATATACGCTGCCTGTAATCGGCCATTTCGCCGACCGGAGCGTGGAATTTAAAAACATCCTGGAAGCAGAGCGGGTTACCGGCATCAACTACACGTTGATCTTTGAAGCTTGTATCGGTAAAATTTACAAGGCAAAGGATGTACACTGGGAATACAAAAAGGGAAACCACTACATTAAGTACAAAGCCTACTATATCAACGCACAGAAGAGCTATACCCGGAGGACCGGATTCAACGGATAGAAATTTCCCGGCTAACAGACATGTCGCTCTACAGACATGACGCCCCTAGCGGGGCTAGACATGTCGCTCCTAACGGAGCTTATTGTGCTTCGGTGGGGAATTCCGGCTACAGACATGACGCCCTAGCGGGGCTTGGGTTCCATTTCAACGTTCCGACAAATGGGAAAATTCAAAAACAAAGTGGTCTTTATAACAGGATCGAGCAAAGGGATCGGTAAAGCAACGGCTGTGGAGCTGTTGCACCGTGGAGCGAAGGTTGTACTGAACGGGAGGAACGCTGAAACACTCGCCAGGACCGCGGAGGAGCTGGAGCAGACTGCTGCCTGTGAGGAAATCATGCAGATCGCCGGTGATATGTCTGATCCTGAAACTTTTGAAAAGGCGATCAATGCCATATTGAAGCGATTTGGCAGATTGGATATCCTGGTTCTTAACGCCGGACTAAGCTCTTACGGCACCGTGGAGAAAACGGGTGATCAGACACTGTATAATGTTATGAAGGCAAATACGCTTGGTCCGTTTACCGGCGCGCGGATCACCCTGCCGTATATACGAAAGACAAAAGGGAGCATTGTCTTTATCTCCTCCCTGGCCGGTCTGCATGGCATACCTCACTCATCGGTATACAGCATGAGTAAGATGGCGCTGACCGCCCTGGCGGAATCGTTGAAGACCGAGCTGACCGGTCAGGGTGTGCATATCGGCATCATCTATGTCGGTTTCACACAAAATGATCCGGAAAAGACTGCTGTGGGGCCAGACGGACGGATCCGTCCCATTCAGTCCAGGCCCGGCTGGACACAGCAATCACCTGAAAAAGTGGCCCGCCTTATTCTCCGGAACATCAGCCGCCGAAGGTTCAGGTCCACCCTGTCGACCATGGGAAAGATCATGGCCTTTTTCAACCGCTACTTTCCGCGACTGTTTCAGTTTTTCATGCGAAGCATGTTGAAACAGGCAGAGAAATTAACTGCTGAATAATCGAATTTCTCATTTTTAAATCTGATTTCCTCTTCCTGTTAAAAAAAAGAGCAGGAAGCTGTATTAAGCCCCCGCCCTTCAGCGTTACACTACCTTGATTAATTCCAGAAACAGTAATCCTTCCGGTAGATCGCTTTTTACTATACATTATAGGTTGACGATGCAGTATCTCCTCCCCTGCCTGTCCAGTTGGTATGGAAGAATTCGCCCCTTGGTTTGTCCAGACGCTCATACGTATGCGCACCGAAATAGTCGCGTTGTGCCTGTAGCATATTGGCCGGCAGTCGCTCGCTTCTGTAGCCGTCGAAATAGCAGAGCGCCGAGGTAAACGCTGGTACCGAAACACCATTCTCCAGAGCCACTGAGCACACTTTCCTCCATCCTGCCTGTGAAGCTTCAACTTTCTCTTTAAAGAAATCGCTCAGCAACAGGTTAGGAAGATCGTTGTTTTTGTCGAACGCCTCTTTGATATCGGCCAGGAATGCTGAACGGATGATACAGCCACCCCGCCACATCAGGGCGATCTCACCGTAGTTCAGGTCCCACGAATACTCTTTGGCAGCCTCTTTCAGCAGCGTAAAACCCTGCGCATAGGAGATAATCTTGGAGGCGAAGAGTGCCTGACGAATGTTTTCGATGAAGGCTGTTTTATCGCCCGTGAATTTCATTGCCGGTCCGGAAAGTACCTTTGAGGCCTCCACACGTTCGTCCTTCAGTGCAGATAAGCAGCGGGCAAATACCGATTCACCGATCAATGTCAGCGGGATCCCCAGGTCGAGCGCAGAGATGCCGGTCCATTTGCCGGTACCTTTTTGTCCGGCGGTATCCAATATCTTTTCCAGCATAGGCTCACCATCCTCATCCTTAAAGCCAAGGATATCGCGGGTAATCTCGATCAGGTATGAATCCAGTTCGCCTTTGTTCCACTCTTTGAATACCTCGTGCATCTCATCGGCACTCATTCCGAGCAGGTTTTTCATTAGGAAATAGGCTTCGCTGATCAGCTGCATGTCGCCATATTCGATCCCGTTGTGGACCATTTTTACGAAATGACCGGCGCCATCGCGGCCCACCCAGTCACAGCAAGGCGATCCGTCTTCCACTTTGGCTGAAATCGACTGAAAGATCTCCTTCACATGGGGCCACGCTGCATCCGATCCGCCTGGCATGATGGATGGTCCCAACAAGGCTCCCTCTTCGCCGCCCGAAACGCCGGTTCCGATATAGAGCAGTCCCTTGCTCTCCACATATTTGGTCCTGCGAATGGTATCGGGATAGTGTGAGTTTCCGCCATCGATGATGATATCGCCCTCCTCCAGGTTTGGCAACAACATCTCTATGAAATCGTCGACCGGCTTACCCGCCATCACCAACAACATCACTTTACGTGGACGTTCCAATGAGGCTACAAGTTCCTCTATGGAGCCTGCACCAATAAATTTCTTTCCCCTGCCCCTGCCGTTTACAAATTTATCTACTTTCTCTACGGTCCGGTTAAACACAGCCACTGTGTAGCCGTTGCTTTCCATATTCAATACCAGGTTTTCACCCATTACTGCGAGGCCGATGAGGCCAATGTCTGCTTTTTGTTTCATTTTTTGTGTTTTAAAATCTGTTGTTGTGTTATATGTTTTTCTTTTGTTTATTGGTTTTATGATGCCCGGGCTACAGACATGGCGCCCCTATCTTTGTGCCATCTGGCACAAAGATATATTTAAATTATATTTGTTC
>JBBDUV010000029.1:0-49536 GCA_040903745.1 Bacteroidales bacterium | reverse complement strand
TGAGAAGGGATATACCGGTCGCGGAGTAATTCTGGCCGTGCTGGATGGCGGGTTCACAAGTCTCACAACATTGCCAGCTTTTTTAACGCCAGTATCAAATGGCCAGATCCTCGCCACACGCAATTTCGTTGAAAGAGATAAAGATGTGTATAACGCCAGCTCACACGGCACCAGCGTCAGCTCAATTATTGTTGCCGACTGGCCCGACACCCTGGTTGGAACTGCTCCTGATGTACAACTGATCCTGGCCACTACGGAAGATATCCGTTCTGAGACACGGATTGAGGAGTATGCCTGGATCGCAGGTGCCGAATGGGCCGACAGCCTTGGGACCGACATCATCAATACATCGCTTGGTTATACAACCTTCGATGATTCAACAACAAATTACACCTACCGGGATATGAACGGAAAAACGGCCCACATTTCCATCGCCAATGGCATGACAGCGGCAAAGGGTATGATAAGCATTACCAGCGCGGGCAATTTGGGCAACGTTAGCTGGCACTACATCGGCGCACCGGCCGATGCGACTGATATCCTTACCATCGGGGCGGTAAACAGCAGCGGCACCCTGGCATCGTTCAGTTCACGCGGACCGACATACGACCACAGGATCAAGCCGGAAATATCGGCCATGGGAGCGCTCACCGCAGTTCAGTCAACCGATGGGACAGCAAAACCCGGATATGGCACATCCTATTCATCTCCTGTGATCGCCGGTGCAACCGCGGTACTATGGCAGGCCTTCCCCGCCCTCACTTCCACCGAGCTGATGCGATGGATCATTGAGTCGGGCAACAGGAGCTCACTCCCGGATATTGAATACGGATACGGCATTCCCAGTTTCAGGGAAGCCTACTATGCCATCACCTCCGTCGAACCGTCACTGTTCTCCGGAGATTTAAAAATTTACCCGAATCCCTATACAGATCATATTTTTATTGCACTCCCGGCCGAGAATCACGGAACATACCACATCAACCTGTACGACATGCAGGGAAGAAAGGTAAGCACCGGCCAGGTAAATATTCCCGGCAGGACCGATCTGCCTTCAGCCGTTACCCCCGGTATGTATATCATTGAGATAGTTGACAAAGAAAGATCATTCAGAAGTCGCATTATAAAAAAATAATGGCAGCAGATAGCATCACACTCAGTACCCTTACCGGGATGATTCAGGGAGCCATGCAATCAGCATTTCCTGATTCTGTATGGGTAGTGGCTGAGATCAATGAATTGAATATCAACCGGACCGGGCACTGCTACATGGAGTTGGTGGAGAAATCTGTAACGGACGACCATATCGTGGCCAAAAGCAGGGCAACCATCTGGTCGTCGAAGTTCCGGATGCTCAGGCCCTATTTTGAGCATACTTCCGGAACAAAGCTGCAACCGGGTATAAAGGTTTTGTTAAGGGCTGCTGTCTCTTTTCATCAATTATACGGATTAAGCCTTAATATCACTGATATCGACCCTTCCTATACCATGGGCGAGATGGAGATGAGAAAGAGGGAGGTGATCGCCCGGCTGAAGGCAGCGGGGATCATGGAGATGAACCGGGAGCTGGAGCTTGCCCTGGTACCGCAACGAATAGCGGTTATATCTTCTGAAACGGCAGCTGGCTATGGCGATTTCATGGGCTCGCTGGTCAATAACAGCAGCGGTTTCGGCTTTTCTGTTTTTCTGTTTCCTGCCATCGTCCAGGGAGAAGCTGCCGAGAGATCGATCATAAACGCACTCGAACAGGTATATCACACAGGTGAAAGATTTGATGCCGTGGTGTTGATTAGAGGAGGTGGTTCCCGGTCCGATCTGGACTGCTTTAACGGGTATGAGCTGACCATGAATATTGCCCAGTTTCCCCTGCCGGTGCTCACAGGGATCGGTCACGACAGAGATGAGACCATTGCCGATATGGTGGCACACCGGAGTCTGAAAACGCCCACTGCTGTGGCTGAATTCCTCATCGACAGGGTGATTGAATTTACCGATTATCTCGACCGTCTGCAGGAGAGATTCAGTCAGACCATCCAATGGATTATTCAGCAGCAACAAATGACACTGCAGCAGAAAGCTTCCGACCTGCATCATCTTACACAGCAGTATATAGCAGAAGAGAAACATGCCCTGGATCTGCTGGGCAGTGAGATGAAGCGATCGCTGGAGGCAATGCTGAAAGAGGCAAACAGTCTGCTGACAGATTTTTCCGGCAAGATAAAATATTTCTGGCGGGGGCTTTATGAGCACCGTAATCGCGATCTCCGGAATCTGCAGGAAAAGCGACAACGGGTTATTGCTGATCGCCTGAAGGGTGGTCGCGAACAATTAAGAAATATAGAACGATCGCTCGAGCTTCTGAGGCCGGAAAAGGTGCTGGCAAGGGGATACAGTATCACCTATTCAGAGGGAAAGATCAGGAAATCAGTGAAAGAGCTGAAAAAGGGTGCTCTGCTGGAAACCAGGATGTCGGACGGCAGGGTTCATAGTATCGTTGAAAAAACTGATTCATCACAGACCATCAAAAATAAAAAGCATATGACAAAAGAGGAGATAACCTATAAGGCAGCAGTTGCTGAGATTGAGATGATTCTTAGCAAGATCGAGGAGGGGGAACTGGATGTTGATGAACTAACAGTGAATGTAAAACGGGTCACAGAACTCCTGAATATCTGTAAGGAAAAATTGCACAAAACGGAAGCTGAAGTCAGCAAGATTCTGAAAAATGAGGAGTAATCCTATCAGTTTCATTCAGCTGTTACTTTTGAAGTTTTTGTCACATTCTTCAGTATGAGATTATTCATGGCGTTTGGTTTAAACCCCTGAATCTCCAGTGGGGCAAACCTCACTACCATGTCGTAAAATAGCGGAACCACAGGCGCTTCCTCAACCACGATACGATCCATCTTTCTGTAAATGTCATGCCTTTTAGCAGGATCTTTTTCAAGCACAGAGGACTCGTAGAGCCGGTCGAACGCCGCCGATTCAAACCGGGTGTAATTCGGACCGGCAGGTGCATGGTTACCAGAATAAAAAAGAGCCAGGTAGTTTTCAGCATCAGCATAATCGGCAATCCACGATCCCCTGAAAAACGGCAGATTACCATTCGCTACCATGTTCCTGAATGCCCCGCCGGTGCTTACATTAATGTCAATCTTCATCCCTATTCTACCCAGTTCATATTGGATAAATTCACACAAATCCAGATAGTCAGAAGTTGTAGTAAGTTGAATAGCCGGAAGATCGTTCCCGCTGGTATATCCGGCTTCCCTGATCAGCTTTCGTGCCAGATCTGGCTGGTAATCATACCCTTCAGAATACTCCAGATGACCTGGTAATCCGGGCGGGATCATGCCACCGGTGGCGGGATATCCCAGGTTATTCCGAAGATATTTCATCATCTTGACCCGGTCAAATCCGTAGTTGATCGCTTTTCTGATGAGTTTATTCAGCAATACATGTTCGTCTACCTCCGGCCCCTGTAGTAAAATCCCCAGGTACTCGGTATTGAGGTAGGGCGTTGTCAGTAATTTAATGCGCTCCCTGTATTTGGGATTCAGCGTCCCCGATCGGGTAAGCAGTTCATCTTTATAGGTAACATGGACACCCGATAAAAAATCCAGGTTTCCTTTCAGGAATTCCAAAAATTCACTCTGCTTATCTTTGATGAATGAAATAGAGACAGCATCCAGGTAGGGAAGCCTGGTTCCCTCTTTATCTTTTTCAAAATAGTGATCATTTCTTAGGAGGATCAGTTTTTCATCGGGACTCCATAATTTAAATGCAAACGGACCTGTGCCTACCGGATGATTGGCGAAATCGGCCTCCGGTTGTTCTACTACCTCCATTGGTACCACAGAACAGTAAGGCATGGCAAGGATCGATAAAAAGGGGGGGAAGGGGTTCGCGAGGGTGATGCGGAATGTTGTATCATTCAGGGCAACAAACCCGCGATCAGGATCCACGTGCTCAAATATCCAGCTTCCAGGCGATGCAACCGAAGGGTCAAGAATACGCCCGAAACTATAAACAAAGTCATTCGCTATTACTTTACGCTGTTCTTTTTCAAGGTATTCAGATGCATGAAAACGGATATCTGCACGAAGGTAAAATGTATATTCCTTACCATCATTGCTTATATCCCAGCGATGGGAAATGCCGGGCCGTATGTTCAGGCTGTCGTCAAGCTGCACCAGTCCGTTAAAGATCTGGCTAACCGGCCATATGATGGTCTGGTTCCTGGCATAGGCCGGGTCGAGTGTAGTTATGCCTTTTGATTCGTTGTACCTGAATACGGATCCCTTCTGTGAGGTCTCTTTTATATCCCGGCAGCCTGACAACTGCAGTGCCAGGACCATAGCTGTAAACAGGAGAAAGAACCTCATACCCATATCACTTTAAAAACCGGTTCATTTTACGAATCAATGCCTCCTTGTTCAAGGGTTTGCTAACATGGTCGTTACATCCTGCCTGCTTGCTCTGAACCCTTTCGCCCGACATGGCGTAGGCTGTTTGTGCAATTACAGGCATATCCGGCATTTTATCCTTTATGATACGGGTGCATTCATAACCGTCTATCTCAGGCATTCTTATGTCCATCAGTACCAAATCCAGACGATCCGCATGCTTGTCAAAAAGTTCAATGGTCTCCTTACCATCTTTCGCACGGATAATTTTAATGTTGGTTCTTTTCAGGGATTCAACAACCAGGCTGTAATTTAAATCATCGTCTTCTGCAATAAGAATAGTTTTATCTTTCCAGTCATACAATAAGCTGGTTGGATGATCATTTCTTTTGATCACTGGCTGCTTCACCTCATCCCAGGGAAGTGTGAACCAGAACTCTGATCCTGCCCCATGTTCTGAATGAACCCCCATTTTACCACCCAGCAATTCAACCAGGTTCTTTGAAATCGCAAGACCCAGGCCGGTACCGCCATAAATCCTCTCCTTCGACTGGTGTCCCTGCATAAAGCGATCGAAAATTACCTTCTCCTTTTCCGGAACAATGCCAACTCCGGAGTCCTTAACATAGATCCTCATTGCACTATTTTTCTTTTCAGCTCCCAGTTCAACAAAACCCTGATCGGTAAACTTAATGGCATTATTTAATAGGTTTGAGACGATCTGCTTCACACGAAAATGATCTGTATTGAAGGTGAGTCTCTCTGATGAACACTTCCAGTTTAACCGAAGGTCCAAATGTGCCTTGTTCACCCTCTCAAGGTTCTGCGCGAACATGGTCACCTGCTCTTTTAATAGATCATGCAGATGGCAATCATGTTTATCGATCTTGATCTGACCTGCTTCAATTTTAGAAATATCAATTATATCATCGATCAGGTTCATCAGGTTTTCAGCTCCCAGATTGATCTGGGCAATATACTCGCTTCGGGACTCGGAACTGATTTCCGGATCATTTAACAGATCAGAAAACCCAACTATGGCATTCATCGGTGTTCTGATCTCATGCGACATGTTTGATAAAAAGGCAGACTTGAGTCTGTCAGATTCTTCTGCTCTATCCTTTGCCAACAGAAGGTCTCTTTCCGCCTCTTTCCTCTCAGTGATATCTTTAAACATGATCACCATCGATTCGGGCATTCCATCGCTGTCGTATATTGCGCCGGACGAAACTTCCGACTCAAAATGAGATCCGTCGGCACGCTTCATCTGGAATTCAAGGTTTTTAAGATAACGCTCTTCCCATGTCTGTTTGAAATTACGAAGTGCTTTCCGCCACTCTCTTTTACTGATAAAATGAAAGATGCTTTGGCCAATCAGCGGCTCATTGGTAATATTCATTGTGCGAAGCAGTCCGGTATTATAGTCGATTACCAAGCCGTCCCGGTTAACAACAACGATAGGATCGGGGGAGGACTCAAATATCCTCCTTTGCTTCTCCTGGCTCTTTATAATATTGTTCTGGTCACGTTTCCGCTTGATTGCAAGAGCGATCTGGTCACTGACAAATTCCAGTATCCTGGCATCCTCATCAGTAAAAACAACATCCTCGTGATAGGATTGCACAGCAAATACGCCAATAATTTTATTATTCGTCTTTAAGGGAACACCCAGCCAACTCACACAGGGAGCTCCTACAGGTTCAACATGCCCTTCTGCAATTAACTGCTTCTCTAGTTGAGGATCAATTAACTGTGCTTTACCTGTACTAACCACATAACCTGTGAAAGTCTTACCTGCCGGAAATTCCGAAAAAGAGTCGTGTTTATCTCTGAGAAAGGGCATGGTTAACATTTTTGTCTCCTCATTATACAGTGCAAGAAAACAGTTGGTTGTATCGATGATCCTACCCAGGTTCTCCCATATTTTTTCATACAGTTCATTCAGGTTGATCGTTGTGTTTACTGCATTGGATATGTTAAAGAGGGTTTGCTGTATCAGTTCGTTCCTCTTTCGTTCAGAAATATCCTCATGCGTTCCGATCAGTCGACGGGGAGATCCATCTTCATTTTTCTCTACGATCTGTCCCCTGGCGGAGATCCACTTTGCAGCACCACTCTTGCAGATAAGTCTAAACTCTAATTCAAAATCCCTTCGCTTACTTAAGAGAAAATCATTAATAAAGGCGATTGCCTGTTCCCGATCATCATCATGAAGCAGGGAATGCCATGTCTCCAGCTTTTGAGGAAATTCATCTGGTCCGTAGCCTAACATTTTGAAATAGATTGGGGAGAAGTACACCATGTTGGTTTTAAGGCTCCAGTCCCAATATCCGAGGCTTGTTGCCTCTATTACAAGCTTTAACTGCTCCTCACTATTTCTGATTGCCTCATTTGCCTTTTTCGAATCTGTAATATTCCTCGCGATGGCAAGCACGGTCTGAACTTCCCCATCCTCATTAAACTCAGGGAAAAGTCTCCATTCCAAATAAATACGTTCCTGTCCAGTTTCAAGATCAAACTCAACAGTGTGTTTTTCTTTTGTATCAAAAACTGTATCAATGGCGCGTTCCCAAAATAGAACCTTCTCCTCCGGGAATTGTCCCATCTCTGCATGGGTCCGGTTAATAAAATCCTTGACGGGTATTCCAGTCTGATCAAATACTGTCTGATTCACATACAGATGCCTGTATTCACGGTCAAAACGCATAATCACATCAGGAGAATTCTCCGACAGATTTCTGAAATGCTCCCGCGACTCCTCCAGTTCATTCTGCACCCGCCTGCTGAGCTTGAGAACTTTTCCATATTTCTGGGATGAATATACAGTGGGAATGAGTTTTACAAAATGGCTTTTCAAGAGGTAATCCCAAACCCCCCGCTTCAGTGTCTCTGCTGCTTTCTCTTCATTCCTTTCTCCAACCAGGTAGATCAGCGGGATGTGAAAACCGCTCCGGCTGTGTGTCCCTTCAATTTTGTTTCTTAATACTTCGGGCAGATCATAATCGGCTATGATCAGGTCTGGATCACCTTTATCTATACTCTCCAAAACGAGTCTGATGTCTCTGCAATTGCTATATACCGGATTATAATTTCCCTCTTTGAGTAAGTGGATAATCTCCTCAATAAGGGTATGATCCACATACCAAAAACAGATATTTAACTTTAATCCGGCCATGAAGAAAAGAGAGAGCTTAATTCCTTGCGAAAAATAGTCATTTTTTAGGACTTTTTTCCTGCTGACCAGATGAATTAATTAAAATCCTATATTCAATGCTACCATAATATGCCTGCCTGCCTGTGGGTAATACCCGTCCATAAACTGTTCCTCTCCCCCTGAATAATACCTGTAGAGCCATGCATTGGTCTCGTACTTTACATCCAGTACATTCGGAACAAGAATGCTGACACCGATCTGCCCCCCCCAATCAGGAACAAATAAATAGGATAACTTCAGGTCATTAATGAAATAGGGATCGATGGAATACTCCCTGTTTGAGGTGTTGTCGATATACTGTCTGCTTACATACTTTGACATGACGCTGAAAGAAACATTGGCCGGAAGCAAATACTCGAACTTACTGGCAGCGATAACTGATGGAGAATATGCCAGTGTAGAGTTTCCTATATACTCCTCCACCTGGTAAGCCTCATTCTCAGGATCCGACCAATAATCCCAATTGTCAGTATAGTTTACAAAGTCGCTGATCCGGTTCCTGCTGAGAGTAAGGTTACCGCTCCAGAGAACCTTGTTATACACGTTCACCCCTGCCTCCAGTTCAACTCCTGCCCTGTAGCTTTTTTCAACATTGGTCATCACCGGGTAGCCGGTTTCGTTGATCTCACCCGTCAAAACAAGCTGATCCCTGTAATCCATCAGGTAAAGCGTGATCCCGGCCCGGTAGGTATCTCCCCTTACCGAATAACCGGCCTCATAGTCGTTCAATGTCTCTGGCACAGGCGGCCTTCCGGCAGGAGCATCAGTAAAATTGTTTCGGTTAGGCTCCCTGCTGGCCCTCGACCAGGAGACAAATGCACGCTGACCATCAGTCGGCAGGTAACTGACTCCTGCCTTCGGATTAAAAAATAGAAAATTATGATCCTGTGTCACATCACGCTTATTGTCGTCCGTTCCCTCCAGCATATAGTCGATCCCCCGAAGCTGAAGGTCCAGAAAAGCTGTCAGCCGATCACTAATATCGTAATAGTATTTTCCATAGAGGTTCCAGTCGCTTTTATCCCCTGTACCATGATACCATTGGTGGCCCTTATTATTGTTACCGAAATGTTCTGCCCAGATTACCCTGCCGAAATGAAGTCCGATATACCTGTTCCATCCTCCTCCAGCGATCACTCTTCCCCTGTCGGTTTCATAATTTAGGGACGCAATCGCTCCATAAAAATCATTGTCCAGCCACTTTCGTCTGATCAGATCGGTTGAAAATGCTGTATCAGAGCCAATAACAGGATAATCCATGTTATAATCGGAATAATCCTCAGATTCCTTATACTGTTCATAATAACCGCTTCCCTTCGTATAATGCAATGCACCATTTAAATACAACCGCTTCGAGAGTTCCCTGGAATAATGAAGTTGATAATGGATCTGGTCGTAATGGTCTATCTGGTTCCCATAATAGGCAGTTTGTCCGGCAGTATCTGTATAACTCCCCATCTCATTGTAGGTCCGGTCAGTCGCGAGCATTGATGATGGAATGCCACCCCACGACTGATACAGCTCTTCGAATCCTCCGAAAGTGATAAGTTTAAGGCTTGATTTTTCAGTGTACCAACCGGCAGACAGATAATATGATTGCAGGTCGGTCCAGGAACGGTCAATATAGCCATCCGAATGAAGATCCGATAGTCTGATATCGACGGCGAACCGGTCCTTGATCAGTCCGGTCCCGGCCGAAAGACTGTTTTTAATCGTATTGAACGAACCGGCTGTCAGGTCGTACCGCGCATACGGTTCCTTCTCTAACAACTTTGTCTGCATATTAACCGTCGCACCGAATGCTGCTGCACCATTGGAGGAGGTTCCCACACCCCGCTGGATCTGGATCTGTTCGGTTGATGTGGCCAGGTCGGGCAGATCGACCCAGAATACGCTATGCGTTTCCGCATCATTCAGCGGAACACCGTTAATAGTAACATTGATCCTGTTGGCATCGGTTCCCCTGATTCGCATGGAGGTGTAACCGATGCCGTGTCCGGCATCCGAGGAGGTAATGACAGAAGGGGTCATTCCTACAATATAGGGAATATCCTGACCAAAATTTTTCTCTGCAATCTGATCCCTGTCCATGTTTGTAAATGCCATGGGGGTCTTCTCTCCTGCCCTGAGGGCACTGATGGTTACCTCCTCCCCACTGAAGGATTGCTGTTCGAGCATGATGGTGCCGATATCAGTATCGCTGTTGATCCTGATATTCTTCTCAAATGTCTCAAATCCGACAAATGAAATCTTGACCTCGTAGCTTCCCCTCTGCAGGTCAGTAATCGTAAATGAGCCGTTAGCCGCTGCTATTGTTCCCCTGTTTAACCCAGGAATGTAGATACTCGCGCCTGTCAGAGGCGCATTTTCTGTGTCAGACACAGAACCACTTAGCACAAATTGTGCACTGGCCTGCATAGCAATGGCCAATAGCACAAGTCCAAACAAAACTTGCTTTTTCATAATAGAATATGGTTTATAATTCACATAAAATATGCATTTCCCTTCGCCGGCACTACCCGGATCAGGTTCTAAGGGTATGATCTCAGCCTGAAATTTAAGGCACCCCCCTTAGTGAAATTACCCTACAAAGGTAGGAATGATTTTCAAAATATGAAATACAACGATGTTAAATCCGGAGGTCTTTTCCTATCACAGAATTATTCAGTAGCGTTGAATTGTTCCCATCCACTTAATTGATAATACGCTAACGGGATCATTATCCAATCACTATACAAGCAAATACTTTTTCGATGGGTATGTTCATTTTCCTTTCCCGGATGAATACAGGTTCAATGAGGATGTTCATTTTGCTTTCCCGGATGAATACAGTTTCAATGGGATGTTCATTTTCCTTTCCCGGATGAATACAGTTTCAATGAGGATGTTCATTTTGCTTTCCCGGATGAATACTTTTTTTTCCATCTTTGCGTTATTATTTTTAACAAAGTCTGATTTTTGTGAGAAAAATTCTTTCCATAGCCATTCTGCTACCCTCCCTCTTCTGCCTGTTTTATTGTCATCCTGAACGCAATTATGTAGAGGAGGGTGATGCAAGGTTGCAATTCAGTTTGGATACGGTATATTTCGATACGATCTTTACTACTGTCGGAACAACCACCAAATCCTTCCGTGTGTATAATCCCCATTCCCGATTTATAAAAATTGATGCGATCCAACTCGCGGGTGGCAGCGAATCAGTATTCCGTGTTAATGTGGATGGCATGCCGGGAGTATCATTCGATAACTTTGAGATTGCACCAAAGGACAGTATGTATATTTTTGTTGAGGCTACACTCGATCCGAACAGATTGCCCGATATCCTCCGGATCCAGGATTCAATTACCTTCTCTGTTAATGGCAATCTGCAGGACGTTGACCTGGTGGCCTGGGGACAGGATGTACATCTGCTACGTGATAGTATAGTTACTCCGGGTGCAATTTGGACGGCTGACAAACCCTACCTGATACTGGGATATATTTTTGTAGATACGCTACAGGAGTTGACCATTGAAGAGGGGGTACAGATACATCTTCACCGGGACGCAGGCATTTATGTACAGGGATCACTGAAAATGAACGGAACACTGGAATACCCAATCGTTGTTGAAGGTGACAGGCTTGAGCGGGAGTTCCGGGATGACCCGGGCTACCCCGGACAGTGGTTTGGGATCTATTTTGTGCCGGGTAGCCATAGCAACGTTATCAACCATGCAAGAATACTGAACGGAACAGTGGGCCTATGGGCCGACTCAGTGGTGAGTTTCGACCAGCCTGTTTTGAGCATCTCCAATACTGAGATCAACCGGATGAGCTACGACGGAATCCTGGGTCGCGGAACAACCATTGAAGCCTCAAATACCGTAATAGGCGACTGCGGTAACAGCTGTGTTGAACTGCTCTATGAGGGATCCTATTCTTTCACCCACTGCACCTTTGCCAACTATTGGAGAACAGGATTCTCCAACAGAACAGCCCCTGCGGTCTACCTGGCCAATTACTTTGCCTATGAGAACGATGATAAAGAAGTAATCGTCGAGTCGAGGAATATTGAACAGGCACTGTTTACCAATTGCATCATCTATGGTTCAGGCAACAATGAAATTCAGATCAGTCAATCGGACGAAGGGCAGCTAAACTACACCTTCGATCATGTGCTGGCCAGGTTTGAAAAAGAGGAAGTTTTTAAATGGCTGAATGAGGATGAATACATCTACGACCAGGACCCCAATTTCATTGAAATGATTCTGAATAAGAATCCCCTGTTTGACTCCCTCAGAGTAAGCTATGAACTAGACAGCCTCTCCCCTGCTATTGACGCCGGAGAAAGGGATTATGCCATCAATTTTCCCTTTGATAAAAAAGGAGATAGCCGGCTTGGGGATAACGAACCCGACCTGGGAGCCTTTGAAAGAATTGAGGAATAAAACCTTGGTTTCCGCCAGGTTTTTTCTCTCGTGTTTCAATTTTCGGGATATTCGATTAAAGAACTGTCTATCCATTAAGCCACTTTAAATAAGGACTTCAGTCCGATATTTTCACCATACATCACATTAACAGCCAGGAAAGACCTGTCGCTTTACAGACATGTCGTTCCTAAAGGAGCGAAATGTCTAGCCCCTTTGGGGGCGAAATGTCTGTAGAACGAACAGCCCACATGGAACGCCCAGCTCCTTTAGGAGCGACATGTATAGCCCTGTAGGGGCGAAATGTCTGTAGAACGAACAGCCCAAATGAAACCATATTATGAAACCTACCTGTCTCCTCCTGCTTCTCCTGCTACTAACCACCTGGCAAAAATCATGCTCCCAAAACAGCAAGAAAAACTACTCCTGCATGTTCTACAATGTTGAAAACCTGTTCCATCCCTCAGACGATCCGCATGCCCGCGATGATGATTTTACTCCCGAAGGTGAACGGCGCTGGACATTTTACCGCTACAACAAAAAGATCTCTGAAATCTGCAAAGTGATCCTGGCGGTCAACAGTTGGGATCCCCCGTCAATTATCTGCCTTAGCGAAATAGAAAATCTCAGGGTTCTTGAGGATATCGTAGACCATCCGCTGCTTATAAACCACAACTATGGCATCCTGCACCGCGATAGTCCCGACCACCGGGGCATGGATGTTGCCATATTGTACCGGACCGACCATGCCCTATGTATCGACACAACCTGGATTACTGTAAAGGACAAAGCCGGGCAGAGATTACATACAAGAGATATTCTGACTGCAAAATTTATACTGGCCCGGGACACCCTTCTGATCGCTGCGAACCACTGGACCTCAAAATACGGAGGTGCCCTGGAGACCGAAGCACAGCGGGTCCTGCAGGCTCGAATACTTGGCGCCTTTGTTGACTCGGTTGTTTCGACCCAGCCTTCAATAGGTATTATTGCAGGAGGCGACCTTAACGATATTGCCGGTTCTGTGCCCCTGGAAATATTGAAAAACAGTTACAGATTACACCACATTCTCCCTCATTCAGGAGAAAGCACATACAAATACCAGGGCAGGTGGGGATCGGTGGACCATGTTTTTACGGCCGGCAGACTAGCGCCCGAAAACTGCAGTGCATTCATACCTAAAATCCCGTTCCTACTGGAAAAAGATGAGAAACAGACAGGTGAGCGACCGCGAAGAACCTACCGCGGCTATGCATACAGCAGTGGGATCAGTGATCATCTTCCCCTATTGCTGATTTTTCAGATACCATATTGAACAGTCTATGTTCTGAACAGCCTCTCCGGCTGCCCGGCAAATGACCAACCTGGATAATAATGGCATATCTCCTTTTGACTCTTCTCTGCTAAAAATATCGATACCCAATGATGAGGGGTTCGTTGGCCGCATCCGGGAAGCAAATTCCAAATATCCGGTAAACAGATTCCAAACAATAACGGGAGATTCTTACCAAAAGCCCATCACCGAAATACCCGTTCCGAAAACCATCCCTGGGATTCTATTCTAAAAATAAACTTCCAGGCTGCCCTACTTGTCAGATTCAGAAGTAGTGGCAGTCCCCGGCTCATCCTTCACCCCTGGTCTCTTTGACACCTCCGGATCACGAACCTTCTCAAGACCCAACTCTTCCGCTTTTTTCAGTAGCAGCTCATAGGCCGGCTCAAAATGGTTGGAGATCTCCCCTTCCAGAATTGCCTCCTTGATGGCATTCTTCAGGATCCCGATCTCACGTCCCGGAGCAATATTGAAGATATGCTGGATATCATCGCCAGATATAGGGGGCTGAAAGTTCCGGATATGGTCCTTCTGTTCAATCTCAACAATTTTCTCGCGTACAATAGCAAAATTATGCAGGTGCCGCCGCACCGTCCGCTCATTTTTCGATGTTATATCAGCCTCACAGAGTGTCATCAGATCGTCTGTCTCTTCCCCTGCATCAAAAAGCAGGCGCCGCACTGCCGAGTCGGTTACTATTTCCTGGGAAAGCACGATCGGACGCAGGTGCAGTTTCACGATCTTCTGGACATATTTCATCCGGTCGTTCAGCGGCAGTTTCAGTCGCTTGAAGATTGAGGGGACCATCTTTGCACCGATGAAATCATGTGCATGAAAGGTCCACCCAATACCCGGTTCAAACCTCTTCGTGGAAGGTTTGCCCACGTCATGCAATAGGGCCGCCCACCGCAGCCAGAGGTCATCACTTTTACGCGCCAGGTTATCCAACACCTCCAGGGTATGTAAGAAATTGTCTTTATGCCTTAACCCCCTGACTTCATCAACCCCCTTCATGCGATGCAATTCTGGCAATACGAGTTCCAATAATCCACACTCATCCAGCAGCTTAAACCCCCTGCCCGGCTGATCGGCCAGTATGATCTTATTCAGTTCATCGGTGATGCGCTCCTGCGAGATGATCCGGATCCGTTCGCGGGTATCCATGATCGCCCTGAAGGTATCCGCATGGATATCGAATCCCAGCCGGGTGGCAAACCTGATGCCACGCAGCATTCTCAAAGGATCATCGGAGAAGGTGGCCACCGGATCACGGGGCGTTCGTACGATTCGCTTCTTTAGATCATCCCTTCCATTAAAAGGATCCAGCAACTTCCCATACGAAGCACTATTCAGTGATATTGCCAATGCGTTGATCGTAAAATCCCTGCGCAGCTGGTCATCCTCCAGCGATCCATCTTCCACGATCGGCTTCCTGGAATCCCGGCGGTACGACTCCTTCCTGGCCCCGACAAATTCAAGTTCCAATGCATCATGCTTAATCATGGCCGTGCCAAAATTCTTATAAACAGCCAGTTTTGCTTTCTTTCCCAGCTGCTGCCGGACCCTGGTTGCCATATCTATCCCGCTGCCGACCACCACCACGTCAATATCCTTTGCATCGGCAGGCGAGCTTCCCAACAGAATATCCCGCACAAAACCACCGATCACAAAAGTCTCAGCATCCACCTCATCGGCAATTTTTGAAATCACAGCAAAAACCGGATTTACCAGGTATTTTTTCATATTTTCCATGCACAACAAAAGTATACAAAAAAGTTATGTAAAGAAGTGAATTTACCTTCCCCAATTATTACTATTTTTACCAAAAACAGAAGTGATGATCCGAACAATTTCATTTTTCACTTTACCCATCTTTATCAGTTTACACTTTTTTACCGGATGCCAAATGAAAAAAGAAAATGTTGACCTGCTTGTCAAAGACGCCACCATATATACTGTCGATGACTCTTTCACCGTTGTTGAAGCCATTGTGGTCGAAGATGGAAAAATATACGATACAGGCTCTTCCAAAGAGTTGTCTGAAAGATACAAACCCGAAAAAACAATCTCACTCAAAGATCATTTTGTCTATCCAGGATGGAACGATGCCCATTGCCATTTCGTTGGGTACGGCCTCTCCCTCAACCAGGTCGACCTGTCAGCCACTACTTCCGTCGAAGAGATACTTCAGCGTTGCCTGGTATTTGCCAAAAGCAACCCTGAAGGCTGGATCACCGGCCGCGGGTGGGACCAGAACGACTGGGAAACCAAAAAATTTCCCGACAGGAGTGACCTGGACAAGATATTTCCCGACCGGCCTGTACTGCTGCGAAGGGTGGACGGTCACGCTGGCTGGGCCAATACAAAGGCGCTGGAGATTGCAGGAATTACCGCACAGAGCAATATCGACGGCGGTGTTGTTATCCTAAAAAACGGAAAGCCAACCGGCATCCTTATCGATAATGCCATTGACCTGGTAAGCAGACATATAGCGAAGCCTGGCAGAGCAGAGCTGATCGCCGGAATTCAAAAGGCTGAGCAGAATTGTTTTGCGGTGGGGCTCACCTCCGTTTCTGATGCTGGACTGTCCACTGAAGTTGTTCAACTGCTCGACTCAATGCACAGGAGCAATGCACTTAAAATGAGGGTCAACGCCTGGCTGGATCCCTCCGAAAGCAATTTTAAAACTTTTATCGAAAAGGGGATCGTCCAAAATGACTACCTCACCGTAAATACGCTGAAACTTTACGCCGACGGTGCCCTCGGTTCAAGAGGTGCAAGAATGCTGGAACCTTACAGCGATGACCCGCGGAGCAGGGGATTGCTGCTCACGGAGCCCGCGTTACTTGAAGAGCTGTGCCGCAGGGCATACGACAACAACTACCAGGTGGCAGTGCACTGTATCGGCGACGAAGCCAACCGGCTAATGCTGGGTATCTACACAGGACTGCTGGAAAAGGACAACGACAGGCGCTGGAGGATCGAACATGCTCAGATCATCCACCCGGAAGATTTCAGGTTTTTCGGAGAATACAATATCATCCCCTCCGTACAGCCAACCCACGCAACATCAGACATGTACTGGGCCGAAGATCGGATCGGCAGCGAGAGGATGACAGGGGCCTACAGCTACAGGACGCTGCTCAAAGAGCTCGGATGGATTGCCAACGGCAGCGACTTCCCGGTAGAGCATATCAATCCGCTCTACGGATTCTACGCCGCAGTGGCCCGGAAGGATCATACAGGCTTCCCACAGGATGGCTTCATACCCTCCGAAGCACTCTCCAGGGAGCAGGCGCTAAGGGCCATGACAAGCTGGGCAGCAAAGGCGGCGTTCGAAGAAACATTCAAGGGAACCCTGGAAAAGGGCAAGCTGGCCGACTTCGTGGTAACAAAAGAGGATATAATGACAGTTTCCGAAATTAAAATTCCCTCCATCGAAGTCGTTGCTACGTACTCGGCTGGTGAACCAGTCTTTGAGAAGTAAAAGCTATCTGAAGATAAAAGTGATACCGGTGGTAAGGATATCCCATGCCCGTTCATTGGCGGGCAGGTTGTATTCCAAAAAAACAAAATACCTGTCGTCGAAGTTGATGCCGAAATTCAACGGAATCCATGCACGCAGCTCAAGTTCGCTGGAGAAATCAGCATCCATATCCAGGCCAACCGATAAATTGGCCCAGTATTGGGGCGTATGGGTATAGCTAACCGTTAAATCTATCCCGTACTCCTCCCATTTGTGAAGTCCGCCATAAAACGAATAGTAACTATTCCTTGTCTCCCTGAAGAGGTACTGCATATCGGCAGCAATGAGGTGGATGCCCTCATTGTAATAACCATATTTCACATTAACATCCAGATTATAGCCCATCCCGTAGCCTGCCATAGCCATGTAAGATAAACCCTCAAGATCGCGATGAAAAACGTTGCCTACATTGTATACCGGCGCAACCGTAAAACTGAAGGCCCTCATCGGTAAAGTTTTTCCAAAATTAATCACCTGTGTCCATGACAAGGCAGGAAAAGTAGTACCAAGCACCAAGATCAGGAATAATCGCTTCATCAGGTTTAGGTTAGAAAAACAAAAATACAAGTTTCATCCTTAAAATGATGCCGGAGCCTAAATTTTTGACGGAAATAATATTTTATTATATCAACTGCCGGTTTGAAAAGCCGCTCATACAACTGGTCAGGAATAATTTTACCTGTAAGAGGTATCTTTTCAGATCGACCCACCGGCACTTTCAAGAACCGGAATCCTGAACACAACGAAACAAAAACTCAATTTTTTTTAAGTTGTTCGGGCTCCTACGCTAACTGCGTGCGAACCGAACGTAGTAGACTCGTTGCCTGTTCCGACAGTCCGGGAAATACCGCCGAAAAATCTTACCTGAATGATGAGGGGTTCATTGATTAAACAGTTGTTCGGTAATGGGATGATAGTGTACGTTTCCGTACACCTTTTTACTATATTTGCATGGGGTAATAAAAAAATTATTTCACGGTTAATATTATTTTTGTGCCTTAACAGAACCTTATGTACAAGTGCAGCGCAGCAAAACGTAAAATACAGAACACCGCTATGAACATTTTATTTTGCAATCTCAGGGGAAAAAGGCCCGTGATTTGCTTGCAATAAACTGAAACCAAAAAACTAAGATCCAAATGGAAGAAAAGAGAGGTAAAATACTGGTGGTAGACGACAATGAAGATATTTTGTTTGCTCTCAAGTTGCTATTGCGTCCGCATGTTGAACACATTGAAATTCTTACCGGTCCGGAGCAAATTCCGGAGATGATGAAAAAAGAGAACTGGGATGTGATTTTGCTCGACATGAATTTTACCAAGGATGCAATAAGCGGTCAGGAAGGCTTCGATGCTCTGAAGGTGATTCTTAGTTATGATCCCAACGCTGTTGTGGTATTCATCACAGCATACGGGGATGCAGAGAAGGCGGTAAGGGCAATCAAGTCAGGTGCCACAGACTTTATTTTAAAGCCCTGGCAAAATGAAAAAATCCTGGCCACCATCAACTCGGCTGTAAACCTTCGCCATTCAAGGATGCAGGCAGAATCTCTTCGCATGAAACAGCAGGAGATCAGTGCGGTACTGGACCAGCCGTTCACGGATTTTATAGGCAATTCACCGGAGATGCAGGAGGTGTTCCGGACCATTAAGAAGGTGGCCTCTACCGATGCAAATGTACTTATCCTCGGGGAGAACGGCACCGGTAAAGAGTTGGTTGCAAGGGCAATATACAGGAACTCCCTGCGCAATGAGGAAGTGTTTATCAGTGTCGATCTGGGATCGATAGCTGAAACGCTCTTCGAGAGCGAACTCTTTGGTCACGAGAAAGGGGCCTTCACTGATGCACACAAAATGAAGCAGGGCAGGTTCGAGATTGCGTCGGGTGGCACCCTCTTTCTGGATGAAATCGGCAACCTCTCCTACCCGCTTCAGTCAAAACTTCTTACCGTGATCGAGCGTCGCGAGGTTGTGCGGGTCGGTGCTGCAAAACCGCTTCCTGTGAATGTGAGATTGATCTGTGCCACCAACAACAACATCCATGATGATGTAAAAAGTGGATACTTCAGGCAGGACCTTCTGTACAGGATCAATACCGTTGAGATTCACCTGCCGCCATTAAGGGATCGTACCGGAGATATCCCGATCCTCTCGGAACATTTCCTAAAGATCTACAGCAAAAAATACAAAAAGCCAATACGAAATATACAGTCATCTGCCATAAAGAAGCTGAACCAGTACCCATGGCCCGGAAATGTGAGGGAACTGCAACATGCCATTGAGCGGGCGGTGATCATGAGTGATAACTCCAGCCTGGGCACGGACGATTTTATGTTATCGTCTGAACGCTCCTCATCAACGGGCGATCTTGACTTTGACAGCTATAACCTGGATGAGATTGAAAAGGCGGTCATCAACAAAGTAATGAAACAGAACCAGGGAAATATCACCCAGGCAGCAACACAACTGGGATTAACGCGTACATCATTGTACAGAAGAATGGAAAAACATGGCCTTTAAGCAATTCAGGATCAATGTCATCCTTAGGGTGCTGGTACTTACAGCAACCTGCCTTCTCCTGTTCATTGCGCTGAACAGCAGATTTATCTTCACCCCGGTCCTGCTTATTGGTGCGATGGTGTACCAGGTTTGGGCATTATTCAGGTTTGTTGACCGAACCAACAGGGAGCTGACCGGTTTTCTAGACTCAATTCGCTATTCAGAGTTTACCAGGTCATTTGCAATCAAAGAGGCTGGCAGTTCATTTGAGGCGTTGAGCGAAGCATTTAACAATGTGATGCAGGATTTTCAACGGATCCGTTCCGAAAAGGAGGAGTATCTTCATTACCTGCAAAGCATTGTTCAGAACGTCGATGTCAGCATCCTCGCCTACCAGCGGAACGGAAAAGTGGAGATGATCAATCCGGCAGCAAAGAGACTTTTCCAGGTGAATTCCCTGAGGGAGATCAGCAGGCTGGCTCAGCTTAGTCAGGAGTTATGCGACGTCCTGCTGAAAATTGAACCGGGTGAAAACCGCCTTGTCAAGGTCCAGGATGATGATGACATTTTACAACTTGCGATACAGTGTACAGAATTCAAGATCAAGGAGAAAAGTATCCTGCTGGCAACCGTGAAAAACATCCAGAATGTGCTGGAAGGCCAGGAAACAGAGGCGTGGCAAAAGCTGATCCGGGTGCTGACACACGAGATCATGAACTCCATAGCACCGATCTCCAGCCTCTCTTCCACAATTGATTTAATGATTAAAGGATACGATGCGAATAGTGAAGGGGCAGCAAAGCTCGACCATGAAGCGGTGGACGAGATTCAGCAGGCGCTTCAGACCATTAATAAACGCAGTACGGGACTGATGAATTTTGTGGAGACCTACCGCAGTCTGACAAAAATACCAAAGCCGAATTTCGATATGGTGGAGATGAGCAGTCTCCTGGAAAATGTTGTCACGCTGATGAAAAAAGAGATGGATGACCTGCACATTCAGTTGGACTATACCATGGAGCCTGACAGCATCATGCTACAGATCGATGAACAGATGATCTCCCAGGTGCTGATCAACCTGGTGAAAAATGCTGTACAGGCCCTTGAAAACAAAGAGGATGGGATTATTGCAATCAGGGGTTACTACAATAAACGGGGCCGGCCCACCATCAAGATCATAGACAACGGTCCGGGTATTCTGCCGGATGTGCTGGACAAGATCTTTATCCCCTTCTTCACAACAAAAAAGAACGGATCGGGAATCGGTCTCAGCCTGTCACGACAGATCCTCAGACTGCACGGCGGTACGATCACTGCACAATCGGTACCCGAAAAAGAGACAACTTTTTCTTTAACCTTCTGAAGTTTTTTTTTCACAGGCCCGGTTCCGCTGCCGTTGATGGAAGAGATCGTGTACTTTTTCACTAACCTTCTGAAGTTTTTTTTCACAGGCACTGATCGCGAGAATGATCGGGATAGCCATAGGAGCTGCAACAGCAACCGAACCACTCTCTGCAGTTTCAGCTGAACAGCATGGCCATTGCCGCGATGAAGGTCATAATAATCACAGAGTAGCGGTAGACGCCCTCTGAAAACCAGTTCACCAGTCTGATCCCGGTAAACATACCCACGACGATCAGCGGGAGAAGGACCAGGTCCACCACCAGGGTGTTAACAGTCATTGTGTTCCATGAAAAAATATGAAATGGAACCTTTGAAAGGTTGATAATAAAGAAAAACCATGCACCGGTCCCGATAAATTCACGCTTTGGCAGTTTCATGGAAAGCAGGTAGATAGAGAAAACCGGTCCGGCAGCATTCCCAACCATGGTGGCAAATCCACCCGCCAGCCCCATAACTCCCGCAAAAAATCGGTTATCAGGAATGTGGTCCGACTTTTTCAGGTCATTGTAGATTAAGAGGATCAGCATGGCAATGATGATCGTTCCCAGCAGCCAGCGGAAATGTCCCTCGTCAATCACTTCCCCCGTAACTACTCCTATAATAATTCCGGCAAGGGCCCAGGGCAGCAACCTAATGATGTATTTGCGGTTCACGCTCCTGCGGTAATAGATCACCGCCATAACATCGGCCATGATCAGCATGGGCAGGACAATCCCGGTCGACTGCTTTGCACCAAAGACCGCTGCCATCATGGGCACGATCAGCAATCCAACCCCTTTGATACCTGCTTTTGAAGCTCCTACAAGAAATGCTGAGAACAGCACCAGCGACAGGTTGATCAGATCCAGATTGCATAAAAATTCCATACGGGTGCAAAAGTAGGAAAATAGTTGGGAGTTGAAATGGGTGTGGAATTGAAAATCCTTGTTTAAACCAGGCGATTCGAAAAGGGATATCTTACCGGTGAAGGGAAAGAGAGGGGTCGGAGAAGAGGAAAGTGAGCGAAGGGACGGGCGAAGGGCGGAAAGGGAATGTAAAGGGAAAGGGACCATAAGAGAAGATCATCTGATTTTACCGTTGGAATTTCTACCTTTGGTCAAATTTAAAAAATGGACCGGACAAAGAATCAGGCAACATATGAAGCGAGAAAGTCAGATTTTGAAAGCCTTCTGGGCAGGCAAAAGAGGTTGCTGACTTTTATCAGTGTATTGAGATTATTGCTGGTAGTTGGTTCGGTATATTTTATTGTCTTGAGCATCAGTAGTGGATATGACATCCTGCTATTACCGGCAGGACTCATGATCGTTCTCTTCTTTGTGCTTGTCAGCTACCATAAAAACCAGAACGACAAACGAAAACTGCTCGTTGAACTGATCGCTATGAACAGGGAGGAGTTTGATGCATTGCATGATAATTATTCAGGTTTTGCTGATGGACAGCAGTTTATTGATCCCGACCATCCATGGTCATATGACCTGGACCTGTTCGGGGAGCGATCGCTCTTTCAGTATATCAACCGTACAGCGACCCATACCGGTCCTGCGAAACTGGCAGACTATCTGTGCAACCCGGTCACGGAGGAAGGGCAGGTTCAAAGCCGCCAGGAGGTGAATAGGGAGCTCGCAGAAAAGATAAATCTTCGCCAATATTTTGCTGCCAACGCCCGCCTGATGGAAAAGAAGAAGGAGGATTTTGATGAGGTGGTCAGTTGGTCGCGCGAACCGGCGTTTATAGAGAGATACCGGTGGACAAAAATCATGTCTGTGGTGATGACTGTGGTATCTTCAGGAATTATTGTCGCCGGCATCATCAACCCGGCATTTTTCAGATTGCTGATCCCGCTTGTACTGATCAATTTGTCGCTCCTGTCCCCCTTTGTCGTCCGGACAAACCGCTACCAGGAGCAGGTCTCAAAGAAGCATAACTTTTTGAGAACATATGCAGTATTGCTCGAGGTTCTTGCCAGAGAGGAATTTAACCATTCCGGGCTGAGAGGTATTAAGGAACAGTGCCGGAACGCTTCGAAATCCATTAAACAGCTGTCAGAATTACTAAACCTCTTCGATCAGCGATTGAATCTTTTAGTAGGCTTTGTGTTGAATGCGCTCGTGTTGTTCGACTTCCATATGCTTCACCGGCTGGCAGCCTGGAACAGGGAGCACAGGGACGACTTTGAAAAATGGCTGGAGGTTAGCGGAAGGTGTGATGCGCTGTTCAGCCTATCAGGATTTGCGTACAACCATCCTGAATACAATTATCCCACAATTAAAAAAAAGGCGACAGGGCTCAATGCTATATCTTTGGGTCACCCAATGATCCCTTCTGCAAAAAGGGTGGATAACTCCATTGAGATCAAAAATGAGAGGGTGGTGCTGATCACCGGGGCGAATATGGCCGGTAAAAGTACCTATTTGCGTACCGTAGGGGTGAACATGGTGCTGGCCTATGCAGGCTGTCCGGTTTGTGCAACATCATTTTCAACCGGACCCTACCGTCTCTATTCCAGTATGCGCACCAGCGACTCTCTAAAGGATGATGAATCCTATTTCTTTGCAGAGATCAAAAGACTGAAAAAGATTGTGGACCGCATGAAAGAGGGTGAAAATCTGCTCATACTGCTGGATGAGGTACTGAATGGTACCAACACCACAGACAAACAGAAAGGCTCGAAGGGGCTGATTGAGAAATCGATCAACCACAATGTGCTCTGCTTTATTGCCACCCACGATCTTTCATTGGGAGAGATGCAGGAGCAGCACAAGGGAAAGATTGTGAATTACTGCTTCGAGAGCTACATCAAAGACCTTGAGCTGACATTTGATTATACAATGCGTCCCGGACTGGCCAAAAATATGAATGCCAGCTTTTTAATGAAGCAAATGGGAATTATGGATTAATCTTATTCCAATTTCCTTAGGGTTCTTCGAAGCTCTCTGAGGGTATATGGCCGGGCAATGATCCGCCTTTCACGATCGAGCAGTATCATCGTCGGTGTGGCATAGATATTATAATCGGCTGCACTTTTTCCTTCCCATCCCATCGGCTCATGGGTGTTGATCCATGGCATTTCAACAACCTGCAGGAAAAGATCCCAATCGGACCTGGAGGTATCAATCGATACCGCAAAAACCTCCAGGTTTTCCGGTCTGTCATTCAGGTACCATTCTCGCAACTCCGGCATCATCTGTGTACAATGTTCACAATAGGTGGCCCAAAACAGCACCAAAATATAATCAGCATCCACCTCCGAGAGCCGTACCATCTTCCGGTTGGCACTGCGGATCAGAATATCCTCTGCAATCTGCCCCTCCTCCATTTTGCGGTACCCCTCAACACGCTGCTGGGCCAGCTCAACCACATCGGTGGTACAGGTTTCATCCACATAGGTATCGACAATATAGGTCTCCACCCGCTCCATACCGAATGATTGAAATCCCTCCAGCAGGTATTCAACGGCAAAGGTACGAAGGTCAGGATCGCCCGACACATTGGCCATAATCATATCCACCGCCTCAATGAATGCATCCTCCTGCTCGCTGAAAGAGTAATCCTGACTGCGATAAAGCATCAGGTATTCGATGATCTTTCGGGTATAGACAGGGGCATGCAACAATTCCGGATCATCAATGGGAGTATTTTCAAAATAGTGTGTTTTCATATGCTCAATCCGCTGCTTTCCACGAAGGTCCGGAGGAACGATTACTGACCTGTTTGCATTGATTATTTTACCTGCGAAAAGATCGGGATTACGCTGTATGATCTCAAGCATAAAGGTGTCCCTCTCTTGCTGAAGCTTTAGCAGATGGCTCGCAGCAGAAGAATAAAATTCATCTTCCTCCGGGTAGCGGTCGATCAGCGGATAGAGCAACGACATCTTTCTCTCATACTGCTCCTCATACTCTCTATATTCACCCAACACCCTGTTCTCTAACGAATTGCCAAAACTTGCACTACCGGCAATATCATTTTTATCCGCGTAGATCATAAATGATTCATCGCTCCAGAGAAATTCGATAAACCTGGCTTCGCTATCCCCCCCGGGCCGACCCGGTCGCATAAAGTCGATTCGGTACATCCCATCAGGCTGGTGGTCTCCCCTGTAAAAATAGAATGAGCCATTGACCGATCTGGCACTATCCACCAAACGATATTCATCCCTGTCATACAATGACAAATAAACCTTCCCATCAGGTAAATCCCTTATCATTGCTTCAACCTGGTGTCCCTGGCCCTGCAATTGCACCTGCAGCAACAACATCAAAACAACACCGGTTGCAAAAATCTTTCTCATACAGAAATATATTAATGCTCTCTTTTACAACGTAAATGGAAGTAAATATGTTACAATCCGCATCCTGTATATAAGATCAAATATTCATCAAATCTTACTGTTACTACCTGTCGTTAGCCTGCTGTAAGCTTTTCAACAACGTATTGGGCGTCATTACCGGAAGTGAGGCATGTTTAAAATCTTTTGTGTTCCGGGTAATGATCAGGTCCATTCGCTTGAATGCAGCCGCAGCATAAAACTGGATTGCATCTTCAAAATCCCTGAAATCAGATTCGAGTGCAAGATGGATTGTCTCTTTATCGACTTTCAGGATATTTACAACTCCAGCCAGATCCCTTAAGAGAGCAACAGTCCGAGCACCTGAAATATGATGATTAATCAGGTAATATAAGTTACTAAAGCAAACGGACGATACATGCCCCCTGATCTTCCCTGATTCAATCAGGCCAAACAACTGCTCTGCATCATCTGAAAAAGGTTTTCTGTCGGTTAAATAGTCGATGAACACATCAGTATCTATAAAAACATCCGTCATTTTAGATATTTTTTTGCCAGGGCGTCCGTTAACTCCTTTTTATAATCATAATCATCCGGCACTTTCAGCACTCCCTTCATCGCTTTAATTTTCGGTGATACATGCAATTCAGCCTCACTCTCCTCTGAAGTAAGCAACATAAAATAGTTCTCCACAAGGTCAGACAAGCTTCTCCCCTGACTCCTGGCATAAACCTTGGCTCTTTCAGCAATCTTCTTATCCACGCTAAGTGTAAGTTTTGACTCCATAATATACGTGTATTTTACTCCACAAATATACGTATATTATATAATTAACAAAAAAAGTTGGAAGGAGGCTGTCTCGTAATATGTAGAAACAGCCTCCTTCTATGCCAATATGCTGTGGTTTCTGCAACCCGGGGATTACAATAAACCTGCAGAATGAATGAGTGATATTACAGGATTACAAAAACAAAGCAGGCAAATATTTACTGCAACAGTATCTTCTGCATCACCACAACAGCACCCTTCCTGTCTGTCATCTGCAGGTAGTAGATCCCGGCTCCCGGCCAATTCGACAGATCGATCATATACTCCCCTTGCTCAATGGCTGTCTCAAAAACCGTTGCACCGAGCTGACTCATGATCTTCATCCGGTAGCTATCTGTTATGCCAAATACCCCAGTATGAATAAACAAATGGTCTTTGGCCGGATTTGGATATACAACAATCCTGTCATGCTCAGCTTCACCCAATCCGGTGGTCGCATGAACCGTCATATCTTTCGCCTCACTATTCACCCGCAATCTGAAAGTCAACGATCCGATCTGCTTCACAGGAATCTTCAATACAGGAGTACCATCTGAAGGCGAAATAGTGCTGCAGAAGCCTATACTGTAGGTCGTTTCACTGATATTAACGGCCGATAAAAATCCGGAGGGTTCCTGTCCATACGGAACCTCTAACAGGAAAACGGGAACTCCCAGTGCCTTGCGCTCACCGGTGACCTCCAGGTTCAGTCCCAGCAGTTCACCATAGGCGTAAAACACCAATGCATTGCCCTCAAACTCAACGGATACATCGGCCACTGCCAACGACTTCTTTCCACCCCCGGGAAATTCGGTGATGATCCCGGCCGAATATTGCAGGATCAAAGCCGCATCATAGGCAGTAATGGCATCTGTGCCATCGACATTGGCAGTGCTGTCGCGCCAGTTCTCCCACGGTAGCGGATCAACAACCGGCAGCGGATCCAGTCCCACTGAATGCTGCAGGGCAAGCGCCGCGTCGTATGCCAAAATCAACCCGTCATCATCCACATCACCAGGTGTAAAATTTGTTATATAAAAGGTTTCACCGCTCACCGGAACTGCCACTACCTCATTCCCCCATAGGTCAGTGCCATTGCCCATACCAACAACAACCTCGCCATCCGCCTTGGGAACAGGAAAATGGTAGTTGTACAACGTATCATTCACGCGCATCATCTCTGCTGTATGTGTTACAGCGCCAGTCATATATAGCTGAACGGGGTTCGCCGGATCCATCGTCTTATTGAGAGCAGCGGTGATGACCAGCGTATCGGCAAAACGGTTGATCGTATCGCTGTAGGTGATCGCTGCCGAGGGCGGTATCGCATCTACAATAATCACTGTACCATCTGTGAGGTGCTCCACCGGGGTATTGTTCAGCCAGCCATTGGAGATGAGCAGGTCGGTCGTATCGGTAACCAGCGGATTGAACTGCAGCCGCACGATCTCCCCGGCACCGGTCAGGGCAGCGGAGTTCATATAGCTCATCGACAAGCTGCCGGCAACAGCCGTGTTCACCTCAAGGGTGCCGCCTGCAGCGATGGTACCAGTAAGATCGTACCCGGTGTATTCAAGCACGGCCGGATCAAATTCGAGATCAAACTGCCAGGAGATAATATTGTCGGCTAAGGTGAGTTCGCTAACCGAAACAGGAACTTCCACGGGCTGTCCCTCGCTGACGGTATCATTATGAACGGTAATCGCAAAGTTGCCGGGTGGAGGAGGCTCAGCGCCGCCACCTGAATCATGGTGTACGCCGGGATCGCAGTCGGCAATATCCGCCGGAGTGATCTCCCATTCGGCGGCGGTCCAGGTTGTGTTGGGGGCTGAAACACCCTCCAACCTTACAGCGCGGGCGTCCTCGTACTCCCAGGGCTCCCCGGTCCCGTCCGTATCAATGGCTCCGTAAATATCATGCAGCGTTCCCTCGGTATGGCTGCCGTCACGGTACAAAAAATAGGCATCATCACCGTTCCCGATGAGGATACCGGATACCAAATTGGGTGCAAAGCCGTATACAGCCTCAAAGGAGGAGCCGCCGACAACAAAAATCTGGCCAGGGGCCACCGAGCCTTCAAGCAATAAATTGCCCCAGCCGGTACCTCCATTGCTCTGCCGGGAAAGATAGAAAGTGGTGGTGCTGAAATCGACCGTTTCGTTGCCAGCATTGTACAATTCAACAAACCGTCCGGAATAGTCATCCGCCGGATCGGTCACCTCGGATATGAACAGTCCGTTTTGTGTCTGAGCCGAAACAGCGAAAAGCAGCATCGCACCCATTTGCAGATAAGTAAGTTTTTTCTTCATCACAATTAAAGTTTTTAAGGGTTAAGTATTCGGTACTTTATGTGATGAGGCGGATGAATATCGAATGAAAAATTCTTTGGACAAGCACTTATCTGTCTTACAGTCCATAATATCAGTCGTTTTTTTCTATTTTTACAAACGGCAATGAAGTTTACCAAGCGCTGAAGGCAGGATGTACATAAGATCAAATGACTGGTGACTTCTGGCGAAGCGTAAAAATGAAAGATCAAAAAAATGGTTAAGTCGATTCTTATTGTTGGCCTCGGCGGATTCATCGGATCAGTATTCCGTTTTCTTATTTCGAGGTATGTACAGCTGACCTACGATACGGTGTTCCCATGGGCAACACTGCTTGTTAATATTCTTGGATGCCTGCTTATCGGGGTTGTTTACGGGGTTTCAGAAAGAAGCAATCTCCTCACACCCGAATGGCGGATTTTTCTTACAGTCGGACTGCTCGGCGGGTTTACAACCTTTTCCACATTCTCCAACGATGCATTTATGCTGCTGCAAAACAAGGAGATTCTCCGTTTTGCCATGTATACGGGTTTCAGCTTTTTCTTTGGAATCCTGGCCGTTTTTACTGGCCGTGGAATCATTAAAATACTTTAGTCATGGGAAACCGGGGAAGCCAGTTAGGCAACACGTTGGTATAAGTAACTATTAGAATCAGATAATTATGAAAAATCATTCCAGTGCTATTGCTCTCCGGATCTACCTCAGCTCCACCGACAAGGACCGGAACGAAATCATGTACGAATCGATTGTTTTCTAAGCAAAAGAGGCGGGACTAGCCGGCGCAACGGTGACGAAGGGGATCTTTGGGTATGGGGCTCGGCTACCTTTTTTTACCTGTAACAAAAGCGAGCGATACATAGAAAATACCGGTCGACCCAAATTCAGAATAGTCCACTGCTTCTTCGAAATCAATTCCGGTATAGCCGGGATTCAGGAAGTCGTCCATGTAGTATTTGAATTTAACCCTCATCCCCTTGGGGAGCTGAACGCCAGCAAAAACTGAGGGGAGAAAAGCGTTTACCCGGTCGCTCCCCCACTCACTGAATTTGATCTTTTCACCATCGATGAACAGCTTCTGCTTGTAATGGATGGTCCACTCATATTCTCCACCCGCAAAGAAGAAAAGACCCTTCTTCATGCTTCCAGCTTTCAGTGCGAGAGGAACTCCCAGCGAATAACTTCTGCGCTTGATCTTTGTCTCCTGGTTCCAGTCAGCATCGTTTTCATCAATATTTAGAAAACCTACATTCTGATATAAATCCTCGGTAATAAAACCGATATTCCTCATTCCCAGCCCAGTAAACAATCCGACAAACCTACCAAAATCTACGTTCAGCATCTGTTCAGCATGAAAAAATGAGGTAAACCGCATGTTTGCATTAACATTTGTGTTGTTAAAGCGAACATCAGCACCGGAAAAGATAAGCTCTGCACCGGAAGAACGATACATGTTCACCTGGCTGAAACCATTAGTTGAGATGGCCAAAAACACAACAGCAGTGAAGATTACGAAGATATTTATATGTTTCATGGGTTCTGTTTTACCTTAAAACATGATAGATCCCTAAAAGGTTCAGAAGATATCATGAATATTTAGCAAACAGTAAATTTGTTGGCATAAACGAACCACGGTATAATGTCTTAACCAAAAACCATTATTAGAAGAGGAAATAATAATATTAAACCTCCTCCAGGCAGAAATATGAAGTTATTGATGTATTTATACCTGAGTTCCTCCTGCTTTAGGAGCAGAAGAAAGCAGGTTCGAACCAAGGAGGAGCGATGAGTTTATGAAGGAACGCAGCGAACAAATAACGCTGTCGTTCAGACAAGCTCATGAGCGAGGACCGAGCGAATAATCCTACGACCCCGACTAAATTACAGAGGGTTTTAAAAAGTCATGTGGACAGTATTGTTCAAAGTCTGGGATGAATTCCAGCCTTGGGCCTGTTTTGAACTATTTGCAAAAGATGGCGAAAGATATAGGATGTAGTCAGGCCTGGATTGTATCCTTTTTTCTATTGTATTCTCGCAAGAATTATTTACCTTTATGGGTAAATATCATTGACAATGAGGCTTTTACTCCAAATCACTCTTTTGTCATTATTATATGCCACATGCAATGCGCAATCTGCTGCCGGTATTTCAAAACCAGTTTTAGAGTTAGCAGATAGTGCTGTTATCATTCACTATGATATTCTGGAGAGCACACCGGAAGATAAATTTACTGTTTCGGTTGTAATAACAGACTCCGTTGGTAAGGATATCAATGCAAATTCATTTTCAGGTTATATTGGAAAGGATGTAGAAGGGGGAGCCGGTAAAAAGATTATATGGGATTTTCTTGCTGATCATTCAGATGTAAACGAGATGTTGTACTTCCAGGTTATGGCTGACAAGGTTATGCCGGAGCAAGCTGCAAAAGTACCATCTAACATAACAAAAGAGCAGACATTTAATCGGGGTGGCTTAATTGTTCAGTCCATTCTATTACCGGGAATGGGGTTAACCCGGTTAAAACAAAAACCGCATTGGATCAAAGGTGTTCTGGGTTATGGGGCAGTTGCTTCTTCAGTGGTGTTCTACAATAAATCAAATGATAATTACACCAACTATCTGAATGCTGAAGATCCGGCAGCAAGGGATAATTATTATACTGCCTCCATCAAACAGGAATCACTCTCTTATGCCTTGCTCTATTCTGCCATTGGTGCCTGGACAGTTGATTTTTTATGGACACTGATCGGTACCAGGGAGGTAATTGGGAGTGGCACCGGAGAATTTTCCGGCAGTCTGACAGGCCTTACAGCAGGGACCACCTATTATGTGAAAGCGTATGCCACCAACAATGTCGGCACGGCCTATGGTGAAACTAAAAGTTTTACCACTGCTATATTATCTATACCAACAGTAACTACGGCTGAAGTAATTTCTATCACTCGGAATACTGCAGTGTGCGGAGGCAATGTGACCAATGATGGTGGATCGGAGGTTACTGCCCGCGGTATTATCTGGGGTACTGAAGAGAACCCTTCCCCATCTTTTGATGATGCCGGGCATGACGGTTTCACAGAAAACGGCACCGGAATGGGCGAATTCACCAGCAACCTTACAAACTTGTCTCCCCTTAAATGGTATTATGTACGTGCCTGGGCCACCAACAGTATCGGGACGGCTTATGGTGAGATACGCAGTTTTGTTAGCCAGGAACCTGTGAACGGAAACATAATGAAAATACACAATATAATGGCTCAACCGGGAGATAGTGTGAAAGTCGGTTTAGAGATACTAAACGAGGCGGAATTCGTTGGTTTTAACCTTGATATAGCCCTGCCGGAGGGTTTTGAATATATTGCCGACTCAGAGGAATTGTTCAGAAGTGATGATCATATGCTTTCAGTGGCCGTTCTGGAAGGGAATATTCTCAGGATTATAAGTGGATCGCAGGAAAATAATCCCTATTCCGGCAATGAAGGCATCATCCTCTCTTTCGATATGGAAAGTACTGCAATTGCCGGAACCTATGTTCTTGTTATTCAAAATGCTGTTATAGGTAATTCCGATGCTGTCAACATCCTGACAGAGACCGTTGACGGAACTGTGGTTTTGGAATAAATTGTGATAAAGATCCTTACCGTGCCTATAAAATCAAGTACATTGATCACTCCGTCATGGTTGACATCGGCATCTTTGAAATAGAATACCTCAGGATCCCTGCCTGTAAAATAGTTAACCAGTGTTGTTATATCCAGCACATCTACAACGCCATCGCAATTGGCATCTCCGTAAAGATAAATGTCGCCTGTGGATGTCGGAGCCTCATTTAGTGATAACGAATAGTTATCCATGTCATTTCCTGTAAGTTTTGCGCTGATAATATTTACTGTAAGGTTGGGGCCGGGTGCGGATTGGCTGAATTCAACCTCTACATCACCAATGTTAACATCATCTTCTTCGATTATGTCTGTAAGATTCAGGTTGTTTTCAGCTATTGTTGCGGTATTCGTTCCGTCATACTCTTTTTCCTCTACAGCGAAACTCCCGCCGATTGTCAGTTCTGCAGGGTTAACCACTACCTCCTTCATAATTGTGTCATGGCATTCGTCCGGTATCCCAATTACCAGCCTGGACATATAAACCCCTGCCGATCCGTACAGATGCTGGAAATCATTATTCCCTTCGTAGTCATTCTCACCATCTCCGTCCACATCCCAATGATAGACAATACTTTCATCTTCCTGTTCAGAAGAAATGGTAAACATGGTGGGATTACCGTAAACTACTTCACCTGCAGAGAAACTGGCATACGGCATACGACAAAACTCTTCAGTGCAGGTAATACTCCATTTGCCGTTTTCATCCATGGCACGGACAAATATTATGTGGCTTCCCATTGACAGTGAACTTGCATCTGCTGCAAAGCTCAAACTATCAATCCCGCCGGCGGGTGTGGCTACCGGGATATCCGTTGCAGCACCAAATCCCGGGTCGCTGTTAAAAAAGTACTCGGCCTTCACGATGTCGGGCAGGTCAGGATCAGTCGTGATGTCATACTTTAAGAAAGGGCGCATATGGGTATGAGTCCATTTGCCGTTTTCGTCCATGGCGCGGACAAACAGTGTGTTAAATCCATCCTCAAGTCCGCCGACATCTGCTGTAAAGCTCAGGTTATCAATCCTGCCGGCGGGTGTGGCTACCGGGATATCCGTTGCAGCGCCAAATCCCGGATCGCTGTTAAAGAAGTACTCGGCCCTGACAATGTTTTGTGCTGTTAAAAGAGCAGTTGCATGCAGACAGACAGCAACCATTATCCCGGTGCTCAGCAAGAAGTTAATGCCGGGGCACCGGAAAGCACGACTTTTATTATTACCTGATCTATTGGTACAACAGATCATCTCCGTTACTAATTGTTTGATTTTACGCTGAAAGTGACTTCCACTTCCTGTTTTTTGTTGTTATAAACCTGCTGGTATTCAAATATGGCAGGGATATCAGGAATTCCGGACAAAATGTACGGATAGAGTCCGTCAAACATGCCGCAATCCACCCCGTTGGTTCCCGCGCCTATGGCTGGTGATCCCTCCCTTAACTGCCACTGGCCGTCAGTGGTGCCCCCCTCCGAATTATCGCCGATAAACACATAGAACATGTCGACATTCTGCTGATTGCCGTTTTCCGTGCCGAACTGGTCGCTGTTACCGATATTATTTAAATAGCTGCAATTTGTTGCATTAAAAGTACCGTCGCGCAGTATATTGTTATTGAATTCCGAGTTTTCGATAGTTACCCCGTTGTAGATCACATTGTTTTCAATAATGTTTTCAATAAGCCCTGATGAAGATGGTGATGTTAAGCGAATAGCTCTACTATTTCCCATCGTATAGGTATTTTCAATATAATTTCCGTAAATCAGAAGATTGAAAATATCATCTGCTCCGGCATATATTGCGTAACTAGTACTAGAATAAGTTATGTAATTCCTGGTGATAACAATATCACTGCAACTACTACCTATACTTATTTTTCCTTCAATCCGGTTTCTTTCAATAATAATATTTGTAACCGATGAGCTGATGGTAATACTACCTGTACTGCATCCCATTATGGCTGATCCTGCACTACCGGTGTCAAAGGTAATGGTTCCGGTTTTGGAAATGTTTTTGTTGGCCTGTGTTTCCGGGTTTTGGTCAAGAAAGTAACCGTTCCCGATAATAACAAGGGATTTTTTTAGGGTGGCACTGCCATATGAAACGGACGAAGGCTCAATATATAGGGTATCACCCTGAGCCACAAGATGAGAGTCGTTGGCATCCTGAATTGAGGTGAAATGGGCATCAGCACCGGTTATATTGCTTATGCGCCATACGTTAGCATTCACTGCCATGTTGAAAAACATGGCGATTGTCACGGAAATAAAAATTCTTGTTTTCATATGCGCAAATATTTTAGATATCTATGGTCAGATGAATGTTACTTCCTCATTGATAAAAACAATACATATGATATCGACCGCAAGTCAAATCCACCATATTATAATCAACTGCATGTAAGGGGTATGGTGGTTTCTTATCTTTCAAATCAACAAGTTACAAAAAATATCAGTTCAATGCAAAAGATGAAAATACCAGCAATTGAGAAACGATAGGCAGCCAAACCTGGAAATAAACGGCCTGATTTGTGGGTCCTGAAAATTATCAGCCCTTTGCCCTCTTATTTATTCTCCACCGGCATTTGTTTCTCTGTCTCCATTTGTTGTTTTTCAGCTTGTCTTTCCTGTCGCCTGAAATACCCTCTGAAAAAGAAATTTTGTTTGAGCGCCTCCATGTTTTCGTTCAGCCCTACACTGCTTTCTTTAAGGTTAATAACGGTATTATCAATGTTTTTTACGAGCGTAGTATCCTGGATCAACATGCCAAGAGCTCCTTCACCCTTGTTTATTTTCACCATTATTTCGCCGAGTTGATTGGAAGCAACTTCAGTTTTTGCGGCAGTTTTCTGCAAACTCTTCATAAAAGCAAACACATTCTCTTGTGTAATTTCTATGGTTTCATCCAACCCTTCGGAGCTTTTTCTGAAGTTTTCGATGGTCAGATTAACATTTTCTGCAATGGCTGTATCCTGTATCAATCTACCAAGCATACCCTCTCCGCTATTAATATTCATCATTATTTCGGAAAGTTGCATCGTAATAATTTCAACGCTCTCTGCACTGGTTTTAAAACTTTTTATAATATCATCGGGTTCGACCGGTTCGGTGGACATAATACGTTGTCCGTTTTCTGCCATTGGGGAGTTGGCACTTCCCTGTGTAATAGTAACAATTCGGTCGCCGATAATTCCTTCGGATCCAAGACTTGCATAACTGTCAGCCTTGATAAACTGCTGGACATCCTTTCTGATAACCAGGTCAACCTTTACTGTTGAATCATTGATAATTTCAATATTATCGACAACGCCCACATTGATACCTGAAAAGCGGATATTATTTCCAACCTGGAGACCGCTTATATTATAAAAACTGGTTGTAATTTTAAATACAGGATTAAATAAATTCTGTTGTTTGCCGATAATGAAAATGATAATTGCAAAAATGGCAGTTCCTGTTACAATAAACAATCCCAAACGTGCCTTATATCGTGGTGTATGATCTTCCATTTTCTTGTGTTTTTTGTTTAAAAAAAGACTGTATCAGTTCATCGGTTGAATTTTCAAATTCATCGATACTACCTTCTTTGTAAGCCTCTCCGTCTTTTAACATGATAACTCTGCCCGCAGTGGCGCGGGCACATTCAATATCGTGGGTGATGATGATGGATGATGTTTTGTATTTTTTTTGAACATCATTAATCAGCGCGCTTATTCCATCAGAAGTTACAGGGTCAAGTCCGGTGGTTGGCTCATCATATAGCATAATCAGCGGCTCGACAACAATGGTGCGTGCCAGGCTTGCCCGTTTCCGCATCCCGCCTGAAAGCTCGGAGGGCATTTTGTGCAGCGTGTCGGCCAAACCTACATTCTCCAAAACCTCTTCAATTTTTTCATCCCTCTCCTTTTTAGTCAGCTTCTTTTTTAATCTGGTTAAAGGAAATTCAAGATTTTGTTTGATGGTCATGGAATCGTAAAGTGCACCACTCTGAAAAAGGAAACCTATTTTTTCCCGCAATGCTGCCAATTCCTTTCTTGATAATTCATTTACATTTTCACCCAATACCGTAATCGTACCCTGGTCGGCTCTGAGCAAACGGACAATGCATTTAATAAGAATCGATTTGCCGGATCCGGATTTTCCAAGTACGACCAGGTTTTCGCCATCAACAAGCTTTAACGACAAGTTTTTTAAAACTTCCAGATCGGCAAAACCTTTACTGAGGTTATTGATTTCAATAACCAGTTCAGGTGATTTTATGCTTTCCGGAATAACCATTTCTTTATAAATTACTATATAAGCATATCTGTTATCTGAACAGCAATCAGGTCAATTATTATCACAAGCAGGGAACCAGTCACAACTGCAGAATTGGCCGCTTTGCCTACACTTTCTGTTCCGCGTCCTGCGGAATAACCCTGGTAACAACCCACGAGTCCGATGGCGGCGCCAAAAAAGAATGTCTTTATTACGGCAGGTAAAAAATCCATAAAATCAACCACCCTGAATGCCTGATTGTAAAACAACACGAAAGAGATACTTCCCTTGATGTTTGCACCCGCCCAGCTTCCCAATATTCCAAGGGCATCTGCATACAAAACTAAAACCGGAATCATCAACGTGGCAGCCAAAACCCTTGTGACCACCAAAAACCGCATGGGATTTGTGGAAGAGACTTCCATGGCATCAATTTGTTCCGATACCTTCATTGAACCCAGCTCTGCCCCAATACCCGAACCAATTTTACCGGCGCAGATTAATGCGGTAATAACCGGTCCCATTTCCCGGATAAGTGATAATGTTACCATTCCGGGAAGCACGGATACTGCCCCGAAATCGGCCAAAACAGGCCTTGATTGTATGGTAAGCACCATTCCCATTATGAAGCCGGTCAACGAAATCAGCGGTACTGTTTTGTTCCCTATTTGAAAGCACTGTCGCAGGAATTCATTAAATTCAAAATCGCGGGAAAAAGTTTCTCTTATAGTCCGCCCAAAAAACAAAAAGAAATCACCTATCCCTGAAAAAAAAACAGTGGCTTCCCCCACTTTTTCATGCGTTTTTTCAACAAGCCGGACAACCTTCCCTTTAACAACAACAGTGCTTATTGTCAGTTTTTTAAAAGGTGCAATTCTTTTCACAATGTAAAGTTAGTTCCACCATGCCTGAATATTTTATAGTATTCCCGTTAAAACTTACATCATTCACACATTTTCAGGCAGAGAATAAAGGGAGGAAATGAATGGATTATCAGTAAAATCAGTTGGTATAGCAAGAGCATCAGGTATAATAGGCTTGATAAATCTGACATATAACTTGTTTCGATACGAACAAATCGTTAGATTAAATATTATACAGATAAACATGTGATAAATAGATAGATAGAAAGATAGGATTTGATAAAAAAGTAGATTTTTAGATGTGAAATTGTAAAAAAACATTCATATATTTGAGACTAATTTTAGAAATCGCTAAATGGGTTCTGCGGTTTTTTTAATCAACATAAAAAAATGAATTTTTAGAACCCGCCATAAGTATTAAATTCATATACACCGATGCTTACCGGTTGTAACAAATACGGTAAAAAAGAAGATTAACCATCACTGTATATAGCTCATTATTAACCAAAAATGAAGACAATGAAGTATTTTACCTTTATTCTACTGCTCGCAGGCATCGTTCTATCAGCCTGCAATTCCGAAAGCGGGGAAAAAGATCTTAATCGACCCAATATTGTTCTTATTATGGCCGATGATATGGGTTATTCTGATATCGGGTGCTATGGGAGTGAGATCCAGACACCTAATATCGACCGTCTGGCCAGCGAAGGGCTGCGCTTCCGAACCTTTTACAATATGGCCAAGTGTAATCCAACACGTCCTACCCTGTTAACGGGGCTGTACACAGGTGGACCGGGTGCTGTGCACATTGCCACCCTTGCAAAAGATGCAGGTTACCACACCATCATGAGCGGTAAAGAACATTTCGATAACTGGGTGCCGGAATATTGTTTCGCTGAAAATGCCTTTGACAAAAGCTTTACTTTTTGGGGGAATACCGAATACTTCATTCCTCCATCTGGTCAGTTCAGAAATCCATTTTTTCTTCATGGAGAGCAACTGCAGGCCACCGAAATAAAACACGAAAAAGAGCCTTCTTACATGACCGACTTTATTACCGATTACGCCATGGATTGGTTGGATGAAGCCTTCAGCAAAGAAGACCCGTTTTTTCTTTACCTTCCGCTGCATGCACCGCATTATCCACTTCAGGCCCGCCCCGAAGACATTGCCAAATATCGTGGTAAATACATGAAAGGCTGGGACAAACTAAGAGAAGAACGCTATGCCAGAATGAAAGAAATGGGTGTCATCACCGAAAACACAAAATTAAGCGACCCCACGTCAAACATCAATAAATTCAGAGAACCCTTTATTCATGAATTCAAAGATTATTACCCATGGGAAAGCATCAGTGAAGCAAAGAAAGATTCACTTGACCTTGAAATGGCGGTTTTTGCTGCAATGATCGACAACATGGATCAGAATATTGGAAGGGTCCTTCAAAAATTAGAAGAAAACGGTAAGCTTGATAATACATTGATCATGTTTTTAAGCGATAATGGCTCCTGTCCCTATACTTCAAACGATGTACCCGATGTGCAACCCGGACCAGCCAATTCGTTCTGGACCTTGCGGGCTGCATGGGCCAATGCCAGCAATACACCTTTTAAATATTTCAAACAGTATGGGCACGAAGGAGGCAGCAATACACCTTTCATTGCATATTGGCCTGGTGTAATAAAACCCAATACAATAACCGATCAGGTTGGACATGTTGTGGATGTAGCACCCACATTCCTGGATATCTTCAATACGCAATATCCTGACTCCAACATGGGCTTTGAAACACTGCCGCTCCATGGTCAGTCCTTGCTGCCCATTTTTGAAGGAAAACAACGTGAAGAACCAGCGTTTTTTATATCAGGATTAAACGCTTTTAGAATGTTTAGAATGGGAGACTGGAAAATAGTCAGGGTAAACAAGGAAGACGACTGGGAACTCTACAACATGATAAATGATCCATCAGAAACAGAAGATTTATCGGAAAAATATCCTGAAAAAGCAGATGAATTGTTGAAAGTTTATAAAACAACAATCGCCTTTTCTAAATAATTTTTTTCGCTATAAAATGACATGCTATATTGCAATTTCCATCATTCTTTTCACGCTTCAGGGTTTGGCCCAGAAAACAGCGTTACCACTCGACTCACATGGTGTTTGGATAAGAGGAAGTATAGAATATTTTCAATATTTTGCCATTCAGCAAGCCACCACCCGTTAACAACCTTGCTGAAATTGTTAATACCAGTTCGTTTTCATACTTTATATGCGTTGGCTCTGGAATACAGTTAAGAACTTGCTGGTAAAGTCCATGATTGTGTATATTTGTCATATCAAGATTATCATTTATAAAAGATCTGCAAGTTAGATGAGTCAATAGTCAAATTAAACGAAAAGCATTATGAAAAGAATAAAATTTATCAATTCGATTGACCGCAGGCAGTTTTTGAAATTATCCGCTGCGCTTGCTGCTGTAATGAGTCTGCCAGCCTGTGGGCAGCCAGTCTTATCCGACCGCTGGGGTAAAGTGCTACCCAGACGCAGGCTTGGGAAGACTGGACTTGAGCCAACCATTTTTACTATTGGGGGCGGACCCTTTGATGCGAATTTTAAGAATATGGAAGGCGTCATCGAAACAGCCATACAGGGTGGCTGCCGTTTTTTCGAAACGGCACGGTCTTACGGTAAAGGTGAGAGTGAGAAACAATTTGGCCAGTTTCTAACTCCGAAATACAGAGATGACATCATCTTGATGTCCAAGACCCGTTCGCTTGATGGGGAGTCGGCTAAACAAGATATCGATGCTTCCCTTGAAGCCCTGAAGACGGATTATATTGATATCTATTTAATTCACGCAATAACGACAAAAGAGGATTTGGAGAATAGGCTGATAGGAGGAGTATATGATGCATTTGTCAGAGCAAAAGAGGAAGGTAAGATTGGGCATATCGGCTTCAGCGGACATTCGGATCCTGAAGTGAACAATTATGTTATCAACAAGGATTTTGATGATCTGGAGGTTATGCTGTTCCCAGTTAACGTGGCTGATCCGGTTCAGAATAGCTTCATTTTGAATACCATTCCTCTTGCTCAGAAGAAGGACATAGGGATGATAGGGATGAAGGTGTTCGCCGGTGGTGGATTCCATGGAAAAACGATCACCTGGGGAACTCACCGCAATGAAGAAAGACCAGCTCTTATTCCTGATATTTTAACTAACAAAGATGCCATTCATTTTGCCTTGTCCATGTCCGTGGCAACCATCACAATCGGCTGTAATTATGCAGATCATGTCAATGAAAATATTGCCTGTGTAAGTGATTACAGCAAGATCACAGACGACCAATACAAGGAATTAGTAGAAAGGGTGACGGAAATTGCGATGAATCATACTGTAGAGCACTATAAATCAAAATAACGGGTAGGTCTTTTATAATCTGCATGTGCGTCAGAACTGCTATGAGTCAAGCTTAAAATTGTAGGGAGTAAATCTATCAGATCGGACTCTGAGAGTGGACTCGTTTTTGAAGGTAGTGGAGAATTAACAAGTCTAATAGCAGAAGTTTCTACCGATGATGGTTTTACAAGCGAGCATATCAGGGTAGTGGCAGAAATAGATTATCCGGCATCTGAGTTAGCAGTACGCTATGGGATATGGGCATATCCCAATGCCCAGGGATTCAGAACACAATTGTTTTTAAAAGCCATCGGGAGTTTATTTGCCCTGGGAGACAGACCCGATGATACCAGTTGGACCGGTTTCCAGAATTACCATCCCAACGAGAATATTGGATACCTCACCCTCTTCCGTGAAATTGACAATAAGGAGTAGACTAAGAGCATTCACTTGCATTTTATAAAAGGAAAAACGCTTGCGATTGAAGATTTGATGACAGGGAAGAAGAAAAATTATAAGGTAGATGATGAGGGCTTTGTTGAATTTACGATGGACAGCCCGGCTTCATTTAAGTTTTATAAAATTAAGAATTGATTTAGATTTTTCAATTAATATTGTATATTAGTGAAAAATAATTGAGAATTAAACTGAACATCTTCTAAAAATATTAAATCATGGAAAAACGAATATGAACAGGAGAAAATTTCTGGGAACAGGATTGGCTGCGACTGCTGGTGTTGCCATGGGCAGTTCGCTTGATGCAAATGGGAAAGACATTAGTGCCCATGTAAAAAGGAATGATGAAAATCCCTTTAATCCAGTCACGTATAATGCAATGCCGACAAATTCCTTTGGGAAGACTGGTTATAAAGTTGGCATATTAAGCTTAGGTGGACAAGCAACCTTAGAGCAAAAGGGTACTGAAGAAGAATCAGAGAAAATAATTAACAGAGCCATAGATCTTGGTGTAAATTATATCGATACGGCGGCTTCCTATGGTGGAGGACAAAGTCAGTTAAACATTGGACGTGTAATGAAAACCAGACGCAAGGAAGTCTGGTTGTCAACAAAAACTCATGAATACACTTACGATGGTGCAATGCGTTTGCTAGAAGAAAGTCTTACCAATCTGCAAACAGATCATCTGGATATGTGGCAATTACATAATTTACAACGCCAGGAGCAATTTGATAAATTTTTTGCAAATAATGGAGCCGTCAAGGCGATGGAAAAAGCAAAATCAGAAGGTTTGGTCAGACACCTGGGAGTAACAGGACACTTTGAACCTCTTGTCTTACTGGACGCAATAAAAGCTTATCCTTTTGATGCAATTTTATTGGCCCTGAATGCTGCAGATCCACACTATCTGAGTTTTAAGAAGTACTTACTTCCCGAAGCGCAAAAACAGGGAATAGCCACAATAGGGATGAAGGTTGCCACGAGGGGAAGAATGTTGTCATGTTGGACCCCGCCTCCGGTAGACGAACAACCAGCACGTATGGCAACAAAACTTCCTGGAACGATTTCAATTAAGGAGGCATTGACCTATAATATGAGTCTTCCTGTAAGTACCACTATAATAGGTATTGATAGTGTTGCCCAGATAGAGGAAGATGTAAAGATTGCATCGGAATTCACTCCTCTTTCGATCGCTGAAATGGAAGAGCTGGAATTTAAAACATTGCCTATTGTCAGGCAGGGTTTGTACTTCCGGCGCTGGGAATTGGGAGCATAATATTTAGCGCTTATTTGATCTGAAATTCATTTCTGGAAAGAATCTTGACAAGCAATCCGCAAGGACATTTAGCATGAATCTTATTGACAAGAAAAAAAAAAGCTAGATTTCTCTAACTCCTTCATTTTATGGGTGGGAACTACTGGATTCGAACCAGTGACCCCCTGCTTGTAAGGCAGGTGCTCTGAACCAGCTGAGCTAAGCTCCCAAAATGTCAAAAAAAGATGCTTGCGGAACCGGTTTTATCCCGGGTTGCTCAGAATCAGCAGAACATGCTCCAGAAAGCGGATGCAAATATAAACGCTATTTTTCAATTTCCCAAGAAGAAAATCATGATATTTTTAATCATTCTTCCAGCATCGTAATCAACCGATTCTTTTGTATCTTTCAAACATTAACCACCAAAACAAAAAATCATGAAGCTGTTATTTCCCATCCTCCCGGCAACCGGTCCCGTGCAGTGGCACATCCCCGAAGGAATCCAAAAACCTGCCTCACCCTACGACCTCGCCTTCATGTCGATCCCCGAACTGGCCGCCCTCCTGCGTTCCGGACAGACCACCGCTATTTTCAGGGGATCCTATGCCTTTGCTTCTTCTCCCGGTACCGGCACCTCTTTCGGAACCCCTTTAACAGCTCCGAAATCATATACCTCCGGCTGGTAGTGCAGTTCGGAATTCATCATCTCGTCCCATGTTACCAGCTTACCTGTATACGCAGATATCCGTCCCATAATGGCGGTAAGGTTCGACTCAGCAACTGTTTCAGCTTCATTGACCGGCTCATTTCTACGGATCGCATTCACCAGGTCGACATGCTCCTGCATGTAAGGTGAATTGTATTTCGCCTCTAATGCCGCAATCTCCTCATCATTGGAGGGTCTCAGGTTCGCAGTCTCAGCCACCAGAGTACCGTCATTTAAATGCATACTGCTGGAACAGTTGGTATACCCCTTTGTACCCCTGATATATTCCGAAACATTGTTGGCCGTTCCGTTGATCTGCCGGCACATAGAGTGCATATGGGTACCATCTTCATAAACAAAATCGATCGAAAAATTATCATACTGGTCGCCCGTGATCCTCCGCTGCCTTGATCCAAAGCCGACAGCCTTCACCGGGTGGTCGCCCTTGTACCAGTTCACCACATCGATATTATGTACATGCTGCTCCACGATATGATCGCCCGAGAGCCAGTTCCAGTTCACCCAATTGCGCAGCATCGCCTCCATCTCCGACCACTCAGCTTTAGGGTTCACGTGCCACAGCTTGCCCATGTTCCAATAGGCGTACCCGGCCACAAAATCCCCGATCACCCCTGACTTGAAATATTCATACATCTCCAGGTAATTCCACTGGTGGCGCCGCTGTGTTCCAGCCACAACACTTAGTCCCATAGAAGCGGCCTGCTTGCCAGCCACCATAATACGTCTGGCACCGACCGGGTCGACCGCTACCGGTTTCTCCATAAAAACATGCCTGCGTGCCTTCACCGCAGCCTCGAAATGGATCGGACGAAAGTGCGGCGGTGTGGCGAGGATCACATAATCAATATCCTCGGCCAGCAATTTTTCATACGCATCAAATCCCAGGAAGCACTTCTCATCCGCTACCTCAACTCCTTTGCTATCTTTCAGCCGCGTCCTGCAATTGTTCATCTTGTCCTCAAACAGATCGGCCAGCGCCACAACCTCCAGTCCGTCGCCCGAATTCAAAAAATCAATGGCCGCACCGGTTCCCCTGCCACCACAGCCGATCACCCCGGCTTTTAAGGTTTTACCTGGATCCGCTTTTAAAGGCGGCGGAACAACTTTCACCTTTACACTCTTTTCTGAACAGGATGCCGCCAGTCCGGCAACACCGATTACCCCTGCTGCACCCAATGCTGTGGTGCCGAGGAAATTTCTTCTTGAAACTGATTTTTTATCCATTTTGTTATGCTTTATAGTTATTTGATATCATATTCACATACCACCCTGAACCCCACATGGTCGCAATCGGAATACCACCAGAGGCTCTTGGGTATTTGCGGATCTGTCTTCATCCAGGCATCATGATTGGTCGAGCTTCTGTCGGATACCCGCAGCTCAACAGCATTGCTTAGGAACGATCCTCCCCGCACCACACGCTCCTCGCTCCCCTCAAAAACAAGCGGATCAACAACTGGTCCCGAAATCCTGCTATAAGCATCTGTATCATATATATCCAGGCAAAACTCCGCCACGTTCCCCAACATATTTTTCAATCCGAACGGATTTGCTTTGACTGCATCCGGCAGCTGTGTCCTGCCCCCGGAGTTCTCAATATATACCGCATAACTGTTGATCACGGCCGTATCGACCCCAAAGAGCTTCCCACGCAACCCCACCTCCGCGTAATCCTTTACCTCCCCGCCAAAAAAGTAGGGTCCTTCAGTACCTCCCCGCGCGGCATACTCCCATTCAGCTTCGGTGGGCAGGCGGTATTTTTTTCCTGTAACAACAGAGAGCCACTCGCAGTATTTCTCCGCCGCGTACCAGGTCATGGTGATCGCCGGCCGCTTCCCTTTCCCCCATCCCTGATCAGGATTTCCATACGGTGGCGTGGCCCCGCTCAATCCGTCGACACCTTCCAGCATCCCCACATCGGTGGTCCTCCCCTCTCCTGAGGTCTGTGCATACCAGGCAAGGTACTCATCCCACGTCACCTCCACCTCACCCATGAAAAACGGCGAAACCGTCACCTCCCTTACCGGCAACTCATCAGGATCAGCAAAGCGATCCCCCGCTGCGGCCCCCATAGAGAATGTTCCCCCGGGAATGGCGCGCATGTTGAAGGAGACCGCTGAGGAAGGTATTGTCTCGGTGAAATCTTCAAAACCAACAACCTCTGCAGGAACATCATATACCGTATCCGGCAACTGCTCGTCCGCGCCAAAACCAACATTCGCTGCATGAACGATCCCTTCGTGGTAATGGCCGGCATCGATATGGCACTTGATGCACGAAACGTCCCCCGCCTGCTGCTCGTAGTAAAGGTGGGCATTCATCCCGTCGTGCGAAAGCTCCAGCGGATAAAGGTTGACGTGACAATGTACACAAGAGATATCTTTTGTAAAGTGAACTGCATTTTCGGGTCGCGACTTCAGCTCCCAGTTGAAATCTTCAGGATCCTTAAAGAGCGCACCATACACATCACGCAGTCCGGTGACAACCTTCGCGGGAAGATAGCCCTCTCCTTTTGGGGGAAGGTGACAATCAACGCAGTGGACAATGGTACCGGAGGGAGTCATATAATGAACCGATTGCTTCCATGTTTCGGTGGAGTGGGGATGGAAATGACAGCGGTTGCAGAATTCGTCGGTCGATGTAGCTTTTACAACCTTGTTAAAACCGAGCAGCACAGCAATACCTGTGCAAATCCCTGCAAATAAGATCCACAGTTGAATGCGGGCAAAAAACTTCCTGGACATGAATGAGTTTTTATGTTGTTAAACAGAGGTTAAAGGTAAGGAAAAAAATCACTTTGGACAGGATAAACAGAACTCCACCCCTAATTTGTTCCAATTTAAAAAAAGGATGGGGTCCATCGGAATAATAATTTTGCTAGCTGCGAGGAACCGCTGATAGTGGATTACCATCATAAAGTCCACAATCCCGGACCCACTCAAAGGCAATAATGTAAAAAGGAGGGCAGAGTAGTACAGAGAGCTCACTGCCACTGCCCGTTAATTTTTGCGATCACCTCGAGATCGGCCGCCAGAATATCAAAAGCACCCAACTCACTCCTCCTGATCCACTGATAGTCCTTGTGCTGCTGCAGCCTGATCTCCTCCGATTCGAGCGTGCAGATAAAAGGAATCAGCTTGATCTCCCCATTTTCATATGAATGAATCACAGATGGAAGCAACTGGTCGACATCGATTTCTGCATTCAGCTCCTCCCTGATCTCACGTACCACGCATTTCAGCGGCGACTCCCCCGGCTTGAGCTTTCCCCCGGGAAACTCCCACTGCAGCGGATGCGACATCGTTGCGCTTCGTTGTGCGATCAGCACCCGATCATCCTTCATGATTATGGCACAGGTCACTTCAATCATTGTTAGGGGCTTTTATAGGTAAGACCATCCCGTTATTCAACAGGTTGCAATACAATAAATAATCATTTATTCTTCGGATAATCGAAAATCACATTTTTAACCCGGCCATTATACAGGTCGCCCCACGAATCGAACTTGATCGACACCACCACTACCCCCGCCGTCGGAACATTGTCGACCTGTCGCTTCATAAACCGGTTGGCAAACTCCGTAAACCCTGGATTGTGTCCGAATACTGCCACAGAAGCCAACTCATCGGGAGCCCCAAAGATCACCTCAGCAATATCATCCGGCTCCGGCAGGTACAGTCCCCTGCAGATATGAATGCGATCCTCCGGTACTTTCCAGACCCGCGACATGATAATCGCCGTATGGAGAGCACGGTTCGCCGGACTGCTGTAAACCACCTCAGGAACAAGTCCCTTCTCATGCAGCCGTTTAGCCATTTCGTAAGCGTCTCTGATGCCCCGTTCCGTCAGCGGCCGGTCCAGGTCATCCACAATAGCATCCCAGCTGGACTTCCCGTGCCTGATAATAAATAGTTGTCGGTCCATCTTGCTTTTATTGTTTTTCAAACGTCCAAAATTCATAGCTACAATAAATTACTGGCCAAATCTGCCAGGTAGCTCCTTTCCCCCTTCACCAGGTGGACGTGGGCAAACACATCCTGCCCCTTCATCCGGTCGGCCAGGTAGGTGAGCCCGTTCGACTTCGTATCCAGGTACGGCGAATCAATCTGCTGAATATCGCCAGTGAATATCAGTTTGGTCCCCTCCCCTGCCCGGGTAATGATCGTCTTCACCTCATGGGGCGTCAGGTTCTGTGCCTCATCAACAATAAAGAATACGCGCGAAAGACTCCTGCCGCGGATGTAAGCCAGTGGTGTGATCACCAACTTTTCTGTCTGCTGCATCTCTTCAATGCGTGTATACTCCTTGCTCTGCTGCTTGAACGCCTGCTTGATCACCGCGAGGTTATCGAACAAGGGCTGCATATAGGGACCGATCTTGTCCCCTACATCGCCAGGCAGGAAACCGATATCCCTGTTCGAGAGGGGGACGATCGGACGGGCAAGGAAGATCTGCGTGTATAATTTACGCTGGTGAATCGCTGCTGCCAGGGCCAGCAGTGTCTTTCCCGTACCGGCTTTTCCCGTTAGTGCCACCAACTGAACCTCCGGCCGCAGCAGCGCATCGAGCGCGAAGGCCTGCTCAGCGTTACGCGGGTCGATTCCGTATGTCTTTACCTTCTCCACCCTGTTTATCAGCTTGTTAAACGGATCGTAATGCGCCAAAGCACTCACCGACTCGTTCCTGAAAATATAGTACTGGTGCGCAGTCGGCTCCGCTTTAATACCAAACTTCGATCGCGCTAAACCGTTGTAATTCTCATATAACCCCGAAATTACCTCCTGCTTTACATTTTCATTGATCTTTACTCCTTCGAAGATGTCCTGGATGTTCTCCACCATGTCGTTGTGGTAGTCCTGTGCCATGATCCCGAGTGACTTTGCCTTCATCCGAAGGTTGATATCCTTGGTGATCAGGATCACAGGGGTACCGTTCTTTTTATTGTTTAGCTCCTCGGTAATTGCTAAAATTCGGTGGTCGGGTGTGTTTTCAGGAAACGAAGTTGACAATTTTTCAGAAGGCTTGCTGCCGGTCGCAATGCTCAGCTTCCCCTTGCCCTTTCCAAGCAGCAGTCCGCCATTAAAAAGCTTGTCGCCCGACAGCTTATCGAGCTCCCGTGTAAACTCCCTCGCATGAAGGTTGATCGTGTCATTTCCCTTTTTAAACTTATCCAGCTCTTCAAGAACAGTTATCGGGATGACGATGTCATGCTCCTCAAAATTATGGATGCATTTATAATCATGGAGAAGAACGTTTGTATCGACAACAAAGATCTTTTTGACTTTTCCCTTCGAATTTACCATATTTACCCTTCCTTAAGTTCATACTAAGAACTAGACAAAATTACTATTTATAACAGCACATTCATCCGTTAATTATCCACAGTTAGCCAAGTTTTAAACAAATTTTATCAACCATGAAAAATGAGACCCCTCTTACCTGGCTCTACAGCCGCAGAAGCATCAGGAAATATAGTGACCGGACCATTGCTGAAAATGATATTGAGTCAATACTCAAGGCTGCCATGTATGCACCATCGGCGGTCAACAAGCAGCCCTGGCATTTTATTGTCACCTCCAACAAACAATTATTCGATCAGGTGACCGAGATTCATCCCAATGCAAAGTTTATCAAGGAGGCAAGTCATGCTATCCTGGTCTGCGGCGATGAAAACTAAGACTTATATCAGTCATAGATTTTTCCCAGGCGACCCCCTGTGACAGTCAACCCGAAAAGCAATGAATTACCAGGAGACCATTGACTTCCTTTTCAGCAGCCTGCCGATGTTCCAGCGCACCGGCAAGGCTGCCTACAAGGCCAACCTCGACAATACCCTTGCACTCGATAAAGCAGTGGGTCACCCACACCGGCAATTCCGGTCGATCCATGTTGCCGGCACAAACGGCAAAGGATCGGTGAGCCATATGCTGGCCTCCATCTTCCAGGAGGCCGGATACAAAACCGGACTATATACCTCACCGCACCTGGTCGATTTCAGGGAACGGATCAGAATCAACGGTGAGATGATAGGCGAAGAACAGGTGGTTAGCTTTGTCGATCGGATAAAAGATGAGATCGAAAGAATACAACCCTCCTTTTTTGAGATGACAGTCGCCATGGCTTTTGACCATTTCGCCCGCGAGAAGGTCGATATTGCTATCATTGAAACAGGCATGGGTGGAAGGCTCGATTCGACTAACATCATCACTCCGGTTATTTCATTAATTACCAATATATCGATAGACCATGCTGAATTTCTGGGCGATACGGAGGTTCTGATTGCCCGGGAGAAGGGGGGGATCATTAAAGAAGGGGTGCCGGTAATCGTGGGGAAAAACAGTGATAAGGTGTGTGAGGTTTTTACAGAGATAGCCCGAAAAAAAGGGTCCGGGATCATCTTTACCAACGAGATCAGAGAGTTTCTTTTTCAGACGTTCACTGCCAGTCAGACATCAAATTTTCATTTTAAAAATCTTGTAAGCAGGCAAACGGAAACCATACATTCAGACCTTGCCGGCAGCTACCAGAGCGAAAATATCAGCCTGGTACTGGCGGCAGTTGGAGTAATGAGGAAAACTGTAGAGGGGAAGGATCATGAAGTGAGAAGGAACAATGAAGTGAGAAGGGAGGATGGAGAGAGAAGGGAGGATGGAGAGAGGAAGTACCATGAAGTGAGAAGGAACAATGAAGTGAGAAGGGAGGATGGAGAGAGAAGGGAGG
>JBBDUV010000028.1:0-49614 GCA_040903745.1 Bacteroidales bacterium | reverse complement strand
CGTTCTGAGGTCTCCCTGTCATACACCGATTTCTTTTGCAAGCTACTGAGCGAGGCTGGTAATATGGATATGAACTCCTTTTCAGTGGCTCCAATGCTTTTTATGAATTGCTTCCAATCAGATTTTTTTACACCGTATCGAATCCTGTCAATATACTCCATTGAATAACCAGGCGCATCACTGTCATGCACAACCACCCAGGCTGGAGAATACTTTTCATACTGTTCACCTTTTCGTCCCCTGATAGATCGTGTGCCTTGTGTGCTCTTTTTTCTCCCCCGACTATATGATATTGAATTTTCACTCATAATTGTATATATATGTCTTCCTGATTATAAATATACAATTTATCTTCCGAAAATCAAAAAATTTTCTAATAACACAACACTACTTACACTGACTTGCTAATCACCAGGATATCCAACCGTTTGTGCCAGAATTACATGCTGATCTGGTTGTAATTTTAATACCTCCTTTGCTTTTGTTTTGTCGATCTGTCCTCTTACGATGGTTGCCAGCCCTTCAGATGCACAATAGAGATAGACGTTTTGTGAGATATAACCTACGTCTGTGGCTGAATAAAATTTTCTGAACGCATCATCAGCATTTGTCATCCTTTCAAAATCGGCCACAAAAACCAGGTTAACCGCTGCATCTTTCACGAAATCCTGTTTTCCGGCATACTCGCGCAAATCCTCGTTCCCCATTTTAAGCATTGCATGGTCCTCAGCATTGTATAAATACCATCCTTCAGACTTAATGATATAAATATCAAATTCATGGTAGGTCCGGGCTGAAGGCACAGTCCTGTAACCGTTTGGACGATTGATCCCATACGCAGCCCACAGCAGGTTTGACAACTGCTGATCTGTTAAATCTTTATTACTGTATGAACGCTGCGACTGCCTGTTCTGCATTGCTTCCATGAGTGACATGCCCCCGGTTTTTTGAACAGCGGGCAATTGAATCGTTTCAATAACCTGGGCATTAGCAGGTTCTATACCCAAAAAGAGCAAAAAACCTAAAAGTAAAGTGATTGATTTCTTTTTCATAACCAGTTGAATTTTTAATGTTAATACTTGTCTGACTTACGCTTAACCCACATTATAGTATGATAAGATTCTGTTACGGCTTCGGTGTGCAACATTTGAAATTATATTGGGAGATATTATAGGTTTTTGCAAGAAAATTCAATGTCTTGCGATCGAGGGTTCCGATATTTTTACCGTTCCTGACAAGGTTTATATGCTTTATATCAGTAGTATACATTCTTTTATATTTCCTTAAAGATACAAAAAAACAATAAGAACAGCAATCCACAGTGTAACTGCTCAGGGCCGACGCATTTAAATTCGAAGAATTTTTAGCAAAAACTGATTATCCCAGGCAGCCACCAACCTTTTATTCTTAATGCTTATGTTTTTGGAGCTCTCTGACTTCCCTGGGGTGGACTATTGGTTTTTTTGTATCTTTCAGACAATTATTTGGTTTTTTATCTGTGTTTTGTGTTAACTGTTTAATTATTAAATAATTATTCGGTTTATTTCGCTGCTTGAATTAAAATGCACCAAACACACTTCAAAACTTTCAAACCATGAAATTGAAAAGAAGGGACTTTTTAAAAACTGCCTCTTTACTTGGGGTGGGCTCTTTTACATTCAATCCGGCCATTCATGCTTTTACTCCCATTTCAGGCGACGGTCCGCAACTGATCGATGGAGCGTGGATCCCAACAACTTGTCAGGGTTGCACAACCTGGTGTCCCGTTGAAGTATATGTTTAGGATAGCAGGGCGGTAAAAGTCCGGGGTAATCAACACTCCAAAGTTAATATGGGATTCTGCTGTCCGCGGGGGCATATGATTCCTCAGTTAATGTACGATCCCGACAGGGTAAAAGTGCCGATGAAACGAATGAATCCTCTCAAGGGTAAAGGTGTTGATCCCCAATTTGTGCCCATCTCCTGGGATGAAGCTATGGATACCATTACCGACAAGATGATTGAGCTCAGAAACAACAACGAAACACACAAATTTGCCTTGTTTCGGGGGCGATACTCCGCGGCCAATGAAATTCTTTACAGCTCCTTTCCAAAAATTTTTGGATCGCCCAACAACATTTCACATAGTTCAATCTGTGCCGAGGCTGAAAAAGCAGGTGCGTACTGGACAGAAGCTTACTGGGGCTACCGTGATTATGATCTTGTAAATACCAAGTATTTAGTGTTGTGGGGTGTTGATCCTTTCAGGTCGAACCGTCAGGTACCGGGTACTATCAAACACTGGCCCAGGATCAAGGAAAATGCAACCGTAGTAACCATTGATCCTTTCTTTACGGGTTCAGCCGCAAAATCCGACAGTTGGCTTGCAGTAAAACCCGGTGAAGACGGTGCCCTTGCCAGTGCAATGGCTCATCATATATTGGTGAATGGATCATGGTTTAAAGAGTTTGTAGGTGATTTCAACGGAACAGGAGTGTCTGCCTTTGAGGCAAATATTCCGGTTGACGAGGATGATTTTACTGAAATAGAATCAAGTGGCCTGGTGAAATGGTGGAATATTGAACTCAAGGATAAAACCCCTGAATGGGCAGCTTCAGTAACCGACATTCCTGCTTCAAAAATCAGAGAGATCGCAGAAGGAATGGCAGCACGGGCTCCGCATGTCTCTGTTTGGTACGGCCCTGGTCCTGTGATGAATCCGCGGGGTACCTATACAGCGATGGCTATTCACGCACTCAACGGCCTGCTCGGATCGGTGGATAATAATGGCGGAGCCATCAGAAGCGGCTCAGCCTCCTCGGCAAGCACTCCCGGCGTCAATGATTTTCTTGATGAAATTGCAAATACCGGCAATTCATTTCCCAAGATTGATCAAAGAGGAACCCTCAAAATGCCTGCAATGAAAGCGGCATCCGGAAAAGGTGTTGTTACAAACAATGTTCCCAATGCCATGCTTGCTGCTGATCCTTATGACCTGAAAATGGCCATCGGTTATTGGTGTAATTTTACATTCTCCGGAACAGAACCACAGCGTTGGTATAATGCCATGTCACAGCTTCCATTTTTTGTCCACATTACAACCAATGCTTCGGAGATGACCCAGTTCGCAGACATCGTTCTTCCTGCAGCATTTCATGCAACGGAAAAGCTTGCATTTGTTAAAACAAGTGGAAACCTGCACGGAGAGGTCTCTGTTCAGCAACCTTTAGCAACGCCTCTTTTTGATGTAAAAGCCGACGAGACAGAGATACCATTTCTGATTGCTAAAAAACTGGATGAGAAAGGTTTTTCCAACTTGTACAATTACTATACGACAAAATTTGCTGACCCAGAGACAGGAAAAACCCCGAACAACGAATCGGAGTTCGCTGAAATAGTTACTAAAATGTATACAAAACCATCCTACGACCAACTGGATGGTGGATGGGAGGAGTTTTTAGAAAAAGGCGTAGTATCGAAAGACCCGCATGTGTTCAAAACGCGATGGGGAGGTAACTTTGGAACGTCCACGGGAAAATTTGAATTCTATAGCGAAACCCTGAAGGCTGCCCTGGAAGCTCATGCTCAAAAGCACAGTACAGACATCGACACGGTGCTTTCAGAATGCAATTATGAAGCATCGGGAGAGTTGGCATTTGTACCCCACTACGAGGCGCCTAAGCGATGGGGTGACAGAGAATCTTATCCATTTGATTTTGTAGACGTTAAATCGCGGTTTGCCCGCGAAGGGCGCAGTGGAAATATTCCCTGGAACTACCAGTTCAAAGTGCTCGACCCCGGAGATCATAATTGGGAGGACTGTATCAAAATGAACCCCTCAGATGCTGCGATGGTTGGTATCATAGATGGAGATACCGTATTGGTTACATCGGTAACCGGTAGTATGCAAACCAAGGCCCGGCTCTGGGAGGGCATTCAACCCGGAACCGTTGCAAAAACTTTTGGCGGGGGCCATTGGGCATATGGTAGATTTGCCAGCAATTATGGAAGCCTTGAAGAAAAAGGAGGGAACAGCAATGAGGTGTTACCTGATGATTATGACCGGCTGTCTGGTTCGACAGCAAGAAACGGTGGCTTTGCCGGAGTGAAGATTACAAAAGCTTAAACGAAAACTTTGAAATAGCATTATTATGGCAAAATTTGGAATGGCAATAGACCTTAATAAATGCGTCGGCTGTGGAGCCTGCGCCATTGCCTGTAAAGCTGAAAACAATACCGATTTTCAAAATGCCACAGAAAAATTCAACTGGGCCGATTTTTTTGTAAAAACAGAAGGAACATTCGCGGGCGGAAATTTAAAATATACCGTTTATCCCGTTCTTTGTAACCATTGCTCGGATGCACCATGTGTAAAATATTGCCCGGTAACCCCCACAGCAATGTATAAAACAGAGGATGGTATTACAATGCACAATGATGACCGTTGTATTGGTTGCCAGTTTTGTCAGCAAGCATGTCCATACAGTACAATAGAGGTCCTTTCCAGTGGAGAGCAATATTCGATTATCTCTTACAACAAAGAGGACGAAAACGTGCATGCATTCTGGAATGAAACATCTGCTGTTATCTCCGGGGGAACTGCCAGTCCGGCAGAGACAGTAAACCAGTCCGGAACGTTTCCTCCGTTTAAAAACGAATACACCCATCCTGATTACCAGTCTGTGAGACCATCAAATGTGACCGAAAAATGCATTTTTTGTGATCACAGGGTGAAAAATGGTCTGGATCCATTCTGTGTGGTATCCTGTCCGGCCGGGGCAAGGGTTTTTGGTGATCTTGACGATGATTCCAGCGAAATCAACCAGGTGATTTCTGCTGGTTATAAGCAATTTAAAAATAACCTTGGTGATTTTCTTGGAGAAGAGGAACAGGGCACTCAACCCAATGTTTTTTATGTTGGAGAATTCGGACCTGTGGGAATACGGGAAACCATCGCTCCAAGCAGGGTTGAAAAGCTGAAGGTCTATCCAAACCCTGCCAGAGAATCCACAACTGTTGATTTTGAACTAAGCTCCAAATCAGCTGTCAGTCTAGCCCTTTATGATATTACTGGAAAAAACGTGCAACAGGTAATGCACAAACAAGAAAAAACGGTTGGAAAACATTCGCTTCAAATAGATTTAAGCGGACTGAATGCCGGAACATATATCATTGTTTTACAATTGGCTGATCAGAAGATGAATGCAAACTTAATTGTGACGGGCTAATGGGGGAAAATCTGAATCTGGCCAGTTGGATAGATACAGGGAAACACCGTGCAACTGCTTATCAACTACTTTCCTTCCTGTTTTGTCAGCCGGAAAAGGACTTAATGCATAGTAAACCGATCTTTGATTCACTTGAAATTAGTCTTTCAAAAATTCATTCTTTGTTTAAAAATGAGGCGACTGCCCTGTATCTGTCGATGCAGAATTATTCATACGACAAAATTCTTATTGCCTATTCACATCTTTTTCTCGGTCCCTTTAAAACCCCTGCTCCCCCATACAGTTCTGTCTATTTGGGGAAGCATAAAACTTTGTTTGGAGAAGAGACTTTGAAAGTGATGGATTTCTACCGGCGCTCCGGGTTACAGGCAAACAGGGAAGCAGGGGAGGTGCCCGATCATATTGCCATTGAGCTCGAATTTGTCTACTATCTTATCTATCATCAGGTAAAGGAACTAGAGGTAAATAACCTTGAAAAAGCCTCTGCGCTGCATAATATTGAAATTGAATTTAAAACAGATCACCTAAACCTTTGGGTACCCGTTTTTTGCGATAAAATCCTGGCTGAGTCACAAAATAAATTTTATACAAAACTCGGATCGGTATTGAAGTTATTAATAAAACATGACAGGCCTGCAGCTTGAGGCACAACTGCCCTCTCCCACATCAGGCCTAACGGTAATCTTTTGAATATTGTGAGGAGTTGCGAAATTGTAGGAAATCATTGGGATTGGCTTATTTCTGCTTAATATATTCCCTGAAAAGCAACACTTTCTTTGTTTCCACCGGATCAAAAATCAGCTTTTCAAAGTCCCTTGATTTGAGTTCAAAGTTAGTTGTCTTGCAGGATTCGAGGATTCTTTCGAAGGCCTTCTGCAAAAAAGGATTTGATTTCTTCAAAGTTTATCATAGGATGTATAGTTTAGTCAATTTCCGGATTCTACTTTCCAGCGCCTTATTTTGATATTTGGCCAGGTATTCGTAAAATTCATTATTGATGATTTTTTGTAATTCTGACTCGTTCAACCGCAAATTTTCAATTTCATTTTCCGTATCATAATAATTATTAATATAGAAGAAATCCAGGATGGCTTTTTGCGGAGTTGCAACCATCATCTGCCTGCTGGTTTTCTTAAGGGAATTATCCAAATCCTGAAAAACATATCCAAAGGAAAATAAATCCGGTTTAATTCTGTGATAATCGAAAGATCCAAGCGGAGTTGAAAACTTGTTGGTTTTCCGGGTGGTGACTGAAGTTGTTGTTACTATCATTTCCGGGATCAGATTGTACCATGAAAGAGCCGTGTGTAAGCTGATATAGGAAGGTGAATAGATCAGATTGGCTGCCAACCATTCAATATTTTCACAGCTTTCTGCATTATTAAAGGTGTACCATCGATTACGAAGTTTCAGTATATAGCCCTTTTCTTGCCAGCGAACCAGGTTCATCAGGTTCATCTTTGGAAACTGCTTCTTTATATCCTGCACTGAAAAAACCCGAAACGGTTTCATTTTTAACTGAAATTCATTCCACATATATTTCTATTTATATAGAAATATATATAAAAACAGAAATAAAACAAAATACCTTATGAATAACCCGAGGTCGCTGATGCGGGGCCCAGAGGACCCACGAAAACAGAGTGAGAGTGAGAGTGAAGAGCGATGATCTTTTACAATGCCGGCAATATATAGTCCCGAATAATGATATCACATTGCGACTCGTTTCAGCAGGTCCTTCTAAGGCGAATCCCAGGAGGAAGATCGTTATGTTCATTAGCTGCAGCACAAGGTAGATAAAGAGGATCTCTATCGTATCAGCGTTACGTCGTGGCGGGGTGCTGGTAGCTTTTGTGGTTGGTGCCTTTTTGTTTAAAGAAATAAATATTCGGAGAAAAGGCATCTATCTGGCGGGCATTCTTTTGGGCATTGTCATCATCACCTTCGGTTCACAGTAATCGGAATATACGCCTGAAAGAGCTGCTTTTACAAACTCAATGATCGAGTCCTAAACAGACCCCAAAAAAAAGAATTGCCTTTCTGATAAAAATGATCTATTTTTGTTAAATATATTTTGACATAATTTGTCTAATTTATGCAAAACTTCTCAGACCATATCAGAACCCTCCGCCTGGAAAAGCAGCTGCCTTTAAGAAAAGTGGCGGCATATCTCGACATTGACCAGGCTGTGCTAAGCAAGATAGAAAGAGGCCAACGTAAAGCATGCCGTGAAAACGTAATCAAACTAGCAGAATATTATAACCTCGATGCAAATAAGCTCCTTAATTCATGGCATTCCGATCAACTGTTTTATCAAGTGAAAGATGAAGAAGAGGCTTTGGAAATATTAAAAATAACTGAAGTCAGGATCCTGTATGAGCAGAAACGAAAGAAAAAAAGATCCGGAAATAATGAGAGAAAGAGGATTATTAAGCGAATCAATCATCATCTCCAAACAATAGATTCTATCTCCGCTGCGTGGATATTCGGTTCATTTGCCAGGGAGGAGGATGTCTCCGGAAGTGATATTGATATCTTAATTAAAATAGTCCCTGAAAAGACATTTACACTATACGATATTGCAGAGATACAGCATGATTTACAAAAACTGGTGGGTAAAAAAGTGGATCTGGTCATGCAAAAAGGTATCCGGCCTGAAATTTATGACAGAATAAATCATGACAAAATATTAATCTATGAAAAGAAACAGGATCAGCAGCTTTAACAGGATCCGTCATGCACTTGAAGCAATCCAATCGATTGAACAATTTACACACAATTATACACTTAAAAAATTTCTGAACGATGAAAAAACGATTTCAGCCTGCCTCTATCAATATTCGGTTATTGGCGAAGCTGTTGCGGGTATTGAGGCTGCAATTCTGGAAAACCACGATTACCCCTGGTATAAAGTAAAATCATTCAGGAATTTTATTTTATATGAATACCATGCCATTGAAATGAAAGTTATTTGGGATACTACTATCGAAGAGTTACCCGGATTAAAAGAGGTGCTTATAAAAATATTATCCCATGAGAATTAACCATACAAACATTAATAACCAGTTAATTGGAAAAAATTAATTTATTATTAATGTTCCTTTGCTATCATTACATTCGATTAACTTTACAATATAAAACTTGAGAATATTACCGGGAAGAAATTCATCCCACTGGCTTTCTTTGTGGTAATAATAGAAAACGAGTAAAATACATAAAATGAGTAAAATAATTCGAAAATATTTGACAAGAAGATCGCTGTTACTGCTGGTTTTAGCATTTACAGTTAAATTATCATTGCCCGCACAGGTGGTCATCCAACGTTGTGATGTTACCACAGGCTGGCAGGGAGCACAAACCATTTCTACAGATCTGGCAGATAAAAAAGAGGGTAAGGGTTCTTTGAAAACTGAAGCACAGGCGGGTGAATCCATTTGGTTCAGTAAATCATTTTCAAGCACCCAGACTGGCATATCTTCAGACGACTTTCTTACGTTTTGGCTGTTTATATCGGATGCCTCAAAATTGGATGGTGGAGAAATTGAAATTTCCAGCTCCGGAGGTCAGGACGACCAGGAATTTCACTGGTTATTCAGCAATGACGATGTGACTGATGGATGGAACGAAATGCAGCTGCAAATAAGTACAGCTAATCAGGTAGGCGGAGAGGCAAACCTCGACAGCATCAACTTTTTCCGCATACACCAGACGCTTTCCGGATCAGTAACAGCCAAAATTGATTTTATCCGTTTTACACCGGCACTGGAGAAACCAACATGGCCGGTGCTCGATGTACCGGTAGTGGATAACTCCACGCTCGACGGAAAGGTGATGTTCGGCTACCAGGGCTGGTTCAACCATCCGGATGATGGAGCCGGCATCGGATGGGTACACTGGGGAAATTTTTATGAGCCCCTCCGTTCAACAGTGGATATGTACCCCGATATGCGCGAATACGGAGCCAATGAAAAGTACAACGCACACCTCACTTTTCCGGATGGGTCCATGGCTCCTGTCTATTCATCGTACAACAGGAACAGCGTAGTGCGTCATATGAAATGGGTGCGCGACTATAACCTGGACGGGGTATTCCTGCAACGGTTCATCTCAGGGGCTGACGATCAGAAAAAAATGGATCATAAGGACACCGTAACCAAACACATCATGGAAGGATGTGAAAAGTACGGACGTGTGTTTGCCATCATGTACGATGGGGTGGCAAATCGGGTGGAGGATATGCAACAGGACTGGATGCACCTGGTAGATGATATCGGTGTAACCAACAGCGACAGGTACCTGCATCACCGCGGTCTCCCGCTGGTGTCGCTCTGGGGATACTCCGTAAGAGATGAAGCAACACCCGCGCAGCTGGCTGAGATGATCGATTTCTTCAAAAACAACCCGAATCCGAAGTACAGGGCCTCAGTCAAGCTGGGTGTCTTCTGGAATTTCTATAACCGAACAGAGTTCCAGGAGACCTTTAAACAGGCGGATGTGATCAGTCCATGGTTTTCGGGTAGTACAAACTACAACTTAGGACAAAAGTGGGGTGATGAAAACAATGTAGACTATATACCGGTCGTTCACCCTGGCTTCTCGTGGTATAACTTAAAATATCCTGAGCCAAGCTCTACTCCAAACAAGGATCCTAGAGCAGGCGGACAGTTTATCTGGGATGAGGTAAATGATGTGATCCCGGTAAATTCAAAAAGTGTCTATATTGCCATGTTCGATGAGATTGACGAGGGAACAGCCATGTTCAAACTTGCGGAGAACGATGATCAGATCCCCCGTGAAGGATACTGGCTCCCGCTGGATGAAGACGGGTACGATCTGCCCAGTGACTGGTACCTGAGAACTGCCAGCCTGGCTACACAGGTTGTGCGGGGATATGAAGCGCTTGAGCAAACGCTGGGAACGCCCCCTGAAGGAATCATGACCATTCGTATTACCGATGTGGCAAATGATAATAACCAGGGCGCCATGGAATTCATCTTTCCGGATTTTCCCGGAGAAACAACTATAGAAATCAGCATTGACGGAGGTATAACCTACCCGTATTCAACTGCCGATGATGCAGGTACATATATAATATCCGGTCTTACTGAAGGCGTTTATCCGGTGGTTGTCAGACATGGAGCCGCCTCCCCGTCGGTCGATATGGGCGATGTCACCATCAGCAATCTGTTCGAAGGACTTCCTGACCAGGCAAACAATCCTTTTCCTGCAAACGGTGAGACCGGGGTGAGAACAAATTCCGTGCTGGGCTGGACCCCGGGGGCACACACAGTTTCTCACCACATTTATTTTGGTACGACGCCCACACCCGACTCCATCACCTACCAGTTCTCCAATTCATTCAGCCCCGGTGATCTTGAACCGGAAACCACCTATTACTGGCGGATCGATGAAGAGAACGGGTACGGCCAGACCGAAGGTCCGCTCTGGAGCTTTACTACCGGTCCCCTCGGCGGCCCGTCTGGGATTGTTGTGCTCGATTACTGCGACGATGTAACAGGATGGAGCTCCTCAAATGGTACTGAACTCGATTCAGAGAACAAACAGGAAGGCTTCGCCAGTCTGTCATGCGCTGGTGGAGAAAACAATAGATTCAGGAAAACGTTCGATCTACCCGTAAACACCTTTTGCGATGAAAGCAGCTACTTCAACCTCTGGGTGTATGTGTCTGATGTGACTGCATTTAATGGCAGTGGACAAATTGAAATCACAAGTTCCGGCAAACCCGATACAGACGAATACAGCTGGAGTGTTCCCGGTTTAAACCTCTCAAACGGATGGAATGAACTGAATTTGAAGATCAGCGATGCATCTTCCATCGGCAACCCGGATTTAAGCGCTATCAATTATTTTCGTTTTTACCAGTTTGTATCGAAAGAAACCGTCACAAAAATCGACTTTCTCCATTTTAGCGAACTGGCATTTGCCCGCATAGAAGTACCAAAAAATCTTACTGCAACTCCAGGCGATCAGTCGGTAACACTGAACTGGGATGACAATACCGAAGCCGACCTGAAGGGATATCATCTGTACCGTTCGCTTACTTCCGGCTCCGGGTATGAAAAAGTAAATACAACAACAATTACCGAATCAACGTATTATGATGGTTCGCTGACCAATGGCACTACTTACTATTACTATGTGAAAGCAGTGAACACCGCAGATGAAGAGAGCCAGGCAAGCGATGAGGTAGTCGTTATTCCGGGCGAAACAACGGTTGATCCCGGTGGAAAGTTGCAGGATTTCAGATTGTTTCCAAATCCCGCTTCCTCAATATACAACATACAATTTTCCATAGAGGAGTCGGCCGATGTAACGGTGTCTGTCTTCGATGCAAGCGGACGTCAACTGCATCATTTTATAGAAAACGAACACTGGATGGCCGGAAGGCACACCCTCAAACTCCCTTTGAATGGTTTCGCGAAAGGAGCATATATTCTACAAGTTAAAATAGACAATGCGACAAGGACCGAATTATTAGTAATTGAATAACAGTCTGTACTACACGTATTAAGGAGTTGGGGTTAATGGAAGCCAATTTAACTAAATCGGATCTTTCCTGTTGTCCCCTTTCACCCGGGTAAAGCGAATTTTTCTGATGCCGTTTTTCAACAGAATTTTTTCGCAATCGCTGGGGTAATCGACCGTAAAATGACCGCCGGAGGTTACATGACTGATCCCGGCTCCTTCATACAAACCACGGCATTCAACCTTTCCGTCGGGCGAATACCTTGTTACCTTCAGTGCTCCCTCCCCTGCATCAAACACAAACCACGATCCGGCCCCCTCACCGCTCAGCCATTGCGCTCCCCCGGGAATGCCCGGGTGTTTTTCCGGCTGGGGAAGAGTCGATAACAGCTCCTCCCTGTTGAGCCTCCGAAAAGGGGTAAAGGGAACGGTGGATCGCATCACCGGAAGCACGGTTCGGTGTTGCAGCGAATTCACATTGTTCAAAGGTGTCGGTGTCAGGGGAACGAGATACTTCAACCGCAGCGCCTGTTTCAATCCTGGCCTGCCAGCACGGATCACCGTGTTGACAAACCGGGAGCAATTGCTGCCACCCCGGACGAACGGTCCGTATGAAAGCGGACTGGCCAACTGCATTTCCAACGCTTTCTGGTGGGTCAATTGAAAATTAACTGCCACATATGAGGCATATAGTTTTCCCTCGCCATGACAAGCAGCGTTCTGCTGAAGCTCTTCCAATATCTCCCTGAAATTCTCAATGCTGTGACCATCTTCAGAGATAACAGGAACCGTCCTTATCTCCAGATCATGATCAGTCACGCCACTCCTCACCCTGCCATGCCACAAGGGGGAATGGTACCTGCCAAAATCAAAGTAATGGCACTGTTTGTTGTCAATATCTATCAATACCAATGCAGCATGACCCGCCCGGTAATAGTTGTACCTGTTTACGCCCAGCCAGCGGGTAACCGGATCATACCAGTCGCCCGGCTCCTTGCAATAGGTGGCCGGCCACGCCACGGCAATGGCAAATCCTCTTCTATTTTCTGCCGTTCTCATACCTCAATCTCATGTTCTGTTTGCTCAATAAGGTCGAAATATTTCATCACCATCTTCCCATCCTGCAGGGTGACCTGGGTAATGCTCACCGTTTTCAATCCACCCTCCCGCTGCATAATCACATTCAGCGCAGCATTGTCCGTGTGGTTCCCCGTATGAAAATCGTATACCTTCTCCGGAGAGATTTGAGCATGCTGTTCCTTGTAAAAGCTTTGAAACCACTGGCCCCTGATATATCTGTTCTCCTCTCCGTACAAGGTAACCGACGACCAGATGGAAGGTTTCTGCCTATCCAGCTCCTGGTAATGCTTTTCTGCACCGTCCCAAATGCTCTCGCTGAAATGGGAGATCATTCCCTGCTCATGCTCAATGGTAAGAATCGTAAAAGGCTCCACATGTGAAAGGTTCCTTTCCCGGAAATATTCCTCTACTCCTGAATGCACCGCAGCTATCTCCATCAATATCTTTCCTCTGCTCAGGGTATGATATTCCTGCTTTTTGTGAGGCACAAAGGCACCGTTCAGTAGACAACACAATCTTCCCTCTTCATTAATGGCGATCCAGGAGCCTCCTGAATGCAGATCACGGGGGAACCAAAGCGATGAACCGTTTTCAGCGTACATCGCCGGAGGTGCCGTCTGCCGCTCCATCCGCTCATCACGGTTGGAGGTCAGGATAAAACTACTCCCTTTTACAGGTGGTATGTAAGTTACTGTGCACATGAGTCGTTGCGATACCGTATGGTCGAATAGGCCACTCCAAATTCGCTGTTTACCAGTTCAGTGCAATTCAAGTCAATAAGCCCTGCCTTTATAATTGCCTGATGGTGGATGCTGTGTTCAATACAGTAGGCCAGTTCCCTGCCCACCGAGCTGGAAATCATCTTCTGTGAATTACCCTCTGAACTATAGTCAGCCTCAAATTTTACCGTTTGCGTTACATCCAGCGTATTAAGCCCCGACAGCAACCTGTCGATCACCTTTGCTGCAAAAACCGGGTCGTTCTCCACGCGAAGATCCCGTTCGCGCTTGTCATAGCTAACTGTTCCTGTAAATGAACCTGATACCAGCAAAAGGTAAAACTCCAAAATGTGCCTGATATGTTGTCCGATGGTGGCTCCGGATAAAATTTCAGATGGGGTGTTGTATTTTTCTATTCCGATGACCTGAACAAGGTCCTTAAGTTGAAGCAGGTTATCTTTTGCGGTTGTCTTCATTTTAGTTTTGGTGTTAAGGGTTTTCAATTAACTATTTTTAGTTATAGTCGACCAAAAATCCAAACCTTACAAAAAAAGTAAAAAATTACCGCAAATTGTTTATTGTTGCGAAGGACACTTCACTGAACCAAAGGAGCAGTAGACGCAACAATCGCCCTGTATGGGTTTCAACAGTTGATGGCAATTTTCGCATTCATAAAAAAACTGACAAGAATCTTCTGGCATCTCCTCCTGCTTTTTGTGACCGCAGTGGGGGCAGGTTATTTCTGATAATCGGATTATTTCCATGACTGGTTTTTTATAATTTCAAAATCCATTTGCATTCTTCGTTAATGGTATAAGAAACCGTTCATCCAAATAGTTCTCCTTGGCCATCATTTTTACATATTATTAAAATCTGACTCCAATAATATCTGATATTATTGGGTTGTCAGTCCAATTTTATCTGATATTTTTGGAGTATGACCCCAATTTTATCTACATATCTTTGAAACACAATCGCAGAAGACGGTTTTCAAAGTTCTATTGATCAATGTTATAAGAACTCAATTTCAATGTAACATGATTAAAGTCATTGTACCGTTAAGAATTTTCTGTTTATTCTTTATAAACCTCACTATCGGGATGAAAGGCAAACCAGGCAAATGCAAAATGGTTGCCGTGATTCATGGGCCAAAGCTCCTTCCCTTTTAATTCTCCAGCAATACATTTTCCGGTGATGTTCCACATGGACCCCGTCTGATCATCCCTGAATCCTTCACCGGTCTTGGTAAATGTGAGGGTCCTGTCACCCACCTGTGGAACAAATACTGTAACTGAACCGATCTCTCTTGACCCGGATATCTCTTTTTCATCGAGTATTGAAACGGTTTTTGAAGTATAGAACAACACCAGTTGCTGGTCATGAAAAGTATCATTGATCACCCCTTTTTTGCTGATAATGGAAAGTGGATAAATCTTATATTTTCCCTTCACATGCACATCAACTACCCGCTCCATGGCCGGAAGCCTGGAGTCGACCTCTCCTTTGAAGAGTCTTGGCTGTGTATTACCGGGATCATCATAGCCCGTGTAGGGATTGGTACCGTATTCCCTGGAATGACCGGTTTCGGTGGATAGCACCTTGCCTTCGGGATAGGACCCAAAAAACTCCTCCAGCGAGATAATCATCGATGGAACCAGCTCCAGGTGCGCTCCTGCCAGCTTTCCCACCAGGGCCGTACCGGTAAACTGCTGCCACCAGCTTTCCGTCTGGCGATCCCACATGACCAGGTCACTATTTCGCAACATACCTGAAACTCCTAAATCCAACAGGTACTCCTGCTCCTGATAAGTAAGCCGGCGATCGTACACCATCGCAGCATTGCAGAGCGGACAATACGTCACTGAGATAGGAGTTCCCCCGATGCTGTCATTCACAATCTCGTGAAAGGTGAGAATGCTCAAAGGATAGGCTTTGGCCCGGCCATTGATGCGAACAGCTATAACCGGCTCATGTTCAAAGAAAGTCTGTTCCGCCTTGTCCCGCTCCCAGAACACGGGCACATCAATAGGGGGTATGCCGTCCGGTACCAGCAACGCAGTAAATTCTTCCAATGGAACAATGCGATTCGAGGTATCTGTTTTCCAGTCTACTACCACATTGTTCGGATTTTTCTGGGCCATCATTGTCGTTGTAAGAAAAAACAGGATCGCCAGAATAGTTGCATTTTTCTTTTTCATCAATTACATCTTTTATTTAAAGCCTGATTATAAATTAGGTTCTGCCAAAAAAGTCTGTAGTGCATCAACTACAGTAGGGCTAGGCGACGCTGTATAGTAATACTGCAAACTGCACCAACTTATTTCCCCATCTGCTCCTCTAAACCAACATTCCATCGGTCATTACCTCCAGCAGAGCAGTGCCCTGATAGTTAAGAACCTTTTCCATTGCGGCGTGAAGATCACTTTTTTTCTCCACACGAACACCCAGGGCCCCGCAGCCTTCTGCGAATCCCCGGAAATCGGGGTTGTGCAAATCGGTGGCAAATTTTTCAAAGCCCCCCGAAAGCTGCTCCTTGGTGATCTTGCCCAGCTCAGCATTGTTCAGTAGTATAATTTTAAGGTCCATGCCATATTTCACCGAGGTGGACAGTTCAGCCATATACTGGGCGAATCCGCCATCTCCCGCAACGGCAATCACCGGACGCTGGCCCCTGGTGGCTGTCCATGCTCCCAGAGAAGCCGGCAGCGCAAAACCGATGGAGCCCAGATAGCCCGACATCAGAAAGCTTTGTTGTTTGCTTTCGAAATAGCGACCCAAAGAATAGGCGTTGCTCCCAACATCAACACACATTACAGCATTGTCGGGAGCCAGGGCGGAGAGCGTGTCGAAAACGGCCACAGAGCTCACCCCGTTGCCGCGGTCTTCGCCGAGTCGTTTCTCCTTTTCATCCCTCCATATTTTCCATCGATCAGCCAGTTCATCACTCTGATCCTTTGTTTGAACTGCCCCTTCCAACTTTTCTGTCAACTGTGCAACAGTAACTGACAGCTCTCCCCATACCGGCGCATCAATTTTATGAAACTTGCTCAATGCCAGGGGATCGATATCCACCTGTATCGTAGGCTTTTTGGGGGTAATACCGGTGTGGTTACTGAAAGATGCGCCCAACACGATCAACAGGTCGCTCTCATTCATGAACCAGGATGCTACCGGGGTGCCGCTGCGCCCGAGGACTCCCGCTGCCAGCGGATGTGCATCCGGGATCAACCCCTTGCCCTTGAAAGTGGTTAATACCGGTGCATTCAGGCGTTCAGCAAAGGCTGTGATCGCCTCCATATGAAAGCGCGCTCCATGACCGGTAATGATCACCGGGCGTTTCGATTTTCTGATCAACGCCAGGGCCTTTTCTAACGACTCCTGCGAAGGTGCAATCTGCAATTGGCCCATCCTCCCGTCGGGCGTCTGTGCGGCTTCATCCCCCGCCGGAATCTCCTGGATCTCGTCGGGGAAAGTCAGGTGCGACACATCCCTGTTCAGCAAGGCATGTTTGATGGCCAGCGACATTAGTTCGGTGTGTCGACTGTCACTTTGCACGCGGTGGTTAAATTCGGCCACGGTTTGAAAGGCCCGTACCAGATCCACCTCCTGAAAATTGCCTGTTCCAACGACCTGGGTGGCGACCTGACCGGTGAGTGCGAGAATAGGCGCCCGGTCGACCTTCGCATCCCAAAGTCCGGTGAACATATTGGTTGCACCGGGTCCGGCGATAGAGAAACATACTGCCGGCCGGCCGGTTAACTTACCGTAGGCACTGGCAGCAAAGGCGCCGGCACCTTCATGGCGAATTGCGATATACTTGAGCTTCCCCTTCTCTTCCAATCTTCTCAATGCATCGGCAAACCCCAGGTTCGAGTGACCCACCATTCCAAATACAGTGTCGATGCCCCAGTTGACCATGGTCTCGGCCATGATATCGGAGAGGGTGGTCTCGTGTGGTTTCTCTTCCGGTATGCCTAGATAAATGCCGTCTGAACGCTCTTCCACCGGAAAGGGTTCAACACCATCGTCAAAGTCCGGAACCTTACCGCTGCAAGGGTGATAATCCCATCCGTGCCAGGGACACCTGAGAATTCCATTTTCAATCGTGCCCTCTCCGAGTGGACCGCCCTGGTGCGGACAGTGGTTATCGAGCGCACAGATTTTCCCTTCAAAATGTGTAAGGGCAAATTGCCTGTGGTTGACGGTAACCGTCATCACACGACCGGCTGCCAGTTCCGATTTGCTGTTTAATACCTTGTGCCAGATGATCTTCTTTGCCATAATTTTTTCTTATTCATATTTTTTTCTCAGTGCAAGTTAATGCTGACAAGTAGTTGAACCAAAATATTTGCAGCAATGCAGCTATCGGACTTTATGGGCAGACACTACTTAAGCCTTTATGAACCAATTAATTCCCTCCCTGAGAAATGTCTGTATCATACTTCCGGCTTCCTCTTTAGAAAACCCTTCAAGCGCACCCAGGGGAAGCACGGCCCCGTTCCATTGCTCACCGGTTTCCCATTTTCCATGCGTTAGAGGGTGAAGCTTTTTATATGTAATTGGAGTCTCCTGGTTGTATCCCGACAGATAGAAATAGGGTGCTCCGACCATGGCATCTTTCATGGCCAGTCCGAAACCCAGTCCCAACTGCTTTGTAGCCATCGCATAAATGCCGGTGTCGAAATGGTGCGGCCAGATACGGATCTCGCTCTCTTTCTGCAGGTATCCCAGCATATCAGAGCAGGCCTCGTTGGCCAGCCCACGAAAAAGAGTCCATTGCTGAAGTCCCTCGTCCGACAGGTCATCCTTCCCGATTGATTCAATATCGTAATCGGGAATTTCAAAATGGAGCGGTGAGAAGAGTGTGTCTGTTTTCATCTTCAATGATTCGGGAAACCTGCTCACATCCTCTTCCAACTGCTTCATGCTGTTTTCCGGTACAGTCACTTCATCCAGGCTGTTTTGATTTTCATCGAGCCACTCAAATGCCCGTTTTTGGAGGTTCAGCGTTAGAATTACCGGCCCTTCCTGACCATCGATCCAGCGGCCGAAAAGCCTTCCCCCGATACTGTCAAAACTGAGGTTGGTATGGCTATCGTCCTCTTTTGAAGGCACAAATGCCCGGTTGGTTTTGGCGAGGAGCTGGCTCAGCCAGTGCAGCTGTTGGTCTGCTTTAATGTATTCCTGCATAATGAATTCCTGTTAATTGATGTATTTCATGATTCATGGTGGATAGGTCGTTAAAATTGAAATCCCTTACAGAGGCGTGTCCGCAGGCCCGGGCCACCACCTTGATCAGCTCGTTTGTGGCAGTGAAGAAATTATAGAGCTGCTTTGCTGAGGTTTCAATGGCAATGCGGCTTCGCAGGCTCTCCTTTTGCGTGGCCACACCTACCGGACAGTTGTTGGTATGACAGGCACGCATGCCGAGGCAGCCAATGGCCTGTATCGCTGAATTAGACACCGCCACTGCATCGGCGCCCATCATCAGTGCCTTGGCAAAATCATCGGCGATTCTGAGTCCTCCGGTAACAATAAGGGTTACATGATCTGCCCCGATCTTGTCGAGGTGTCTTCTTGCACGAGCCAGGGCCGGGATGGTCGGTACGTTGATATTGTCGCGCAGAATGGTCGGGGCTGCGCCGGTTCCTCCGCCGCGACCGTCGAGAATGATGTAATCGGCACTGGCCTCAACGGCAAAATCGATGTCGGCTTCAATATGACTGGCAGCAAGTTTAAAGCCCACGGGAATTCCTCCTGTGACCCGTCTCACCTCATCGGCCACCTTTTTAAAATCTGCAGGTGTTGACATATCAGAAAAAGTAGCTGGTGAGATCGCGGGTTCACCCTCTTTCAGTCCACGGACAGTGGCGATTTCGCCGGATACCTTATCACCCGGCAGATGTCCGCCGGTACCGGTCTTTGCTCCCTGACCACCTTTAAAGTGAAACGCCTGCGCCTTTTTTACCTTCTCCCAGGAAAAGCCAAATTTACCTGAAGCATATTCATAAAAATACCTGGAGTTGTTCTCTTGTTCCTCGGGGAGCATGCCGCCTTCACCGCTGCATATTCCTGTACCGGCCATTTCAGCACCTTTCGACAAGGCGATCTTGGCCTCCCGGGAGAGTGCCCCGAAACTCATATCGGAAACAAATACCGGGATATCTATCTCAAGCGGCTTCTTCGCAGCCGGACCAATAACCACATTTGTGGCAACCGCAACTTCATCGAGCAGTGGTTTGGTGGCAAGCTGGGCAGGTAAAAACTGGATATCTTCCCATTTTGGCAGTGTATTCCGGTCAACACCCATCGCGGCAGAGGGACCATGATGCCCGTAATTCTTCAAACCGTTTTTTGAAAGCTCCTGAATATAGCCCGTATATGGTTCTGTCTCTTCCGGATGGGTATCGGCATATTCGCCCAGGTACTCATCCCGTTGAAAAATCTGGGGGTACGCTTTAATATAGTCATCAATCTCCTGCTGGTCAACAAAAACAGTGTCGTCTTCAATCAGTGTGTTGAATTTATGCAGTACCTCCTCATTGTTATATTCGCTGACTCCCGTATCGAACCGGTAGTCCCAGCCATGCACTCCGCAAATAATATTGTCGCCTTCAATGTGGCCGTCGGCCATCAGTGCGCCACGGTGCAGGCAGCGGCCATAAAGTACGGAGACTTTGTCCGCATACCGGATTGCCACCAGGTCCAGATCGCTTACTATAAAATGGGCAGGGACCTTCTCTTTCAGTTCGGAAAAATTGCAGAGTTTTGTTTTCTTCATTTTAATTCTACTTTGACAGATTAACAAATTGTTGATACAGCCCCTGAAAACGTAATGTTTTCAGGGGCATGAAAAAACATGATTTTCGTACCTTTAAAGTATGTTCAACACAAGTTAAAGATACAAAAGAATATGGAAAAACACTGACCGCAGCCCATAACAGGTTAGTAAGCTATCTCATTGATTATATGGAGATATGACGTAACAAGACCAAGGCATTCTTTGACAAAGCACAGCTTTATACCCAAGGGATACTGATAACTCACCGGCGTAACATTGAATAGATTGCAGATAATTTGTTGGATCCCAATTATTACCAGATGCTGCATTTTAATACAGATTCTAACTGGAGCTACCGGAAAGTGATAGATACTGCGGCGATGCAAACAGGTAATTCATTGCCTGAGATGAAACTTACAGAATAAAATACATAATTGGTTTTCATAATATTTAGTTTATTATTCGTAACAGAGTCATCTGACCTTCGGGTAACTGCATCTCCAACAGGTCCCGTTTTACAGAGGATACAATGGTGTCTTCGGTATCCTTTACCAGGCCATTAAACAAAAATAGCAATTGTCTCGCTATAGTATTTCTAATACTGAATGATGTTCAAATGATCGAGTTTTACATAGGCTTCGGGTGAAATTTCAATGATGTTTTCACCCTTCTTGAGGTTAACCACAACGCGTTCCCACACCCATGCGCCCGGATTTCCTGTATCCCAAAAAGTAAGATCGTTGTTTTGCTTTCCGTTTATCTTCAGGAAACCGGGGAGTGTCCTTTCGCGGGTCAGTGTGTACCTGAATTCAAGCAGGTATTTTCCAGCTTCTGCAGCATTGTAGGTCCAATTCATGGAATAATTTGAATGATTGCTTTTGGTTGGAATATAGCCGCTTCCAGTGAAGCCTTTAATGTCGCTTCCAATTTGATCAGAATTAAATTCAGCCGCTTCTGCTTCGAGGATGGTACCTCCGGCAGTAATTTCCATAGAAGGCAGTGTAATGCCACCCCCCTGTACTGTAATTTCGTAAAGCGCATGGGCAAAGTTCTTCTTCCAGTCGACATAGCCGACCCGATTGGTCCACAATGGGTTTTTATGGTTGAACAAAGCCATGGCGGTGAAATGTCGCCAGTAACCTGCAGACATATTTAGTTCATCTATTGTTTTATCGTACCATTCTTTCTCAAAATTTTCCCTGAAAAGTGACAGGTATGTAGATGCCAGGATTTTATGTGCATAATATTTTCCAAGAAGTGAGATGGTTGCAATATCATCCACGGTTTTTCGCAATTCAGGAGACATTACCATATCTTGTTTAGCAACCCAATTCAACGCTTTTTCAGTACTTTCAAGAATCTTCTCAGCAACATCTATAGGTGAGTCTCCTTCCATTTCTTCTCCATTTAGGAAGGCCTTTGTGTAATTGGGGATCGAAATATTATCGGTGCCACTGTGCGGTTTTAGCCTGATAAAGTGATTCACATCGTGATACCCCGATGGCGTTTGCGATACAAAAGGTCGTCCCTGCCCGGACTCTATGTACCACTGGAAATCGAGGGCACCCCAATGAAAGCCGGTTACCCATGGATAAATCATTGAGGCATTCTGCCATGCGTCAAACAAATCTTCGGCATTTGTTTCGGGGAAGCGATATTGAATATAGTCAACAAACCGATCATTGCTCATATCAGGGTTGTAACCGAGCCTGCCCCAAATCATCCACTGATACCAGTGTTTTACAATTTCCAATTTACGGGATTCATCACCAGCATGCTTGTCAAGAAATTCTCTTCCCCAAACGTACTGATCTGATCCATAATACCAACCCTCGGAAACATCATATGGCAGGTTTTTGATAAAATCCCTTACAAAGTTTGGAGCTCCCCACCGAAAGTAGAAGATGTCATCATTACGGAGTGTCCATAAGGTTTTAATGTTTTCACTTTCAATATCTTCGACAAAATCGTGGTGATATACCTGATCAATTGAGCTGTAGACGTGTGCTTTTGCATATTTAAAACTGAAGATGAAGTTGATGTTCTCGTTATTCATCACTTCCCTGAAGATATTTTTCACCTCACCTGCGTTGGTTTGATGCTGCCGATGAATCAGGTTGATATTTCGATCGGGTTGCTCTTTTAATGCATCAATAATACCCTGACCGTAAGTGGCAAATGCCCATTCTTCTTTTTGCTCATTGGTGTAATTGTACATATTTTCACCGGTGGTTAAGCCAATACCCGCAAGATCAGGGTAGGTGAGTACCATCTGCTTGATACTTTGCCTGAAGTAATCCGTGGTAACAGGATTTTCCAGTTTGTCGTCGATTCCATATTTACCACCAACGCCATAATCAAATATATTCCATGTCAGAATGAAAAACTGTACGTTTCTTGCTTTCCCGTATGCCATCACATTACGCCAAAACTCAATTTTCTCATCGATGGTCATTTTCTTTATAACCGCGTAATTATTCACGATTTCAGGTGCATCAAAACCCCATCCGTTCAGCTCATAATTTTCTTCCCAATCTACAGTACTTTTGCGCACATCATCCAAGGCAACGTCGGGATATTCAGGAACCTTTACCATGGAAGGGAACGGATGCATGTTCCACAATGAGATGGTGTTATAACGATATCGGGCCAGGTTATCAATGTAGTCCTTCCAGAAATCAAAATTCCACATCTCTTCCATGTTTTTTTGTGCAGCATCACAAGGTTCAGTGTAAGTTGGGGTCCTTACATCCAGTGGAATGTTGAACTTGGTCCCCCGGACCTTCATGTAAGGATTTTGCAGCTGATCTTCCACGGATTCAATGCCCCCTGTTTTTATTAATTCGGCAACTTCCAACCCCCCGTACATCAGACCTGCTGTTTCTTTGCTGACGATCAGAATTTTTTTGGCGATTTTTTTCAGGATAAATCCCTCGGTTTTCAATTTTGGGACATTGTTTATCTTGTTTCCTGCAATTACTTCAGCATCCTGTTCGGTACCCGCATTTAAAAAAACAATGATGAATTCATTTTCCATAAAATCACTCAAGGCGGATATTGGAAGCTCCTTGGCCTGGCCATTGTTTTCTTTTATTGCCTCCTGGATTTCAGAAACCGCAAATTGAACACGCGATGATTGATCATTGAAGAATAGTGTAACATCAATATTTGCGAGTGCTGGAAAATTCAGAATGAAACAAAGTGAAAACAGGGTAAATAATTTTGCTATCATGTTTATACATTTAGGAATATTACTCAGATTAATTTAGTGCATTCTGAAAACATACGCATAAATATAATCATTTAATCTTGAAAATCATCCATTTGAATGAACTGGCAATATTTTTTGTTGTTGATTATTCATGCCCATTTTTTTCACGGATTCTGATGGCATAATTGCGTTTGCCAACTCCGCTACTCCTGTCTACTGATTCTTCAATAATACGAACTTCAGCAGTAGCAAAATGGGAACAGCTATAGAATAATTTTATTCGAATGAAATTAACGTATGACTCATAGATCTTTCATTTTAAGTCCAGTCCGAAATCCCATTGTAAAGAATCTGCAGCACAAAAGGATCAGCACCGGATATTATCCATTACAAATAAGCTGAACCAGTGAAAAATAGTCCTTCTGATCGTTGTAGATCCCCTGGATCGATAAGTCAGACGCATTTGCCAGCTCAGTGATATCATCATGTGTAAATTTGCGGGAATTTTCCGTGTGGATGGTCTCTCCTTTTTTAATAAAAATCGTTTCAGAGAAGTGCGGACTTGAAATCACCTGTTCCTTCATTGCCTTGAGATGCATTTCGATCCGGGATCGTTCAGGATTAAAAAACGCCATATGCTGAAAATTCACAGGATCAAAATTGGTGCCGGCGACCTGGTTAACCACCTGCAGGATGTTCATGTTAAATTTCGCGGTGATCCCCTGCTGGTCATTGTAGGCCTTTTCCAACACCCTGATATCCTTTGCCATATCCAGTCCAAGCAGCAAGGCATCACCCTTTTTCATGGATCGCTTCACATGACGCAAAAAATCTATGGCCTGGTCATTTTCAAGATTCCCCAGGGTGCTTCCGAAAAAACAGATCAATCTGTTGCCTTCACCGGGCAGTATCTGAAGATGTTTCATAAAGTCAGCCAGGATTCCATGTACTTTCAGCCCGGGGTATTTATCTACCAGTTCATTTGCAGATTTCAATACGGCATCTTCACTCACATCCACCGGGAAATACCTTAACTCATTCATCTGTTTCTCTTCGCAGGCATCCAGCAATACGCTTATTTTTGAGCAGTCGCCACTGCCCAGCTCCACAATATCGGAATAGTGGTTATGCGATAAGACATCACCTGCTACTCGTTGCAGGATAGACATTTCTGTCCGGGTCGGATAATATTCCGGCAAGGTGGTGATCTCCTCGAACAGGCGGGAACCGGTTGCATCATAAAAAAACCTGCTGGAGATATGTTTCGGTGCTGAAGACAAGCCCCTAAAAATAGTATCAACTACCTCCGATTCGCTTTCAGCCTGTAGAAAATTACTGATGGCAAAATGATCTGCCACAACTGAATAGTTATCATTCAAAATATCTTTCTGCTTATAAAACTCCTTCATTATTAACCTATTTACAGCATAGTTAAAAACATAAAAACACCAATGATCAAGACCATGACCGATATTCTAACTTCCTGCTCATTTTCATTTTTTATTGGTCCTACCCGCCTGCCAAAATTGTACTGCAATCAGAAGGAGCCCACCTTGATCGGTAATTATAGCTACCTGGCACATCAGCGAATTACAGCATTAGTTTATCAATAAAGTAAAATGGCTGGATCAAAACCGAGCTTGCTAGCACAATTTATGTAGCTCAGCTGCTGCCGGAACTCCGGTTTCATAAGGGTTCTCCGGATCACTGCTCCATTCGAACCAACCACCATCATACACCGATACTTTCGGCCAACCCATCAGCCAGGCGTTGAACCACGCTTCACTGCCACGCCAGCCCGTTCCGCAATAAAACGCCAGGTGCTTGTCGGGCGTGATGCCATTGGCGCTCCATATTTCAGCGATCTCATGAAATTCCCGCGTAGTGTGATCATTGTTCCGGTAATTCTCCATATGGTAAGCATCCGATCCACAATCGGCAAATACCGCCCCCGGTATCCGTCCTTTGGGCTCAATGTAGTTGTATCCGCTCACCTCCCCGATATACTCCTTGTAACTCCTCACGCAGACAATTTCAGCATCCGGCGAAGCGATCATCTCTTTCGCTTGCGGCGTATCCACTGCCAGTCCGGGCTGGACTGGAATATCGGCACCGAACTCCTTCACCGCCTGTTTGGGCTCATCGGTGTAAGAGATATCATAGCCGGCATCCTTCCACGACTGAAACCCTCCATTTAAAATTCTTACATCCTTCACCCCTGCATAGAGCATGATAAAGGCGTTCCTGATCGCCCCTATATCGCCCGCCGCACTTCCCGGAAATTCATCGGCATTATCGGGAAACATAAATTTTCCATACAGCACCACCGTAGTATCGGCAGTGATACCATGCTGTTCGAGCACTTTCTTTATCTCCCCGGGTGATCGCCGGTTCCACGTTTCCGGCGCTTCAAGGGCCATCGTGTCCATATCAATCGCCCCGGGAATGTGTCCGCTCAGGTAGGCGTCACGGTTCCTGTAGTGTGTATGCACAATGATAAAACGATCGTTGTTGTAATGTTCCGGGGTGCTACCCTGAATAAGATCATTGACCCATCCGGCCGAAACCAGGTGTTTGTAGCGCTCCAGTTTGTCCATCGGTTTCTGCGGATCTGCCGACCACTCTTCGCTCAACCGATGATACACAGAGACCTTTTCGTAGCCGGATCTTCGGAACCTGTCGGCTACACTTTCCGTCTGCTCCCTGTCGTACCCGTACACAACGATTTGGTGGTCGGGCCTGATCTCCTTGAAACGGACCACCTCGATCCAGTCGATGTAGGCGGTCCACTTAAATGGAAGACTTTTTGCATTCCGGATGTGTCCTCCCCGCGTTTCGTCTTGCAAACGCCAGCCGTTATAAGCCTCCACGGGCCTGATGTCAATAATTTTCACATCGGGTTCGTCAAGCATCGAAAGAAGTTGCGAACCCGTGATCTCTTGTTGGGACTGTTTCATAAATAATTATTCCTTAATTTCAACACCTTTCCAGAAAGCCAGCCTTCCCCTGATATCCTTTGCCGCATCTTTTGGCTCCGGGTAATGCCAGGCCGCATCTTTATTGGTCTCTCCGTCTACGACAATGTCATAATAGGACGCTGTTCCTTTCCATGGACAGACAGATTGGTGCTGACTGCTTTTCAGATACGCTTTGTTGACTGCATCCGCCGGAAAATAGCTGTTGCCTTCCAACTGGACCGTGTCATCGCTCTCTGCAATGACCTTATTGTTCCAAATAGCTTTCATAAAATTTTAGATTTTCAATGTATATAAAAATATTCCTTCAGCAAAATTTTTGAGGTAACCAAATCTTTATGTCTAGTCCGAATGGAACAGGCTGGTATCCTATTCCGGAATATTTTCCAGGATCTGTTGTACGGATGACCTGTTCTTGTAATTAGGATCAAATTGCCGCCAGGCGATCACGCCGTCCTGACCGATGATATAGGTAGCCGGAATTGGCAGGCGCTGGGAATCATCCGATTGTGATTCTTTCAGCTTGGCATTCAAGAAAGTGTTATACTTAATCAATACCATTTTCTCAGGGGTAAAGGTTACATCATAGGCATCAGCAATCGCATACCCCTCGTCGTACAGCAACCTGAATTTGGCACCGGATTTTTCCTCCATCTTATTCAGATACTCAGGATTCTGAGGCGAGACGGCAATCACCGTAGCACCCCGATCCTGGATCAACTGCAGACTGTCCTGAATCACCCTGAGGTGCTTGTTGCATACCGGACACCAGTGTCCCCGGTAAAAGATCATTACAACCGGTCCCTTCTTCAATGCTTGGGCAAGTTCAAATTGTTTTCCATCTGCATCGATTGCCTTAAAATCAGGAGCCTTTGCTCCAACAGGCAATCCACTGGCCTCATCGGCACTCCGGGTCTCTTGTGCGTTTATATTCATCATACTAAGTATTATTGTGAGTGTTAAAATGATTGTTTTCATTGGTGCAAATATTTAATTATTTGAATATATGTTATTTAAAAGTTTGAGAATGAAGGTAACCGCTTCGCTTTCACATGTCCTAATAATTTACAAATTTGTGAGCCCCCTTTTTAGTGGCACTGTATTTTTATAATGTTAATAGGTCAGATAGCCTTTCCCAATATCCTTTCATCCTTTAACGAATTGCACTACAGCGGCAAGCAGAAGCACGACCCCTATGATGCGATTGATGTTCCTTGAGACAAAACCAATTCTGTCAAGTATTTTTTTGCTGAACGCTGCATACAACCACAGCACCCCCATTTTACCCAGCCATATACCCACAGCAAAAAGCAGAATAGAGAAAAAAGTGTATTCAATCTCCAAAACTGCATGAAGGTATGTGGTGGCAAAGAGCCAGTAGAGCAACACCTGGATGCTGATAAGGTTCAGCACCATCCCCCTGAGAAAACAGGGTTTGCTACCAGAGTCAGCTGACTGCTTATGGCCCTTTTTTAATAGAAAAAAAACACCCGCTACTGCAGGTACAGCAGGCACCAGATAATGAAATACCCGGTTGCTGCCGATAAACTGAGCGATCAGCCCCCCGGCTGTTAAAGCTGCCAGTCCGAATGCTATTTCAACAACCGCGGCACCATAAGAAAGGCTCATTGCAGGTGCGGTTCCCTCACGATAAGAGGTGTCGAGCACCGACAGATTAACCAATCCCAGCGGTAATGCCCCGATTATGGTAATAAAAACTGCAATAAAAATTAATATAATCAGATCCATTATTTTGTGCCGTTTATGATTTCGCTTATCTTTTCTCCGGTCGAACGATCAATTCCATGGAGTTCGACATACGCAACCGAAGGGGCAAGGAAGCTACCTCCGTCAAATTCAATAAACATATTCAGGATCTCCACCTCTCTTCCTGCAGATTGCGTAAAAGCCTTGTATGATCCTGCCTGATCCGACTTTTTTAAAGTAAAGAACCTGTTCTTGTAGGCAGCCAGCTTAAAAACCCATTCATCGTTGTATGAATTCTGCTGTTCGAAAGACGGAATCCCATAGGAGAACCTTCTCTGTATCCCGGTTAACGGTTCAATCCTGTTGTCATCACTCTTTCTGACCCAATAGACCTTTACCGGTGTTTCCTGGTCCACCCTGCCATCCCGGTCCATATTCACTGAATACCATACCTCATCCAGGTCCCTGCTTCTTTCTATCCTGAACAGAAGCCCCTTTTCATCAGCCGGATCGTTACCCTCGTAAGCAAAACTGTTACTTACAAAAGGCAACATAACAACCACGAACAGAAAAATCCGCGATTTTTCGAACACCTTCTTCATGATCTTACTGAATTATCTGTTTAATACGACTTGTCCCAGTTCAATAAAATCCTCTGGATCGCGGTACCCGGATGTTTGCGCTATCAACGCTCCATCGCTATCAAGAAAGATCATGGAAGGATACCCTTTGATCCTGAATTTTTTTGCCAGGCCGATCCCTTCTCCCTTCTCTCCATCAACCAGCACATTTATAAAATGTGCATTGTAGTAGGTGCCTACCTCTTCATATGGAAAAGTGTTTCTCTTCAGTGCCTTACAGGGACCGCACCAGCTTGCCGAAATATTGAGGAACAGAGGTTTTCCAGACTCTTTTGCCAACTTCAGGGCCTCTTCCCACGTGCCTTCATGGAATTCAATGCCTGATCGCGCTTTTTCCCCTGATGTACGGTCGGGTTCTTTTGCTACCGCTGTTGCAACGATACAAACAGCGAAAATTATTGATGTGATTATTTTCATGATGCTTATCCTTTAATTAGTGTCTGTCCACTCCGACTCTATTGACAGTCTATAATTAGTTTGTTGTCCTGTATATCCTTGATTATCTTATTGATCCGCGAAACCTTGCGCTGTTGGGCAACGCATGGATTCTGCGGAAAATTGTACCTGCTTTTACTGGTATTCTGCCTGAACGGTAACTTCAACCGTCTTGGCAATGTTGGAAGCGGGCTTGCCTTTCTTGAAAACTATTCCATAGTCAGCAAGTGTAACGTTGAATTTACTTTCCACTTTCACTACATTCCCTTTTACAGTAATGGTTCCGCTTTCGGTAATGGCATTGGTCTCTCCCTTGATGGTCAGATCCCCTTTCACTGTGGCCTTATAACTGCCATCCTTAGAAAAATCAACCTCATCAATATTGGTGATCTTCGCTTTCAGCTTGGCCTCAGGAAAAGCTTTCGTGTCTAGAAATTTATCGCTGTTATAGTGCTTTTGCATCAATCGCTTGTCAAATTCAAACCCCTGCATTGGGACAGAAAAAACGACCTCGCCTGAGCTTTTGTCGATGGTACTCACAGAGGCAGTATTATAGGCCTCAATATCCTCAGCCGGTGTGCTGGAGAAAAATTTAATTTGTGTTTTTGTGCTCACCAATTTAGTCCCGCTTTGGGCAATTGATGCGGCTGAAATAAAAAGTGCCGCTGCTACTGATAATAAAATTGACTTTTTCATTGTTCTCTTTTTTAATTGTTTGAAATTTTTGTTTGTTTACAGGTATAGTCGGCGATGATCGCAAACCTTACACCTGGTAATTGATAATTTTTTTGTTTACCGGCCAATCACCGCGCTTTTCTCCAATACTACATTCAGGTAAAAGCCCAGGTCATCATCATAGGAAGCCCCGGATCTGATAACACCCTTGAGGGTTACCTTGTCTCCGACACCAATTCCATCAAGACCGCTTTCTGTTTCTGCAGTAAATGAGGCGCTGACGCCTGCGGGATCACCTTCTCCTTTTAGCAATACCACTTTCCTACCGTTAAAGTCTTCTGTAATACTATTTACAATACCTGTAACCTCAAGGATCTTTGAATCCCCGTCTGCAGCGAGGTATTTCTGATCTGCAGCATCCTTGTTACTGAGATACTCCTTAACGAGCTGTGAACTGCTGACTGAATAATCGGTTTTTGCCGATTGTACATCGCGTTGCGGCATGTTGAACATGTAGAGCCCGACACCGCCTCCTACGACCAAACCTGCAACTGCTAGAATTGCAATGATCCTGATAACTTTTTTCCTTTTCATTTTTTCTGTTCTTTTTGTTTGAATGAACAGTCGGAAAAAATGTTACTCCTTACAACAAACTGAAAAAAATGTGATTCACTTCATTTACGATAACAGAAATATTTCGTATATTTGAGCGAATAAATTCACTTTAGCATGAATACTCTGGAAATTTCAGATAGGGATATACTAACTGGCGCGAGAAAAGGCATCCAAAAATCGATGCTTTTATCTATTGCGCGCGATTCCGGTTTAACTTTAAAACAGTTGAGTTTTTTTCTGCGGATTTCCGTTCGGTCCATCCAGGATAAAGAGCCAAACCAGCTTATTGCACCCGGAGCCTCGGAACGGGCTTTGTATATTGCCCGACTTTTTAATTCGGGGATAAAAGTATTCGGGAACCGTGATAAATTTTATCGCTGGCTGAACAGCGAAAACCAGGCACTGGGAGGTGTAAAGCCAATTACATACCTGGATACTTTTTCAGGAATTCAACTGGTGATGGATGAACTGAATGCCATCGAATACGGATTCTCTGCCTGATGGAGGTTTACCGGATTACAAAAAAAGAGCATGCAAACCTGGACGGGATGGGCGGACTGTTTGGTCCGGGAAGATGGCACAAAAAAGGCAACAATGTTATTTACACATCGGAACATGCCTCGCTCGCAGCCTGGGAAAAAATTGTTCATGTTGCAAGTTTTGAAAATCTCCCTGACGATCTTTGGTTGATAAAAATTGATATCCCTATTTCAATAGACATCCAGACTGTCCCGAAAAATATTCTTGTTCCAGGCTGGGACGATTTCCCGTTTAGCAATGAAACAGTTGACTTTGGAACTTCATTTTTGCAAAAAAAGGAATATTTGGCACTGAAAGTTCCCTCAGTAATTATCCCGGATGAATTCAATGTGATTCTAAATCCTCTCCATCCGGATATCCATAAATGCAGAATTATCAGTTCTGAACCATTTGTTTTTAATGGGCGGATTGCAAAATAAGAACTGTTATTGGGGTTTCTTCCTAAAAATTTAGGCAATGAACGATAAACGACTATTGCCTGATCTATTCACTCAGGAGTGAATGAAGAAAGTCAATGAAAATCTGAAGATCAGATAGAAGCAGCGGATGTAATTCATCGTATTTTTTCAATAGCAACTGGATTTTGTCCCAGTCATAACTTAGATTGAAATAATAGCGTCTGAAATGACGGAATCTCAAAAGCTCATCCAAAAGTTCATAAGATTTCTGGCTTAATACTGCCGGACGAATACCAGGAATTTCCAGGTTCATCTTATTCAACAGTGACTTATGCCATTTTTCCTGTTCCAGGCTGTTCTCGAATACTTGCGAAGTTCTGAAAAGGAAGGTCTCAATACATGTATAATAATCGATAAATACCTGTGAAAAAACCATTGCAGAGGCCGTCGTTTTACCCAATTTATCGAAGTCGCCATTCACAAACTCCGCATAAAAGCGCCGGTTTTGCTCTAATATGCTTACAGTGTTCTTAGCCTGAGCTATTAAGATGGGTATTTCACTGTTCATTCGTATTAATTCTTTATTTAACTGCTTAATATATAATACTATAAATATCGTTTTAACGACAAGTGATCTGTTGCCTCACCTCATAATTATTTTTTAAAGGAGGTTCGGCGAGCCCACGTCAACTAACAGCATGCTGCGGAAATATTTATTCCCAATGATGAGGGGTTCATTTTCTGTAAATTTTAACTCCCTTTTTAATAATCATTTCACTATGAAGTGGATGTATCTTTTCCAGCTGGACGATGTCAACCGGAAATTTGGTCATCTCATCTGCTCTTCTTAAAAGTGTAAAATAATCCTGGGCATCAGTGATTCCCTCCACCGCAATATCTATATCAGAAATATCGGAGAATTTTTTCCGATCAAGAAGTGAACCCCACTGGTAAATTGCAATGGGCTGAAAATCACGGATAATCATTTGACAAATAGCATCGAAATCACGGGTGGCTCTTTCAAATCTTTCATCCAGAGCCTCCTGTTGTCTTTTCAGTTTATTTCGCTGAAACTTTCTTGCCGCATCTATGTCAAAAACGCTACTCATCAATACATATTTATAACAAAAATAGGGAATTTATACGTGCAACGTAATTAAATCATCTAAAATGATAGACTCTCCAATACTTAATAAAACGGCGACACTAACTCCTGGGTAAAATCATGTGTTTTTTATTTGTATAGCAGTAAGCATTTATTCTGTAAATTAAATCTCTTGTATTTTGTAAATCATAATGTCTTCTATTTGTAATCTAGATTTTGTATCATTACCGCAACTCTTCATTAGCTTATCGTCTGCCTATGTTGGACATTACGGCCAACCCATTAAAGAAATGTTTCATTCGAAGAAATTTAATATATTTGCATAAGCATGCCAACTGTATTTACAATAAAAGGTTACAGGTTTTTCTTCTTTAGTAACGAAAACCAGGAGCCGATACATATTCATATTGAAAAGGCAGGCGGTTATGCCAAATTTTGGATTGAGCCTCTCGAGCTGGCTGCTAACTTTGGTTTTAATGCCAGGCAACTAAGAGAAATTGGAGATTATGTCGAAGATAACAGGGAACTGATAAAGAAAAAATGGAATGAGCACTTTAGCCAATGAACATATTATCCCTCTTGCCAGCAAAGTCTGGTTCAACGATGATATGTTGTTTGTCCTTCTAACAGATGGCCGGGAGATTGGCGTTCCCATACTTTGGTTTCCAAAACTACGCAAAGCCTCCAGCGAACAACTGAATAATTATCGATTAATAGGCAAAGGCATTGGAATTCACTGGGATGAACTTGATGAAGATATCTCCGTTGAAGGCATGCTGACCGGAAAAAACATTCAATAATTGACTCCCCTGCGCACACCCCGCCCCGTCCATGCCCATGAGCTGTGTGGTGTATGAGGCACACTATCGTCCTTCAGTCCGTCATCCGGCTATTCCAAAACAAAAATATCGCGCAGCTCCCTGTTAGACAGATTCCCAATCCAGTTTTCCCCGGTGGAAACAGTCATCTCGGCCAGGGCCTTTTTCTTTTGAATCATCTCGTTGATGCGCTCTTCGAATGTGTTCCTGGTAATAAAACGGTGTACCATCACATTGTTTTTCTGGCCTATCCGGAAAGCGCGGTCGGTTGCCTGCGCTTCCACGGCAGGATTCCACCACAGGTCGTAATGGATTACATGACTGGCTGCAGTAAGGTTAAGTCCTGTTCCGGCAGCCTTAAGCGACAGCAGAAAAATTTTGTCGGCATGGTTGGTCTGGAAACGCTCAACCATCTCTTTTCGCTGGTTCAGGCTGCATCCACCATGATAATAGAGGGGTTTGTCGCCATAGCGTTCTGCAAGAAACGCTTCCAGAAGCCTGGCCATTTCAGTAAACTGGGTGAAAAGCAATACCTTCTCATTGCTTTCTACAATGCTGTCAAGTTTATCAAATAGCAATGCTGTTTTTCCGCTTAGAACAGGATCATTTTCTCCATTTTTCAGGAACTGCGCGGGGTGGTTGCACACCTGTTTCAACGCAAGTATCATCTGGAGCACAAGCCCCTGCCGCACAAACAGCGATTGCTGGTCTGAGGTTTGTATGCCTTCGATTTCCATCATGGCTTTCTCAAGTGTTTTTTCGTACAGGCTTGCCTGCTCCCGGGTAAGCGCAGCAAAACTATCAATTTCCACTTTGTCGGGAAGATCACTGATAATGCTTTTATCCGATTTCAGACGGCGCATCAGGAAGGGGGCCGTTACTTTTTTAAGTTTACCGGCTACTTCAGCGTCATTCAGTTGTTCGATGGGATTGCCATAGGTACCGGCAAATTCTTTAGCGCTCCCCAGGAAACCCCGGTTGCTGTAATCCATGATACTCCACAGTTCACTCAGCCTGTTTTCGACCGGGGTGCCACTCATCGCCACAAAATTTTCCGCTTTAATGGATTTTGCGGCTTTGGTTTGCGCAGTATTGGTATTTTTAATGTTCTGGGCTTCGTCGATAATCATCATATACCATTTCCTCTTTTTCAGTATATCGGCATCGCTTCGCATAATCCCGTAAGAGGTAATCAGCACATCACAATTATCTGTAATTTCAAGGCTGCGGTTTGGCCCATGATATATTTCAGCCTGAAGTGTGGGGGCAAATTTTTGTATCTCGGCCAGCCAGTTGGTTAGCAGGCCGGTAGGCGCCACCACCAGGGCTTTTTCTTTATCGAGGTGACCCTCTTCTTTAAATTTCAGTATCGTGGCAATTACCTGGAGGGTTTTTCCCAACCCCATATCATCGGCAAGTACCGAACCAAACCCAACCCGGGCATTGCGATAGATCCAGGAAAAACCGCGATGCTGGTAAGGCCTCAATTTTGCTATAAGTCCCCCGGGCAAAGGCGTTTCATTCACCCCGCTAAGTTCCTGAATCAGTTGTTCCACTTCATTGTCAAAGGCAATGGCAGCTCCCTGGTATTCGCCCGAAAGCGCTGCCCTCATAAGCTGAAAAGAGGTAAGTTGTTTCGATGATGTGAAATGCTTGTATAGTTTTTCCATCTCCTCTTTTTCAACATAAATGTAGTTCGTTTTAAACCGTATAAGGCCTTCTGACTGTTGTAACAATTGCCTGAACTCAGCTTCATCCATCAGTGTATCGCCCACGGCCACCTGCCATTCAAAATCAAGCAACTTATCGAGACGCAAAAACCCCGAAGCTTTGCCTTTGCTTTTTAATTTGACGCTTGGCTTTGGTTTGAGAATACTTTGCAACGATTTTGGCAGCAACACCGGAATATCAAGCAGTTGAATGGCCGGTACTATTTTCATCAGAAAATCGGCAAAAACGGCACTGTCCATGATAATTTCTTTCTCCCCGAAGGAGTTAATGTAATCATCGAGTCCTTCTATGAAACTGCTCAAAAGCGCCAGCGTTTGTAAAATTTCATACCTGCGGTGTTCGAATTCCTTTTGCGTCAGCACATTTTTTAGCGAAACAGTATTTTTTAATGTTCCTTCCGGAAGGCGTACATCAATGTTGACCCTGAACCGGCCGTTTCCGGATTCTTCCACTACAAGTGCAGGTTTGGCGTCGCCCTGCGACAGGTAGAACTTTTGAAGCCACGCCATGATACCCCCGGCAAGGGACTCCTCCCCCGGACTTGAAAAAGCATGGCTGACATTTTTAAAGAACAGCTCCAGAAATGGATCATTGTTCAGCTCAAAGCTGGCAAGATCAACCATTTCAGTAATCAACAACGACAGCAGATTTACAGCCCGGGCTTTATTTACAGGTTTTATTGCATTGCGGCTTATCCCGGTAAATACATCAGGTGGGAGAATCTTTTCCAGTTCGTTACACAGTTTCACAACCTTCTTACTCAATAAGGCCGGAAGCCAGCGAATGGAATACTCCTTATTGGGTAATTGTACTATCTGTGGTATGATGGCTCCATTGGCAGTAAGTTGCAGCGCCAGATGGAGGGCAGTGTGCAGGGCAGCGGTGGAAGGCTGAAAATCGAGGGTGCGTGCCCCTGGTATATGCGAGAGCTGCTGCAGAAATTCACTTACCGTAAATTCATTTTCATCGGTAATTACCCTGGCCTGCAATGCTTCATCGAGTGTTACCGAATTAATGGAACGGTGGCCTATGTTGGTGTTGTCGGAATAAGCACTTTTAAAATATTCGGGTAAGGGCACTTTTCCTGAAGCAGCACGCTGGGTATTCTTTACAACTCGCTTGAGAGTTATCAGGTATTTTTCACGAAAATCGGTTGATGAAGCCGTATAAAAAGCGGGCATTGGCGAAAGCAGCGCTGTTAACGATTCATGCAGGAGCTCCAGACCCGAAAAATTCAGCTTCTGATATGCCGTTTCTTTATCATAGGCTTTTTTCTTTGTCGCTTTTTCAAACAGCAGGTTATTTATACGCGGAACTTCTAGAGACATGTTGTTGATGACTACTCCCGCTTTGGCCATCTCGCCGGGCAAATCAACCCTATGCAACTCAAAAACCAGGAAAGGATTGTTGTCAATCTCAGCACTTACTTTGTAAATAACCGAGGCCAGGTGTTTGCATGGAACAGCCCAATCGGGACACGAACATTGCATTTTCAGATCGCTCCACTGATGCGGAAATACTTTTAATCCTGATTTTTCTGCCAGTTCAAGTACAGAAGGATCAAGTTCGCGGTTCAACAATTTTGATATAATAACAGGCCGCTGTTGTATATCTTTAAGGAAATTGCCCAGTTCGGGATCGAAAAAAGGAGGAATGATGATATCTACATTATACGGGGTGGAACGGCTACCGGCCACTTTTGCTTTTATCCGGTTGCTAGTGATGCTTATTTTCTTCACCGCCCCTTTGCGTGCATACGAAGCTCCACGAGGCAAACGGTTGCTATAGTCGATATTATTCAGTGAATTGAGCCATTGCTGACCCCACCAGGTTTTTCCATAATTCGATGCCATGAATTTTTTGCAACAAAAAAAAAGAAATTGATTATAGGATGCAATCAATTTCCCGATTATTTGTAAAAAAATCTCACTTGAATCTTCAAAGCCTACCATCTAATAAATGCGCCAACAGTCAGATTGGTCACAGATCTGGTAACACCCAGTGAAAATCTGGCTATCCGGGAATTTGCTCATCCCGAGAATCGGGAATTCGTATGCCCTGCCCGCCGTACTTTGATACTAAGACAGGCGGAACCCCGATGAATCGGGTCAGGCATTGATCCCGGAAATATGATACAGCCACTCCGACTTCCCTAACAAACTAAATATGATTTGGATTGTTGAATTATATATTCAACTCCTTGTGAAACATTAAAACTTACCATTATGATAAAGAAAATATGGGTTATTATTCTTGCGCTTTTCTTTTCCCTTCCTGTAAAAGCGCAAGCATCAGAAGATAGATATAATAACAATGCATCAATTAACCTATTGGCAATCCCTGTAGGCAATTTGGTAATTTCTTATGAATACTATTCTAACAGGCAATCGGTATGGTTTGGTGGCGAACACCACTTCAACGGGATTTTCAAGGAAGAGGATAAATCGCTCAATTCCATCGCATTGGAGTACCGCCGTTACTTTTCAAAAAACCTTGAAGTAGCTGACGGATTATTTGCAGGATTGTATTCAAAATATCGTGTGGGACAGGAAATCCTGGTTGAAAATACTGAATTTTCACATAGTTACCATGCTGTTTTCGCTGGACTGAATGTAGGATATCAATATCACATCAACCGATGGGTACTATCGGTATTTACTGGTTATGGCATCCCTGTATATTTAACGGAAGAGGGCAACACTAACAACGGAGAAACTGAATTAAACAAAGGATACAACCGCGATTTACGGTTGGGATTAACAGTTGGTTTTGCTTTTTGATAAAGCATATACTTAATGCATGTGTCCTCTTGCTCATCTTGCTTACAAGAATAGCCCTAAGTGATCATGCTCAGTTGATATGATTTTCAAAGTATCTCGGATCCCCTAAAACGTCAGCACATTTTTACCACTTTTCAAATATTCGGTCAGGGGCTTTCCCATGCCCTTCACATCGAACCCGAGCGCTTTTAAATCTTCGGTTACCCCGTAAGCATCTGCACAGACCACGCACGCCTCAATCACAACGCCATCTTTCTGCATGGCTTTCAATTTTGCCTGGATCTTCAGGTTTTCCCCCGTTAGCTTTGCAGATGGCCCCCAAATGATCAGGGTTACGTGTTCAAACCATCCGGCTGTTTTGGCAGCATGGGTATACATCAATACCATTCTTTCGGCCAGATAGGGATCGTCACTGGTCCATAGAATAACCAACGAATCTGAACTAATTCCGTCTTTAATGGGATCAAGAGCTTTAACGCCTGTTCCTGAAAAAATGAGGATCAGAAAAATAATTCCGGAGACAATTTTTTGTTTCATAGTTTTGGAGATTTTAAGAATTAAAAAGTATCAAAGAGATAAACGTTTTTTCAAAGATCGAATTTCTTGCGAAAGAGCTTGAACACGAAACTCATTTTAATGCCCGGTCCAGGTTAAATGCCGCACTGATAAGTGAGAGGTGCGTAAATGCCTGCGGGAAGTTACCAAGGGCCTCGCCCCGCGGACCGGTCTCTTCAGCATACAATCCCAGGTGATTGGCATAGGTGAGCATCTGTTCGAACATGAGCCGTGCCTGCTCCAGCTTTTTCTTATCGTTATGACCTGCCCGGGTAAGTGCCTCAACCATCCAGAAAGTGCAAATATTGAAGGTGCCTTCTTCCCCCCGCATTCCGTCTACTGTCTCTTCCACGTTGTAACGATAAACCAGGCTGTCGGATACAAGCCCGCCCTCTTCCGGACTCTTCATGGTGGCCTCAATGGTTTTCAAAATACGCTTATCCGTCGGGGACACAAAAAATGTAAGCGGCATCATCAGGTTGGCAGCATCCAGCGTCTTGCCGTCATAATGCTGCACAAAAGTCTGTAACTCCTTGTTCCATCCCCTTTCCATGATCTCCTCGTAGATCTTATCCCGCTCTTCCAACCAACGGTCTTTATCCGATGGGAATGACCGCTTTTCTGCCAAACGAATACCCCGATCCAACGCCACCCAGCACATCAGTTTTGAATAGACAAAGTGCTGTTTACCACCTCGAACTTCCCAGATGCCCTCATCCTTGTTTTGCCAGTTATCAGCCAACCAATTGATCAACCTGCGTAACTGCGTCCAGAGATCATAGGAGATGGGGCTCCCGTATTTATTATACAGGTACACCGAATCAAGCAGCTCTCCATAGATATCCAGCTGCAACTGGTTGTATGCACCATTCCCTATGCGGACAGGCGATGATTTTGCATACCCTTCCAGGTGATCCAGGTTTTTTTCTTCCAGAACATGCCTTCCGTCAATCCCGTACATGATCTGCATCGATCCATCCGGTCGCAATTCATGGCATCTTTCATCAATCCACTGCATGAACCTTTCTGCTTCTTCGGTAAAGCCGATTCGCATCAGTCCATATACCGTAAAAGCTGCATCCCTGATCCAGGTGTAGCGATAATCCCAGTTACGCTCGCCGCCAATATGCTCGGGCAAACTACAGGTTGGGGCTGCGATGATGGCCCCGGTGGGCTCAAAGGTCAATAATTTAAGTGTCAACGCGGAGCGGATCACTGTTTCCCTCCAACGACCTTTGTAGGTGCACTTTTCAACCCAGCGATCCCAGTACTCGATAGTATCCACAAGACCCTCACGAGCTTCCTCATTTGAGAAACAGGTTTCACAGCCCTTTTGACCCGCCAGTTCATGCAGCACAAAATTGACATCTTTCCCGCATGTAAGTTCAAATTCAGCAGTGACCCCATTCCCTTCAATCTTCATCGGAACAGAAGTGGCCAACCCCATTGCCAGATCATCGGAATGAAAAGCAGCACCGTGTGCGCCCACGGACACTTCGTGTGCACTGAGCGCATAATTGAATGCGGGACTGCATTCCACCCGTATCTTCATTTTTCCACGGATGATTTTGACCAGCCGGACCAGCCGATTTTGGTGATCCCCGATCCTGGTGTTGCCTACCGGCATATAATCCACCACTTCACAAACACCATGATAACCCATAAAACGGGTGACCAACACATTTGTGTCCGGCCAGTAGAACTGTTTGTGTGTGAGATCAATATCAACCGCAGCAATTTTGAAATACCCTCCCTTGTTCTCGTCCAGGATCTTCCCGAATATACTGGGCGAATCGAAATGCGGAAAACACATCCAGTCGATGGAGCCATCCATCCCCACCAACGCAGAGGTTCGCATGTTACCGATCATTCCATAATTTTCAATATTCTGATAAGCCATTATAATCTTCTTTTTTAAATACCATCTAAATAGTCTATCCACTCCGACTCTATGAACGCACTCTAAACAGTTACCTTCTTTTTAAGAATTATCTATTGTGTCGCCTGTTCAGCCACTTTCTTATAGTGCTCCTTCACCGGCGAATATTTTCTTATAATCAACTGGTTGGCCTTTTCATAGGTAAAATATTTAACCGCCCAGTTAATGGCAACTGCCAACTTATTTTTAAACCCGGTAAGCGATATTAGATGTATCACCGACCAGATCAGCCAACCGAATTTTCCATTAAAGAAAACACTTTTTATATCAGCCACTGCATCTTTCTTCCCGATGATGGCCATAGAGCCTTTATCCCGGTACCTGAATTTTTTATCCGTTTCACCATTTCTAACCATAGACAAAAAATTACTCCCAAGGTTCCTTGCTTGCTGAATAGCCACCTGGGCAACCATCGGGTGACCTGCCGGAAATGCCTCGGTCCGCATAAATGCAATATCCCCAATGGCAAAAATGTCTTTGTAGCCATTGAGCTGATTATATTCATTCACAGCCATCCGGTTCCCTGCCACAATTGCCTCCTGACTGACACCCTCCACAGCATTCCCTTTTACCCCTGCGGTCCAGATGATCACTCCTGATAAAACCTGGTCCGTTCCATTGGGACCGGAATAATGCAAATGCTGTCCGTCGTAATCATTCACCCTGGCATTTAATACCACCTCTACACCTAGCTTTTGCAGTGTTTTCATGGCATGAAAAGAAGACCGCTCAGACATGGTCGGAAGCACACGACCACCCGACTGAACCAGATAAATTTTCATGTAATCACTGGTAATTTCCGGATAATCATTGGCAAGCAGGTATTTTTTGAATTCAGCCAGTGCCCCCGCCATTTCAACGCCGGCAGGACCACCCCCTACCACCACGAACTTGATGAGTTGTTGCTTGTCCTCCTCGCTGATTCCATCAATGGATTTTTCCAGGTTCTGCAATATCCAACTTCGCAAATTGATGGCATCATTGATGCTTTTTAGTCCGATACTATTGTTTTCAATATTTTTCAGTCCGTAAAAATTGGTGCTGCTCCCGGTGGCTATGACCAGGAAATCGTACTGCACAAATCCCAGGTTGGTGATCACCCGTTTGTTTTCTGCATCCACAGATTCAACCGTTGCCATTCTGAATATCATGTTGCTGCATGATTTAAACATTTTTCGTATCGGCGACACGACCGAATCAGGCTCCAATCCCCCGATCGCCACCTGGTAAAGCAGCGGTTGGAACTGGTGATAATTGTTCTGATCGAGCAAAACAATCTGAACCGGTTTCTTTTGCAACACCTTTACAAGGTTCATTCCGGCAAAACCGGCACCAATGATAACGACCCTTGGCAAATTGGTATTAGTTATTGCTATATCTCTCATTGTTTCACTCTCTTATATCAAAAAACATTACAGGCTTATAAAAAAGGGAAGACCCAAAAATGGTAATCTCCCCTTTAACAAGTACTAACCCCTGATTCCAAACCGTATCCCCTCATAAAAGGTAAGGGACAGTAATAATATTGTCAGCAAATATTATTTTGCTGCTTTTTTTGCTGTTGCCACTGCATCTGCAAGTTCCTCATCGGATTTTGCTACACTTATCTTGGTGATCAGCTTCTTGGTTTCAGCATCAAAGAAATAGGCCGTGCCGGTTCCTTTGTTCTCCGCCATCACCTTGTCCAGACCAACTTCTTTCAATGCCGCAGTCGACTTTCTTTTCGACGCTTCATCGGTAAGGTCATTGGCCAAAAATTGAATGGCTCCGTCCTTGTTTTTCTCCATAAAGGTTGCCTGTGCACGCTCACCGTTATTCTGACATACGGAGCACCATTCTGCATGGTTAATTACTGCGATTACTTTGGAATCCGACTGAGCCATTGCAGAAACAGAAAGGAACAGGATCATCGCAAGACTGAAAATAAATGACATTTTTGTTTTCATGGTTTTTTGTTTTATTTGGTTACAATATTTGTTACAGATAATAAGTAGCAGAAGAATTGCGACCTGACAATGCATTCACATTTTAACAAATAATTACCATTTGAACCTCTGTAAAAAAAAGCTCCACATACAATTCGATCATTTCCATAAAGTGCAGTGGATGTGTAATAATCTAGCTTGCGAAGTAAGGTCAACAAACGGGGATCATCCGCGTTGCAGACTCCTCTCCATCGTTCTTGTGTCCAGAAGGTCATATGCCGGGACTTGGGCATGGATAGACAAATACCAGGTCGAAGTATCATTAAAGTACCCGGAATCATTAAAACAAAAATCCCGATCCGATATACAGCCCTTTTGTCCCCAGCTGAGGATCCAGCGAAAAACCATAATTCACCGAGATAATATTGTCCTTGTTGTAGATCAAATAGACCCCTGCACCTGCCGTCGCATGCGGACCACTCCTCTTTCTCTGATCCCTGAACAGATCCCTTCTGTAATCATCCGGAATACCCTGGTCAGGAAATTCATACATACCAGTAACCATTCCTATATCAGTAAATAATATCCCCTCGGTTTGCCAGTCAATATTAAAAAGAGTAAAAGAGAAAAGGTTTTTCCTGAACTCTAAATTGCCCAGCAGGTAACTGTTGGCAGCGATACGGTTTCTGTGAACCCCCCTCAGCGTAAAGGCTCCGCCCGGACCATCCTGGTTTTCCAGACTGCCATAAAAAACTGGCAGCTGGTAGTAAGGAATCCGTCCGGCGATCTTTTGCTGACTACTCAGCCTGTAGGCCAGCAGCCCATTGATGCTGTACAGTGGAACATAGTGCCGAAAAGTAGTCACCTGTTTGATAAAGTAAGAACTGCTCACACCTGGTGGCGAAAAAATAAAATAGCTTTCAAACCAGACACCCCCCTTGCAATGGATCTTTCCCTGGCGTGTATCATAGATGATCCCTGAAGAAAGCGTCAGAATATCCCCGCCATCCTTCTCCTCAGGAAGTATTGCCCCCCAATCAACAAATTTCCGGTATAAGGTCGTATGGATTGCAGCGTTTCCATGCGCACCTTCCGGTATATCGAACCGCTCATAATCAATATCTCCCATCCGGTACTTGTGATAAGTGACCCCGGAAAATAACCGAAATTCCCTGGATATAATCTGCCTTTGAAGGTCCGCCCGGATACGGAACAGTTTCCGATGATGGGTGTAAAAATATTTGTTGATGTACCCTGATTGGTTCTCATCGGAAAACTCCGGATAATAAACTGTCTCTGAACCATTAAATCCATAAAAATCGAGCGCAATATCCTCAATAAAGGAGGCTTCAAATGTAACGAGGGATCGCGGAATCAACCGCTCAGTATCATATAGCACCGAATAGTTGGATGTACCCTTGGTACTGTTATACAGTCTGAGCCTGACATGCTGTGTGTAATCCGGCAGAATTTCCCGGTTGCTGTAATCAAACAAATTGATCACCGCCCCGTAGCGCAAACCAACATCTGTGTCATAGGCAAGTACGGGTGTTCCTCCCAATGTAAATTGTGGATATTTCTGTGGCTCCTCAACAGCTATACTGTCTGACAAATGCGAAAGATCCTGGGCAAATAATACAATACTTTTGAAAACTAATATAGTTGACAGATGAAGCTTGTTCATACGACACGGTTTTTACCTACAAAACACTCTCAAACAATCCCGTAACCCTTTCCTCTGTCAGCAATCCCGAATGTTCAAAAATCTGTTCGCCATTCCGAAACATCCTAAACCAGGGCACACTACCCAGCTCCAGCTCCTTCACCAGCCGCTTGCTGGCATCGGCGTTGATCTTCACAACATCAATTTTCCCGGCATAAGCAGTTTTTAAGCTGTCGATCATGGGCATCATCTGCCGGCAAGGACCACACCAGGGTGCATAGAAGTCAATGAAAACAGGTCTTTCAGATTCAATTAATGCGAAATACTCATCCGATTCCATTTTATGTTTTGTGTCCGGACGGGCATCCGGCTCAACCACAACAGCCAGATCCAGCAATTCCCACTCCATGATCCCCTTTTCCAGATTGTACACCTGATCGTATCCATTCTTTATAAGAAATTCGGCTGCTTTCTGACTCCGGTAACCGGTATTGCAATAGAGGTAAACCGGTTTATCCCTGGGAAGCAACAACAGCTTTTTCTTAAAATCAAACGAATAATAATTCAACTGTCCTGCATCTTCAATATGCCCATTGGAAAACTCAGACGGCGTACGCACATCGATCAGTGTTACCCGGTCATTTTCGAGGATGGAGTTCAATGTTGACGAATGTAGCTGATGGACCTTCGCATCCTGACCCAACGCCAGTGCCACAACCATTTGCAATCCGATGATAAAAAAGTATCTGCTCATAACAATCCTTTTCGTTTGAACAGATAGTCGTAGAATAAAAGAAACCTGACAATTGCATTCGCAAAAATCAACTGAACTCAACCCCGACAACCAGCACATCATCTACCTGGTCGTTGTTATTTTTCCAGGCATCAAATTCAGCAATAATGCTTTTATGAATCTCCTCAAAAGTATAAGGATCCGTCCTGACCAATAACTCCTTCAAACCTCGCCGGGTAAATTTCTTGTTGTTTTCTCCGCCAAACTGGTCCTGGTACCCATCTGAAAAAAGAAAAATCCTGTCGCCCGTTTGAACAATATCCTTTTTCAATGAAAATGGTTCCATCTCTCCATAATATTTTCCCACAGGCATTCTGTCTGCTTCATGCACGAGCAGGTTCCCGTCACGACAAAGAAACATCGGATTAAATGCACCTGCAAAGGTCATCTCGTTTCTCCCGATATCGACTGAAACGACCGCTATATCCATTCCGTCACTCAGGCCGGAGGATTCATCCTGTTGAATTGACAGTGACTGGACCAACCTGTTGCGAAGTTCATTTAGAATAAGATCCGGAGAGGTGATCTCTTCACGCAGTACAATTTCATTCAATAGGGTAATACCAAGCATGCTCATGAATGCTCCCGGCACACCGTGCCCGGTACAATCGGCTACAGCCAGGATCTTAATGTCACCTATCCTGTTCACCCAGTAAAAATCGCCGCTCACCACATTGCGTGGTCTGTTAAATACAAAATTTAACGGGAAGATCGCTGACATGAAGGCACTACCGGGTAGCAACGATTTCTGGATACGCCAGGCATACTGGATACTGCTGTTAATCTCTTTCGCCTGACTCCTGATTTTTTGCTCTGCCAGTACAATCTCAGTAATATCGCTGCCATAAACATGTACCGTTTGAATAGCGATCACCCCCTTCATTACAAACTTATAGTATTGATCGCCCTTCTGTACCATCAAATGCTCAACTCCTTCATGCTCAATCAATCTTTTTAAATTGATTCCCTCTAATTCCGGCACAAATTCCTCCAGTTTTTTGCCCGAAATATGATGCAGTCCAAACATCTCCTCTGATGCCGGATTAACTCCTATAATGATACCCTCTTCGTCCAACCTGAACAGGGGCTGTGGATTATGCCGGGCGAACAGGGCCAGACTTTTTAGGACCTCGTTCCCGGAAGGCACAAAAGAAAAAAGTTTTGCTATCTTCCACCGGGTCTTGTTTTTACAGGTGGGACATGATTCAAGCGTCTGACCCACGTTTACCGAGAAATTTGACTCTTTACAACTTTTGCATTTAAGCAGCGCGTCGATTTGTGAGACTTTGCCCGGTTTTAGGGAACTTCCTGAAAGTACCGACGAATAGGTTGAAACCAGAAAAGGAACCAGAAAGGTCAGGATAACGCGACCCACATGCAAGTCAGAAAAGTTAAACGAGAGAAATATTTCCGGATGATTGATCAGGTTTAGAATGAGGCCTACAAGAATGGATACCCTTAAGGCCCTTCGAACAGTGTTTTTTTCGGTAGCTAACTTATAATAATATTGAATTGTGGGGCCTTGAATCATCTATTTCATTTCTGAAAGTTTCTCATGTATGCCCAGCTTGAGATGTTGCAGATCCTCTGATGATAACTCTTCATGCTGCTGCAGTGATATTCCCTTTTCAAGAAAGACACTCTGCTTTTCGTAGCTTGAACAGACATCACACATCAACTTGTGCATCTTTAGCTGCACCCGCTCTTTTGCGGTCAACCCGAAATGCATTTTCTTCTCAACCAACTCTGTTGCCTTGAGACACGATAAGAATAACTTATTCATGATCTTTTTCATCCAACCTCTTAATTATTAAACCAGTTTTCTTCGACACAATTCCTTAACTGCAGCTTCGCCCTGTGAATGATCTGCCAGAAATTAGTAGGGGTGATATCCAATTCCTGACAAATTTCTTCGCCATTTTTGCTGAGCAGGTATTTCAGCTTCACGCAGGTGTTCCATTTCTCGGGAAGAGCATCGAGACATTTTTTCAGTACCTCCTGAAATTCAGTATCATCCAGCAGATGGCCCTCCTCATCCTCATCCCATTTTTTGGGCCTTCTTTCCACTATCCAGTCGCCCCCTTCATCGAAAAAGGTAGAAAAAATCTGGTTCTCCACCTTTACCGGCTGACGAACCTTCTTCCTGTAATGATCAATGATCTTGTGGTTGAGAATTGAATACAACCACGTTTTTGGTGCACTGTCGCCTTTAAACCCGTCGATTTTCTCTGCCGCAGCCAGGAATGTATCCTGCACCAGGTCCTGTGCCAGTTCAGCATCCGAAACCTTATGAAGTGCCCATGAATACAGGTCGTCCGTGTAAGACTCAACCCATTCAGTCAGATGCTTCGAACTGGTTTCTGCCATATTTGGTTTATTTCAGCAATGAAATAATACTAATTCGAAATATAGGAAATATTTTTGTGATCCATAAATTACTGATTTTCCATTCTATTCTTTCAACAAAGAGGTTCTCTTCCCTGTATAGGTCAGATCCAGCCGGTGCATGGCCCGGGTACAGGCTACATACAACATCTGCCGGTCGGTTTCGGACCTGTAGTTCCTGCTGTTAACCAACGGTACGATCACCTGGTCAAACTCCAGTCCCTTGGCCATATGCGCTGTCGAAATAATGATACCATTCACGTAAGATGCGCTTTGAGAATTTAGTACATACATCTGTCTGTGCTGTTCCCTGATCGCTTCATACAACTTCTCAGCCTGGTCCTGTGTTTTGCAGATAATCCCCAATGAATTATAGGACGACTGTACAAATTGACTGATGAGGCTGCCGATCTCCTTCAACTCATCTTCATCACTCCTGCACCGGATAATAGCAGGTGGCTGACCATGCCTGTCGACAACCTCCATTTCCTCATTGACCCTGATCTTTTGTGCCAGTTCCACAATTTCGTATGTGGATCGATAACTCTTTACCATTTTTACGGTTTCGGCATTTGGGAATACCCTGCCAATGGCATCCGTATCTGAAAAACCATACGGGTTTACCGATTGGTTAGCATCACCCAGGATGGTCTTGTTGGCAGGAAACAATTTAGCCAATATGCTGTATTGAAGCGGTGTGTAGTCCTGCATCTCGTCAATAACCAGGTGCTTCACCTCGTGGTACCCCTGCACCCCTTCCAGACTGATTTTCAGGTATACCAATGGAAACACATCGGCGTACTCATACCTTGACCCCTTCTGCATCTTCAGCAATTCCGGCCTGCCGATCCAGGCATAAAATTCCTTATACAGTGTTCTAATATTCAGTGTCTTAAACATCTTCTCAAGATCCTTCCGCACCTGGGTTCTCTCTGCCGCTGTTACCTCATACCGGTTATAGAAATTCAGATCATTCACGATATCATTCACCATGCTGTCAATCCTTTTAAAGAGAGGCAGCCGGTGGTAGGTTTTGTATTTTTCCCCGAGATAATCGGCAGGAACCGGATACCGTTTTACCATGAGCAGTTCGGGTTTGAAAAGCTCATTTTCAATATGCACCAGGAACTCGTTCAGCTTCGATATAAACCCAAATCCCGATTTGAACCGGATCCGCTCCCGGAAATTTTCATCGCTGCGCTCCAGGAGGTGTGATACCTGTCCAAAAAATGTCTGAAACCTGATCTTACCCCCCAACAACTCATCTGCAAGCTCCTCCATGCTTGTCTCCCTGATCTTCTCTTCTCCCAGTTCCGGCAATACATTGGAGATATAATCTGCAAATACCTTGTTCGGTGAGATGATCAGAATATCTTCGGACCGGATTGTCTCCTTAAAACGATACAACAGAAAAGCAATCCGGTGCAGTGCGATGGACGTTTTTCCCGATCCTGCCACCCCCTGGATGATCAATACCCTTGATTCCTCGTTACGAATAATCGCATTCTGATCGCGCTGAATGGTCGCAACGATGTTTTTCATCTTATCGCTCGAAGTCTGGCTCAGCTCCTTTTGCAATATATCATCATGGATGTTGAGTGAACTCTCGAGCATGAACTCCATCGTTCCGCTTCTGATCCGGTATTGTCTTTTCAGAGATATCTCGCCCTCAACCTTTCCTGCGGGTGACTCAAAAAAAGCTTTCCCGAGTTCAAAATCATAATACATACCAGCTACCGGTGCGCGCCAGTCGTAGATCAGGTTCTCCTTCTCCCGCTGGTCGTAAAATGAAAACGTTCCGATATAGAGCGGCTCCGGCGTATCATTACTATCCTCCGCAAAATCGATCCGCCCGAAATAGGGATTCGCCAGCAGCTTGGCCAGGCGCCTCTTCCGCTCTACAGCGTTCTCCCCTGTCAGGGCTATCTGGGTAATAGACTGCCTTACCGCCACCTTTTCTACATGGTCCATCCCGGCCCGGTTTTCCCAGAGATAATCCTTGCTCTCCTGTATCTCCTTCGACTGGGCTCCGACAGCTGCATCGGCATCATTGATCGCCTGGAGCAACCGCGTTTTGATCGTTTCAAGATACCGCTTCTCTTCCTGTTCGGTTTTGTTAATTGTAATAATAGCCATAAAGTATAATTGAATGGTGCTTGCAGGCACAGCAGAATAATGTGCGTTTTCTTTCTGTTACTTTGTAGAGGCAGTAATTTTTGAGATCAATAGCATTTCAGATACATGCAAAACCCCATACCTATTCAGCCCTCTTGGTTCAAGGCAGCAAAGATAAAAAATTCATCCTATGAACCCCTCATCATTGGGAATAGATATTTGGCTTCGCCGAGCTAAAGGTTCAGCGGTGCAAAGAGACACCTGCCGGCAGGCAGGCAGGAAAGGACATGAACCGAAATCGCCTTGGCGATGAGCTCGGTGAAACCAATAAATTG
>JBBDUV010000027.1:0-9883 GCA_040903745.1 Bacteroidales bacterium | reverse complement strand
CTGTTTGCAGCGGAGCGGGGAAGTAAAATCGCTTTGTGGTTCATCTCCTGCAATCCATATTTCAGCATCGGACCATCCACCTCTTCTAAAATATCTTGTCTTACTTCAATTCGGAAATCTTCATTGATACCCAAAATGTTTTTGTCGAAGGCAGCATGGTGAATCTTGCAGAGGGAGAGTCCATTGGATACGCTGGCACGTCCTCCTTCATTGTCGGGCAGGATATGAGCAGCATCAAGCAGTTCCCTGTGTTTCAGGCTGCAGAAGGCGCAATGATCGCGATATGCATGAAGCACTTTTTCGCGGAACGCTTGCTGGTGTAAACGAATTACTACTTCTGAGGTAATGTATCTGCGCCTCACCTCATCATATACGGGATCGTTTGCACGATCCTCATTCATCTTGTTCCATACTGAGTTTAAACCTGCATCAGCTTCAACAGTAAAGGTTAAATTTCGATCATCAGCACCGGCAATGAATACAGGAAACTGAGCGAGATACTTCGCCTTAATGACGCCATGAAAATAGATCAGGGGAATTTTATTTTTCATCGCCTCCTTTAGTCTGACATTCTCATGGAAATTTGAATTATTTCCCCTGTATTTGTAGCTGATCGTGCTGTTTTCAGATATTTTGTCTGAGTAAGGGCTATTGGGGCTCGTGGTGATTGAGATTGGATAGTATTGAATAAGCTTTGGTTTAAAGATGCCCTGTGGCCCCATAAGTGGTACCGGATTTCCCCCATAAGTAAAGCCGGTTTTTATTTCGTGATAGGGGAGAACATCATCGTATTCGATGGTTTTTTGTTGCAGCCATTCAAAAATTTGGGTTCGGATGGCAGCTGATTTGGGGTCTTCCATGCTGTGAATGTTTTCACTAAGGTATGGAAAATATTAAAAAGCACATCACCTAAACCATCCACACTGCTTTCTTCCCATTGCTCTGGCCTCCTGCGTTATCACAACCTTCATCTCGACCTTACAGCGTTTTAGTCGCGGACAAAGAAATCGGTGAGGTGTACGATATTTCATCTTCTCTTGACATAAATAAGCCAGGGGGGTGTTTAGTAGTGGGCAGCAGGAGTTTGCGAGCCAATCTTGTAGAGAATTATAATTGGGACACTGTATCCTGAATATAAGTGATAAAAAACAGATACTGTTTTTTTAAAAGAAAAATTATCAGTATATTTGCTTTTAATAAGACTCACCACGCTTCCCATTTGAACAGCGCACCCGGGTGAGTTTTCGATTTTTATGGAGCTAAACATTATGAAGTATATAAAACCCCCTCTCTCCATAAGTGAGCAAATCTCCAAATTAAAAAAACGTGGACTTCTTTTTAGGGACGAAGCTAAAGCAGCTCATTATTTATCTAACATCAGCTACTACAGATTAAGAGCATACACCTATCCGTTTCAGGATAACGACAGTCCAGATCATCCGTTTATTTCGGAGATATTCTTTGAAGACATCATAGGACTATATGTTTTCGATCGCAGGTTGCGTTTGCTTGTTTTCAATGCAATAGAGAAGATTGAAATTGCGCTTCGTACGAAGATTATCTATGAGTTTTCCTTGGTTTATGGAAGCCACTGGCACGAAAATGCTAATATGTATCGTAATTCCTACTATTTTAATAGAAATATAAACAATTTGTATGAAGAGGTTGATCGTTCAACGGAAACCTTTATTGAGCACTATAAAAGCACTTACTCTAATCCAGCATATCCACCAGCCTGGATGAGTTTGGAAGTAGTCTCATTAGGTCTTTTAAGTAAGCTTTACGGAAATTTAAAAAAGAGTAAAGAGAAGAAAAAAGTAGCCCTTGAGTTAGGATTGCCAAACCCACTGATTCTCGAGAGTTGGATGCATGCATTTGCCGGATTACGGAATATTTGTGCACACCATAGTCGCTTGTGGAATCGACGGTTCACTATAGTCCCTAAAATTCCCTACAATACTAGCCATACTTTTATTGAGCATACAGAAATATATGATAATAAACTTTACGCTCAGCTTTGTTGCCTTATCTATATAACAAAAATAATTAGTCCTGGTAGCAGCTTTGTAAAAGAATTAAAAGCCTTATTAGGAACGTGTAGTCTTGTTAATGTCAAAGAGATGGGCTTTCATATAAATTGGGAAAAGGAGCCACTATGGACATAGAGAATTGTCATGTGGGGAGGACAAAGAATTTTACAACAAAGCAATGGATTTTAGAAATTCAATCGGAATTTAAAATGACGGACACAGCAATCAGTTCAAAAATATGGAACCTTTCCAACATTTTACATGACGATGGGGTAAGTTATGGCGATTATCTGGAACAAGTCACCTACCTGCTTTTCCTGCAAATCCGGTAAAGTATTCTTTGTAGAATCCTTTGAATGGGATTAGGGCCTGGTCATTAAAAGTTGTCTAACCAGGATATAGATTTAATTAATTATATTACTATCTTCGAATAAATAGCCAACTCATTCAACTTTGTCTTTATGCCCCAAATTATATTTTTAGACACAGAAGTTGATCCTAAAACAGGAAAAATCCTTGATATCGGAGGGACAAATGATGCGAATGAAGTATTTCATGATCGATCAATTGAAAAACTGCAGGCTTTCATTTTTAAAGCACAATATATCTGCGGACACAATATCATCGATCATGATAAAAAGTATTTGTCAAAGTGGTGGGGAGAGGATATTGTAAAAAACTATCGCTTTATTGATACGCTGTATATTTCCCCGCTGTTGTTTCCGGAGAGGCCCTATCATCACCTGGTTAAAGACGATAAATTAGATCCGGAAAATCTTAATAATCCTTACATTGATTCTGTAAAAGCAAAAGACCTGTTTTACGATGAGCTTGAAAAGTTTCGCAAGGCTGCTCCAAAGCTGCAGCAGATTTACTTCAGGCTCTTAAACAATTCAGACTACTTTAAATCCTTTTTCGATTTTGCCACAATCAATAAAACTGAGGAAATTACAGAACAGCTCATTCGTGGTTATTTCAAGGATATGTTTTGCTCAAATAAGAAGCTCTCAATGTATATAAGTGAGGATCCGGTTTCCCTTGCTTATGCACTGGCTTTGATTACATGTAACAGCAAGGAATCGATTACCCCGCCCTGGGTGCTGCATCGCTTTCCAAATGTTGAACGTATCCTTTTTCAACTCCGATCGGAACCTTGTTTAACAGGATGTGCATACTGCGATCAATCTTTTGATGCAAAAATGGGGTTGAGGGAGTTCTTCGGATTTCCTGCATACAGAACATTTGACGGTAAACCACTTCAGGAAGAAGCTGTAGATGCAGCGCTTCATAACAAGTCCATTCTGGCAATTTTTCCAACCGGCGGAGGAAAGAGTCTGACGTACCAGGTTCCTGCGCTGATGGCAGGTAAAAATTCGCATGCCTTAACATTGATTATCTCCCCGCTTCAATCGCTTATGAAGGACCAGGTGGATAATCTCATGAAAAATGACATTACTGATGCAGTAACGATCAATGGTCTCCTTGATCCTGTTGAAAGGGCGAAATCAATTGAACGTGTAAAAGATGGTGTTGCTTCTATTTTATATATTTCGCCTGAATCATTGCGTTCAAAGACCATTGAAAATCTTCTTTTGGGAAGAAAAATAGCACGCTTTGTTATTGATGAAGCACATTGTTTCTCATCATGGGGCCACGATTTTCGTGTTGATTATCTTTACATTGGTGATTTCTTAAAGAATCTGCAAATAAAGAAAAGACTTCCAGAGCCAATTCCGGTATCCTGTTTTACCGCTACTGCAAAGCCGCAGGTAATTGATGATATCAGTAAGTATTTTAAAGAGAAACTTGACCTTGAGTTGGTTTTATTTCATTCCTCATCTGCCAGGAAAAATTTACAATATCAGGTTATCAATTGTACCAATGAGAAAGAAAAATATCTCCGATTGCGAGACTTGATAGATGCAAAAGGTTGTCCGACCATTGTATATGTTTCCAGGGTAAGAAAGGCTGTGGATATAGCGAAAAGACTATCCGAAGATGGATATCAGGCACTCCCTTACCATGGCAAAATGGACTCCAGGGAGAAAACCTTCAACCAGAATTCCTTCATGTCGGGAGAAACTGACATTATTATTGCCACATCAGCCTTTGGAATGGGTGTCGATAAAAAAAATGTCGGGATGGTAGTTCATTTTGATATTTCCGATTCGCTTGAAAATTATGTTCAGGAGGCCGGAAGAGCCGGGCGAGACGAAAGTATCACAGCCGATTGTTTTGTGCTCTTTAATGAGGATGATCTGGGAAAGCACTTCATCTTATTGAATCAAACGAAGATAGACATCCATGAGATTCAGGAAATATGGAAGGCAATTAAAAAGCTGCCTGAGGTAAAAGGAAACATCTGTAATTCTGCCCTGGAAATTGCAAGGAAAGCAGGATGGAATGAACAGGTAGATGAATTAGAGACCCGGGTGACGACTGCAGTTGCGGCACTTGAAGAGGCAGGATATGTGAAGCGAATTCATAATTCTCCAAGAATTTTTGCGACGAGTATTCTGGCAAAAAACGCTGATGAGGCAATTGAGAAGATCAATGCATCAGCGCGAATGAATCAAAAGCAGAAAGAGCAGGGAATAAGGATCATCAAGATGCTTATTGGTTCCCGCAGCAGGCATAAAGGCTCAGATGAAGTGGCAGAATCCAGGGTAGATTATATTTCAGATCTTCTGGGGATTAAGCAAAAAGAGGTCAGCCAGGCAATAGAATTGTTAGTGGAAGAGGGAGTCCTGGCAGATACAAAGGATCTTACAGTTTCTATTGCTTCGGGACAGACCATGCAAAAATCACTGGGTTTGTTGGAGAAATATGCCAGGCTGGAGAGTGTTCTTTATGGACAGATTGCAGATCAGGAACAGGTGATCAATATCAAGAAAATAAATGAATTTGCTGAATCTTCAGGGATAGATTCATCGCCGAACAGTATCAGGACAATTCTTAATTTCTGGGCAACCAGTAATTGGATCAAAAAGGAAAAACGGTATGGTGCAAATGACAATTTAAAGATAAATTATAGCGGAGACAGGGAAAAACTGGCTGACAAGATCAGGAACAGGCATACACTGACCGGGTTTATTATAAATTATTTATTTGACAGGATTGTGCTTCCCGGGACTGAGTCCGAGAGCAACAAACATATCTACATTGAATTTTCAATTCATGAGTTAAAAAAGGCGTTTGATAATCAAAAAAGCCTTTTTAAGCAGGATGTCAGTATCTATGATATTGAAGAAGCCCTTTTGTTTCTTGTACGAATTGAAGCGCTGACAATTGAAGGGGGCTTCCTTGTTGTATATAACCGTTTAAATATTCAGCGAAAGGAAAGGAACCAGCTGAAGCAATACAAAAAGGAGGATTACCTCGCATTGAAAACACATTACGATCACAAAACGCAGCAGATCCATATCGTGGGAGAGTATGCGAAAAAGATGCTTAAGGATTATCGGTCGGCACTTACGTTTGTGGATGACTATTTTTCATTGAATTACAATTCTTTCCTGAAAAAGTATTTCCCAGGGAGTCGCCAGGATGACATTCGTAAAACCATTACTATTGCCCAATTCAAAAAGCTTTTCGGAGAGTTGACTCCGGGTCAGCTCGATATTGTGAACAATAAGGATGATCAATATCTGATTGTCGCTGCTGGCCCGGGGAGTGGCAAAACAAAATTACTGGTGCATAAGCTCGCTTCAATTGTAAGAATGGAAGATGTTAAATATGAGCACTTGCTGATGCTTACTTTTTCCCGGGCTGCAGTGAGTGAATTCAAACAACGACTAATAAACCTGATTGGAGGGGCAGCACAATATATTGAGATCAAGACATTCCACTCTTTCTGTTTTGATTTGCTGGGCAGGGTAGGTGATATAGATAAATCCAAGGGAATAATAAAAGAGGCTCTGGAGCGATTAATGGAAGGAAGTGTGGAGCAATCCAGGATCGCAAAATCTGTGCTTGTGATCGATGAAGCCCAGGATATGCATCCGGACGAAAATACACTGATCAGGCAACTTATGGAGAACAATCCCGAAATGCGTGTTATCGCAGTGGGTGATGATGATCAGAATATATATGAATTCAGGGGGTCGGATTCCAGATACTTCAGGGAGTTGACAAAGAGAGAAGGAGCACGCCAATTCGAACTGGTAGAGAATTTCAGAAGCAAGCCCAATCTTGTAGCATTTGCGAATGTGTTTGCACGGCAGATTTCTGTTCGTATGAAATCAACCGAGATTGTTTCCAGGCACAAAGAGAATGGAATCATCAGGATGTTCAGGCACCATTCAGACAACCTTGAAATCCTTTTGGTAAAAGAAATTATGCAAGCCGAATTAAGAGGCACAACATGCGTGTTGACATATAGTAATAGTGACGCAACCCAGCTTGCCGGGATGTTAAAGCAAAGAGGCATTCCTGCAAAACTGATCCAGTCGAATGACCGATTCGATCTGTTGAAAATGAGAGAATCGAGATTTTTGTTTAAGCAGCTCGGTGCTGAAGATGGCCACAGAACCATCACGAATGAGCAGCTTGAAACTGTTGAGCGGAAATTGAAGGATCAATTTGGAAGTACCATCTCATCTGAAATAATTATAAAGGCTATAGGGACATTTAGAAAGCTGCATCCGAAAACAAAGTATCGTTCAGACCTGGAAATGTTTCTTCAGGAGTCACGATTAGAAGATTTTTTTGAAGGTGACAGGGACACAATTATTGTATCCACCATGCATAAGGCCAAAGGAAGGGAATTCGACAATGTATATCTCATGTTGAATCATTACATTCCTGATGACGATGCGAAAAGAAGGTTATTATATGTGGCCATGACGCGCGCTAAATCTATGCTTGAGATACATTACAATGATGATTACCTTGACCATATTCAATCGGAAAATATCATCAGACTTACAACAGATCAAAATTATCCAAAACCTGCCGAATTATTAATCCAGTTGACACATAAAGATATTCAGCTGGGCTATTTTGGATTTATTCAACGGAGGATATTTCCTCTCAACTCAGGAGATGAATTAGGGGTAAATGAGGAAGGCTGTGTGAATAAAAAAGGAGAATTGGTATTGAAATTTTCTGCGCATATGAGGGAGGAGCTAAACAAACGAAGCAATGAGGGTTATAAGCCTGTTGAAGCACATGTTGTTTTTATTGTGAATTGGTATTCTGAGGAGAAAGGTGAAGAGGTTTTGCTGGCGTTGCCTGAGTTGAAGCTGGAAAGGGTTGAATAAGAGAATAACGACAGGTGAAACTCACTATGATTTTTATTTATCTCCAACGTATGATGCCTTATTTGATAAACATTTAATCAGTTTTGAAAATGATGGAAAAATCATTCTGTCTGCAAATATTGAAGATCAGGCCTATAATAGAATAGGAGTGACGGGTAGGGAGCAAATTAATAACTTAAGCACATATAATCGGGACTATCTGGAGAGGCATAGAAGCCTATTTATTTGAATTATTAATGCTTTAATTACAAACAGAAACCATAGTCGGCTGCAATGATATCAACCAATCCTGATATGAACTCATTTTCTCTCACTGACCTGGGCAAGCCATATTTCATGTTCATATTCACGTAATCCCAAGGTATGAAGGGGATGTGGAAGATCCCACTGGCGGTGTTAGAGGTGTGATAAGCGAAAACCGGATTTATTGACTCTTCTTCAACTTTTCAGATCGTGGTATAATTCGTGGTAGCTGCTAGCCCGCCTGTACAATGCGATCACCTGTGTAAACTCTCTTCTGAATGCAATGGTACGTTCGCCGTTGTCGCCATATTTTTGCGGGATGAATACCTCGCTGGCCAGCCCCGCAGCAATGCGAACTTGTAGGTCGAGTCTTTGCTGTCGCGCTCGATGATCTTTGCCAGGTCCGGTGAGGGGGGCTTGATTTCTTTCGAAATGACAGGCTGCACTTCAGTTAAAACACGACGATAATTTCGTTTTATTATTGATCTGATGGGGCTGAGTAGTGCGCCTGTTGACCAGGCGTTTGCTGATTTTGTGTATGATTATCAGTTAAGCGCGGTGCAGGTGGAGTTTCTGTAGCTTATACAAATAAAGAAATTATTGCTAATTTTAGTAATCCTCTGACAAAACGATGGATAAAATACCATTACGTTATTGGGTATGCATAGACCTATATTTATTGAATTAAGAAGAAACCAAATGAAAAAAAATAAATCCCAAATAATTATATATCAAACCGAAAACGGAGAAACAAAACTAGATGTTCGTTTTCAGGACGAAACAGTATGGCTTACCCAAAAGTTAATGGCTGAATTGTTTCAAACAACTACGCAAAATATAACCATTCACCTTAAAAACATATTTGAAGAAGGAGAATTGGACGAAGAAGCAACTTGTAAGGATTTCTTACAAGTTCAAAAAGAAGGTAACAGGGAAGTAAAACGTAAGCAAAAATATTAAAAGCAGATCGTCAGCACCATCCACAATGCTTTCTTCCCATTGCTTTGGCCTCCTGTGCTGTTACAACCTTCATTTCGACCCTGCAGCGTTTTAGTCTCTGACAAAGATAACGGTGGCAGAAGATGTTCGATATTTCATCTTCTGGTGACATAAAGAAACCAGCGGGGAGTTTTGCAGCGAGCAGGCGGATTAGATTTTCAGGATTAATGAACGGGTGAACGGGTGAATGGGGAGTATGATGGGAACTAAAAGTGGTTGTGATACCGCTTTTTCATTTGTTTTGTATATTTCGTTTATTTCGAATATATTTGTGGTAGTATAAATTAAATCAGAAATGAGATGGATATAATTGAAATTAATAAACCGACAAAGGACGAGCAAAGAGCAGCGCAAGAGTCTTATATAAGATTGACTGCATCGCTTGATAAACTCTGTTCATCTAATCCTGAAATTGAGATTGAAGAAACGGAAGAGAAGATCAGAATCCCACTCAGTGCCCTGAAGCTCCTTGCTGATATTTTAAAAGAGATTAGCCAGGGAAACCCTATTTCTATTGTTCCTATAGCCACAGAAGTCACTACGCAGGCGGCAGCTGAAATGATCGGTTGTTCCCGCCCTCATATAGTCAAGCTTCTTGAGGAGGCAGAAATACCCTACACAAAAGTTGGTAAACACAGAAGGATCAAATATGAGGATATTGTAAAATATAAAAAAGCCATGAAAATGCGGCAGAAGAAGAATATACAACGCTTGATGGAATTAGACGAAAAATCAGGTTTATATGATTCATAGTGTCCGGTTTACATGTGTTTTAGATACAAATGTAATATACCCCTTGTGGATTAGAGATTTATTACTCTGGTTTGCTTACCATGATCTTTATACTCCAAAATGGAGTAAACATATTTTCAGTGAATGGATACATGTCATGGATAAAAAAGGAGTGCCCAAGAGAGAATCACAAAGACGAATTCAAATGGTTCAGGAAGCCTTTCCAGATGCTCTGGTTGAAAATTATGAACCTTTGATTAAAAATTTGGAGTTGCCGGATGAAAAAGACAACCATGTATTGGCAGCAGCGATTAAAACAAACGCAAATCTGATCGTAACGAACAATCTGAAGCATTTCCCAAAGGAATATCTGGCCAGGTTTGGACTTTCAGTTAAATGTGCAGATGACTTCTTTGCAGATTTAATAGATCTTAATCATAGCAAAAGTATTGAAGCATTCAAGGATCTTGTTCTTAATAAAAATAACCCCCCTTTAGACCAATATGAAATATTAAATATATACAGAAGAAATGGACTGATATACACTGCAAATTATCTGCATGCACTATTGTGAATTAATTCTCTTTTTCATATCTCTTTATTTACCAACTCCATCCA
>JBBDUV010000026.1:0-51299 GCA_040903745.1 Bacteroidales bacterium | reverse complement strand
TGACAGGAGCCACGTTAAATGGCACGGTTGTAAACAGTAGTTTAACCAGTGTAGGAACGTTAGCGAATCTGACAGTAACGAATCCTATATCAGGAGATGTAACAGGATCTGCTGCGACCTTAACGACAGCCAGGGCAATTAATGGAGTAGATTTTGATGGTTCAGCGGCGATTACGGTTCCAGTAAATTCTACGGATGATGCGGCGACAGCTGGCTCGGTATATCCTTTATGGACTACTGCAGCGGGAAATAATGCAGCAAGTATTACGACTACAGCGTTAAGTTTTGTACCGAGTACAGGAGTATTAACAGCTACGGGATTTACAGGGGCTTTAACGGGCAATGCTTCTACAGCGACGGCGTTAGAGACAGCGCGGAATATAAATGGGGTAGCTTTTGATGGCACAACCGATATTACAGTAACTGCTGCTGCGGGGACATTGACGGGTACGACCTTGAATGCGGCGGTTGTTAATAGTAGTTTGACGAGTGTAGGAACGATCACCACAGGAGTATGGGATGCAGGAGCCGTGACTTCGAGCGGTGCTGTTGAAGGGACAAGTATAGTAAAGACGGGAGGTTTAGCCACGGAGTTTTTAAAGGCGGATGGATCGGTTGATGCGAATACGTATTTAACATCAGCAGGAGCGGTTACTTCATTGACAGGGACAGCAAATCAGGTAGATGTATCTTCAGCCACAGGTGATATAACGGTATCATTACCGGCTACGATAACGGGGTTAACTTCAGTAACCTCGACAGATTTTGTAGGAGATTTAACGGGCGATGTCAGTGGCAATGCTACAACATCGACAACGGCCACAAACATAGCCGGAGGTTTAGCTGGTTCTATACCTTATCAGTCAGGTGCAAATGCAACAACTCTTTTAGCAGCCGGAACTCCAAATTATGTGTTGACAATGAATGCTGGAGGAACAGCTCCGGAATGGTCAACTACAGGAGCTGGCGATATGTTATTAGGGACGGCTCAAACTGTGACAGCATTAAAGACTCATACTGCCGGATTTTCTGCTTCCGGTGCAGAAATCAACCTAAATGCTAATTCCAATTTTGCCACAAACATAAATACTGGAACATCTACAGGCACTGTCACTATCGGAGGAAACGAAACTCAACTAATTGATATCGCAGCTGGTACAGGTGTACAAACGCTTAACCTAGGAACGGGAGGAACGGAATCGAAAACTATTAATATTGGGACGGGTGCAGTTGAAAATTACATGACAATTGGTAACACAACAGATGCTACTCAAGTTGACATTTATGCGGGATCCGGAGAAGTGAATATTTATGGAGATTTGAATCTTAATGCAACAGGTACAACTTTAGCATCCCCAAGGGAAATTGGAATTAATGGATGGAATGATGGAAATGCTGCTAGATATACTTTTGGTGATACGTATAATGCAATTCAAAATGCATATGGCGATAAACTGCAATTCACGGCATACCATGGAATTGAAATTGTTGGTAATAGACGTAAATTAACAGCACTAGCTTTTGCAGATGGAAATGCTAGTAATGCTTCTCTGGATGTAATAGGTACAATCACAACAGCTCCAGTTTTGGTTGCAACAGCAGCTGCAAGCCAAACTGCAAATCTGCAAGAATGGAGAAATTCAACAGGTACAGCATTGAGTGTGGTAGATGCATTAGGTAATGTAGGAATTGGGCAGAGTTCTCCTTCTGCAGTTTTACATCTAAAAGCAGGCACATCATCCGCTGAAACTGCGCCATTGAAATTTACCAGCGGAGCGCTACTTACTGCAACAGAGGCTGGAGCGGTTGAATATGATGGTTCTAATTTAACCCTTTCTGATGATGCTTCAACCCGATATACATTAGCAAAAACGCTTACCGAAACCGATAATCTTGATTTTCCAATTGTAGGAGCACATGGTTCGAGTGATCATAACATAACGGTTACTGGAGCATCGGTTGGAGATGCAGTAAGCCTTGGTGTTCCTAATGCTTCGGTTGTTGCCTCAACAGTATATTCTGCATGGGTAAGTGCTGCTGATATAGTAACGGTAAGGTTACATAATTATTATACTGCTAATTCGGCAGATCCTGCCTCTGGCACATTTAGAGTTACCGTAATTAAATATTAAACAATAGAATCATAAACATTATGAAAAAACAAATCACAACATTTTTAGCAATTATCCTGACAATCACTCTTTCTGCTCAGGAAACAACCAACCTTGAAACGTCTTCTGATACGGCCCATTATACGCTGGGGGCGTTCGTGGGGAAATGGATGGTGAACAATGGGTTCTCTATTTCGGATTTTGAGATGTTTAAAATGGGAATGACCGATGTGCAGACTGGAAAGGAACTGGCGATTCCTGATTCTGCAATCAATTCCACCGTGGCGTCATACCAGCTCTCGATACAGAGTGAACGGAGCCGGCAGATGGAGACGCAGCTGTTTGCCGACCTTAGGGGGAAAGAGGGGGTGGGGGCCCTGCCCAGTGGGGTGCACTATATCGTGATCAAAGCGGGGACAGGAGCAAGACCGACTGCTAGCGATACGGTGGTGATGAACGTGATTGGGGTGTTTCCCGATGGAACGCTCTTTGAAAATTCAGCGGAAAAGGAGAAGCCGGTCCAGAATGTGGTGTCAAACCTGATCCCCGGACTGAGCGAGGCAGTGCAGATCATGCCGGAAGGTTCGAAATGGCGGATATTCGTGCCTTCTGCACTGGCGTACGGTACTGCCGGATTGCCCAATGTGATCCCGCCAAATACCGCACTGGTGTTCGAAATAACCCTCGAAGAGGTAAAGTGAATGGCAAATAAAGAATATAGAAGGAAGTAAACAGTAAAAAGGAATAGGTAAAAAGGAGAACATTGGAATAATGGAATGGTGAAACATTGGAATAATAGAATGGGTAATAACCTACCTAAGCTAAAGCTGTGGTGGACAAAGCGATAAAATGGAAGCAAGAGAAAGATATAAGTTATATCGTCAGATTATGTGGGACTATTCAATTGGTCCGGATGATATTGATGCTGTTCTGCAAGGAAAAAAGAATAAGGCAGGTCATTATAATAAAGAGATGATTGTGAGGAAATTATTGGAAAGTTATTCCTGGTTTACTATCGTGAAGTTATTTGGTACGGAAGAGCTCTCAACCTTGCTTTCCACTGAAGTTATAAACGGATTAAGGCTAAAGTCTTTAAAATCGAAATATGAATTTGTACAAAAAAGATTACAAGAAATTGTACAAGATGCAGAATAGCTTTCTCGATTGGTGGAAAGTTTATGATTCTTCATTTTACCTTACCGGGGGAACAGCACTGGGCCGCTTCTACCTTAATCATAGGTACAGCGAGGACCTTGATTTCTTTGTTAATGCAGATCCGGATTTTTCGAAAAAAATCCTGGACATTAAAAACAACTTGCAATCACGCTTTCAAACAGATATATCACAAACATTAATTACTGAAGACTTTGCCAGGTTTTTTCTTGAAATAGATGATCTACCCCTGAAAATTGAATTCGTAAACGATGTAAAATATCGACCAGATCAAATTAAAAAAGCAGCATTTGGGAATGTTGATACTGTAACAAACATTCTGGCGAATAAGTTGACTGCAATTGTTGGAAGAGATGAGCCAAAGGACATTTTTGATATTGTATCAATTGCAATTAATTATTCTTTCAACTGGGAAGAAGTATTTAACCACGCCAAGGAGAAAGCAATGATCAATGAAATTGATGTTGAGCAAAGGCTTATTTCCTTCCCGGTTCAAAATATGAATAATGTGGATTGGTTATTTAAGCCATTTAATGAAGCTGATTTTAAAGTTCGGATCAGAAATATCGCTGACGATTTTCTTTTAGGTAAAGACAATAGCCTGGGATATGGTCAAATAAATATTGAAAATGCAGAAATCGTTTTTTTTAAGAATTAAATGGAGGAATAATTAATAGAGAACAGGAAATGTAGTAAAAAGTGACCGACATTAATAAACATATAGAATCAATGGTCCGCAAGGCGAAATCTTCCCTGAAGATTATCGCTTTGCTGACTATTGCTATATGTTTGTTCCTGTCACAATCTGCATATGCCCAGGTTCTTAACAACGAAGGAGCAAACATCAATGTTGTAAATGCGGTTGTTGATGGGGGAGATGTTGAAAACAATAGTGTAGGGCTGATCGAAAATAATGGTACGATCAACCTTCTGGGTGACTATAGGAATTATGCCGATGCCGATACCCGGGGGAACGGTTTCTACAATATCAAGGGCGACTGGATCAATCAGGGTTTCTTCGCCCCGGATAGTAGTACCGTTCAATTGTATGGGTCCACCTTGCAGAATGTGATCAATCCTCCCGGTGACGATTTCTACAACCTGCGGATTAATAACAGCGGTGACTACAGCGGGGTCGGAAGTAAAATAGTGCTGAACCATAATATTGAGGTGATAAATACTCTGACATTCGACCAGGGAGTGATTGAGTATACCAACAGGGCTGCCAACAGGCTTTACCTGATGAATAGGTCGGCCAATTCACTTATCTATCTGTCGGGCCGAATCATTGGTAAGTTTGAAAGGGGAGTGGGAGAAGAGGAGAAGTATCTCTTCCCCCTCGGTTCATCAGATTACTACAATCCGCTGAATTTAAAACCCAATGACATCACAAAACCAGGCAGTGTACTGTCAGATTTTCTCAGGCCGAATAATCTGTTGGATACAGGCCTTCCCCTGGTGGATAGCTTTGCTGTAGATACTTCGGAAATTCATGAACTCTTCCCTGAAGGCTATTGGAGCCTGGAGGCAAACGAAGGATTTGAGGTTGCTGATTATACCATCGATATGGATGGAGATGGTTTCGATAATGTGCAGCCGATCACCCGGGTGCTAAAACAAGACGCAACGGCCGGGATTTGGGAAGTGGATGGTACGCATGCTTATGCAGATGGAACGGTTGCAAAACGAGACAGCCTGGATGATGGCATTCCTGACAATGGAAACCGCTATGCCTTTGGCCGCGCCCGACCACATATTAAGGAGCAGCCGGTGAACTATACCGTTTGTGAACTGGGAACCGATGGTAATTTTAAGGTAAGGGCCTCCGGTCGCGGATGGTTCAATAAATTAGAATACCAGTGGCAAGTTTTTAAAGTTGGCGGCACTGCCTGGGAAACACTTGATGAGAATCATCCGGATTTTGATAATTACCGGGGAACGGATGAAAAAGAACTGCTTGTCAATGTTGCCTACCTGGTTATGAATCAATACCAATACAGGGTTATTGTTACTGACAAGCATGGTAACGACAAAATCAGCGATCCGGCAACCCTGGTTGTGGAGCCTCTGCCGACAGCCAAACTCACTCCTGCTGATGAACTGCTCTGCAACTACGAAACAACAGAAATTGAAGTAACCAGTGATCTGAAACTGCCCGGAACTACCTATATTCTCGAGGTGTTGAATGACACGACCAGCATAACAGGTGCTTTTGACGACTACTTCGTCGGCGATACGGTAATCAGGCAACCACTGACCAACCCGGGCAGCAACATCGACTCAGTAATCTACCGCATTGTGCCGTCTGGTCCCTATAAGCGTTTTTGTCCAGGCTGGGCCGACACGGTTACCATCCGGGTCAATCCGACACCCGACATCGACCTGGTTGTTCCCGATTCGGTGATCTGTAACGAGGGAAGTACCGATTTTGCAGTTTCAACGCTGAACACACGAATCGGGGGTGACTGGTACTATGACCTCACCGTTACGCCGGATGCGGGAGTCAGCGGCGCCAGAACCAGTGGTAGATTCAACGATATGACCTTCACCGAGGAGCTTACCAACAACACTTCGGTGGTGCAGAAGGTGGAGTACCATTTCCACCCGGTGATCGAGCCCGGCGATGGTGAAGCTGCCTGTGAGAATGGCGGTCCGAATGATACCACGATTATTATTTGGGTGAATCCCACCCCCGATATTGTTATCGATGTTTCAGATACCGTTGCATGTAATGAAGCCACCACAACTGTTACAGTGACCACGCCCAATGTTACGCTTCGTGGCGACTGGTACTATGATATTACAGTTACTGAAATGGAAGCCGGTATCAGCAGTCCGGATGCCTCACTGGACGACAGAAGGATTGCTGAAGGCCCGCTCGGATTGTCGCTGACTAATAATACCCCTCATGTGAAGACGGTGGTGTTTAACTTCCATCCGGTGATCGAGCCCGATGATGGCGGTGATGACTGTGAGAACGGTGTGCCTAACGATACGGCGATTACCATCTTTGTGAACCCGACCCCGGTATTGCTGATCACTGTTCCACGGTCAGTGACCGATGAGCAAATCTACTGCAACGGAGCTGATGTTGCATTCTCTGTAGTTAACAACCAGCAGACCGTGGGTACCATCAAGTATGATCTGGAGGTGACTGATGAAAATTCCGTTTTCTCCGGAAACACATTAATTGAAACCGGCAGACCGGTTGAAGATTTTACTGAGAACCCGATTCACTACCAGGATACGATCAGCGGCCTGAATTACCGGTTTATCCCCTATATAGAAAAACTGACGGAACTTCCGGCATGCTACAGAACTGATAACATACAGGATTTTGAAATAGAGGTGGTTCCGGTATTAAAATCACAAATTGCTCCTAAAGATACCGTACGTGGAGGATTCAATATAAAATGTAACGGATATTCGAATGGTGTTATCAACCTGGATGCGGTAGGAGGAGATTATCGCTATCACTATTCTATGGAATGGAGAGAGACCGATGCTTCTGGAAGTTTATTGCAGCTTACGGAGTATGTAAAAGAGGACAGCCTGGAAAACCTCACTGCCGGGTCCTATTACTATTCAATCACCGATACGCTCGGATGTTTCCATGATAGCCTGAAGATACTGATTGAACCAGATACCCTGGATATCTATTTTGAAGATCCCCAGCAACCCCTCTGCTATAATGGCACCAACGATGGGGCCATATATATTGATGTTCAGGGCGGAGCTGAGATGTATGACTACAACTATGAATGGTATAATATCGGTACCGAAGAGATACAATCTACGGAACAGGATATGGAGGATGTGTATACCGGTGAATACAAGTTAACATTCAATGATATAAATGGTTGTACATTTGTCAGGGAGTACAGGCTGGATTCGCCCAATCCGCTCTTTTCATCCATCCCATTTCGGAGAGGATATGGTACCTATAACGTAAGCTGCACAGGAGAGAAAGATGATTCACTTGTGATTCGGGGGCGGGAAGGTACAGTGGAGAATAATAGTTCCTATCAATATACCTGGTATGACAGCGACCTGGAGAAAATAGACGGTTTTACAGATAAATTGCATGGTGTTGGTGCCGGCACCTATTATTATGTCGTTAAAGATGATAATGATTGCACAGAACCCGATTCCCTGAAACGTGTCACCGTTCGCGAACCCGCTCCAATCCAGTTTAACTGGAAGGATGAAACCTACTCCGGTGGATGGCATATTCAGTGTTTCGGAGCAGAGAATGGAAAGATCACACCCCTCTATTCCGGAGGTCATTTTAATTCCCAGCCGCATGAGTATAGCTGGACCGGTACAGGGATTGTGGATGGCGATTCCATACAATCGGACCTGGGGCCGGGAGTATACACCCTTCATGTTGAAGACACCAGCAGCTGGTGCAGTGCCGATAGACTTTTTGAACTCCATGAACATCCGGAGATCAGGTACGACTCCGTTCTCAGCAGTTATATTGGGGGATTGAATATTAGCTGTTTTGATGAATATGATGGCTCGGTCGACCTGGTGAATGTGCAGGGCGGCGGAACGACAAGCGAGGCAGGGGAATATGCATTTAAGTGGGAAACATTGGAGGGACCGGCCGGTTTCGAAATCGATGCGGATACATTGCCGTCGATTGCCAATGTGCCGGCTGGGAAGTACGCATTTACAATCACCGATCAGATTGGCTGCTTTATCGCCGATTCTGTTGTTATCACCCAGCCCGATTCGCTCTATGCAATACCCGGCAGGTCACTCAGAAACGGTTATGAGATTAGCTGTTTTAATGGCAGCGACGGATGGGTGAGCCTCGAGCCTTCAGGCGGAATCAGGCCCTATAACTACGAATGGTCAGAATCAGGAGGTCCGACCGACACCGTCATTGCCGGACTGAGCGCCGGTCAGTACACGGTTACGATCACCGATCCGAACGGATGTGAGAACGGCTATGAATGGCAGCTGCAGCATCCCGACACACTTGTTCTGAATCCCGATCCTTCGAGGCTCATCGAATGTTATGGAGATACCAGTACCATACAGCTTTCTCCTGAAGGCGGTGTTGGAGGGTATACCTATTTGTGGGAAGGGGGGATTACCACCCGGGATCTGAACGGAGCCCCGGAGGGGACCTATTATGTAGCGGTAACTGATGCAAATAACTGTACAGTGGACGATAGTATCTACCTCGGACAGAGAAGCAGGATCATGCCGGAGATCATTGTTAAAAGCGATTACAACGGACAGCATATAAGCTGTTATGAATCAGCAGATGCCATTGTTGAATTGATCGTCTCGGGAGGAAATGATCAGAGTTATACTTTTGAATGGAATACCGGATCGGAGGACAATAACCAACATCTGCTCTCTGGACTTCCTGCCGGCTTGTACTCGGTGAACGGCGAAGATGCTTCCGGATGTCTGTTCGATACATCCAAACTGGTTATCGAGCCGTCCGATATCGATGTGACCTATGCGGCCAATGAGCCCTTATGCTTTGGTGATGAAAATGGCAGGATCAGTATATCTGTGGTTGGAGGTACCCCGATTACCGGTTCTCCGATCTATAATTACTCCCTGAACGGGATTGAGAATCTTCCGTTACCGGAATTTGATAGCCTGCCGGAAGGGGAGTATGTTATTGTGGTTAATGATGCCAATAACTGTACAGACACAACATGGGTCGAGCTCATCGCCCCTGATCCCCTGAAGATGGAATATGAAACAACACCGGCAGAATGCAAGGACAAGCCCGATGGAACCTTGACCATCAATTATATTGAGGGGGGGACCATGCCCTATTTTATCAATGATGGCACGAGTCAGTATTTCGATAACCTGCTTCCAGGAGAGTTTATCATCGAGCTGGTCGATGGCAGCGGCTGCCGGTTAACAGATACAATTGAGATAGAGGCCTTGCGGTTGCTGTGTATCGATCCTCCCAATGCGTTTACCCCCAATATTGATGGTGTAAATGATTTATGGTTACTGGATGGTGATGGGAATGGAGTCAGTAACATGTATCTTTACCCCAATGCGGTATTGAGGATATATAACCGGTGGGGCACACAGGTCTATTATTCAGATAATGTGGCAAATGAACCCTGGGATGGGACATTCAGGGGAAGGGAGCTTCCGATAGATTCATACCACTATGTACTGGATCTTGGAAATGGTGATCCGCCGATTACCGGGCATGTAACAATTATACGAGGTGAAACAAATGTTGAATAATTGCGTATAATTGCGGATTAAAGTAGAAGATTGAGAAGAGGTAGCAATTATATCATCATTTTGCTGCTGACTTTGTTGTGGTTGCCCGCGAAAAGTCAGCAATTGCCAATATTTAGTCAGTATGTAATGAACGGCTTCATTCTGAATCCGGCGATGGCAGGCTACGATGGGTTTACCTCCGTGAATACCACGGCCCGGCAGCAATGGCTCGGAATCAAGGATGCTCCCCAGACCTTCTCGGCATCATGGCAGACACGTGTTCTGGCGCGATCATACCGGATTATCGGTCACCCTGTAAGGGAGAGAAACATGTTGTTGCCAAGTACCAAGGGACGTGTCGGATTGGGGGCCTATGTGATCAATGATGTCAATGCGAATATGGCCCGAACCGGTTTGCAATTTGCTTACGCGTATCACATTATCCTGGATAACCACCAGCTCTCCTTCGGATTGGCAGGAAAGGTTTTTCAGTACAGAATTGCAGATGAGAACCTCAGCTTCGGAAGGGATGAAGATCCCCTGATCAAAGCCGGCATACGCTTTGTCGGGTATATTCCTGATGTTGATTTTGGAATGTATTGGACCAATACCAATTATTTTATCGGCGCAAGCGTGAACAACCTGGTACAAACCAGGATCAACAGCAGCAAAACTGTGCTTGACATCAGGGTTATTCGACATTACTGGCTGATGGGTGGATACAGATTTAATATTAGGGAGGAATTGGCCATCGAACCCAATGTCATGCTTAAAACTACAGAGCAATGGATCCCACAGCTTGATATTGGTGCCAAGGTTTTTTATGAAGAAGATTTATGGGCCGGACTTGCATTCAGAACCGACGGCAGCCTGATCACCCTGTTGGGTTTGCGCAACAGGGGATTATTTGTCGGGTATTCTTTCGACCTGTCGTTTACCTCCATACAGCGTTTTAACTATGGAACACATGAGCTGTCGATCTCCTATAAATTTGGCGATGATGCCAGGAGATACCGCTGGATAAGGAGGTATTAGCGTTTTAGCTTTTTTCTGGCCTCATAGAACAATGCTGCGGCCAGTAACAATAGCAGTGCCAGTGAACCGGCCAATGAAACTTTCTCCCCTTTGTAATATGATTCAGGCTTGAACTCAAAAACAACCGTATGCTCTCCCGGAGGAATGACCAATCCGCGCAACAGGTAGTTGACCCGGATATGTTCAACGGGATTGCTATCAATGTAAGCCTTCCAACCCTTTGGATAATAGATTTCAGAAAAGACAGCAAGCCGTTCATTTTCAACCTCTGCCTTGTAAGTTAATTGATTGGGGAGGTAATCTGTTAATACAATTTGATCGGACAAGCTGCCCGTAAAAGTGGATTGCTCAAAATAACTGCTGTATTTTTTGTCTGTAACGGCAGTCGTATGAATGTCAAGGTCTATAAGTTTATCCAGTTCCTCATTAGCATCTTCTGCAACGACAACTTCATTCACGAACCAGCTGTTCCCCATAGCACTGGAATTGATCAATGGAGCTCCATCCGGGTTTATGATCACATATTTTGTATTGAGCATATTTATCACATTCAACTCCCTGAAGGTGGAGTCGATGGTAGCGAAATCCTGAGTTTGAAGGGCACCAATCAACATGGACATTTCATCCATCAGACGCGTATCGATCAGATCCTGGTATCTTCTCATTTTGGCCCCCTGGTATCCACCGATAGATTGATGGAAGTAGGAGGTCTGCGCATCCTGGAAGGGGCTGGTTGTAAGGTTGAGAACCCGTTCATTCAGACCCTGTGACTGCAGTATTGCCTGGTTGGCCGCGGTGGCCGTGTAGGGTTGAACAACCCTGGATTTGGGTTGAAAAGCGGTATCGTTGAGAAATCTTTTGTTCACGGGCCACATGTCTGCCAGGAAAAGCAGTCCGAAGAGGGCGATCACCAGGTTGGTTTTCATCTTTTGCTCCCTGATCCTATAGAGGTAGATCAGCCCTGCGGAGAGCAGGATGAAGACCAGTGATCTGAAAGCATCTGTCCTCAGCATGGCCTCACGGTCAGATTCCAACGCAGGAATAAGTGTATTCATAAGCATCTGCCTCACTTCGGTATTGTTGCCCGAAATAGAATTTATGGTCCTGAGATCATTGGAAGAGCTGAAATTTCCGGCCAGTGAAGGAATGACAAGAAACAGCAAGGCGAGACCACCTGTGATGCCCACCGACCATTTCAGGCCATGTAACAACTTCTCTTTTTCTATCCCTGCAATGATTATTTTATTCAGTGACAGGATTGCCAGCACAGGTACGACGATCTGTGGTATAACGAGGGTCATGCTTACCGTTCGGAATTTGTTATAGCCCGGAATATTGTGCATAAAAAACTCGGTAAGGGGCATAAAATTCTTGCCCCAGGCGAGCATGATTCCCAATACAGAAACAGCCAGGATCCACCATTTATAGCGATTATCCAGGATAAACATCCCCAGCACAAAGAGAAAAATGATAATAGCCCCCAGGTATACCGGTCCGGAGGTGAAAGCCTGGGTGCCCCAATACATATTGACATGCTCAATGAAATTATTGGCAAAATTTTTGTCCAGTTTGGAAAGCGCTTCGTAGGTATTCGAGCTCTTTGACAAGTTATAATCGCTCGAGCCGCCTTTGAAGCCGGGTATTAAAATCGTCAATGTTTCATCAACGCCATAACTCCAGGAAGTGGCATACGAGAGGTTTAAGCCTTCGGTCTTGTCTTCTTCATCGATAGACAGTTCTGATTTTGATCTCATGGAATAGGGTGAATACTCCATGGTGGTTGCCAGTCGGCTGTAATTGCTCAACAGCGCAAAACCAACGGCAACAATTAATAGTCCCCCGGTAATCAGCAGATTTTTAAGTTGCTTTTCTTTGATGGAAAAATACAACTCGGAGATACCGAAGAACAGCACGATAAATAGGGTATAATATGTGATCTGCGGGTGGTTGATCAGTATTTGAAGCGATAAAAAAACTCCGGTCAGGGCTGCTCCAAGAATTCGCCTGCCCCTGAGGGCCATAAATACCCCGGCCAGCAGAGGGGCCGCATAGGCTATAGCGATCACTTTTGTATTATGGCCGGCAAGAATGATGATGAAGTTATAGGAAGAGAATGCAAAAGCAAAAGCGCCAACAATACTCAGCCACGGGTTTATTCTTAAAGAGAGAAATAAAATATAACCTCCAAGAAACAGCAAGAATAGCTGACTTGCAGGTCGGGGACCCAACTCCAACAGGTTATGAAAATGCCGCATCAGGTTTGTCTTATACCTTACACTGATCATATAGGCCGGCATGCCCACGAACATCCGGTTGGTCCAGAGCGCCTCTTCTCCGGTTTCTTCGCGATGCTCGATGATTTCACTGGCTCCTCCCTTAAAGGTTTTTACGTCATGCTGATTCAAACGTTTGCCTTCCAGCATCGGACTAAAGTATGCATAGGAGATTATCAGAAATGAAATAATAGCCACCAGGTGGGGCAATATTTTCGAAAAATCAATTTTCTTAAGCATATTAGGTGCTTTTTATGTAAAGATATTGACAGTCAATATATAAAAACAAAAATAACTTTTTTCAAATATTAAACTATATTATTTCAATAATTGTTAGCGTATGGAAATTATGCTTTCCCTAAATTCTTTCAATAATAATATATATGTTACTTTTAAGTTTTTCTATAATTGATACGGCCAGTTTGAAATGAGCCATGACATTATTATTGACACACAGCCTGCCCCGAGATATCGGGGATCATGATTATTTCGAGTTTATGCCAGGTATCTTTGATAACCAGTCATGGCAAGGTCCACCTGCCATTCGTACAACTTTGGCAAGCGGGTCTGACCGATAATAAATTGAATGTAAACCGATGAAAATTTTAATGTTGCTTGAAAATGAATTTCCCCCTGATGAGCGGGTAGAGAAGGAGATTGATACTTTAAAAGGGATGGGACATGAAGTTCATTTGGCTTGCTACACGAAAAAGAACAGGCAAAAAAGAGAGGAGGTCGGGGGATTGATAATTCATCGAATGAGATTGTCCAAATTAATGTATAAACTTAGTGCGTTGGTACTGGTTATCCCAATTTACAGAAACAGGTGGTATCGATTTGTGCACAAGCTATATAAATCTTACACCTATGATATTATTCATATTCATGATCTTCCACTTTCAATGGTGGGGTTAAAACTGAAATTAAAATATGGCCTTCAGGTAGTGTGCGACCAGCATGAGTTTTACAGCAACTGGATTGTCGATACAGCACATTATAATACGTTGGCAGGAAAGATTGTAAAATCATTAAGTAACTGGAAAAAATATGAAAACAAATCATTGCATTTTGCAGATGCTGTATTGACTGTCGAAGAACCACTTAAGAATAGCTATTTGAAACGGTATAACCTACCCGGGGAAAAGGTTTTTGTTTTGCCCAATACGCCCAGTAAAGAGTTATTTCATCATTCGAGGGTTGATCCAACTGCGTTTCCACATTACCAGGATCATTTCATTTTATTATATTTTGGGGGCATTGATATTTTAAGAGGCATTGATTTTATTATCCAATCCATTCCTTTTGTCGTCAATAAAATTCCGGAATTTAAGTTTGTACTTGCAGGCTCTTTGAACAAAAGCTACGATCCTTTTAAAACTGCAAATGAACTGGGAGTACAGAATTATGTAGACTTCCTGGGCTATCTTGACAGGGCCAGGTTGCCTTCACTTATAAGTGTTTCTGATCTTGGTATTTTTATACCACGGTCAGACAGGGAAGAGATCAATATGACAATAGCAACGAAAAACTACCAGTTTTTAGTAATGGGTAAACCTGTAATTGTAGGAAGTGCAAAATATATGAAGGAGTTTACAGAGAAGAATCAAATTGGTTTGTCAGTGAATGAATGGGACCCTGAGGATATAAGTGAGAAAATACTGGCCTATTATTCAGATGTAAAATTGAGAGAAGGGCTTATTAATAACTGTAAAAAAGTGAGTGGTAAGTACTATTGGGAATATAGTTCTAAAAGCCTGAAGGATTGTTACACATTGCTTAAGGGCTAATTGGAGTCAATTCACATTTGGTTTCATCTTGTAAATGTGGACCTGAATTATTTCGAATAGCAATCGTATGTTAATATAATAATTTTCATGTATTCATTTGGTCATTGTTTTTGAATGAAAAGGGAATTAAATAACAGGTGGTTTTTGTATAGAAGGTTATTCAAGTATTTATCCTGGATGACCTGTTTCTATGAAAGGAGCATGGTTAGAAGATATGCCAATTCAGATTCAGGAAAGAAGTGTGTCCCGGTTTTTATTATTGGATTACCCCGGTCGGGATCTACAGTCCTATATCAATTAATAACCGATATATTCGATGTGTTATATTTTGACAACCTTGTGAACATTGGCCGGGAGAACATCTATTTTTCTATGCGCCTTAGTGAGCTATTATTTAAGAACAGGCCCCATCAAAGCTATTCATCCTCCTTTGGAAACACCTATTCAGATGGGTTACATGCTCCGTCTGAAGCCGGGCCTTTATGGTACAGGTGGTTTCCCAAAAATGTTTCAGAGGTAACTCCTGAAATGGTTTCAGATAAAAAGAAGAAAGATCTAAGATTATTATTTAGCAGTTTAATGAACCGGTCAGGGAAACCATTGGTCGTAAAAAATTTATTTACCGTACAACGAATGAAGGTTCTGAAAGAGATCTTTCCCGAAGCAAAGTATATTTACATCAGTAGGGATCCCTTTTTTATTGCTCAGTCCATATACCTTGGCAGAAAAATGAACCTGGTGGATATTGATTCAGAATGGTGGTCCGTGCCTTTTCCTGGTTATGAGTCTATGATCGGTTTACCTGCAGAAAAGCAGATCGCAAATCAAATTTTTGAGCTGGAGAGAATTATACAGAATGAATTAAGGGATGTAGACAAGGATAATGTTGTTGAGTTAAATTATGAATCTCTCGACCTGGAGATTATCCGAAAAGAATTGGGATCATTTCTTAATGCCCGATTCAGGGAGGGGTTTTCAGCTGAAAAGGTAAATTTGCAAATTGAGAATAAGATTAAAACGGATGCTGCAACGGTGGAAGCAATTCAATCGGAGTTAAATAGCATCTTTGAATCATAAACATTCGGGCAAGCTATGGGTAAGTTTGAGGTAAGATATTTATCGGATAATGAGATTGGTTCCTGGGATGAATTTGTTGATACGTGTGAATATGGATCAATCTTTCATAAAAGTACCTGGATCGAGTCGCTCAAACAGTCTGATTCTTTTACAAATATTGATATCATTGGTTGCTTCAATAAGGATGGGGAAATACTTGCAGGTGCAATATTACCCTGGAAGCCTGTTCTTAAAACTTTCAAGGTTGTTGTGCTACCCTATGCTACCAGTTTTTCGGGAATAGTAATTGAAGAGCGCGATTCGGAATTCTTATCAAAAAAGGAGAGTTACAGGTTTGAATTACTGGAAGCGTTATTGGGTTTTATGGAAAAGAGATATGATAGTATAAGTGTCATATTCCCTCCTTCCTTCAATGATATTAGGGTTTTTAAATGGCGTAATTATGATTTGGAGATTCTCTATACATATCAGGGTGATTTAGCTGAAGTCAGAGACAATAGTTTTTTACCTGACATCAGAAGAAGGATTAAGAAAGCAGAGAAGTTGGATTATTCGATTAAAAATAATATGGATGATGATCATTTACGTGTGGTTTTTGACCTGATCAGCAAATCCTACAAACGACAAAATCACATCTTCAGGTTTACGAAGGATGCGTTCTTCAGGTTCTGTAAATCTGATGATCTTGAGGATAATATTCTTGTCTATTCAATATGGAAGGCGCATATCCCGGTTTCGGCAATTGTTATTCTCAAAGACCAGGATAAGGCATATTATTGGATTGCCGGGGGGGATCATACGCTATTTGATACCGGCCTGAACCAACTTCTGTTGTGGAAAGTAATAGAATCATTGAAAAGCAAAGGGGTACGATGGTTAGATTTGGTCGGGGCAAATACACCATCAATCTCGAGATATAAATCAGGATATAATTTCGATCTTCAACCATATTATCTTGTATCTAAAGACACGAATCCTGTTTTTCATATCTTATTTACGCTGAAAAAAACCATTCAGGGTATTTTGTCTAAAAGCAAGACTATTTCGGGTTAGACTTTACATAGTCAGAATGTTATGAAAGGCTTTCTTACTGAAAATAAAATTGAATATGTTCTTTTTCACCTAAGAATGAATTTTTCCATTCCCATGGAGATAATGGAAAAATTTGAATTTGTTACGGGAACACCAGAATTGACTTCGGAAAAAAGGATATATTTTCTCTTGTCGGACAAATCTTTTAATGAGAAGGAAATTCAATACCGGGAGGGTCTTCCACTATTCTTTCCAGTTTTGGATCGTGGGGGTTTTTATCATATTGATAAGGGAAATCTGATATTTCACGATGATCTAATAAAAGCTATTTTTTATCTGCTTTCAGGATATCAGGAGTTGTCTCCCGATTCTCTGGACAAGATGGGGAGGTATCCCCATAAATTGTCTGTACAAAGTAAGCTTAATATAACCAGAAGGCCCCTGGTAAATTATTACTTTGAAATAATAAATAAAGGTTTAACCGAATATGGAAAATCGGTTGGCTTATTGCCTGAAAGGAGAAAATACTTTAATGATTTCTGTTTTTTCCTTTCCCATGATGTTGACCGTATCGATACGTATACGCTCTATGAACTGGGTTATAAGTTAAAAGAGGTTTTCGGCTTTGTTCAATCCCCATTTAACAGACTAAAGACCATCAAGCTTGCGATAAAGTTTTTTCTTAATTGGCTAAACGTTATCAATAAAAAGAATCCACATTGGGATTTTGATTATCATCTTGAAACAGAAAACAGGTTTGGAGTTCGTTCTACATTTTTTTTTCTCCCCAAAGGACTCCTTCACCAGGATGCTTACTATTCATTTAGTGAAAAGCGTGTAAAGAAGTTGTTTAAGTTAATAGAGAAGAAGCAATGTGAAATCGGACTTCACGGCACCGTGCGATCCGCAAAGCAGCAGCATATACTTAATGAAAATCTCAATGAAATTGGAAAATATGTGAAGGACATCAAAGGGATTCGACAGCATCGTTTATTGTATGATGTGAATGTGACACCGGTTTTTTATCATAAAGCAGGATTGTTGTACGATACTACACTTGGTTTCGCTGAGCATGAGGGATTCAGAAACTCCTATTGTCTGCCATTTAGGTTATACGACCATAAAAATGACTGTATGCTGAACACCTGGGAGATCCCTTTGGTGGTTATGGATGTGTCATTGTTTATGTATCGGAAGCATGATTTTGCATCAGCAATGGATAGTATACGCATTATTTTAGATGAAGTGAAAAGATTTAATGGGATATTCTCATTGCTTTGGCACAATGGTAATTTTGATGATACGCTCAATCCCGGTATTCGTAAATTTTACGAAAACTTATTAAAAGATATTTCTGAAATGAATTCGGAAAGTTTAACAGGATCAGAAATAATCGGCAGGGTTAATGAAGTTAACAATTAATGTTTTAGCTTCGCTAAGCTCGAAATCCCGGTTCTTACATGCACCAATTAAATGAATGATAATGTATAATTACAGTACTGACTGGATATATAAACTTGAAAATCAGAGACATTGGATGCATTATTGGCACCAATTGAATATGCTGTTTTCACATCTTTCAGAAGGAGACAGGATATTAGAGATTGGGGTAGGGACCAGATTTACATCCAATTATTTGAAATCAAAGGGGTATCATCTGACAACCATTGATATTGATGCAAAAAAGAAGCCTGATATAGTAGCAAACATTGTTGACTACGATTTTCCAGATGTATTTGATTACATTATCGCTTTTGAGGTGTTTGAACATATTCTATTTGATGATTTTCAAAACTTAATCTCCAGGCTTCAAAAAGTTTTCACAAAAAAAATGATTATGAGTGTTCCCCGCAATGAAAAGGTATGGTTAGATTTTCAATGCATATTTCCGGGAGAAAAAACAATTGCTTTTCAAATTGCCACAAAAAGAAATAAAATATTATCAAAACACCATCACTGGGAAATTGATTATGCCCATTATAGCAGATCGTTCCTAAAAGGAATTTTTTCAGACTCTAATCTAAAAATTGAATCAGTAAAAAAAAGTAATTCATTGGTTTATTACACATTGTCAAAATAGTAACGAAGCGAACAATTGGGCACAACATTTTTATACATTTCCTCCTCTAATATCAAAAATTAGCGTCTTTTTAAGAAATTTGACAGCAAATCTTTGATTTCATCAGAAACAGGTAATGTGAGAACTGCTGTAATTGTAAATGCAGTGATGATTGTTCCCCTGATAAGAATATCCGGAATAAGGTCTTGTTGCGGGATGAACGTCAAGAGCAGGTATGTGCCCGCATATACCAGGGCTATAATAAGGAATTTATAGTTGAATGGTTGAAATTTAAATTTTATATATATAAAGAGAAAACGCATTAGATTATTTAAAAACAGGCTGGTTGCAACGGCAATAGCTGCACCTGTAATACCAAAGAGGGGTATCAGGAAATAGAGTAATCCAATCACAATTGCGACCAATAATAAGATAAAATATAATGAAACCCGGTAGTGTTTTGAAAAAGCAATGAATTGTGCATTGGCCCCTGTCATAATATCAAACAAGTAGCCAAGTCCGATAAAAAAAATCACCCATTTTGATCCCTGGTAATCTTCACCCAGGATGATTAAAATATTATCAATATTTGCCCATATTCCCAGAAAGATGAAGCCGCCGATAATGAACTGGTTGATACAACTTTTGTAATAGATGTCTTTAAGCTGTTGAAGGTCATTTTTTTTCCAGGCATCAGCAATCAGCGTACCGGCAATTTTCAATAGCGGCCGGGAGGGGATGATGACCAGTGTTCCAAAATAGAAAGCAATGGTATAAACGCCTGTATTGCTGAGATCGAGCATTTCGTTTACAATGATTTTATCAATATTGAAAACAATCATTGATCCCAGTCCGCCCAAAGAGGAAAACAGGGCCACATTGAATATTTCCCGACGAAATTTTTTGTCAATGAATCCCCAATTAATGCGTAACTTAAACTCTCCTTTACCAATAAGGAAAATCAGTATCATTATGCTCTTTATGCTTATTGAAAGCACAAATGCCACTATAAGCATGTGCAGGTTGATAAGGTTGAAAATATATAAAACAACGCTTAGCAAAATAAGTACCCGCTGAAGAAATTCCCTTAAAAAAATACCGAAGACTACGTTATATAATACTTTGTTATATGTATCAAGAAAGACAAAGACCATTGCAACAAGCGTCAGCGGCAAAAGAAGGAACACATAATCGGCAAAGAGCTTCGATTTTTCCAGGTTGTTTTCAATAAGCTGTGGGGAGAAAAAGAGATATGCAATTAGGAACAGTGAAAATCCTACAGTTAAAAACAGCAGGCCGATCAACAAAAAGCCATTGTGACCACTGGCTTTTTCCCTGAAATAGGGAAACAGTCTGGAGGTAACCCCGGGCAGGCCCAATAGCGATATTTGGCCAAAAAGTGTTGAATATGCAATTAGCAAACCAAAAAGTCCGACAATTTCCGGCGTGAGGTATTCGGTGTATAGATAGGCGGTAGTAACAAATCCGATAAGTACGCCCAGATAGGACCATATACTTCCCTTAATGGATTGTTTTATGATGATGCCCATGCTCAGTTAAAATAATACGTATAACAAAGATAGTGTCAATATAATCAATTGTTTCCGGTTTGGCTCTGATCTATCATTGTGTATAAAATCTCAGTTAGTTGCTGTGTCAGCTTTTTCCTTGAAAATCGCTGACAAGGTTTTGACAGTTTTTCATTTCGGGGAGTATGGCTGTTTATGCTCTCTGATATGAAAGAACGCATCTGTGTTTCATCTGAGTATCCGGCCATCACACCTGCATCACATTCAGAGAGTATCACTGCCGCATCACAATCATGAGGGCCAATGCCCAATATCGGTCTTTTTGATGCCAGGTACTCAAATAATTTCCCGGTTAGAATGCCTTGCGTAGAAGTATGTTCAGGTAATATTAGGAGCAGTAAATTGGAAAGCCCCATATATTCGATTGCTTTATCATGATCAACATAGGGGACATAGATAATGTGGTTGTTCGGTATGGCACCCAGTTTGTTCCGTTGGTTTCTTGATACAGAACCAATAAATCGCAGTTCCAGATCGGTTCCTGATTCCAATAATTCAGTGATTGCCTGAATAAATGAATCAATTGGATAAGCGTCTGAGAGTGTTCCTACATATGTAATTGTAAAGCGTTCTCTATCCGGCTCAGGAATATTCAGAAAGTCATCTTTGTCAAAGCCGTTATGAATAACAGTGATTTTCTCCGCACTGCACCAGTTTTTTTCGACAAGAATATTCTTCAGACCCCGGCTTACGGTGACAATGTGGTTAGCATTACTTATTACCTTTTTTTCAAGCCGTACATTTAACCGGTGTGCGGGAGGTGTGGGATAGAAATCACGGTAGTAATAAATGTCTGTCCAGGGGTCCCTGAAATCTGCTAACCAGGGGATTCCGAATTGTGATGAAAGCGTTAATCCTATAAGATGCGTAGAATGTGGGGGCCCTGTGGTTATGATTATATCAACGCCGGTATCATGAATGATCTCTTTTGCTGCTTTCTCTGCGTGTTTGTTCCATCCTTTTCTTGGATCGGGAATAAAAAAATTCCCACGAATAAACCGGCTGAATTTATCCATGAATGAATTCTTTTCGGTGTTGTTGGCAAATCCTGCAGATGGCAGCTGTTTTTTTCCGAAGAATTTTTTGTACAATCTGAAGGAACCATCACCCTCAGTATGAATAACCCTGGTGTTTTTCCCTACTTCATTTTTCAGTGATTGATCCATTGCAGGGTAGGTGGCCCGATCCGGATCCGGTGCTATTATTATTGGTTCCCACCCGAACCCGGGAAGGTATTTAACAAATTTCAGCCAGCGTTGAACGCCGGCACCACCGCTGGGGGGCCAATAATATGTGATGATCAGTACCCTCTTCATGGAGGAATCACTTAGAGTCGTTTAAGTAAATTGGTCATATCAATTTTTTCCTTGATGTTTTCCCTTAAGGTATTAATGGTTACCCGCTCCTGCTCCATTGAATCGCGGTGTCTTACCGTAACGGTATCATCTTCCAGTGTGAGATGATCCACCGTGATACAATACGGGGTTCCGATCGCATCCTGGCGCCGGTAGCGGCGACCGATCGAATCTTTCTCTTCGTAGCGGCAGTTGAATTCGAATTTCAGTTCGTCCATGATCTCCCTGGCCCTGGCAGGTAATCCATCTTTTTTCGTGAGCGGCAAAACAGCCAGCTTTACCGGGGCAAGCGAGGCCGGCAGTTTCATCACCACCCGCTGGTCCTCCGACCCATCTTCCTTTGTCAGGGTCTCCTCACAATAGGCGGCCGCGACGATCTGCAGAAACATGCGGTCCACCCCAATGGAGGTTTCCACCACAAATGGGGTAAACGATTCATTGGTTTCCGGATCAAAATACTGGATTTTCTTGCCGGAGAACTTCTGGTGCGCTCCCAGGTCAAAATCGGTTCTGGAGTGGATCCCCTCGACCTCTTTAAATCCGAAGGGGAACTTAAATTCTATGTCGGTCGCCGCATTCGCGTAATGCGCCAGCTTGTCGTGGTCGTGAAAACGATAGCTTCCTTCGTCGAACCCTAGGGCCAGGTGCCATTTCATTCTTCTCTGCTTCCAGGTTTCGAAAAACGAAAACTCGGTCCCCGGTTTAATAAAATACTGCATTTCCATCTGCTCAAATTCCCGCATCCGGAAGATAAACTGCCTGGCTACAATTTCATTCCTGAAGGCTTTTCCGATTTGAGCGATCCCGAAAGGAAGCTTCATCCTGCCGGTCTTTTGTACGTTCAGGTAGTTCACAAAGATTCCCTGTGCCGTTTCCGGTCGGAGATAAATCGTTGAGGCCCCTTCGGCTGTCGAGCCCATCCCGGTGGAGAACATCAGGTTGAACTGACGCACTTCGGTCCAGTTTTTCGAGCCCGACATGGGACAGGCGATCTCCTCGTCGATAATTATCTGGCGCAGCTCAGAGAGGTCACTGTCGTTCATGGCCTGTACAAAACGACCGTTCAGCAGGTCATATTTTTCCTTGTTGGCCAGTACGCGGGGATTTGTTGTAATAAATTGCTCCTTATCGAAAGCATCGCCAAACCTTTTTTCAGCTTTGGCCACCTCCTTTTCGATCTTCTCCTCGTATTTGTCCAGCTTCTCCTCGATGAGCATATCGGCGCGATACCGCTTCTTGGAATCCTTGTTGTCGATAAGTGGATCGTTGAACGCATCGACGTGTCCGGAAGCCTTCCATGTAGTAGGATGCATAAAGATCGCCGAATCCAGTCCCACCACCTCCTCATTGAGCAGCACCATGGAATCCCACCAGTATTTTTTTATGTTGTTCTTTAACTCAACGCCATTTTGTCCATAGTCGTAAACTGCGCTTAAACCATCGTAGATCTCACTCGAAGGAAAGATAAACCCGTACTCCTTACAATGTGATATTAAATTCTTGAATAGATCATCCTGGGCCATTGTACCTGTTTTTAATGAAACACAAAAGTAATCCAAAATGTGTAAGTCTGAAAATAATGTTTGAAGAATTGGGTTTACGGTTTGTGCTATTTAAATACTGTTAAGTGTAGTTCAGAGGCCGGATCAATATCTTCGGGCGTAAGGCAGCTACTGGACATTTAGGACAGAAGTCATTTAATTCCTGTAATGAAAATAACTCTGATGCATAATTGCTATATTTGACAAATAGTTTGACTTACCTTTCTTTCATGGAAAAACGATACGATTTTCTGGTCATCGGTACGGGCCTGGGTGGAATTAGTTTTGCCCTGAAGGTGGCCAGGCATGGGAAGGTTGCATTGGTTACCAAAACAGCCCTCGAAGAGACCAATACCCGGTATGCACAGGGAGGGATTGCGGCAGTGACATACGAACCCGATTCATACGAGAAACATGTGGAGGACACGCTGGTTGCAGGCGATGGTTTGTGCGATGAACGGATTGTCAGGCTGGTTGTGAAGGAGGCTCCCCGTCAGATTGAGGAGCTAATCAGCTGGGGAACCCGGTTTGATAAGGAGGCCGACGGCACATACAGCCTCGGCCGGGAAGGGGGCCATTCGGAGTACCGGATCCTTCACCACAAGGACAATACCGGTGCGGAGATCCAGCGGGCACTATCGGACCAGGTCCGCGATCATCCCAATATTGACCTGTATGAAAACCATTTTGCGGTTGATCTGATCACCCAGCACCACAAGGGAAAGAAGGTAAAAAGGCAGTTTAATGATATTCAGTGCTATGGTGCATACATCATGGATCTCAGGACCCACAGCATTATCAAGTTCCTCTCCAAGGTTACCCTCGTGGGCACAGGGGGCACAGGACAGCTGTATGCCACAACAACGAATCCTACCATTGCCACAGGTGATGGAGTTGCCATGGTGTACCGGGCCAAAGGGATCATTGAAAACATGGAGTTCGTGCAGTTTCACCCTACCTCATTGTACAACCCCGGAGAAACCCCCTCTTTTCTTATCACTGAGGCATTGCGCGGATATGGCGGGATCCTCAGGAATGAAAAAGGAGCCGATTTTATGAAAGATTATGATGAAAGGGGGAGCCTGGCCCCGCGGGATATTGTGGCGCGATCCATCGATAATGAGATGAAGATGTCGGGAAGTGAGTATGTATATCTCGATTGCACCCACCTTGAGGAGAAAGCATTGAAGGAGCATTTCCCGAACATTACAGAAAAATGCCAGTCACTGGGGATCGACATAGCGACGGATATGATCCCTGTCGTTCCCGCAGCACATTATATCTGCGGCGGTATCAGGGTGGATGAGAATGGAGAGAGCTGGATCAAGCATCTATTCGCTATTGGCGAAGCTTCATCTACCGGTCTGCACGGCGCCAACCGTTTGGCCTCCAATTCATTGATCGAGGCGATTGTCTTTGCCGACCGGGCAGCGAAATCTGCTGTCGCTTATGCTGAGAAGACCACGATTGAAGAGGGTATTCCCGATTGGGACGACAGCGGAACCATACACAATGAGGAGATGGTACTGATTACCCAAAACAAGAAGGAGGTGCAGCAGATTATGAGCAACTATGTTGGTATTGTGCGGTCGGACCTTCGGCTTGAGCGCGCCAGGACCAGGCTGGAGATCATTTACCGGGAGACAGAGGCGCTGTACAAGAGCTCAAAGATCATCAAGGAGATTTGTGAACTGAGAAACCTGATCAATGTCGGTTACCTGGTTATAAAAAGCGCGAAGGCAAGGAAAGAGAGCAGGGGCCTGCACTACAACATGGATCATCCAAAATAAGTGGCTGTCCATAAAGTCCGATAGCTGCATTGCTGCAAAAATCTTAAATCCTCGAATACATTAGTATACTGCGTCTTAATATTTTTGCGCGCTCTGACCGCCGTACTTAGGTACTAAGGCAGGCGGTGCTTTGCTCTCGAACTTTATGATCCAGCCACTCCGACTCTATTGGCAGGCTCTAAACTAAAGTGGCTATTGGGTTATTGTTCTGACCAGAAGTGGGTGCTGTTGTTGGTCCGCAGGTCGCCCCATTTTGATCTTATCTCCTCAAGAAGATACAGTATTTCCTCCACATCCAGGGAGGTGAGCAGCTTTATTCGTGTCTCTTTGAAATTTGGGATCCCTTTGAAATAGTTGGAGAGGTGACGCCGCATTTCATAAATGCCTACAGGTTCCGATTTCCACCCGAGCGATCTTCTGAACTGTTCCTCAGCGATATCGGCCTTCTCCCTGATGGTTGGATCGGGCAGGAGCTCGCCGGTCTTCATAAAATGTTTGATATCGCGGAATATCCAGGGCCTTCCCACCGCCGCCCTGCCGATCATGATCCCGTCCACACCATACCTGTTGAACATCTCCCTCGCTACATGGGGTGAGTCGACATCCCCATTGCCAATGATCGGGACATGCATTTTCGGATTGTTTTTCACCTCTCCAATCAGGGTCCAGTCGGCCTTCCCCTTGTAAAACTGAGCCCTGGTGCGTCCATGAATGGTGAGAGCGGCTATTCCGCAATCCTGCAATTGTTCGGCAATGGAAACAATGTTTTTGCTTTGATCATCCCATCCCAACCTCGTTTTAACGGTTACAGGCAGGGTCGATGCAGCCACAATGGCTCGGGTCATCTCCATCATCAGCGGAATATTGTTGAGCATCCCGGCCCCCGCTCCCCTGTTCGCGATTTTTCTTACCGGACAGCCATAATTGATATCGATCAGTTCAGGATTTGAGTTTACAGCGATGTGTGTTGCCTCCACCATCGATTCGGTATCGTGGCCATAGAGCTGGATCCCGATGGGTCTTTCATGGTCGAAGATATCGAGCTTTTTCACACTTTTTGTCCCGTCCCTGATCAGTCCGTCGGAGGAGATAAACTCAGTATACATCATATCGGCACCAAATTTTTTACATATATACCTGAACGAAGGATCGGTAATATCCTCCATCGGCGCCAGGAACAGCGGCTGTTCTCCAAGATCCAGTTCTCCAATTTTCAATGCGGAACGGTTTATCTCTATTCAGTTCTTTTTATTACTTTCGCACTACCCTTTTGCGGGCCTGCCAGCGACAAAATTACAAAAAGCATTTTTAAGACGGTTAATAAGATGTATAACGAAAGAAAACCGATACTTCCGAAACTATCACCCATGGCCATGCTTATATTCAGCACACTTATTGTGGTCGTTGTGGGTTTTATTTTCCAGGTGCTTGGGGTTCTTCTGGCAACCCTGTTTTATGATGTCTCACTTTCCGAAATCATGCAAATCGATGGTACGGAAGACAGGCAGGTTATCAGCGCCCTAAAGCTCCTGCAAATTATCGGCGCGCTCGGAACCTTCGTATTTAGCAGCCTGCTTCTCTCCCGGTTATATACCGGAACCTGGCTTGGATATTTCCGGTTGGGCAGGGGACCTGGCGGAAAGAGTGTTTTTTTGCTCATGCTTGTGATGGTAGCTGCCCTTCCGTTTGTGAATTTTCTTACCGATATTAATCTTCGGCTGGAACTTCCTTTTGATGGACCGGAAGATTATTTCCGGAGGATGGAGGAGCAGACCGAACGGTTGATGATGACCCTGATCCGGGCGGATCATGTTTGGGCACTGTTGGTTAATCTTTTCATGATCGCGATTATCCCCGCAGTGGGAGAGGAGTTGGTTTTCAGGGGTTTGATTCAGCGGCACCTGACCGATCTGTTCCGGAACGGCCATGTGGCCATTATTGTTGCATCCATGATATTCAGCCTCGTCCATTTTCAGATCTACTCTTTTCTTCCGCGGTTTTTCCTGGGGATAATCCTGGGCTATGCCTTTTATTATGGCAGGACGCTCTGGTATCCCATTCTCGCCCACCTTTTGAACAATACCCTGGGGGTGCTATTCTATTATTTCTATATGAAGGAGTTAACCGGAGATTCGCTGGAAGAGATCGGAACCATGGAGATGATGCCGGCTACTGCTTTCCTAAGTCTGCTCGTTGTTGCAGGATTGATGTATCTGTGGGTGAAGATGGTCCGTAAAATGCCTGCTTAACCAAACCGCTCTGTATGCCGGATCTGAAAAAGACTGGGATCGGCAAGTTCATTTTTCCGTAAGACATAAACCACCCCGTAATCCGAAGCTTTTTCTCTTTTTATATCTTCCGGCAGATCGTTGAATGTTTCTTCAATTTCATTCCAGGTCTGCTGGATAATGCCATCAATTTTCTCTCTCAGGTTCTCCAGGTTCTCATGGGCCTTCTGTGTTCTTCGCTTGAGCCCTTGCTGGTTGTTACAGGCTTCAAGAAATTTATCGAAATGTACCTGGACAACCGCAATGGTAGGATTGGTTACCGGACTATGACCGCTGTTCCTTCTGTTTCGTTCGCCCTCAATCAGTTTGTTGCCGCAACTGATGATCTCCTCCTCTGTTGCTAATGCGGGAAGTTTCCTTTCATCCGGATTTAGCCCGAACAGTTCCCGCATCTCCGGTTGCTGTTCTCCTCTTCCAATGGCCATATCGACCACCTGTATGAAATGAGAAATATACAGCTTCGCCTTTTTCATCTTCAGGTAGTAATCCTTGTTCTTTTCTGCGTGAAGGTTCATTGCATTGCGGTGTTCGCTGGTCGCATTTTCAAAGGCCGGAAGAGTCGATTTTATTTGGTGGTACATTGACTGACTAAAGGCCAGTTTGAAGGGAGGAAGGTCGGAACCTTTATCAAATACCCGCTTCAGGGCCTTGATCCTTGCATTGTCGGTGTTGGGAAGACGGCGGTAAGGCATATCAATTGTTAATAAGATGTTGAAAAAACGGCTTCTTCGTGCGAAGATAAGGGTTTAATATTGTTATACAAGTCTATTCGCACATTTTTTTAGTTGACAATTATAAACTTAACACTTTCTTTATTTTGTCGGCGCGAAATGCATCCTGGCGATCTGTTTCTGCCGGGTTTTTTTCGGTAAAAGGAGAATTCTACTGTTAAAAAATTTTTAACTCGCGGCAGAAGTGTAACTTTGATACAATACTAGGAAACCGCATAAAAACCATATAGAATGTTTGAAAAAGAGGTATACTGGCAGCGAAGGAAAAGACTTCATGACCTTGTCGACTCGGGGTTATTGTTGTTTCCCGGCAACCAGGAAAGCGCGATGAACTACAAGAGCAATACTTACCACTACCGGCAGGACAGCTCTTTTCTCTATTTTTTTGGAATTAGTCAGCCCGGACTAACCGGGTTATGCGACCTGGATTCGGGGGAGGATATTCTCTACGGCGACGACCTTACCATCGATGATATTATCTGGATGGGTGAGCATCCAACAATGGAAGAGCTGGCTACCAGGGTGGGGGTTGAAAAAACCAGGTCGACCGGCGATCTTGCACGGGATCTTCTGAAGGCGATCAAGCAGGGCAGGAAAGTGCATATCCTTTCTCCATACAGGGGCGACCATGTGTTGAGCCTGGCGGATCTGCTTGACTGCAGTGTAGGAGAGGTTGATGGTTTTGTATCTGAGGAGTTCATTCGCGCGGTCGTTGCGCTGCGTAATATCAAAGATGAATTTGAGATCGCGGAAATTGAGAAGGCGGTTGATGTGGCGTATATCATGCACACCACAGCCATGAAAATGGGTTTTCCCAGGAATTTTGAGCGCGAGCTGGCGGGAGCCATTGAGGGGATCGCATTGTCGCACGGCGGACCGGTCTCTTTCCCGGTGATACTGAGCATGGATGGGCAGACATTGCACAACCACGACCATAGTCAGGAGCTTGTTGAAGGGCGAATGGTTGTTACCGATGCCGGGGCCGAAACAGCGATGTGTTATGCCAGCGATATCACCCGTACTTTTCCGGTAGGCGGGAAATTTTCCGAACGACAGAAATCGATCTATGAGATTGTACTCCGGGCAAATATCGAGGCGATCGAAAATACCAGGCCGGGAATCCGCAACCTGGATTTACATCTTGGTGCTGCCAAAACCATTGCTGCGGGACTGAAGGACCTGGGAATCTTGAAGGGAAGCGTTGACGATATTGTGGCAGCCGGGGCACATGCACTCTTTTTCCCCCATGGTTTGGGACATATGATGGGATTGGATGTGCACGACATGGAAAACCTGGGAGAGAACTATGTGGGGTATGACGAAACAGTGAAGCGGAGTGATCAGTTCGGCTTGGCATTTCTCAGGATGGGACGTGAGCTGAAGCCGGGATTTGTATTCACCATTGAACCGGGTTGTTATTTTATCCCTGCTCTTATTGAGCTCTGGAACAAGGAGGGCAGGCACAAGGAGTTTATCGACTATGATAAAGCAGCTTCCTATATCGGACTGGGGGGAGTGAGAATTGAAGACGATGTGCTGGTCACCGATACCGGTTACCGGGTGCTGGGCACACCCATTCCCAAAACGGTAGCGGAGGTTGAGCAGACCATGAACAGTTAAGTAGTGGCTGTCCATAAAGTCCGATAGCTGCATTGCTGCAAAAATCTTAATTCCTCGAATACATTAGTATACTGCGTCTTAAGATTTTTGCGCGCCCTGACCGCCGTACTTAGGTACTAAGGCAGGTGGGCTTTGCTCTCGAACTTTATGATCCAGCCACTCCGACTCTATGGACACACTCTAAGTAGTGGCTTGTAATAATACATAGTTTTCAATCGGGGCGGTAGACTGAATCCTGCTGTGGTTATGAAAAGCTTGCCTTCAGATACTCCCTGTTTAGTCTGGATATATTGGTAAGCTTGATCCCTTTGGGGCATTCAGCTTCACAGGCACCGGTATTCGTGCAGTTGCCGAAGCCCAGGGCATCCATTTTGGCCACCATTTCACCGGCACGCTTCTTTGCCTCGATCTTTCCTTGCGGAAGAAGGGCAAAGTGCGAAACTTTCGCTGAAACAAAGAGCATGGCGGAAGCGTTCTTGCATGCGGCAACGCATGCCCCGCAGCCAATGCATGCAGCGGCATCCATTGAAAGATCCGCGTGTTCTTTTTTGACCGGTATGGCATTGGCATCGGGAGCGCTCCCTGTGGCAAGCGAGATATAGCCGCCTTCCTGAATCAGCGCATCAAAGGCGGACCGGTCCACCATCAGGTCCTTGATCACCGGGAATGCCCTTGCGCGAAACGGTTCGATGAGGATGGTCTCCCCGTCCGTGAATTTACGCATATGCAGTTGGCAGACCGTTATCAGGTTATCCGGACCGTGCGGACGGCCGTTGATATACATGCCGCAGGTTCCACAAATCCCTTCACGACAGTCGTGGTCGAATGCAACGGGCTCTTCGCCTTTCGCGATCAGCTCCTCGTTCAACACATCAAGCATTTCAAGAAAGGAGCTGTCGGGTGATACATTATTCAGGAGGTAATCGACAAACTTTCCCCGTTCAGAGGCATTTTTTTGTCGCCATATTTTCAGTTTCAGATCCATAATGGTTATTTATAGTTTCTTTGTTTTACTTCAACAGTTTCAAAAACAAGTGGTTCTTTGATCATTTCAGGGGTGTCGTTTTCGCCCTTGTACATCCAGGCCGCGACATAGGTAAAATCTTTGTCATTTCTCATGGCCTCTCCCTCGTCGGTCTGGTACTCTTCACGGAAATGACCTCCGCAGGACTCTTCACGTTGCAAGGCGTCCATGGCCATCAATTCCCCCAGTTCCAGAAAGTCGGCCAGCCGGGTAGCTTTTTGCAATTCAGGATTCAGATCATCATCTTTTCCGGGGATGAGGAGATCCTTGTAAAACTCCTCTCTCAGCGTTTTGATCTCCTGAATCGCCTTTTGGAGACCCTCCCTGTTTCTTGCCATTCCCACATGATCCCACATAATTTTCCCCAGCTTCTTGTGAAAGGTATCTACCGATTTTTTGCCCTGGATACCCATCAGCTTATCCAGCTGCTTCCTGGTCTCTTTTTCAGCTTCTTCAAACTCAGCTGTCTCGGTGGAAAAGCGTGGTGTATTGATCTCGTGGGCCAGGAAGTTCTGGATGCTATAGGGCAGCACAAAATATCCGTCTGCCAGTCCCTGCATCAGCGCAGAGGCACCCAGCCTGTTGGCTCCATGGTCCGAGAAGTTGGCCTCACCTGCTACGAAGAGACCCGGGATGGTGGTTTGTAACTCATAATCGACCCAGAGTCCGCCCATGGCGTAGTGAATGGCGGGATAGATCATCATCGGTGTTTCATAAGGATTATCGTCCACGATCTTTTCGTACATCTGGAAGAGGTTGCCATATTTTGCTTCAATGGTATCCTTGCCGAGTCTTTCAATGGCATCTTCAAAATCGAGGTATACGGCCAGCCCGGTTGGTCCAACGCCATACCCCGCGTCGCACCGTTCCTTGGCGGCCCTCGACGCCACATCCCGGGGCACCAGGTTGCCGAAGGCGGGGTACCTGCGTTCCAGGTAATAGTCCCTGTTCTCTTCAGATATATCTTTCGGAGTGATCTCCCCCTTTCTAATTTTTTCAGCATCCTCTTTGTTTTTCGGCACCCAGATTCTTCCGTCGTTTCTCAGGCTTTCACTCATCAGCGTGAGCTTCGACTGGTAATCGCCATGCACGGGAATGCATGTCGGATGGATCTGAACAAAGGATGGGTTTCCAAAAGCCGCCCCTTTTTTGTATGCCTGCCATGCTGCAGTAACATTCGCACCCATGGCCATGGTCGAAAGAAAAAAGACGTTTCCATAGCCGCCGGTAGCCAGTACCACAGCATGTGCACTAAACCGCCGGAGTTTGCCCGTAATCACATCGCGGGCAATGATCCCCCTGGCTGTGCCATCGACCATCACCAGGTTCATCATCTCCATTCTGGGATACATCTCAACATTTCCCAGCCTGATCTGACGGGCCTGGGCCTGGTAGGCACCCAGCAGCAGCTGCTGACCGGTTTGTCCCCTGGCATAAAAGGTCCTCGACACAAGTGCTCCTCCGAACGACCGGTTATCGAGCGTTCCCCCGTATTCCCTGGCAAAGGGAACGCCGCTTGCAACGCACTGGTCGATAATGTTGTTGCTTACCTCAGCCAGCCGGTAGACATTGGCCTCCCTCGACCTGTAGTCGCCTCCTTTAATGGTATCGTGGAACAACCGGTAAATACTGTCGCCGTCGTTGCGGTAATTTTTGGCCGCGTTGATTCCACCCTGGGCAGCGATACTGTGCGCTCTCCGGGGGCTGTCCTGGTAGCAGAACGATTTTACCTTGAATCCCATCTCTGCCATTGAAGCGGCCGCGGATGCCCCTGCCAGTCCTGTTCCGACAATGATCACATCGAGCTTCCGCTTGTTTGCCGGGTTGACCAGGTTTTGGGTTGATTTATAGTTGGACCATTTCTTGTCGAGTGGACCATCCGGAATTTTTGAATCTAATATCGTCATGAGAAGAGGCGTTAGTAAGGTTAATTGAAATAGATCACTAATGGTATGGCAGTAAATCCACCAACCACGACGATGGTGTAGATAATGCTCAATGTCATAATGGCCGGTGTATATTTCCTGTTGTTTATGCCAAGTGTTTTGAAAGCGCTTTGAAATCCATGAAGGAGGTGGAAACCGAGAAATACAAAAGAGAGAATATAGAAGATTACAAAACCGGGGATCAGAAACTTTTCCTTGACCAGGGTAGCCAGGTCATGGTAATGTACCCCGTCAGATACTATTTCAGGTGCATGACCGAACTTCGCTTTGAAATAGAAGTTAGCCATGTGTATAATGATAAATATCAGAATAATAATGGCAGTGTGGATCATCCATTTTGAAAAAAGGGAGGTTTCTGATTTCGTTGGTTTAGAATAGCGCCTGGGACGGGCGAGCCAGTTTTGCACCTGGAGGATCAGCGCGAAAATGATATGGAGCAGCAATCCGCCAAACAGGATGATCTCAAAAACTTTGATGAGGATATTTGTGGACATGAAATGGGCCGCCTTGTTGTACACCATTGGATCATCGTACAGAATGACCAACAGGTTGATTCCCATGTGTACCAGCAGGAAGGTGATTAGAAATAATCCTGCCAGTGACATCAGGAACTTTTTGCCGATGGATGAGGTGAAAATACTGGACATATTCTACAGATTAAAAGAAGTTAATTATCTTGCATGAAGGTAACTGATTTTGAGTATGAACAAATATAAAAATTTATTGGTGCCAATTTTATGCTGTTGCGCATATTGAACAACAGGCAATGTTTCAAAAAAAAACCAAGATATCAATTATTTAACAGAGTTATTATGGATGTTTTACCCGATACACTATTTATTAAGAACCGTTCTAAATTAAAAGATCTGCTGCTTCCTTCCTCCGCGGTGGTAATCTCCTCGGGGTGGATGATGTTGCGAAACGGCGATCAGCGTTGTCCTTTCCGCCAGTCGTCCGACCTCTATTACCTGACGGGGATCAGGCAGGAGGAGTGCACGCTGGTGATCTATCCGGCATCGGACCCGAATGATTTCAGGGAGATTTTGTATATTCCTGAAGGGGACAAAAAATCGTTGCTATACGAGGGTCCACGGATCACAGCTGAAGAGGTAACCAGGATCTCCGGTATTGAGGATGTTCGTGTTTCACCTACGATGAACAATGACCTGCGTGCGATCTTATCAGACTGCAGGTATATCTATTTTGGGACCCCGGATCGGTGGGAGAGGGAGGGGATCCCTTCGAATGAGATGGAGATGAGGAGGGAGCTTTCTGCAAATATTGCCCCCCTGGAGGAGCATATGCTGGCTCCCTTGATGAAGAAGATCAGGATGTACAAGGAGACTGAAGAGTTGAAGATGATGAAGCGGGCGATCAGTACCACTGATGATGCGTTTATCCGGGTACTTCAGGAGTTGCGCCCCGGCATGTATGAGTACCAGGTAGCGGCACATATTTCCTTTGAATTTTTTTTCCAGGGAGTTCGCGATCATGCTTTTGATCCCATTGTTGCATCGGGAAGCAACGCTTTGATCCTCCATTATACTGAAAACGGGAGTATTTGTGCTGACGGAGCGTTGCTTTTGATGGATTTTGGTGCTGACTGGCAATATTACGCGGCAGATGTCTCCCGGACCATTCCGGTAAACGGGAGGTACAGCCGAAGGCAGAGGGAGTTGTATGAAGCGAATCTGCGCGTAATGGAGCGAGCCATGCAGCTGATGGTCCCCGGAAAATTACTGGGCGAATTTAACAGAGAGGTTGGCAGTTTATGGGAGGAGGAGCATGTAAAACTGGGACTGTATTCTATGCGCGATCTAAAGAGGGAACCGGAAGATCATCCCCTTTGGAAAAGATATTACTGGCATGGAACATCACATTCTATCGGGATTGATGTTCATGACCCTTTCGATCATGCCACCGCTTTTGGCCCGGGGATGGTGCTCAGTTGTGAACCGGGAATATATATTCGTGAAGAGGGGGTAGGGATCAGGCTGGAGAATGATATTCTGATCAGCGGGGAGGGAGCGGTGAATCTTTCCGGGAATATTCCTATCGATCCGGATGCCATCGAGGTGATCATGAACAAATCCTAAGTAGTGGCTGCAAGAAAACGTCAATAGCTGCGTTATGCTCGACTTCAAAACAGTCATTTACGCTTAGTAAACTCCTGTTTTTCAGTCATCGCATGCCTTGCTCTTGACGCCTTCTTGCAAGCCACTATCATATTGCTCGGTTGCTGCATTGCTGCAAAAATCTTAATTCCTCGAATACGCTAGTATACTGCGTCTTAAGATTTTTGCGCGCACTGCCCGCCGTACTTAGGCACTAAGGCAGGCGGTGCTTTGCTCTCGAACTTTATGATCCAGCCACTCCGACTCTATTTATGGACTCTAAGTAGTAGCAGCAAGAACCTAGCTCGCAAGCTCGGTTCTTGTACTATTTAGTTTCACTCTAAATGATTCATTATTATCGTTGTTGAATTTAATTCTTCGGATTCTAGCCATATATTTATTGAAATTTTTTTTCGGATGACAAAATCAATAGAATATCAAGGTGTTAGGATCAATTATTCCATTGAGGGGACAGGGAATATTGCCCTGCTGTTTCTGCATGGTTATCTTGAATCCCTGGAGATCTGGAACGGTTTTGTTCAGCGCTTCACAGATTCTTACAGGGTCGTATGTATGGATATTCCCGGACACGGACAGTCGGCCAGGCTGGGTCAGGTCCATGAGATGGGGGAGATGGCGAGGATTGCGGCCGCAGTGCTCGATGCTGAGGGCATTGACAAGGTGGTGATTTTCGGCCATTCCATGGGGGGCTATGTGACGATGGAGTTTGTGCATATTTATCCTGAGAGAACCAGGGGGTATTGCCTGTTCCATTCAACCTGCTTTGCCGATAATGAAGAAAAGCGACAGAACCGTGAACGGGAGATCAGCCTGATCCTTTGCGGCAAGAAACAGCTGATCATCCGGACCAATATCCCCAAAGCTTTTGCAGAGGAAAACCTCGAAAAGATGAAAGAAGCAGTTACAAAGGCTGTACAGATCGCATCAGGATCTTCTGACGAAGGTACCATTGCCCTTCTCAGAGGGATGATGGAGCGAAGCGATCATTCTGAGCTTCTGAAAAGATCTTCTCCACCACCACTGATTATCTGGGGAGAGAAGGATAATTACATTGGAAAGCCGGTGTTTAATAATCTTGTGGAGCTTGCCCCGCATGCCACTATTATTGTACTAAAAAACGCTGGTCACATGGGGTTTATTGAAGAGCCAGAATGTGTTTACAATGGAATCACTGGCTATCTGAATTCATTGTTATAATTGGATTCATTGCTATAAGGGACCGGGCGTATAAAAAAGCCACCGGCAGAACTGCTTGATTGCAGTTTGGCCGGCGGCTTTGTCTATTTAGCAGGGCTTTTAGTATTTTTCAATAGCGTTGACCTTTATGGTCAGATACTATGTACGCCTGCCATGAGAGGATCTGGAGTTGCCTCCTGTTAGAAATTCCTGCCGTATCCGCGACGGTGATTGGGTCCGCACTTGTAATTGCCGCCTCTTTGTTGTCCGGATCTGCCTTTTCTTTGGGCAAACTGCCTGTTTTCCTGGCACCTTTCCAGTTGTAGCGCCTGCTCTTCTGTCAGCACTTTTTTCATTGCTGCTTTGTGAGCAACCCGCTCTTTTGCCTGCTTGTTCATCAGCTCAGTTTTCTGATCGATGAGCTTCTCTGCAGCCTTCTGGTCGATGTTGTAGTCAGACATGATGGTACGCTGTTTTGCTGCCAGTTCGCCCATCTGGTTGCGGTGATCCTTCATTTTGGCATAATGGTCCGTTCTTAACTGCTCTAACGCAGCTTTTTGCTCTTCTGAGAGGTCGGAAATGATATTTTCAATTCCTGCACCGGGTCTGTTACCCTCGTTCCATCCCTGTCCGGGTCCATATCCAGGTCCCTGTCCGGGTCCCTGTCCACGTCCGCCGAAGGGTTGAGCACTCACTGAGACCAGCATGATGGCTGATGCAAACATTGCCAGCAGGCCTTTTTTTACTATTGCTTTCATTTTTTTTGATTTTAATTAAACAATCATTTGTCTCTTTGATACATAAACCCCCAAAAGGTTTAACCGGTGGCTGTCCATAATGTCCGATTGCTCATGAAATAATATTTTTTTTATTGTATTCGCGAGCTCGCAATATTATGATATCAGCGAAGAATTAACTATTATCTTATTGCTCGGTTGCTGCGTTATGCTCGTCAGGAAATTGCTCATTTACCCAAGTAAACTCTGCATTTCCTGACTTGCGCTACCCCTAAGTCCTTTGCCATTTGCGTGCGCCGCAGCTATAGCATAGGAGTAAGGCTTTGGCCGTCGACGAAAGCTATGGCGGTACGCGGTCGCAGGAGTATATTGATGGGTTTACTGGGGGCTCAGCTCTTCGATGGCAACCTGCAGGGTATGGTCGATCTCTTTAATGATGGGGTAATAACCGTCGTTATCGATAATATTTCTGGCTACATAGGCTTTGATCTGTGTTAGCAGAAATTTTTCGGAAATGTTGAGCCCTTCATAATTGGTTTTTAGTCCTTTGGACTCGGCAAATTGGATGAATTCCCTTTTGAGATTCTCCTCATCCAGGTATTCGGCGATCTCACCGGCAGTGGTGAACGCATTCAGCTCCTCCCGGTGTTGGTCAGTATAGTAGAAGGCAAACCTGTGGGGGAGTCCGAGGTTGGTGGCTTTGTTGAGGTATTCTGAATAGTAGGTGGTATCTACCGGTACAAAGCGATCGGGCATAATACCACCTCCGCCGTAGACCACTTTCCCTCCCGGGGTATAGTACTTCAGGGAGTCGCTGAAGGAGATTGAATCTGCATTTTCAAACTCACCGTGCCTGTAGCGGTCGGCAATATCGTTGTAATAGTCTTTCGGATCTCCGTTGTAGGGTTTCTGTATACTTCTTCCGGTGGGCGTGTAATATTTGGCCACGGTAAGCCTGATGGCTGATCCGTCTGGAAATGACATCTGCTCCTGCACCAGTCCCTTTCCAAAGGAGCGGCGGCCGATGATCAGTCCCCGGTCATTGTCCTGAATGGCTCCGGCAAGAATTTCACTGGCACTGGCAGAAAATTCGTCGATAATGATCACCACCTCATCCCCTTTCAGGATCCCTTTTGAGGTAGCGTATTCATTTTTCCTGGGCCTGGATCTTCCTTCCGTGTAGACCACCAGCCTGCCATCTTCAAGAAACTGGTCGGCGATCCTGATGGCCGCGTCCATGATCCCGCCTCCGTTTGAGCGGAGGTCGACGATAATCTTGCTCATCCCCCGGGCTTTAAGATCCTCGACTGCAGCCATAAACTCCTGGTACGTCGTTTGGGCAAAACTGCTGATCTTCACATACCCTGTCTCATCATTAACCATGTAATGGGTGTCCACGCTATAGATGGGGATATCATCACGAACGATCTCAAAGTCGATGAGCTCCGGTACGCCTCTCCGCTTCACCTTAATTCTTACAGTGGTACCCTTTTCTCCCTTCAGCATGGAGACGATCTCCTCATTGTCCATCTTCACGCCGGCAACCACTGTTCCCTCCACCTCCACAATGCGATCCCCCGGTAAGATCCCTACCATCTCGGAAGGTCCGTTGGAAAGGGGGCGGATGATGGCGACGGTATCCTCGTTCATGTTGAAAAGGACGCCGATGCCGCTGAAATTGCCGGTGAGGGGTTCGTTGTATTTTTGGAAGTCGCGGGCGGGGATGTATACAGAATGGGGGTCGAGGTTTTTGAGGATGGCGGGGACAACCTCTTCACTGATCTTATCGAACGGTACCGTGTCGACATAGTCGTTTAACACGTAATAGAGGGCTGAGTTGATCTTGTCGTTTTTCTGGGTGAAGTTAAGTCCGTGCCCGGATCCTATTCCGATTCTGTTGCCCTTTGTCTGTCGCGAAATTTCGTTGCTGATCAGTGACCGGACCTTCAGCTGTGTGAAAAGATTTCCCAGCAGGATGCCGGTCACCACCGCCACTGCGATGATAATTGGTCCGTATATAATTAATCGATCCCTGTTTTTAAATATCTTCATCTGATATGTCTGCTAGATGTACTAATTCAATTTTGGCTCGCTCGAGCAGGTCCAGTCCGTCGTTGATCCTGTATTTCTCGGTGAAGACCACCCTGATGATTCCTGACTGGATGATCAGTTTGGCGCATTCGATACAGGGTGAGGTTGTGATGTATAACGTTGATCCTTCGCTGCTGTTGCCTGACTTGGCCACTTTGGTAATCGCATTGGCCTCTGCATGTAGAACGTATGCTTTGGTGTTGTTGTTCCCGTCTTCGCACTCATTTTCGAATCCTGATGGGGTTCCATTGTAACCGTCGGAGATGATCATCTTCTCCTTGACAAGCAGTGCTCCGACCTGCCGGCGTTTGCAATAAGAGTTTGTGGCCCAGATCCTGGCCATCTGGAGATAGCGTTTATCTATTTTCAGTTGTTTTTGATCTGCTACCATGCTTTTTTTCAATGCCGTTATACTGATCTGCAAATATAGTGGTTTTATAGAGGAAGGCAATTTAAGTTTTTGGTTGACCTGGATTACGTTTGGTTTGCCTGTATAACTTGAAATTTTCAGTTACATTTTTTTTGTACAAACTCCTGGCGCTGTCGGATAAAAATGATTTGTTAACCATGGCCAATATTTCACTCTCCTTTTTATCGGCTGAGTCTATTATTCTTGCAATAATTGTCGGTTTAATATTCAAACGCTTTCCAAATTCAATGAAATCCTTGCTATTATAACTATATTTTTCTCCTAATGGCAAACTGGTTTGTTCAAATTCTTTAAATAGATTTAATGCCAGCAAATTATCCGCAAGATGAATCCTGGTATTCATTAAGTCATATGATGGTGATAACATCATATCACCATCTGCGGTTTCCAGCAGCGAAATGTTTTTTAAGTGAGCATCACCATTACCAGTCAGGAAATTGAATATCAGAATTCGCAGAAAATCAACTCTGTTTAATGGGCTAAGCCATTCCCCAACATCTTGATAGGTTTTTGATTGATATTTATGAGTCGCATGCAGAACGGACGCGAAATCTTCCTGATTTAATTTTTCTCCGTTCTTATTATAATCGAATCGTTTTGTGACATATGCCGGGGTATCATTGGCAAAGTGCATATAAGCACATTCGGCTATTTTTATTTCAAAAATTTGTTTGGCAATTTGCATGGTTACATGCTCATTTGCTGGCGATTGGTCCGGCATATTAAACCTGGACAACATTGGTTTTATAATGTATAGAGATTTTTCTTTTACATCCATTTTGGGGTTCAATTCGGTTCCCCTGGGTTTCCCTATAAATCCTTTTCGTTGAACTCCTGAAATACTAAATCCCATCGGCTGACCATCAATTCTTTTTGAAATGTCTTCCCAATTGAATTTAAGTTGAGGATTAACTTTAGAGCGGTCAAATAAAATTGTCTCACAGGCTGAACAAAATCCTTTTGTATGATCCTTAAGACATCCGTTACACTGTGCCATGTTCCATGTTTCTTACTGTTATCGCACCGATTGTATCATGTTGACAGGTTAATGCCAAAAGACTCCAATTATCACTGGGGTCAATACTCAATGCCTTACAAATTTGTTCACGATTTTCACCCTCGCTAAGAATGGATTTGAAATAGTGAAATAGTTCTTTGGAATGATAAGTTTTTTGTGTCTTGGGCATATTAACCGAAATCGGTCGAGTGCCATTATCATCAATAAAGTCATCTGCATACTCAAAATGATAACCATCATCATCAACCCAAAGCTTGCCAGCCTTTATTTTCCCTTTGTAGATGACCTCTAATTTATTACCCGGCTTCATACATATACATTATTTATTTAAATATTCTTATGAGCAACCCTCATCATCGAATAATTCGCTATCGGTATATTCATATATTTCCTTCTGCCTTTGCACCGATGAAATATCTTTCCTCAATGATGAGGGGTTCCTAATCTATTATTTGTGCTTTTTTACTTCTACACTTACCACCAAATTGAGATATTCAAAAATATTCTGCAATACCTCAAATGTCGGATTACTGATCCCTCTTTCTATTTGGGAAATAGTAGTCCTGGACAGACCAGTAAGGTCGGCTAAGTTACTAATGGTTAATCCCAGCACTTTTCTTCTCTGTTTTATCACCTTTCCTAATTCTTCTTTTTTCATGACTCAGCACCATTATATTGGTAAATATCTGTCAAAGATAGCAGATTTTTATAAAATGTTAAAAATATATTAATATAATAGTAAAAAAACAGCATAAAAATTGGAGATCGATATAAATGTTAGAAAAATATTAATATATTGGTATTTATGTGATGAAATACTGAAAAATTAGTTGTATAAATTCAAATGTTTGTGATAATTCCATTTTCTATCTAGAAAACTCATTTATATGAATGAAATGATTGCAATTACAATCATAAAATTGATTAAAACGATATTATAGTTGTAAATAAAAACATTTCATTGTATTTTTGAGTAAAAAAACGATGGACTGGTACGGTTATAGTGATATTGCTGTTTTAGAAGAAATTGGAAACAGAATTAAAGCAAAACGACTCCGATTAAACAGAACACAAGAGTGGGTTGGAAAGCAGGCTGGAGTTGGTAGATCTTCAATAAATAAAATTGAAAGCGGTCAGCCTGTTTCATTTATAATTGTGATACAGGTACTAAGAGTGCTTAATGAACTTGATATTTTTGAACACCTTTTCCCGGACAAAGACAGGATTGATGCCAAAACTTTATTGAAAATGAAAGGCAAAGTTCGAAAACACGCATCAGGCAAAAAACTAAATTCAAAGAATAGAAAATGACAATTGTAAAAGTTATAATATGGGATGAAATTGCAGGGTATCTTGTGCAGAATGATGATACAGGTGATATTTCATTTCAATATGATGAAGACTTTTTATTAAAGGGACTTGAAATTAGCCCTTTTCATTTACCTTTAGAAAATGCTATAAATGGTACAAATGATTTTTCCTTTCCACGTTTGGATAATAAAACATTCAAACGATTGCCGGGAATGATTTCAGATTCTTTACCAGACGCATTTGGTACCCGTATTATTAACCATTGGTTAGAGCGACAGGGACGCACACCTCAAAGTTTTTCTACACTTGAAAGATTATGTTACGTTGGAAAAAGAGGAATGGGAGCATTGGAATATGAACCTGCAATAGAAAAACAGCTTGAAAAATCTGAGGAAGTTGAGATAGAACAATTAATGAAGAAGGTGCAGGAAATATTTACGAAACATGATGGATTTGAAACTGGCATGAAAGAGGAATTCCCATTGCTGGATATTTTAAAGGTAGCAACATCTGCAGGTGGAGCAAGACCAAAAGCGATAATTGCAATCAATGCGAAGTCAGGTAAGATAAGATCAGGGCAGGTTATGGCTCCGAAGGGATTTGAGTATTATTTGCTAAAATTTGATGGTATCAATAATGAGCATGAGTTTGTAGATCCCAAAGGGTCCGGAAGAATTGAGTATGCATATTCACAAATGGTTAAAGATTGTGGAATTGAGATGAGTGAAACAAAACTTTTAAAAGAAAACGAAAGAGCTCATTTCATGACCAAAAGGTTTGATCGTGTTCATGGAGAAAAACTGCATATGCAAACATTATGCGGTATTGCACATTATGACAGAGATGAAAGATGGTCTTATGAAGAAGCATTTGGTGTTTTAAGAAGACTAAGACTTGGAAACCAGGAAAGCAGACAATTATTTAAAAGAATGGTTTTCAATATCATTGCAAGAAACCAGGATGACCATACCAAAAACATCTCTTTTCTTATGGATAAAACCGGGAACTGGACACTTTCTCCTGCATATGATATGACTTATTCATATGATCCAACGGGTAAATGGACCAGACAACACCAAATGTCACTAAATGGAAAAAGAGACAAGTTCGAACGAAAAGATTTTGAGAACATTGCAAAACATAACAATATCAAGGATTATAAGGAGATAATAGAACAGATTAATGAGGTAGTAAATAATTGGACGAGATATGCTAATGATTCAGGGGTTTATCCTGAACATATTAAAATGATATCAAAAGCTCACAGAACAAAAATATGATCCAGTAATTTTACGTTCATACTTTAAGCTTATTACATGCTCAACAGACAGGCGTGTATCTTTAATCACTGGTTTGCCAACCAATACTTTATCATTTACGCGTAACCGGATTGTTTGCATGACATTTAATTTTCTTAAAGATACAAGTTTGGCTTCTTTTGGAAATTGACGAATACCGGCGTTAAAGATTTTAGCTTTTTTATACACTTCAAGTTTTTCGAAATCAAACATATTTTAACATCATTATTATTCTACGATGTTAATGTGCTAAGCATAAGAATTATCGAAATAGATTCTAGAAATACAGTGGGAGAGTGAGAGCGAGGAAAAATCAGAGTGTTCGTTCATCGCTCTCGCTCTTCACTCTCACTCTGATTTTGTACCCGGAGCCGGGATCGAACCGGCACAGCCTTGCGGCCACTGGTGTTTGAGACCAGCGCGTCTACCAATTCCGCCATCCGGGCAATTTTATCTGTAGACTTTCATAAATACTTCAAATCAACGTTCTCCCAAAAAGTCCTTTTTGTTGGATGGCGGAATTGGCCACCCCTGCAGCCTGGCCCCTCCCTAAGTTGCTCCACCGGAGCAACTCTAAACGGTCGGTCCTGCCATCCGGGCAATTTTTTGGTAAATCAGGATTGCGAAGATAGAATAAATTGAAATCTTCAGCAAACATGTTCTTTAATATCTTTTACCCATGTTTACATTTATAATTTTGTAGTCTTACCAACAAAAAGCGAAAAGATGGACAAAAAATATGCGCAGAAAACAAAAGAGGTGCTGGACCGACTGGGCATCAATGCTGAAAACAGCGGTGTTTGTACCGGAACAGAGTGGTTCGCAACCAAAGGAGATAAAACAGTTTCGGAATCTCCCATTGATGGAAAGCCGATTGCCAGTGTGGTGAACGGTTCACGGGACGACCTCGAGAAGGTGATCCGTACCGCTGAGCTGGGTTTCGATGCCTGGAAAAGGGTGCCCGCCCCCCGCCGCGGGGAGGTGGTTCGCCAGATTGGCCTGGCACTGCGTGAACGCAAAGAGGACCTGGGGTACCTCGTCTCGCTCGAGATGGGGAAGATCTACCAGGAGGGGCTCGGCGAGGTGCAGGAAATGATCGATATCTGTGATTTCGCCGTTGGTCAATCACGACAGCTCTACGGCTTCACCATGCAGTCGGAACGACCCGCACACCGGATGTACGATCAGTACCACCCACTGGGGATCGTCGGACTCATCACTGCATTCAATTTCCCTGTGGCAGTCTGGGCCTGGAACACGATGCTCGCTGCTGTAGCCGGCGATGCTGTGATCTGGAAACCGAGCTCAAAAACCCCGCTTACCGCAATTGCATGTCAGAAAGTGATACAACAAGTGCTTGCAGATAACAACGTTCCTGAAGGTGTCTTCAACCTGGTCGTCGCGAAATCGTCTGTTATGGGCGACAATTTCGTAGCCGACAAGCGGATACCGCTCGTATCGGTTACAGGATCCACGGCCGTCGGAAAGCGCATTTCAGGCATCGTGGGCGAACGTCTCGGCTATTCGATCATGGAGCTCGGGGGCAACAATGCAGTGATCGTCTCCAAAGAGGCCGACCTCGACATTGCCATCCCCGCCATCGTTTTTGGAGCGGTGGGAACCACCGGTCAGCGCTGCACCTCCACACGCCGTGTCATCATTCACGAAGACATCTACGGCGAGGTAAAGCAGCGACTGCTTATTGCATACAAGCAGCTCGACGGCAAAATCGGAAATCCGCTGGACGAAAAGACACTGGTTGGTCCCATGGTCGACAAGACCGGGGTGAACGATTTTCTGGCCGCCCAGGAACAGGTGAAAAAGTCGGGCGGGAATATCCTGTTCGGTGGACAAAAACTGGAGGGGAAGGGATTTGAATCGGGCAACTACGTGATGCCGGCGCTGGCAGAGGCTGAAAACCATTTCGAGATCGTGCAGGAGGAGACCTTTGCCCCGTTGCTCTACCTGCTAAGCTACACCGGATCTGTCGAAAATGCCATTGCCATGAACAACAGCGTTCCGCAAGGGCTATCCTCTTCCATCTTTACACTCAATATGCGCGAGGCGGAGCAGTTCCTCTCGGGCGTGGGGTCCGACTGCGGGATCGCCAATGTGAACATCGGTACCTCAGGGGCCGAGATCGGCGGGGCTTTCGGAGGGGAGAAGGAGACCGGCGGTGGCCGCGAATCGGGCTCAGATGCCTGGAAGGCTTATATGCGGCGACAAACCAACACGATCAACTACAGTACGGAGCTGCCCCTCGCCCAGGGAATAAAGTTCGATTTGTAAGAATTAGGTCAGATTGAAAATCTATATCATTCTATAGTGCTTGCAATTAAGCGTTAAGAGCAAGGCATGCGATGACCGAAAAACGGGAGTTTACTAGTGGTAAATGATTGTTTTGAGGTCGAGCATAACGCAGTTATTGACGCTTAATTGCGAGCACGAGCTATATTGCTTTGAAGAGGGCCTTCGACCCAATCATCACCTTCGCAGCCTGCATGATCCCTTCGCGGTCCATACCACATTCCCGGTACAGGTCTGCGATGGTTCCGTGATCGATGAATTTATCGGGGATGCCGATTCGTTTCACCTCTGTATTGAATCCTTTTTCGGAGATGAACTCCAGGATGGCGCTTCCCATACCGCCGCTAACGGAGCCATCTTCAACCGTGATGACCTTCCTGTGTTTGGTAAACAACTGTTTCAGTAATTTTTCATCGAGCGGCTTCAGAAACCGCAGATCGACATGGGCAATACCCAGGTTGAGCTTTTCCAGTTCGTCGATCGCCGCTGCCACGATGTTCCCGATATGTCCAATGGAAATAATAGCCAGGTCATCACCATCGCGCAACAGCCGTCCGCTGCCCTTTTCAATCTCAGTGAACTCCTTTTTCCACTCCTTCAGTACCCCATGACTCCTGGGATAACGGATCACAAAAGGACCTTCCACATTGTGCTGCGCGGTGAACAGCAGGTTTCTGAATTCAACCTCGTCCATCGGTGAGGAGATGGTGAGGTTTGGAATGCACCGCATATAGGCCATGTCATACACCCCATGATGCGTCGCTCCGTCGGCTCCTACCAGTCCTGCCCTGTCAACACACAAAACAACAGGGAGATTCTGGAGAGCCACATCGTGAATCACCTGGTCGTAGGCGCGCTGCAGGAACGTTGAATAGACTGTACAATAGGGTACCATCCCCGAAACAGCCAGTCCGGCCGCAAAGGTTACGGCATGTTGCTCTGCAATGCCCACATCGAAGGTCCGGTCGGGAAGCTCCTCCATCATGCCTGTTAGCGACGATCCGCTGGTCATGGCAGGTGTGATGGCAACGATCTTTTTATTGCTTTTTGCCAGCTCCAGCACCGTCTCCCCGAACACATCCTGGTAACGGGGCGATTGCGAAGGGGCCTGTACGGGAAGAAATTCACCCGTATTCTTATCAAATTTTGAAGCGGTTGAGTGGTATTTTGTCTGGTTTAGTTCGGCCATCGGGAAGCCCTTGCCTTTTTTCGTAAGCAGGTGCAACAGCTTTGGACCCGGAATATCCTTTATGTCACGCAGAACATCGGCGAGGTGGATCACATCGTGTCCGTCGACCGGACCGAAGTACCGGAAATTCATCGATTCGAACAGGTTGCTCTGCTTCAGCGCGATCGACTTGATCGCATTCTCGATCTTCTGAAAATACTGCCTGGTATTGGGATTGATCTTGTTGAGTGCCCCCAGCAGGTTCCAGATATCTGTTTTTACCTTGTTGTAGGTTTTCGAAGTAGTGATATCGAGCAGGTACTCCTGCATGGCCCCCACACCGGGATCGATAGAGATGTTGTTATCGTTGAGTATCACCAGCAGGTCACTCTTCTTATGTCCTGCATTGTTCATCGCTTCATATGCCATCCCTCCGGTCAGTGATCCGTCGCCAATCACCGCCACCACCTTATTGTCCTTGCCCCGCTGGTCCCTTGCAACAGCCATTCCCAGCGCTGCCGAAATCGATGTGGATGAGTGACCCACACCGAAGGCATCGTATTCACTTTCCGAAATCTTCGGAAAGCCGCTGAGACCCTTGTATCTTCTGTTGGTGTGAAAATGATCCCTCCGGCCGGTGAGTATCTTGTGACCGTAGGCCTGGTGACCCACATCCCAGATGATCTTGTCGTAGGGGGCGTTGAAAACATGGTGCAGCGCTACAGTGAGCTCAACCACCCCCAGGCTGGCACCGAGGTGACCGGGGTTGGTGGAGACAATATCGATAATGTACTTCCTGAGTTCATCACTCAGGCGGGTCAGCTCCTCCGGAGAGAGCCCTTTCATCTCAGCCGGACTGTCGATCCGACTGAGCAACGGAAACTGTTCATTATCTGCACCCATTGATACGCCTTCTGATGCTGCAAAGATAAGAATTTCTCTTGATGTTGATATCTTGATTCGTTTGGGGAAAAATGTTATTCAACCTGCCCGGTTTTTTATGTAATTTGCAGCATTCATTAAACGTTATATTGGTGAACGAAGCGTTCACCCGGCTAAGGGTGCGATCCCCCGGAACGAATGCTGAATATAAAATTACGAGGAGAACCAGCTATGAGAAAGATATTCATATATGCCATGCTTGCCGGAGGGATTTTCGCCTGTGTCCCTGCCACGCAATTTCGTGAGACAGAGAAGAAGCGGACCAGCATCCAGGAGGACCGCGATGAGATATTTGCAGAGAACGAACGGCTCACCGTGGAGAACCGGGAGATGAAGGCAAACATTGGAGAGGTGTTGGCGCAAAAGGAGAGGTTTGTCGAGGACAGCATCCGGCTACACCGTGAGCTGACCAAGGCTGAAGGAGAGGTTGCGCAGCTGCAGCGAAAGTACAATGACCTGCAGGAGACCCACGACGCCCTTCTCCGGGGGAACGCCCGGGAGACCCGGCGTTTGCTGAACGAGTTGCAGACGGCCCAGGAGGATCTTGCAGCCAAGCAACGTGCATTGGCCGAGTTGGAAGGAAACGTCTCTGAGCAACGGCAGTCACTGACCCGCCTCAGGGCTGAGCTGGAGGCGAGGAACGCCCGATTGATGGAGATGGAAGAGATGATGCAGGAGAAGGACCGGTTGATGAACAGGCTGCGGCAGACGGTGGCGGATGCGTTGCTGGGATTCGAGGGACAGGGGCTGACCGTTACACAGCGGAATGGAAAGGTGTACGTGTCGCTCGCGAACCAATTGCTCTTCAGCTCGGGCAGTACCGAGGTGGACCAGAACGGTCAGCGGGCGCTCAGACAGCTTGCAGCGGTGCTGGCACAGAATCCCGATATCAGTATTATGATCGAAGGACATACCGATGATGTGCCGTTCAGAAAGGGCTCGTCGATCAAGGACAACTGGGACCTGAGTGTTTTGCGAGCCACCTCGATCGTAAGGATTTTACTCGATGCGGGATCGATCGATCCGAAGCGGATCACCGTGGCAGGAAGGGGAGAATTCCTGCCGGTCGACCCGGCCGATACACCCGAAGCCAGGGCCAAAAACCGTCGTACCGAGATCATCCTCTCCCCCGACCTGGATGAGCTGTACAGGATATTGGAGATGGATTAGTTCCTGATCCATTGTCCATACTGAACGGCAGCGCCGCCGGTGAGAAGCAGTACTAACGGCAGCATGAACCGGGAGGCGCCCAGCGGACCGGAGGCAAAGGCAAGAAAGGCGATCAGGAAAAAGAGGAACAGGCGGAACTCCGGCTTGAAACTTCTGTTGAACAGGAAGGCCAAAAAGCCAAAAAGCCGCAGCAGATTCACCAGGGCGATCAGGGCCAGGGCGATCACAACCAGCACCGGTTGGGATATAAAATAGCTCCACGCTCCCTTCAGCCCTCCCTGGTTCAGGTGATACAAGAACCCTTTGCCCTGCTGTTTTTCGATCCCAAAGAAATTGTACAGGTCAAACCGTCCCGGATCCACAAAGAACCGTACCATCCCTTTCAGGTGGAACAGGGCATATCCTTTCAGGTCCTCCCTGAAAACAGAGGTGGCCGCGTTCGTAAGGCATTCCGACTGCTCTTTAAAGTCCTTTACCTGATCGCAGGTGATATGGATCCGTTCCTTTGCAGAACGGGCGGCCTGTTCGCCGTCCCGGTTCATCAGGAAATAGTAAAGGTTATAATCGACCAGGTTGATCTGTTGTATGCTGGAGATATGGTAGTAACCCGTTCGCTGCTGGTTCACCCCTCCAAGGATAATTACGAAGATAACCGGTATGAGGCCTGAGATCAGCACCAGCCGTTGCCGCGACCTGTAGTACAGCACAATGAAAAGAATGACATTCGGAACGATGAAGAGGTACATCACCGGCTTGATCAGTATGGCGACGATCAGCAGCAGCTGATAGAGCCAGAGCATGCCGATCTTCCCCGTCTGAATATACCGGTACAGTCTGAATGCAGCCATCATCAAAACGAACTGAAAGAGGATCTCTGTCATCACCATGTTGGAATAGATGAATTGGGCAGGGAAGAGCAGCAAGAGTGGAAGGAGTAGCCAATTACCCTGTTTACCCGGGGAAAAGAGTTTTAGCATCAGCAATACTGAACCGAGCGAAAGCAGCATCTGCAGAATAATCACCGGCACCATGCTTGTTGAAAAAAAACGTATCAGCATCAGGAATACCGGATATCCCGGTAGCCGTTTGGTGTAGAGGGCCGGATCGATTGCCTTCTCCGTATCCCCGCAATAGAGCATCCGTTCGCCGATCAGGTTATCGGCCGCACGAAGATACTCCGCTGAATCGTCAAGAAAATAGTTCTGCTGGAACAGTTGGATAACCAGGAACCCAAGCTGCAGTAGCGCAACAGTGATCAATACTATCCGGTATTTTCTTAACATCGTATTTGCATAAAAAAACCGCAATAAAACAGGTACCTCCTGGTCCGATTGCGGTCCGTATAATTGATCGGGTTACCATTAGATGGTCATGATATCTTCCTCCTTTGCCTCGATGGACTTGTCCACCTTTTCAGAAAACTCTTTGGTGATCTCCTGGATATTGTCCTCCGCACGTTTCACCTCATCTTCCGACAGCCCATCCTTTTGCATCTGCTTATACTCCTCGTTGGCATCTCTTCGGGCGTTGCGGATACTGATCCGTGCATTTTCACCTTCGTTTTTCACCTGTTTCACCAGGCTCACCCTGCGCTCCTCCGTAAGCGGAGGAATGCCGAGGCGGATCAGTTCGCCGTTGTTCACCGGGGTGATCCCGATGTTGGCTTGCTGTATTGCCCGTTCGATCTTGTCGATCATGTTTTTTTCCCAGGGCTGAATGGCGATGGTTTTTGCATCCGGGGTGCTAATGTTTGACACCTGGTTCAGGGGTGTTATCACACCGTAGTAATCCACCGTGATTCCATCGAGAATATGAATGTTGGCCTTGCCGGCCCTGATCCTGTTTAATTCAGTTTCAAGGTGTTCCAATGCCTTTTCCATCCGTTCGCGGGTCATCTCAAAGACCAGTTGCACATCTTCAGTCATACAGCAAGTTTTTAAAATCTGCCCCTAAATTATTCAAATTTTCACTAAAGTTCCAATTTTTTTCCCTGAAATCAGCTTTTTCAGGTTTCCCCGCTCATTCATATCGAAGACTATTACAGGCAGTTCATTCTCCCTGCACATGGTAAAAGCGGTCTGATCGAGGATTCTCAGGTTCTTCTCCAGTGCTTCGTCAAAGGTAATCTCATCGAATTTCTCAGCATCCGGATCCTTTTCCGGGTCGGCACTGTATACCCCATCTACCCTGGTTCCCTTCAGCATCACATCGGCTCTGATCTCCACAGCCCTCAGGGAAGAGGCTGTATCGGTTGTAAAATACGGATTTCCCGTACCTCCGGAGAAGATCACGATCTCCCCATTCTCAAGTGCTTCCAATGCCTGCCCCTGCGAATAGAAATCGGCCACAGGTTCCATGCGGAAAGCTGTCAGCAACCGCGCCTTTACCTTTTTCGACTCAAATGCCGATTGCAGCGCGAGTCCGTTGATCACCGTGGCAAGCATCCCCATGTAGTCTCCTTTTACACGGTCAAAACCCTCATCAATACCAGATATCCCCCGAAAAATATTCCCCCCACCGATAACAATACCAATCTGCACACCTGCCTTTTTTACCTCAATGATCTCTTCAACATAATCTTTTAACCTGCGTGGATCAATACCATGCGAGCGGCCCGCCATCAGGGCCTCGCCGCTCAGCTTTAACAGAATTCTATTGTATTTAGCCATGTTAATGAGTTTGTGCGAATATATGTAAATTGAAGCATTAATAAAAGAACCAGAAAAGGGTTCCCGGTTTGGGAACCCTTTTCTGAATTTATCTATTCTTCGCTGATATCATAATATTGCGAGCTCGCGAATACAATAAAAAAAATCAGTAGTGTCCGGTAAAAATATTTAAGAGGGTTGGCCGGATCGGCCAACCC
>JBBDUV010000025.1:3538-10133 GCA_040903745.1 Bacteroidales bacterium | reverse complement strand
CTTTATTTAAATACCTGTTATATAATGCTATAACTATCGTTTTAACTTCAAGTGACTAGTTGCTTCACACAGTAATATTTTTTATCGGTGTTCAGCGTGCCTCATCATCGAACAGTGCGCTGCCGGACAATTTATACATGTCCTTTTGTCTTTGCACCGCTGAAAAATCGACATCCAATGATGAGGGGTTCATCTGTATTAATTCTTTATTTAACTACTTGATATAAAATAATTTAAATATCGTTCTAACTTCAAGTGAGTTATTCGCATAACTTTTTCGGCGTTGCAAGTGACCCATGCTGTCACTACAACCTTCTCTCTTCTGTCAAGCCCGGACTTTTGCTCTGTTCAGTCTCCTTCGTATATTGGCCTCCAAAACATAATGATCGATCAGCGGAGCAAAGACATTCATCAACAGAATGGCAAGCATCACTCCCTCCGGATACGCGGGATTCAACACACGTATCAGTATCGCCAGCACCCCGATCAGGAACCCGTAAATCCATTTTCCCCTCTCCGTCTGCGTTGCCGAAACAGGATCCGTGGCCATAAATACTGCCCCGAATGCGAATCCGCCAAGGATCAGATGTTCCCAGAATGGAATCTCCATCAATGCATTGGCTCCAAAGGAATTCAGAATCAGACCCATAACAGCACCGCCGGCGAAGACTGAAAAGATGATCTTCCAACTGCCAACCCCAACATAAATAAGGAACAGGGCCCCGATAAGAATAGCCAGGGTTGAGGTCTCACCAATCGATCCCGGGATCGTTCCCAGAAATTTATCCCATGCTGTAAAAGGTTCTCCCAGCCCGTTTACCAGCACATCATTTCCCTGTGCTGCCTGTCCAAGTGGTGTGGCCCCGGAAAAACCGTCGACTGTTTCCATCCCTCTGGCCAGTCCTGCAATCCAGATCTGGTCGCCCGACATCTTGGTAGGATATGCAAAGAAAAGAAATGCCCTGGCGGTAAGGGCGGGGTTTAAAATATTCATTCCGGTACCCCCGAAAACCTCCTTACCGATGATCACTGCAAAGGCTGTTGCCACTGCAACCATCCAAAGGGGTACATCCACCGGCATCACCAACGGGATCAGCATCCCGGAAACGAGAAAACCCTCGTTTATCTCATGACCGCGTATCTGGGCAAATATAAATTCTATTCCCAATCCCGTGACGTAGGAGACCACAATAATCGGAAAAACACGCAGGAAGCCGAACCAAAAATTCTCCCAGAGCCCAGTCTCCACACCTGCAGCGTGAAAGTGCTGGTAACCTGTGTTCCACATGCCGAAGAGAAGCGCCGGGATCATTGCGGTCACAACCATGATCATACCACGCTTCATATCGAATGCATCCCTGATATGCGAACCGGTTGTTGTAACTGTATTCGGGACAAACAGGAAAGTTTCAAAACCCTCGAAAGTGGATTTCAAAAAATGAAACTTTCCCCCCTTCTCAAAATTTGGTTTGATCTTATCGATATGTCGTCTTAATGCATTCATCTATATAATTTCTTTATTTATGTGCTTTCCTCAATGATGAGGGATACATAAGATAAATTGAGTATTTTATTCAAACTCCTTTCTCAGCATTCGCAGTCCGCTCCTCAGTACAGACTGAACAGGTGTTTTGGATGTACAGACAAATTCACATAAAGCAAGATCCTCTTCCAACACCTCGTAGATTCCAAGCTGCTCCATCTTATCGATATCTTCAACAATGATCGATTTAAGCAGTGCCATGGGATAGATATCCATTGGCAATACCTTCTCATACTCACCGGTCATCACAAAGGCACGCTTTCCCCCGTGCAAATTAGTATCAAGGGTATATTCCCTGTCTGGGGTAAGCCAGGAGAAGAAACTTCTGGAAACAGAGAATTTATTGAATCCAGGCGTGATCCATCCAAACATTTCGTAATAATCCCCTTCAGGTATCACTGTTACATGCGCATCACTGAAACCGATAAATCCCTCAGGAGATATTTTTCTCCCGGTAAGCACATTGCCACTGATAATGCGCACATTATCCTGCTTCAGATTCTCATGAATAATGGTAGAGACCTCAGCACCGCGGATGGTTTTATAATAGACCGGTTTTATCACCTCTGAACCACACAAAGCTACAATCATATTCGGATCATATTTCCCTGTCTGAAAGAGTCGCCCGATTGACACGACATCCTGTGGCCTGATGGTCCATACCTTCTCCCCTTTATTGATCGGAGCGATCTTATGGATCTGTATTCCTACATTTCCTGCAGGGTGTGGTCCTTTGAAATAGTGTCGAACGACATTTTTAGCTTCAATATAGGCCTTTGCAGCCGGATATTCCGCATCCAGTCCGAGATGTACCTTACCCTCTGTCAGCTGCACCAATGCATTGATCCCGGTTTGGAACTCCTTCTCACTGTCTTTCATGATAAAGTCATAATCGGGCGCCAGGGGGGCGGTATCAAAACCTGAAATAAAAATGTCCCTGGGAACATCGGAAGGCGAGGCGACAATACCATAGGGACGCTGTTGAATAGCCGGCCATAATCCACTCTCCACCAGGTTCTCAACAACCTGCTCACGTGACATGGATGCGGGATCCCCCTGCTTGAAAGCCTCAGCCGTATCTTTCCCGTCATCCTCGATCAGCACCTCAATGATCCGGCGGCGCTCTCCCCGAACAATCTTTTGCACGATACCGCTGACCGGTGAACTGTACTTGATCTCCGGACGATGCTTGTCGTAGAAGATGGTGGTACCTACCTTCACCTCTTCACAAGGTTTTTTAACGATCCTGGGGGTGAGTCCGTGAAAATCGACAGGTTTTACCGCGTACATTTTTGACCTTGGGGCCTTCATGAATATCTTATCGGCACTTCCCTTTAACTTGATATCAAGGCCTTTTCGTATCTTGATAACTTCAGACATTATTTCCGTTGATTCTAATATAATGAATAATTAAGACAAAATTAGCTATTTTTGTGAATCAACAAACAGAATTATTAAAACATTTACATTGATTCATTTGTTCGTATGAACCTGCGCATAAACGACCGAAACAAAATATGTTTTTTAACATTGTGGCACAAACATTGCAATGGAAATCGTTATCAGAAAAGAAAATTGGAATATTTTATCGGTGTATTTGACAGGAACCGAGCTTGCGAGCTCAGCGAAGCTAAAGCATAATATACAAATTTTAACTTGAATCTATGCGACCCGTTCAATCAAATTTTCTAATCCTCCTTATGTTGTTCTTATCGAACGATCTTATCGCAAGTGAGGGTGTATTTGACGACCAGGGCATTGCCCGTGAGATGGTACGCGATGAACAGATCAAAACCATACAACTATACCGTGATGGTTGGATCAACAGTTACCCGATCATGGTTATAAACGACGGGGTTCCGCTCATCCTTGAGTTTGATGAGTTATCCGGATCGCTCAACGATTTCACCTATCACATTTACCATTGTGATGCCGATTGGCGGAGGTCTGAATTATCGGAACAGGAGTACATGGAAGGTTTTTTCAACAACTATATCAGGGATGCCGAAGCCTCTTTCAACACGTACTTCAGTTACAACCACTACACGCTAAAGCTGCCCAACAACGACATCAGTCTCACTGTATCGGGGAATTACATCCTTGCTGTTTACAGGTATGATGAACTGGTCCTTACCCGCAGGTTTATGGTCTCCGAAGCGGCGCTCAATATCCGCGCCAAAGCCGTCCGACCAGTGCTTTCAATATACAGGGAGAACAGCCATGAGGTCGATGTATCCATAGAACATCCCGGATACAGGATCGATGATCCCTACCGGGAAACCTTCCTGTCGATCTACCAGAACGGAATTTGGGATTACGGGATATCCGGACTTCAACCTCTATTCGTCAATCCCGGTGAGCTGGTATACGATTACCAGGATGAGAATATTTTCGCGGCGGGAAATGAGTTCCGCATGTTCAACACCAGGAATACACAGGTAAGGGAGTACCACATACAGAAGATCGGCTATCTCGACTATTTTCATTTCCACCTCAAGCCCGACAGGCCCAATCCGGCCCATCTCTATTTCGATCGTGACGATCTCAACGGCAGATCCTTCATTGAGGCAGCAAACACGAATGACCCGGCGCTGGAAGCTGATTATGTGTATGTCCATTTTACCCTGCAGATGCCCTTTCCGATGAAGAATGGAAATGTTTTTATCGCGGGCGAATGCACCAACTGGCAGTTCACGGAAATAAACAAAATGGATTATGACCATAAAACGCAGGCCTACCGGGGAACGCTGCTGTTAAAACAGGGGGTACACAACTACCGCTACATCTATCTGCCAGCTGACCAAACAGAATTTGATATTTCGGAGATCGAAGGCAGCCATTACCTGACAAAAAACGAATACCTGATTCTCTTTTACCACAGGCCCCAGGGTGCCCGCTACGACCGGCTGGTAGGTCACCAGGTGATCCATTCCACCGCCGGATAGACATAATTCACCCGGAAAGGAACCAGCTGCCTGGAAAGGAATTAGCCGCCTGTGAATAACCCTTACAACAGCAATGCGACAAGCAGCACTGCTCCGATAATCGCTAAAAGGGTAAATCCCAGCAGCGGTTGGTTAGGATCCTGTTCACCAATCTCCCTGATGGTCTGTCTCCAGTATGTCGGTTTGTCATCCTCCCTGAAGTTGTACATCTCAAACCAGACATTCCCCATATAGGCCACATAGACCGCGGCCACCAGTCCACCGAACAGCGCGAAGAAAATGCCGACAAACAGATAGAGAACAGGCAGCTGCAAACGGACACGCTTCATCTCCTTCAGGTCGACATTCAACGTGGCAATATACTGCTTCTGATGTGCCTCCCAGTCCAGAAATGCCTCCTCAACATCCAGTCGCTCCTCCGTGAGCATGGCAATCCCGGTGGCCCCTTCACCACCATTGCCTTCAGCCTTCACCCGCTCAATCTCAGCATTGATCGAGGCCATCTCTTTCTCAAAATTTGCCTTTCTCATATCGAGCTGATCGCCGGCATTGGCGAGTTCGTTCTCGAGCGACCGCAGCTTCGACTTGCTCCGCAATTCTTCAAACCAATCAGGTGCCATCACAGGTACCTCCTTGTATTTTTCAATTCTTTTGATCTCTACATCGGTCCGATACGCATCCAGGGCCTCCATGCTTTTCGACTTTTCAGACAGTTGCTCTATGCGCACATCCAGCATACGGTCTTTCGCCAGTTCGGTAATATTAAACGCAAGCAGCACCACCGCAAACGGAATAACCAGAAGCAGAAAACCGAACAGCGAAGAAGGGATGGTTGCAAAAGAGTAACGTAGAAATCTTCTGCCGATCACCTGAAGAAACCCAAGACTGCTCTTCAGGTCATTGTCATGCTCCGGCCTGTATAGGATATGTGTGGGAAGGATGGATGTGGCAAAAAAGATAATCACGGCAAGAAAAACCAGCAGGAGCGACAGGGCCATGTTGATGTTCAGCGTGATGCCGAGCAGACTCATGGAAAGATTGGGAATCCAGCCCAGAAGGTTCAGAACGATCTCTGCTACAATAAGCACCAGTATGATCGCCAGGTAGAACAGTACGGATCGCACAGCATCGAAGCCATTGCGGAAAGCACCCCTGAGGGTAGCGTAATCATCCTTCTCCCTCTGCTCAAAGCGTAAAGCGGATATCTCCCCGTACGACCATACCAGCGGGATGATCGCAAATACGGAGCTGACAACAACCAGTTCGGGAATGGCGACGAGCTGACCAATTGCATAGAAAAGGAAGACGATGAACATGGCAGGTATGGTTCCCCATAATGCAATGGCATAGAAATTTTTGTTTACGCTCACCTTCATATTCCTGAAGGCAACCTGGTAGATCCACCAGATCCAGTACACCAGATAATGTATGATCATTTTAAAGAGAAAAACAGCGGGCGGAAACAGTTGTCTGATGAACCAGATCACCGCGTGAATGATCCAGAAAAGGATGGTCTTAACCAACAGAAGGAAATCTGCAAACAGAATAAAAAGCAGGTACACCCCCCATAACGACCACACTACCAGATCATATGCCAGTCCGAACAGGTTAACGATCCATTTAAACAGATTCCAGAATCCACCCTTTTTGTTCAGAAAGGCGTCCGACTGGTTGAGCCCGAAAAGAAACCGTGGCTTCTCCCCTGTGATCCTGAAATCGAGAAAGGCAAACAGCAGAAGGGCTGATGCGGTGAGTAATATATACTCAAATTCTGTAGTAACAAAAGGGGTGATGGCTACGCGCCAAAACATCCCGAAGACCAGGATCAGGGCCAGGATCTTCTTGACATAGAGAGATACTTTTTCCATAATAGGGTAGTTAGGGTTAGTAATTCTAAATCAATGTTAATAAAAATGTTTGGAAAAACCTAAAAGTGAAATAAATGTTGATCGGATTTACAGACATGTCGCGCCTAACGGAGCTGGGTTCCATGTGGGCTGCACGTTCTACAGACATTCCGCTCCTAGCGGAGCTTTTTCAGCTCCGCTGGGGGCGACATGTCCAGCCCCGCCAGGGGCGAAATGTCTGTAGAGGGCGAAATGTCTGT
>JBBDUV010000025.1:0-3438 GCA_040903745.1 Bacteroidales bacterium | reverse complement strand
GACATGTCCAGCCCCGCTAGGGGCGAAATGTCTGTAGAGGGCGAAATGTCTGTAGAGGGCGAAATGTCTGTAGGTGATTTCTTACATAATCCTGAATCCCTTCCCCAAGCGAAGTAAACGCAGCGTCATATCCCGCATTTCGCAATTTATCCATTTTCGCCTCGGTAAAATACTGGTACTTATCACGAATATCCTCGGGTGTATCAATAAATTCAATGACCGGGTCGACCTCCATCGCGGCAAAGGTATGATGCACCAGGTCCAGGAAGGTCGAGGCCCTGCCGGTTCCCAGGTTGAAAATCCCTGAAACCGGTCTCTGCTCCATCAGATAGATAATCACATCCACGACATCCTTCACGTAGATAAAATCCCTCGCCTGCTCCCCGTCAGCAATCCCGGGGTGGTGCGAGCGGAACAACTGCATCTTACCTGTTTCTCGAATCTGGTGATAGGCATGGTACACCACCGATGCCATCCTTCCCTTATGGTACTCCCCGGGTCCGTACACATTAAAAAACCGCAATCCGGCCCAAAAGAAGGGGGTTCTGACCTGTTGCAAAACCCATTTATCAAACTCATTCTTCGAACGTCCATATGGATTCAGGGGCTTCAACAAAGGGGCAACCTCATGGGCATCGTCATAGCCTCGCTCCCCGAGTCCGTACGTCGCTGCGCTGCTGGCATAAATCAGCGGCAGGCCATACTCAACACACAGGTTCCACACCCGCTTTGAATAGTCGAGGTTCAGTGCCAGAAAAACATCCCAGTTAAACTCTGAGGTATCGGTCCGCGCTCCTACATGAATCATACACTGCACCAGCCGGTGGTTCTCCTCAAGCCAATGAGAAAAATCTTCCCGCTGAACCAAAGCGGTGTATGTGGCAGATTGGTAATTCCTCTCTTTCGCCGCATGGCTAAAATCATCTACAAGGACAATATCCCTGTAATTTCTTCTGTTAAGCCCGGCAACGATGTTCCCTCCGATAAATCCGGCTGCCCCGGTAACAACGATCATACGCATTTACTTTTCTCAAAGATAATTGATTTGATCAATCCGGTTAATGAATATTTATTACTTTTGAACATAAGTGAGAATATAACGGTTAATGAAATATGATCTATCTGACAAGAAGAGAACGTTTCAGTGCAGCACACCGGCTTTATCAGCCAGGGCTTTCAGACAGTGAAAACCTGGCACTTTACGGTTCGTGCGCCAATCCCAACTGGCACGGCCACAATTATGAATTATGGGTAACTGTGAAGGGTGAAATCGGAAAGGAGAGCGGATACCTGGCCGACCTGAAGGAGATCAGCACAGTCATCCGTGAAAAGGTAATCGATCAACTCGACCACAAAAATATAAACCTGGAGGTAAGTTTCATGTCAGGCACCATTGCCTCCACCGAAAACCTGGCAGTGGCGATCTGGAAAGAGCTGGAGGAGGAGATTAAAAAGATAGGTGTAACCCTGCATTGCGTGAAGCTGCAGGAGACAGAAAACAACTCGGTTGAATATTACGGTGAATAAAAAAGAAAAATCGTGAAAATCATAAATAACGGCACAGGTGAAAATTCGTTGGACGGATATAACCGGATCGATGAATATGACAGGGAGACAACCCAAAAACTTCAGGAACACTATGCGGAAATACTTAAGCTTATCGGTGAGGATACCGACAGAGAAGGTTTGGAGAAGACACCTGAACGGGTCGCCAAGGCGATGCAGTTCCTGACGTATGGAAATGGTACCGATCCGGCCAAGATCCTCGAATCGGCCAAATTCAAAGAAAAATACCAGCAGATGGTGATCGTCAAGGATATCGAACTCTTCTCCCTGTGTGAGCACCACTTGCTCCCCTTTATTGGGAAAGCACACATTGCCTATATCCCCAACGGATACATCACCGGACTCAGTAAAATTGCCAGGGTAGCAGAGGCTTTTGCCAGGCGATTACAGGTGCAGGAACGACTCACCGTCCAGATCAGGGACTGCATCCATGATACCCTTCAACCCCTCGGTGTTGCAGTGGTGATCGAGGCGCAGCATCTCTGCATGGTTATGCGGGGTATACAGAAGCAGAACTCTGTTACAACCACCTCGGCCTTCACTGGTGAGTTCCTTAATAATATGAATACTCGTGAAGAATTCATACACCTGATCGGCAAGGATCTGCATTGATATAGATCTGTAGTTCGCCAGCCTGTTATATGTTTATTGCATGCAAGCTTAAATGGTGTCTGTCCACTTGACCTTTGGGACAGACTAATGATTTCATTCTTAGGGATTCATCTATCATCTTTTTATTTTTTCGCCTGTAAAACTAAATGCGGTAAAGCTTGTCATGACAGGTTATCAGAGCTGACTTGCAGAAATATGAAAGAATTACAGGGCTTATTTCTTTCAAAATTCAAGCAAAAGGTGAGTTATATTTATAATAGTGCTTATTTTTGTTGATCTTTTAAAACATATAGATTATGCACGCATATGTATTCCCCGGTCAGGGGGCACAATTTTCAGGAATGGGCAAAGATCTTTACGACTCATCCTCCAATGCCAGGGAGATGTTCGAAAAAGCCAATGAAACACTTGGATTCCGCATCACAGATATCATGTTCGGCGGAACGGATGAAGAGCTCAGGCAGACGCGTGTAACGCAGCCTGCCATCTACCTCCATTCAGTGATTCTTGCTTCCACCATTGAACCATTCAGCCCCGACATGGTGGCCGGTCACTCCCTCGGGGAATTTTCCGCACTGGCGGTTAACGGCACCCTCACTTTTGAAGACGGCCTTCAGCTGGTATTTAAACGAGCCATGGCCATGCAGAAGGCATGCGAGGCGGAACCGTCGACCATGGCTGCGATTCTCGGTTTGGAAAACAGCATCGTTGAAGAGGTTTGCGATGGCATTGATGATGTGGTGGTGCCGGCCAATTACAACTCGCCCGGACAGATCGTTATTTCGGGCTCCGGTGCCGGTATCGACAAGGCTGTGGCGGAGCTGACGGAGCGGGGTGCCAAACGGGCCATCAAGCTCCCCGTAGGCGGTGCCTTTCACTCGCCGCTCATGGAGCCTGCCAGGGAGGAGCTCAGACAGGCGATCGAGGCCACCACCTTCAGTAAGCCGGTCTGCCCGGTGTACCAAAACGTAAATGCATCCCCATCGTCGGACCCCGGTGAGATCAGGGATAATTTGGTACTGCAACTTGTTTCGCCGGTACGGTGGACACAAACCATTCAACGGATGATCGCCGACGGGGCGGTCCGGTTCACTGAGGTGGGGCCGGGAAATGTGCTGCAGGGGCTGATCAAAAAGACGGACCGCACAGTTACAACAGAAGGGGGTTAGCAGAATAAATGATTTGCGTGAACTCCTCATTATTGAAGAACTAATACAGTTGAACCCCTCATCATTGGGAATAGATATTTATATTATTTTA
>JBBDUV010000024.1:0-52361 GCA_040903745.1 Bacteroidales bacterium | reverse complement strand
CTCTTACCATTCCGAACAGAGAAGTTAAGCTCATCAGCGCTGATGGTACTGCATTCGTGGGAGAGTAAGTCGTTGCCTATCTTTTATTAATCCTGTTCCGGTTCGCCGGGACAGGATTTTTTTATGAACAGCAATCTCTTCTGTAACACTCATGTTCACTCCATTATTCCAACCAACATCCGACAGCATTGAATAAATTCATTCTCTTTCAATACAGAAGTGTGTTATCTTTATACTATATCTGATGAAGCACTTGTTAGTATATATAGCCCTGCTGCTTGGTCTTACCTCTTCCGGGATGAGAGCGCAAATTATCGATACCTCCAGAACAATCAATACCTGGAAACTGATGCATAATTATACCCGGTTTGAGGATACTGAGCGGGATACTTCCCTGTACGGTCTTCACATTGATTTTAATCCTTTGAACAGGAATGGGGTAGCTTATGAGAAAGTCGGCATCCTGGGGCATGCAGCACAGAATATGTATCTTTTCGACCGTCCAGGGATCAGCCATTTCCTTTTTGGTGCATCCATGCAACCTTACCTCTTTAATCCCGATCGAACAGTATTCTATAACACACGTACGCCATTTACTGAACTTATTTATAGCAATATGTTTGGCGTAGAATGGAACGAGGAGTCAGTAAGATTCCTGCATACCCAGAATATGGATCCGTTTACCAACATAGGAATTGATTTTGAAATTCTTTCTGGTAAGGAGCTCTATACCAATGAGGAGAGCAGGGTGTCGAAGTTTACACTTTTCGGAAGCAGGGCCAGACAAGCTTATTCGGCTTTCGGGACTTTTCACTTCAACCGATTCAACAATAGAGAGAATGGCGGACTTAAAAACACCGACTCTTTTTTAGGAGATAGCCTGATTGATAAATGGTTATACCCGGTGAAACTCAATAATGCAAGCTCAGGATACAACCGGATGCAGCTGTTCTATACGCAAAAATTCATGATTAGTGAGAAAAGAACATTTACCGATTCCCTTGGGGTTAAGACCGACTCCGGGAAAAATTTCTTCTTCAACCACCAGCTGATGGCCGAACGAAATAAGCGGTACTACGAAGACCAGGTGTCGCATATAGAAATGCCTGACTTTTACAATAATTTTTATTATTACCATGATAATGTAAAAGACTCTGCTGTTTATGATGAGATTTCAAATATCTTCCAAATGGTGCTGGGCGATCCCTATACTGACAAGCTGTCGGCCAGGGTGTATGCCGGTCATGAATTTTCACGTTACGGACAGCTGTCACCGGACGAATACCTGGTTTTTTCTCACTTCGATACCTCAAGCTATACTCCACTCGTTCTCGATTCAGTATTCAACGATACAGCAGCAGCTGTGATGAAAAACCGCTTTTTCAATGAACTGTTTGTCGGCTTCCACATGGCCGGTCCGCCCAATAAAGCCTGGTACTGGAATGTGGATGCTAAATATTACCTGGCTGGTTACTACAGGAACAACATTATTGCCAATGCCACATTTTCAAGGCAGGTATTTAAGACTTACCGACTAGGACTGCGGGGAAATATTGAGAACAGGAATGTGAGTTATTACCACAACCATTACTCATCCGCGTTCTTTCAATGGGAAAATGACTTTAAAGCATCTCAATTGATTAGGGGAGAGGCATTTCTGACCAATACCGAACAACGGTTCGACGCCGTGGTCACTGCTGGGGTGTGGACAAATTTCCTCTATTGGGATGAGGAGGCACTGCCTGCCCAATATGACAAAACCGCTTATATTATCGCTGGGAAGTTTAACAAGTATTTTAAAATTTCAGGGTTTAATTCGCATAACCAGCTGTTGCTTCAGTTTACAACAGCCGAAGAGGTGCTCAGACTACCCCTGGCAGCACTAAAAACATCCAACTATTGGGAACAGGTGTTTTTTAAAGGGGCACTCACTGCCCAGATAGGAATAGATCTGTATATAACAACCCCGTATAAAGGCAGTGCCTATATGCCTGTAACCGGAGTTTTTTATCTGCAAAACAACAGAACCCTCGGTGGGTACCCGTTTGCCGACGCTTTTCTTGGGATCCGGATCAAGCGGACCCGGATCTTTGCCTCTTATAACAACGGTCTGGCTGGAATCGTTGGGAATAACTACTTTACGGTTGCTGAATACCCTGCTAAACCGGCATTCTTCCGGTTCGGACTTGCATGGACGTTTTATGATTAATCATGTTTAGAAACATTTCGGCACGTTATTTGTGAATGAAGTGACGACGCAAAATATTAAACAGTCGCTATGAATTTGAAAAGGATAAAAATATATAGTACACTTTTCCTGTTTTTTCTTTTACCCGGCCTGTTTGAGGCTTGTGACAGTGCTAACAGGAACCATGATGCGTTTCATTATGGTAGAGACAAGGAGCATTTTTCTGACCTCGACCTGATCCGGCAAGAGGGCAGATTGGTCGTTGCTGCCGATTTTAGTTCGACCAGCTACTTCATCTATCGCGGTCAGCCCATGGGATACCAATACCAAATGTTACAGGAGCTGGCTAATTATCTTGACCTTAGGCTAGACGTACGGGTAAGCAGCGATATTGATGAGACCTTTAATCAGCTCCATACGGGTGATATCGATCTGATCGCTATGAACTTAACAGTTACATCAGACAGGAAAGATAAAGTTGCCTTTACCCATCCACATTCTCAAACCCGTCAGGTCCTTGTGCAACGATTGCCTGATAGTTACAGGAGACTCCATCCTTCGCAACTGAAAGACTCCCTGATCAGGAACCAGTTGGACCTTGCAGAGAAGACTGTTTATGTGCAGAAGGGTTCTGTTTATGCCGACAGGCTGAATGCACTGGCAAATGAGATTGGATCGGAGATTAATATTGTACCGGTGGCTATTGAAGCAGAACAGCTGGTTCAGATGGTTGCCAGGGGGGAGATTGATTATACGGTTGCCGATGAAAACGTTGCAGCTGTTAATAAGAGCTATTATCCTATACTCGATATTGAAACCGCTGTCTCTTTCCCGCAGCACCTGGCATGGGCCGTAAAAAAAGATTCCGATGAGTTGAAAGTCGAAATTGATAAATGGTTGAAAGATTTCAAAAAAACAACCCGGTATGCGGTGATCTACAATAAGTATTTCAGAAATCAGCATACGGTGAATATGGTATCCAGCGATTACTACGTTCTGGGAAGTGGTAAAATATCCAGATACGATAAAATTGTTCAACGGGAAAGTGAACGGATCGGCTGGGACTGGCGCCTGGTATCATCCCTGATCTACCAGGAGTCACGATTCAATCCGCAGGCAGTTTCATGGGCGGGTGCTTTTGGCCTCATGCAGTTAATGCCCGCCACAGCCGGTCGTTTTGGCGTTAGTCGCAACACTTCACCCGAATCGCATATTCGTGCAGGGGCAAGTTTTATCAAATGGCTCGACAAACGGTTTGAAGGAGTAATACCTGATTCTATTGAGCGTACCAAATTTGTACTGGCGGCCTACAATGTAGGTAAAGGTCATGTTGATGATGCACGCAGACTGGCAGAGAAGCATGGCGATAATCCGGATATATGGGAAGACAATGTGGAAAAATGGCTCCTGAATAAATCCCAGCCTAAATACTACCGTGATCCGGTGGTTAAGCATGGATATGCCAGGGGTATCGAAACAACCAACTATGTCAGGCAGGTAACGGACCGGTACGAACACTACAAAAATATTGTTGACGACGGACTTCTTGCTAATAACCAATTAATGCCGTAAATTCACTCAGCATCATCGCGGTTGCACCCCAAATCATCTCTCCGTCAATATCAATATAGGGAGTGGATACCGTTGTCCCGCCGCGATCAAATATTCCTGTTTTTCTGTTTTTTGGATCGAAAAGGGCGCGAATTTCAGGGCAGATAAGATACTGTACTTCAATAGTGTCAGGTTGAAATTCAGGCAATGAATCCATCCAGCCGATAAACGGGTAAACACAGAAATTGCTAACCGGTATGATAAGCGGCGTGAGCGCACCCAGTACCTCAATTTCAGTAGCTGGAACACCGGTCTCTTCCTCAGTTTCACGCAGGGCCGTACTGGTATGGTCTTTATCCTGCTGCTCTTTCATGCCGCCGGGAAAGCTGACCTGTCCGCTGTGCGGACCCCTGTATTCATTTCGTTTAATGAACACCATGCGCCTTTTATTCTCATCAGGATAGATTAACAGCATTACCGCCGCCTCCCTGCAGTCGTCTTCAACAGTGAACCGCGCTCTTACGTTAGGTGACATCAGCTCCTGGGCATTCCTGCCGGGCAGACCACCATTCAACAGTCGAACCAGTCTCTTTTTATTTAATTCCAATGCCATTAGGTAATGAACAAAAAATAGTCGAATTTTGAATGAACAAAGATAAGCTATGATCCCTCAAATCAAATCTTTTATCGTTGTTCTGCTGTTCATGTTTTCTGTTTTAATGCCATCAAATGCGCAGGAGGAGACCCTAACTACTGGAATAGATTTTTCCGACAGCCTTCTGGTTATCGATAGTCTCATTGAGGTTCAGGCACAACAACTTAACAGGAAATTGCACTTTTTGGAGAGCCGGTTGACACATACAATGGAGCAGCAGCAGGTGATGATCGATTCCCTGGTTGGCATTTCAATCCTGCATGATGCAGTGATCAGTGATCTGGAAAGAGAAAACCGGGAACTGATCGTTCAGATGGAAATGACGGAACAGATGGCCGTGATGAATAAGTATGTGATCAATGCGGAGAAGGAGAGGACCAGAAGGATGTTTTATATTGCCGGCCCCGCTCTCCTGGGCCTGATATTGATATCCACAGTGCTCTTCTTTTTACTGATCTCCCGGCAGGCAGAGCAGACAGACAGAAAGATTATGGCGCTCAGGAAATACACCTACACCGAAGTGGATGAGACCAGGAGTGAGCTACTGAATAGCTTCAAAAAGCGGATCAAAAAGCTTCGTGAAAAAATGAAAGAGGAAAGAAAAGAGAAAAGGGACCGGAAAGCCACAAAGCGGAAAAAGACGAAGAAGAAATAGGGGGAAAAGAATAGTTGAAGTGGAGATCGATCACTCAAAACGGATCGACTTCTCGGGTGAGATGCGTGCAATGATCATCGAGGGGACCAGGAGAAAGAGAAATGTGGAGGCCAGCGTTCCCAGATTCAGCAACAGTATATGGATTACGTTCAGGTTGATGGGCACGGTATCCAGATAGTAGGATTCCGGATCAAGTGTGACAAGGTTAAACCTGTATTGCAGAAAGCAGATTGTAAGTCCGATCAGGTTCCCCCAGAGGAGCCCTTTGATGGCCAGGTATCCTGACTGGTACAGAAAGATTTTACGGATCGAAGCATCTACAGTCCCCAATCCTTTCAGAATACCAATCATATTGGTTCGCTCGAGGATCAGGATCAGCAGGCCGGATATCATGTTAAAGCCGGCCACAACCAGCATCAGTACAATTATAATAATGATATTCATGTCTTGCAGGTTCAACCAGTCGAAAATCTGGCTGTATCTCTCCTGGATCGGCAATACCTTGAGCATTGCCCCATCCTCTGTAAAAGACATCGCTGTGATTTCCCTGATCTTCTCTGTTGCGGCCTCTGCATCGCGGATAGAGTTCAGCATCACTTCATATCCACTCACCTCATCTGTAGACCAGCTGTTCAGCCGCTGCAGGTGTTTGATGTCTGCATAGACAAACAGCTTGTCGAATTCCACCAGGCTCGTCCGGTATAGTCCTGCTATAGTGAACCGTCTGGCGCGTGGAGGGTCCTGGATGAAATACATGTTAAAGCTATCACCTACCTTGAGACCAAGCATGCGGGCAACATTTTCAGACAGAAGCACTTCGTCGGTTCGGACACTGTCGCTGATGCTTACCGGTTCACCGGCAACCAGACTCCGGTTGAGAAATGACCAGTCATAATCGGGCCCGGCCCCTTTCAATACTGCCCCCTGTATGTTCTCCCCGGTTTTGATGATCCCGGCTTTTATGGCGAACATCTGTACCTTTTTAACTTCAGGAAGATCCCTGATACCATCCAAAAAAGCAGGATTTGTTCTCACCGGTGTTGTCTCATAGGAGGTGTTCGAATCCATATTCATTAATTGGATGTGCGAACCAAAACCAATTACTTTATTGGATATCTCATTTTTAAAGCCTGTTACAATGGCTACAGCAACGATCATCACTGCCAGTCCCAGGGCTATACCAAAGGTGGCAATGCCAACGATGGAGCTGGAAAACCTTTTTCTCTCACTTTTATGGCCGATGATCCGCTTTGCTATGAATAGTTCGGTGTTCAGGGCTATGATATTAAATGAGATCAAAAATAGTTAACTTTTATCATATTGGGAAATGCAAAATTTTTCTTCGAAGCATGGAAATTTCCTTTTTTTGTGAAATTGCATTGCTATATTTGGGCGACATAGTTCGAATGATATGCGATATATAATTTTAACGCTTTTTATTTTTATGGTAGAATCCTGCAGCGGACAAATGAACAACATACAGCCAGGTGCCGAACAGCTTGAGAAGATCATCCCGCTGCTCGGGGAAAGGAACCTTGCCATAGTTGCAAACCAAACCTCCGTGGTTAAGGGCGTTCACCTGGTAGATACGCTGCTGTCGCTCAGTGAAAACCGTTTTGTTATCCGGAAGGTCTTTGCCCCCGAACATGGTTTCAGGGGCGATATTGACGACGGAGTGGCCGTGTCGGATGAGACCGATCCCTCTACGGGTATCCCGATCGTTTCCCTCTATGGCCGGCACAAAAAGCCCACGGAGGAGGATCTTGCAGGGGTTGACCTGATCATTTTCGATATCCAGGATGTGGGCACCCGCTTTTATACCTATATCTCTACGCTGCACTATGTTATGGAGGCCTGTTCAGAGAATAATGTTCCGCTGCTGGTTCTCGACCGCCCCAATCCCAACGATGGTTTTATCGATGGGCCACTCCTTGAGCCGCAGTTCAGCAGCTTTGTCGGGATGCATCCGATCCCGGTAGTCTATGGCCTCACGATCGGTGAGGTGGCCCTGATGATCAACGGGGAGGGATGGCTCCGTGAAGGCGTTCAATGCGATCTTACCGTGATACCGTGTGCGAATTATTACTACGGCAGGGAATACGCCCTCCCGGTGAAGCCATCGCCCAACCTGCCGAACGATCACGCGATCAGGATATACCCCTCTACCTGCTTTTTTGAGGGTACGGTGATCAGTGAGGGGAGGGGAACGCTGATGCCTTTCGAGGTGTATGGTCATCCCGACCTGCCGGGGAGTTTCTCTTTTGTGCCGGAGGGTATTGAAGGGATGTCGATGTATCCGAAGTTGAAAGGGGAGACCTGTTACGGGGAGGACCTGCGCGGATTTGTGCCTGATGACGGGTGGAGGCGGATCGAGCTGGGGTGGCTGCTGGATGCCTATCAGAAGTTTCCGGATAAAAAGAATTTCTTTTTGCCTTTCTTTGAGAGTCTCGCGGGAACGGACCGGCTCAGGCAACAGATCATTGCAGGCTGGACGGAGGAGCAGATCAGGGCGTCGTGGCAAGCGGGGTTGGAGAAATATATGGGTATAAGGAAGAGGTACCTGCTTTACGAGGATCGATTTTGACAATTTCTCATGCTGTCAGTTGGATTGGGGTATAAAGTATATATGCGGTTGGCAATATGTAGGCAGTTCATTACTAATTTGTTAAAGGAGCGGTATTTAGCAGAATACAATAACTGACATAGTATGAAAAAGTCTATTCTTATTCTTTTATTTGTTGCTGTCCCATTCATTTTGCATGCGCAGGGAAATTACCGACAGTTTTTCTCCAGGAGCATGACAGTGAACAATGCGGGCATGGCAGTGCTTGGGGGCTGGGCGGTGGCCAACCTTGCCACCGGTGCTGTTGGCTGGAGCAAAACCACGGGGTCGTCCATGTATTTTCACCAGATGAATTTCTTCTGGAACACGGTGAACCTCGGTATTGCAGGTTTTGCATTGTATTCTGCAGCGCAGATGGAGCCGCTTCGGATGTCATACCAGGAGCTGATGGATGAACACAACCGGTACGAAAAGCTCTACCTGATCAATGCCGGACTTGATGTGCTGTATGTCGGTACAGGATTTTTGCTTCGGCACCTTTCTGCAAACAACACGAAAAGGGCCGACCTGATGCTGGGGTATGGAAACTCAGTGATTCTCCAGGGCGGGTTTCTGTTCCTTTTCGATGGTGTGATGTACCTGCTGCAGCATAGCCGGCAGGTTTCTTTTCTTAATGACATGAATTTATCGTTGCTGTCTGACGGGGCCCTGCTGCAATACAATTTGAAGTTTTAGTCCTCTGTGATGGTCAGATTCTTCCCGGATATACTTTCAGCGCCTCTTGAAGCACCTTGATTGCCTTTTCCAGATCAGCTTTTTTTAGCACATAGGCGATACGTACCTCCTGTTTGCCCAGTCCGGGGGTCGAATAGAACCCGCTGGCCGGTGCCATCATCACGGTCTGGTTCTCATACTCAAAATCGCTGAGGATCCATTGGGCAAACAGATCGGTATCATCCACCGGAAGGTGTACGACGGTATAAAAGGCCCCTCCGGGTGAAGGACAGATCACCCCCGGTATTTTATTCAGCGCAGCTACCATGAAATTCCGGCGTTCGATGTATTCATCATACACCTCCTTGAAATAGGAGGCTGGTGTGCCGAGTGCCGCCTCACCGGCTATTTGACCGAAGGATGGTGGACTGAGCCTTGCCTGGGCGAATTTAAGCGCCGTGTTGAGTACCTCCCTGTTTTTTGTTACCAGGGCACCGACCCGGGCGCCGCACATGCTGTATCGCTTGGAGACCGAATCCATCATGATCACATGCTCCTCCAGCCCTTCGAGATGCATCGCCGAGAAATGTTCCCTCCCGTCGTAGCAGAACTCGCGATACACCTCATCAGAATAGAGGTAGAGGTCATATTTCCTTGCGATCTGCCCCAACTGTCTGACCTCCTCCTCGGAGTAAAGGTAGCCGGTGGGGTTGTTCGGATTGCAGATAACAATCCCGCGGGTTTTGGGGGTGATTACCTTTTCAAATGCATCAATGGGAGGGAGCGCAAAATTGTTTTCGATGTTTGATGTAATGGGAACGACCTTCACACCGGCAGCGGTGGCGAAGCCATTATAATTGGCATAGAAGGGTTCGGGGCAGATCACCTCTTCGCCCGGGTTCACAGTCGACATGAGTGCGAAGGAGATCGCTTCCGAGCCTCCCGTTGTGACCATTATTTCGGTATGGTCGACATTGATATTGATTTTTTGATAGTGCGCTGCCAATTTTCTTCTGTAGCTTTCTATGCCGGCAGAATGGCTGTATTCGATCACCTCCTCCTTCAGGTTCCTGATCGCGTTTAGGGCGGTTTCGGGGGTTTTTATGTCGGGCTGACCAATATTGAGAAGGTACACTTTTCTTCCCTTGCTTTTGGCCTCTTCGGCAAAAGGAACCAGTTTACGGATGGGTGATGCTGGCATTGCCCGTCCCTTGTCTGATATCTGTGGCATATTATTGGGTTTTATCTTTTGGAAATACTTTTCCCTTGATCATGATCTTAACAGGTGTGTTTACAGCTGTAGAGTAGATATAGACAGTTTTACGGAACGGTCCGACAAGGGCCGTGTTATATTTTACCTCAATTTCACCGGTTGAACCGGGCTCAATGGGCGCTTTCGGCCATGATGGGATGGTGCACCCGCAGGATGAACGTACCCTGTTGATCACAACAGGCTCTTCGCCAATGTTTTTGAATTCAATCTTATGAGTGCCCGGACCATCTTCCATCATTTCGCCGAAATCGTAGGTTGATTCGGCAAAGTAGAGCTCCTGTCCCGAGCTTATGGCCTCTTTCTCATTTTTTGGGATACAGGAAACAAGCAGTAGTGTTAGTATTGGAATAATTAGTCTTTTCATATCGGTTTTTAAATGAATATTCCTCTCAAAATATCTTGCGCCAATCTTATTGGTTTTTGCACTGTAAATTTAGTGGAAAATCCGGAAGGATAGGAGGGATCTTTCAACTGTTTTATGACATTGGTGGAAAACAACCGATGTAACATTTTAATTGAATCACTGTTCATGACACAATCCAAGATGAGAAGAAAAAATTCAGTTTCTTGCTTACAGACTAATTATGGGCGTCACAAATATTATAGATATGGCATCATTAAGAAGTGACAGAAAGAAAACTAATACATATCCTCCACGTGCCAGACAAAGGCGCGGGTGCCCACATCCTTGTTTACCTCATCCATCCGTTTTACCGCCTCAAGCACCGGTTGCACCATGTCATCTTCTACAACTGTCAGCCGTGCGGTATTCTGCTCAGGCCATGTATGGGTGTTCATGTGGGGATCGCCTGTTTCACTGCCCCGGCCGGTGAGCCCGGTCCACCGGGTAAACCCCTGGATGTTTAGTTTCTCAAACATATACTCTACCTTCTCGGTGTGTGCCTGGTTATATACGATAAATATTGCTTTCATATATATTCTGTTTTTTATGGAGTGTTGGCTATGCAAACTGAACCAGCGCTCTTTTTACTGTTATCACTATCTAATCAAATGTTCAATCTCCTGTTACCTTTCAATCTGTTCCATGAAATCATAGTCGCTCACAGCGATTTTACGTGCGCTCCTACCAACAAACCAGCTATAAACAACCGGTACAAGAAGCAGCGTAATAAAGGTGGAAAAGATCAATCCGCCAATCACCGCGATTCCCATCGGACTCCAGATTTCCGATCCGTCGCCTGTACTTAAAGCCAGTGGTAACATGCCCAGGATCGTTGTTAAAGAGGTCATCAATACGGGCCTCAACCTCGATTTTCCAGACAATACTATCGCTTCCCGGAGATCATACCCCCTGTCACGCATCAGGTTGATATAGTCGACCAGCACAATCGCATTCTTCACCACGATCCCGATCAGCATGATCCCACCAACAAGAGAAATGGTGCTCATGGTAATTCCCGTTATGAGGTGTGCAAGAATCACACCTGTAAAGGCAAAGGGGATGGAGAACATGATGATGAAAGGCATCTTAAAGGACTCAAATTGCGAAGCCATGACAATATATACCAGTACGATCGAAAGAAGCAGCAGCAAAGCCAGGTCCTGGAATGTTTCAGCCATATCTTCAATGGCTCCACCCTCCTCCACATACACATCCGAAGGAATATCCATGTTGCCTATAATTCTGGATATTTCCGCAGAGATTACATTCACCGGCACCTCGTAGGGTGTTGCTGTAACGCTGACGACACGCTGCCTGCTTTTGTGCTCAATATTCGGTGGAACCCAGTACTCTACAATATCGGCCACCTCTCCCAGCCTGACCGATTCTCCCTGCTGGTTGGTGAGAAGTATATTCTGAATATCCGATATGGAGTTGCGGTCATCTTCTTTAAACCGGATCACAATATCATACTCGTTACCCAGTTCCCGGTATTTGCGCATAAAGGGTCCCTCGATCCTGTTCCTTACTGCATTGGCAACCGTGTAGGTGTTTAAACCGTGGATCGCCATCTTCACCCGGTTGGGTACGACCTGCAATTCGGGTTTCGTGGGATCGCGGCTCACTGCGACGTTGGTGGCACCTTCCACCAGCCGGAGACTATCGGCCAGCTCTTCTGCCACTGCAGAGGTTTTGGAGAAGTCATAGCCATAAATTTCCACCGCGATGTTATTGTCCATCATGGCCCCCATGCCGCCGTTCGGGACAACATTGAAAGTTACGATTTCCGGAATGGTTTTCAAAAACTCGCGCAGCTCCTCACTGATGGTCCAAACATCTCTCTCCCGCTCCATTTGGTTGATTAGTACGGCCGAAATGTTGATGATGTGGGTGCCAGATTCACCAAACAGGGCCATAATTCCCCCCCGGTCATTGGCGCCGGTTGAGGTGCTGATCAGCTTAATCTCCGGATAGTTGCTTCTAAGAAAACCGTCCACTTTTGCTGCGACTTTGGACGACTCATCTACACGTGTGCCTGTGGGCAGTTCAATCATGGCTGTAAACTGACCCTCATCGGCTTCAGGAAAGACCACAAATCCAATGCTTTTAACCATGAGTACAGAAATAATAAAAATTGCAAATGTGCCCACAATTACCAACCACTTGATCTTCAGGGCCCTGTTTAATGATCTTCCGTAAAACTCATTCATCCAGTCCAGGAACCTGTCAATGGTATTGGCATAACTGAAACGCCTGATTTTCCCCGGTTTATCACGTAGTTTCAGGAGCTTTGAAGCAAGCATTGGTGTTAGTGTGATAGCGGCAATAGTAGATGTTACCACCGTGATAGATACTACAAAGCCAAGCTGCTTAAAGAGCATTCCTGTCAGCCCGGGAATCATGGTAAGTGGAAGGAACACTGCCAGAACCGTCAGTGTTGTGACGATTACGGCGAGCCATACTTCGTTGGTGGCATAAATGGCAGCCTCTCTTGGGCGGCTTCCCCTTTCAACGTGTTTGGTAATGTTCTCCAGTACAACGATCGCATCGTCGACCACCATTCCAATGGCGATGGAAAGTGATGACAAAGAGATAATATTAATCGAATTATCGGTTACAAACAGATAGACGAAAGAGACGATCAGAGAGATCGGAATGGTGAGAATGACAATAAAGGTTGCTCTCCATCTGCCAAGAAAAAACAGTACAACGAGGATTACAAAAATACCGGCAAACATCAGCGACCTTGTGAGGTTATTAATGGACCCCCTGATAAAATCGGAAGAGTCGAAGAAAAGTTCAACCTTTACATCAGTAGGCAGCGTTTCCATGAGCTTTGGCATTAACTCCTTGATATCATTCGAGATCTTGACTGTATTGGCGCCTGACTGTTTCTGAATAACAACCCTTAGTCCTGCCTTTCCGTTGATCTTCTCATCAAAGGTCATGTCCCGGATGGTGTCCTTTACTGTAGCGATATCACTGAGGTGGATGGTTTGTCCGTTGTAACTGGCCAGAACAATGTCTCTGATCTCGTCACTCTCTGTAAATTCACCCTGTATTCGTAACGGGTAATCCATCAGCCCCATCTCGATGCTTCCGGCGGGAAGGTTGATGTTTTCTGCATTCAAAATGGCAGCTACCATCTCTACCGTGAGATTATACCCCTCCATCTTTCGGGGGTCAATGTCGATCTGCACCTCCCTGCCCGGAGCTCCGTTTACTCCGACGGATCCAACTCCTTCAATCCTGTTGAGCGGATTGATAATCTTTTCATCAAGAATCTTTTCCAGGGCCGCATAACTCTCTTCTGCAGTAACCGAGTAATAGAGAATGGGCATCATGGTAGAGTTGAACTTGAATAGAGCAGGCTTGGATACCTCTTCGGGCAATACAGGCTCAATAAAATTCATCGCATCCCTGATCTCATTGGTTGCCTCATCAAGGTCCTTCCCAAATTCAAATTCCAGTACAACAACCGACATGTTGTCCCTCGAAACAGAGGTGATCTCTTTCAGGTCACTTACCGTGTTCAGGTTACCTTCAATCAGATCGGTTACGTTTGTTTCAATATCAGCAGCACTCGCCCCGTCGTACATCGTTAATACCGAGATGGCCGGAAAATCCAGTTCCGGATAAAAATCGATCGGCAATTGTCTGAGCGCGTATCCTCCCAGTACTACCACTGCTATAAATAACATGATGGTAGTAACCGGTTTTTTTACAGCGCTTCCGTATATACTCATGATTTTATTTTTTCAGTTATTATTCACTAACTAACTCTACCCTGTCACCGTCCATCAGGTTCACATGACCGGCATAAATCAGCATGTCACCCGCCTTTACCCCATTGGTAAGCAGCTCCAGGCGGTCGTCCAGACGTTCCCCGATCGTAACAGAGATCCTTTTTGCCACACCGTCTTTATAGATGAAGATGTATCTGTCGTTTGTACCCGGCTGTTTCTGGACGGCCAGGGCCGGAACAAGCAGCGCCTGCCTGTCACCCAATTCAAGGGTCACAGTGCTGTACATTCCCGGCCGCAAGCGGTAATCCTTGTTTTGCATCCGCAGTTCGACAGTGAAGGTCCGGGACGCAGGATTGATCGTTGGATTGATCCTGTAGACTATTGCCGAAAATGTATCTGCAGGATATACATCAGTTAATACCCTGGCAATCTGTCCCTTTTTCACAAGTGGAAGATAGGTTTCCGAAAGGTTGACATACAGTTTGAGCACATCCATCTTTACCAGGCTGACGATAGCGGATTTGCCTGCCGGGGTGTTGGGTGCAGGGGAGAACAGCTCTCCGTCGTTGAAGTACTTCCCTGTAATCACTCCATCAAACGGAGCGCGCAGGGTGGTGTTTTCCTGAAGGTTTTCGAACATCACACCGGTTACCCTGACCTGCGTTTTCATTTGGTCATAGGTCTGTTCGGTAACGGAACCATACTGCAGCAGGGTGTCCATCCTGGCCAGGTCTTTCTTCAGGTTTTCGTATTGAACACTGGTTTGTGCAAGCTGCGTTCTGTCCATCTTTACCAGTGTCTGACCTTTTTTCACCCTGTCATTTACATCCACCTCAATGGATCTGATCTTGCCTGAAATTCCCGGTGCCAGGTAGACCTCTTCTTCGGCCATCATATTGGCTGTTAACTTCACGGTGCGTTTAATGGTTTGTAACGTTATTGGCTTGGTTTTTACCGGCTGAATTATGCTGGCCGAACCGGTCTCTTCCGCAGCACCATTCTCCTTCTCCGGATTTCCATTACAGGAAAAGGCGCCCAATGCAATAGTTGCGGCGACTGTGTATATCAAAAATCTTTTCATTGTTTTAATATTTATTGAGGATTGCTTTTTTGTTTTTTTTTGTCGTGAAAAACTGATTTGAATTCTGATTTCATCATTTTATTTACAGATCATCCAGGTTATTCATTAGTTTTTCGAGTTGTATTTTGGCGTTCATTACCTCAAAAACAGCTGTCAGATAAGAACGCTCTGCCTCCAGGTAATTGCTGTTGGCCTGTGTAACATCCAAACTGGAAACCATGCCCTGCTGGTACTTTCTCCTGTAATTGTCGAGTACCCGCTGGGCAACCTCTACGTTCTCTTCCTGAATAAAGTAGTTATCAAGACTGCTTTGCAGGTTGTATTTTAGCTGACTCTCCTGCAGCTCCAGCTGGTCGCCCAGGATCTCCTCTTTACGTTCAGCAATTTCATAGTCAATGCGTGCCTGGGCGGTTTTTGAAGACCGCATCCCGCTTGAAAAGATGGGCATGTTGATAGAAAACCCAGCCAGGTGGTCTGGTGTCATATCAAATTCGGTGGATCTGAGTTTGAAATTGTAATTATAAAAACCTGAAATTGTCGGACCATAGTTCCATTTTTCAAGTTCCCACATCTTTTTGCTGATCTCTGTCTGTGAATTCAGGATCTGGAAGGTAATGTTGGCCTCCTTATTGAAATCGGCCATTAACAATTCGGTCGCTTCTGTCTCCTCAAACAGCGTATTCAGGTCATCTGTAAGGGTAATTTTTGTATCTGGCGGCAAACCGAGGGCAAACCTTAGCATATTGTAGTTCATCTCCAAATTGCGTTCCATCGCTCTCCTTGAGTTTTCCAACTGGTTTACGGTAACGCTGAACTGGTCGACATCAATCGACTCTGCCATGCCGGTTTCGTACATCTTGCGGGTCTGCTCAAGCATCAGTTGCAGGTTTTCAAGGTTTTGCTGTACCTTTTCCAGGGACGATTCTGAGATCAGTACCAGATAGTAGGAGTTAACCACTGTCTCTTTTGTTTCCGACTCAGAGTTATCCAATGCCTGTTGGGAGATAGCCTTAGCCAGTTTTGCAGTTTGTATTCCGACAATATACTGACCACTGAAAATGAGCTGTCCTACTTGCATTTTTGCTGTCATCTGATCCGACATCAGGATGGTAGAAGGAGGCATCATTCCCTGTAAAACCCCATCATAATAGTTGCCGGCAGAATGGTTGTACAGGTCCTGTGCTTTAGCCGGATTGAGCCCTGCCAGGGGAACGCCTGAAAATTCCTGCAGTGTCTGTGATGCCGCACTATTCAGCTGCTCCTGTGTAAAGGAAAAATCCTCTGACGGTCCGAACTGGAACTCCAGCTCATAGTTAAAATAATTCATGTAATCCATGGTTGCATCCACCTTTGGAAGGCCCTGGCTGATGGCCTCCCAGACGCTCTTATCGGATTTGATCAGCTCCTGACGGGCATTCATCAGGTTCTTGTTGTTTGCTATTGCATATTCCACAGCCCCCTTCAGGTCAAGTGTCAGCCCGGGCTCCTCTCCCTGAGCCATCACCCCCACACCCATCATGGTAGCTGTCAGTATTGAAATCACTCTCTTTCTCATTTGCTCATTGTTTTTATTTTTCGACTCCCGCCTGGATTAGAAAATTTTAGATCATGCTATTTTAGCAATTCGATCATCACAAAATTCAAATTCCTTCATCGCAGGTTTATTTATACTACTTTGCAATTTTTTCTGGTTATTCATCATTTTTTATCGGACCCTGATCTTCAATAAGTGCTCTCCCTTTTTCAGTTGCCAGCCCTGTTAAATATGGGATGATCACATTATTAAATAGTTCGGCACGGTGGTATCCCCTTTCTACCAGCTTGCTTTCGGGACTGAACATGTTGAATAGCTCATGGATGGTAAGGTTGACCAGTTCCAGATTGTAAGCGGTCTTAAAAATACCCTGTTCAATTCCTTCACTCAGAATCTGCCTGGTTACGGAATGATCCCGAAGGTCACCATCCTGCTCCAGTTGCTTGAAAATATGGGAATGATACCGCTTTATATCGTGGAAGAAGACCGGGTTGATCTGTTTCATCATGTTGATCATGCCACGCAACATGCTGAACAGTGCCACGATAACATTTTCAGCTTTCTTTATTACCTCACTGACCTCCTTCATCTGCTGCAGCTTGAAGTACTTTATTACCTCCAAAAGCAACTCATCCTTGTCCCTGAAGTTTTCGTAAATGGTTCTTTTTGAGACTGCCATCTCCTCAGCCAGGGTGTCCATGGTAACACTTCTGATGCCATAGCGGGCAAATAGAGTTCCCGCTTCCGTTATGATTCTCTCTTTTATCTCCATTGTGTTTCAATTCGGCTGCAATAATATAAAAACTATTTCAGTTTTTATAGTTTTATATGTTAATTCGGGATGAAATATCGGTGGGTGACAAGAAATCGAGGGTGAACCGGAAACAAAGTGCATACCAGCTCAGATTAATCGTGGGATTTTTATATTTTTAACCCCTCATCGTATCGTGTTATGGGAAATTATAAGAGGGTGTTGGTTTTTCTTTTTTCTCTTCTGCAGGGGATCGCTGTTTTTTCCCATTCAGGTAAGCCGGCACATCATGTGATTATCGATACCGACGGTGCGCTGGACGACATGCGGGCCATCACCATGCTGCTATCGGGCAATGAGATCAGGGTACTGGCCATCACCTGCTCGCAGGGCACCCTGGCCCCAGACCTCATCCATAAGAAGGTGCGATCTCTCTTGTCGGCTTATCACCATGAGGGGATCCCTGTTGCGGTGGGTGACAAAGTGAACAGTGAGCTTCCCTATTGGTCAGGATTTGCAGGAGCTGTGCCGTGGGGATACAAAAGCGGTATAGTACTGGAGGAATACCGGAAAAGTAATGGTACCGGTGGCGTAAGAATGAAAACTGAACATATCGCCCCGTGTGGAATATCCCATACATTAGTTGGTGTCGGTGATGCAAGAAAGAAAGCTGAACAGAGCATCAGGAATGCAGATACATTAAATACCTCCACACTGTTGCAGAAAACCGTTGAGAATTATTCAGACGATATAACATTGGTTGCATTGGGCTCCCTGAAAACCTATGCCGACTGGCTGCGCTCAAACCCTGCCATGGTAGAAAAGATTAAGCGGGTGATATGGTACAATAGTCACCTCATTGAAGAGGGGTTCAACTACCAGCTTTCCCCCGGTAGTTACGATTTTATGGTTCAGTCGGGAATCAACATGGAAATCGTATCCAGCAACCGCGATCAGGTTTCCTGCAACCGGGAATACCTGGATCATATAAGCAGGTCAGGTTCTGTATATGCACAACAGATCAATACTGTTTTTTCGAACGACACTGTTAATGAACGGACTCAGGAGAATCCTCTCTGGGATGACATGGCAGCCCTTTACCTGGCTGTTCCGGTCCTTTTTACGACTGAGAGCAGGGGTGGTGTGAATTATGTCTCACTTAATGCACGGATGCCCGTTGAATTTGTCTATGAAACGATCACAACACTGCTTAATTCATCCCTGGTAACCAACAACCGGGTTTTCGAAACCTTTCCAGTGGATCGGATGCTCTACCGAAAGGATTATGCTGAGATATTAACTTCCACGATGGAAAAGTACGGTCCCGAAGAGTGGAAGGCGATCTGCCTTACCAACGAGATCCATGGACATACCGGTATTTACTCCATTATCGGAGCCAAGATGGGGATCCGCGCCATGGAGTACTTCCATGTCGGAATCAATAATCTCGAGGCGATCAGTTTCGCGGGGGGCCGTCCACCCCTGAGTTGTCTAACAGACGGGGTGCAGATCAGTACCGGCGCCACACCGGGACAGGGGCTGTTAACCATTGCCGGCGAAACAGCCGATCTTCCAACTGTAGAGTTCACATTCAACGGTAGAACCATTCATATGGTTCTCAATGAATCGATCGCAACCCAGATGAAAGAGGAGATCAGGTACGGCGTGGAGAATTTCGGTCTCGAAAGTGACACCTATTGGCTCTATATTGAAAAGCTGGCCATCGAATACTGGACAGGTTTCAACCGGCATGAAATTTTCAGCATCACGGAGCTGTGAAATTTTTCCTATTTTTGCACCTTATTACAGTGGCAGATACCCATATGTATGTAAAAACTCCAGTATTTTTATTCAACTATTATTAAGCGTTTTGTAAATGATGATTCCTTCAAAATATGACCCGGCCAGTGTAGAGGAGAAATGGTACACCTATTGGATGGAGAACCGGTTTTTCGAAAGCACCCCCGACGACCGTGAGCCCTATTGCATCGTAATCCCACCCCCCAATGTTACCGGGGTGTTGCACATGGGGCACATGCTCAACAATACCCTGCAGGATGTGCTTGTGAGAAGGGCCCGTATGCAGGGAAAGAATGCTTTGTGGGTGCCCGGGACCGACCATGCTTCCATCGCCACAGAGGCAAGGGTGGTGAATATGCTGAAGGAGCGGGGGATCGAAAAGAGTGACCTCGCACGCGAGGAGTTTTTAGCGCACGTGTGGGAATGGAAGGAGAAGCATGGCGGGATCATTCTCGACCAGCTTAAAAAACTAGGGGCCAGCTGCGACTGGTCACGCACGAAATTCACCATGGACGACGACATGTCGGAAAGCGTTCTTCGGGTATTTGTCGACCTCTACAAAAAGGGGCACATCTACCGCGGAATCAGGATGGTGAACTGGGATCCGCAGGCGCAGACCGCCGTATCGGATGAAGAGGTAATCTACAAGGAGGAGCAGTCGAAACTCTATTACATCAATTACCGTGTTGAGGGGGAAGAGGACCACATCACTATCGCCACAACGCGACCGGAAACAATCCTCGGTGACTCCGCCGTATGTGTGCATCCCGAAGATGAGCGTTTCACACGGTTCCATGGAAAAAAGGTAGTTGTGCCCCTGATCGATCGACCGGTGCCCATCATCGTCGACGCGTATGTCGACCGCGAATTTGGTACTGGGGCGCTCAAGATCACACCCGCACACGACATCAACGACTACGAACTGGGGTTGAAGCATAACCTGGAGAGTATCGATATTTTTAACGACAACGGAACACTCAACGAGTCGGCCATAGTGCTTGTTGGCACGGACCGGTTTGAGGCACGGAAAAAGATCATCCCGATGCTGGAGGAGTCCGGCAACCTTTTGAAGCAGGAGAACTACATGAACAAGTTGGGCTATTCGGAGCGGACCGACGCCGTTATAGAGCCCAAATTATCGCTGCAGTGGTTTCTGAAGATGGGTGAACTGTCAAAACCCGCCCTCGACCATGTGCTCAATGATACCATACAACTGCAGCCGGCGAAGTTCAAGAATGTCTATCGCCACTGGATGGAGAATGTAAAGGACTGGTGCATCTCCCGTCAACTCTGGTGGGGACAGCGCATTCCGGCCTGGTTCTATGGTGAGCATCCCGGTCCGAACGATTTTGTTGTGGCCCTCACCGAAGCGGAGGCCCTGGAAGAGGCAAGAAAGGTATCGGGGATCGCAACGCTGACCGCCGCCGACCTGCGCCAGGATGAGGATGTGCTCGACACCTGGTTCTCATCCTGGCTCTGGCCCATCTCCGTTTTCGATGGCATCAGGAACCCGGAAAACAAGGATATACAGTATTATTATCCCACCAACGACCTGGTTACAGCTCCTGAAATCCTCTTTTTCTGGGTGGCCCGGATGATCATTGCCGGGTATGAGTACCGTGGAGAGCGACCGTTCAACAATGTTTATCTTACCGGCATCGTACGCGACAGTCAGCGCAGGAAAATGTCCAAATCGCTCGGCAACTCTCCCGATCCGATTGAATTGATGAAGAGATATAGCGCCGATGGTGTGCGGGTGGGCATGCTGCTCTGTTCCCCTGCAGGCAATGACCTGTTGTTCGATGAGAGCCTGACGGAGCAGGGACGTAATTTCAGCAACAAGATATGGAACGCATTCAGGCTGGTCCATGCCTGGGAGGTGGATGAGGGGCTGGAACAGCCGGAATATGCTGCAAAGGCGATCGACTGGTTCAGTGCAAGGCTCAACAAGGCCCTGGGCGAGATCGACGATCAGTTCAGGAAATACAGGATTTCAAATGCCCTGATGATCACATACAAACTCTTCTGGGATGAGTTTTCATCGTGGTACCTCGAGACCATCAAGCCCGCTTACCAGCAGCCGATAGATCGGCAAACCATTACTGCAACATTTGGATTTTTTGACAAACTGTTGAGGATTTTGCATCCGTTTATGCCCTTTATCACTGAGGAGCTGTGGCAGCTGGTAGAAAAGAGAGAGCAGGGAGAGAGCCTGATGATAGCGGAGATGCCCCGCAAAGAGAGAACTGATAAAAAGCTGTTGAGCGATTTTGATATTGTCAGGGAGGTGATTACACAGATCAGGAATGTACGAAAGGAGAAAAACCTGGGGAAGAATGACGAACTCCGGCTGCTGGTCAGAAATGCTTCGCTGGGCGATTATCCATCACATCTGGAGCCGGTGATCTGCAAGATGGGTATCATTTCAGAGATTGGCTTAACGCAGGAAAAAGTGGAGGGTGCCGTCTCATTTATTGTGAAGAATGTTGAATATTATCTGCCGCTGGGCGACCTGGTGAACGCGGAGGAGGAGATCGCTAAGATGGAGAAGGAGCTTGCTTACACCCGGGGGTTCATGAAGAGTGTCGGTAAGAAGCTTGAGAATGAGAGGTTTGTGAACAATGCTCCGGACGCTGTTGTGGCGGCTGAACGTAAGAAACTAGCCGATGCAGAGGCAAAGATCAGGACCCTGGAACAGCGGATTGCTTCATTGAATAAATAGAACAAATTTTGCGGAATTGGAATTAGTAACTGACAGATAATCATTTACATGCAGCCTCTTCACTTCTCGTAATATTCTATCATTTACAGCAGGAAGTGTGCTGCTAAGGACTCAGCCTTTGCCTCGACCACCTGCCCGAACGGTCAGCCTCATATTCGATCCTATCGTGCAATCGGTTTTCACGACCCTGCCAGAATTCAATGCGTTCAGGCGTGAGCCGGTAACCCCCCCAGTGTTCCGGACGCGGGATCTGGTCGTGGTCCCTGAAGGCCTTTTTTATCGCTTCATACTGTCCTTCGAGAGTCTGCCTGTCCTTGACTGGGGCGCTCTGTTCCGAGGCCCAGGCCCCAAGCTGGTTGTTCCTGGGTCGTGCAGCATGATACAGATCGGAATCTCTTTCCGAGATCTTCTGCACAGTTCCTTCAATCCGCACCTGTCTTTCCAGTTCAGGCCAGAAAAAGCTGATGGCAGCATGGGGATTCTCCTCCAGATCGCGTCCCTTTTGACTATTGTAATTGCTATAAAATTGAAAACCACCCGAATCAAAACCTTTCAGGAGGATGATTCTTGAGGAGATGCGGCCCTCAGAATTCGCTGTTGCCAGAGTCATTGCTGTTGGTTCCGGAAGGTCATGATCGAACGCCTCCGTGAGCCATTTTTCGAACAGCTCAGCAGGATGTAATGGAAGGTCGGTCTCTTCCAGTCTGGAGTTTTTGTATTCGTGTCTTGGATAGTTGTAATCATTCATTCCGATCCTGTTTTGATTGTAAACATCTGCACCGAATGAATGTTCAACTGTAATAATTCTTTATTTAAATACTTTATATAAAATAAAATAACTATCGTTTTAACTTCAAGTGACTGGTTGCCTCGCATAATAAAATACTTTCAATGGTGCTCGGCGAACCGAACGCAGTGAGCTCGCGAATACCGCTGAAATATCTCTATCCAATGATGAGGGGTTCAAATCTCTCAAAAATCGGCTTTCAGACTTAGGTCGAGGCTCTTGATCTGGTGTGTAAGGGCGCCTGCGGAGATATAATCGACACCACACTCTGCATATGCCCTGAGCGTTTTGAAGGTAATGCCTCCCGACGATTCTGTCTCTATCCTGCCGTCGATTATTTTCACAGCCTGGCGGGTCGAATCAAGTGTAAAATTGTCCAGCAGTATTCTGTCGACCTTTCGGTTGCATCCGAGTACTTTTTCAACATCTTCCAGGCTACGTGCCTCCACCTCTATTTGCAGGTCAAGCTGCTTTTCTGCACGGTATTGCACAGCCCGCTCAATCGCCTGAACTATCCCTCCGGCAAAATCAATGTGGTTGTCTTTGATCAGGATCATGTCATAGAGTCCTGTCCTGTGGTTTACCCCTCCACCGAGCCTAACAGCCTCCTTCTCCATCAACCTGAATCCGGGTGTTGTTTTTCTTGTATCGAGCACACGGGTTCCGGTTCCTTCAAGCGCTTTAACATATTTTGATGTTTCCGTGGCAATACCGCTCATACGCTGCATCACATTGAGCACCAGCCGTTCCGACTGCAGGATCGAGCGAACATTGCCTTCAGCCGTGAGAACAATATCGCCCGGCAGGATGGCGGTTCCGTCCGGGAGGTTAACTGTTATCTTCAAACCAGGATCGGATTTACGGAATATCAGTTCAGCCATCGCCACTCCGGCAACAATGCCGCCCTCCTTCACCAGCAGACTCGCCGAACCGTTTGCGCCGGATGGAATGGTACTGAGGGTGGTGTGATCCCCCTCGCCAATATCCTCTCTAAACCAGAGGTCAATCAGTTCTTCAGGTTGAAAGATGTGCATGGACTCAGATTTTTTCAATGTTGAGGTAATAGATATATTTTTTCTTTTTTACCTCCATAAAATAGAGGTTGATCCGAAAAGACTCTTTGGTCGTAACCATTGTCCCCAGTCCGTATTTTGTATCAAGCTCGAAGTCTTCATAGCTGACATTGAATGAGACGGGCGGATGCTTGCTGAAAAAATCCTGCATGATCCTTGTGGCCTGGTTTCTGCTAATAATTTGTGTTTCGTTGAAAATCTGGATTTCAATGTTGGTGTGGAAATGGGTGGAAAGTTCCCTGGCATCGCCTGTTTTAAACGCCTGAATGATCCCCTCAGGAACCATTTGACATGTCCCGGCAGACACAATCAACAATAACACCGTTACGAATATTAATCTCTGCATTATCTTTTGTTGTTCATATTTTTTGGCCGGGTTATTGTACAGATATTGCGAATTAAACTAAGTTTGTATTAATGCAATAATCGGACCAAAACCGAACGTTTGCAAGGTACAAAAACAAGTTAAAAACAGGACCATATAACCGATATACATGAGGCTGACCGTCATATTTACAGGTAAAACGAAGGAGCGGTATCTGAAAGAAGGTGTTGGCGAATATTTGAAACGAATGGAGCGGTATGCACCGCTGACCAGCATAACAATTCCGGATCCGAAGATTTCCGGGAAAGCTGACCGGGAACAGGTGAAGCGAACAGAGGGAGAGCAAATTCTGAAAAATATCCGACCGGGCGATCATGTCATCCTGCTGGATGAGGCTGGACAGATGTTTGGTTCCGTTGAGTTTGCCAAACATCTTTCCGCACTGGAGGGCCGGACGGGTCATGCCGTATTTGTAATCGGAGGACCATATGGTTTTTCTGATGAGGTGTACCGGAGAGCCGATGCAAAAATCTCCCTTTCAGCCATGACTTTTTCGCACCAGATGGTCAGGCTTATTTTTACCGAACAATTATACAGGGCATATACGATACTAAGGGGAGAACCCTATCATCATAATTGAGCACCATGAAGAAGACAAAGGAGCATGTTTTCAGTCTTACTGCCAGAAGGATCGCACCGATGATCTCACTGGTTCTTTTTGCATTTGCTGTATTAACGATCGGCATACTTCAGCACCAGTATTACAACAACACTTACAGTGAACAGGACCTGGAGAGATTTATAGAAACACTGCAGTCCAAAGAGGCTACACTGAATGATCTTTTTGTTCGTTTATCTGAAGATTTCGCGGAAGGAGATCCGCGCATGCTGCTGGATGAAAAATCCGACCGGCTAAAGAGGCTGGCGGAGCAGCAGGATATGTACATTTTTTATTTCGAAAACGGAAGGCTCAGATATTGGACGGATCATTCAGTACCCCTTGGATCGCGCCTTACATCGAAACTGATGTCGCCAGTTATTCAAACGATGAATGCAACCTATGTCGCTCTCCACCAACCTGTAGAAAATGGCATGCTGCTAGGACTCATTCTGGTCAGGACAGAGTATCCGTATGAAAATAATTACCTGGAAGATAGATATCAGAAGGATTTTAAACTGGAAGCCGGGGTTGAACTGTTCAGGGAGCCCGGGCCGGGATTATCTGATATTACCAACCAGCAAGGCGAGTATCTTTTTTCTATTGACCTGAAAACCAGATTAAAGAGTAATGAGCTGAACGTAACCATTTCCCTGTTCATGTTTATGTTGGGTCTGGTGGCGCTTTTTGTTTTTCTTGGATTAAAAACCGATGCCGCGAAAGCAGGTCGTGACAGAACCATATGGTTCTTTATCAGTATGCTCACTCTGATTTATCTCTACCTGGTTTTTGTATTTTTCGGCTATCCCGGGATTATATTTGAGTCGGCCTTCTTTAAGCCGGGCATATATGCCAGCCTCACATTTTCTTCCTTGGGACATGTTTGGGTTTTTGTCGTTTTACTTTTCATGATCACCCTGCTTTTCTACTGGTTTTTTAATTGGGGCAGAGCAATTCAGCCTGTCCTGCAATTAACGGTTCCGGTACTTTTGCTTATTCTGGCATCACTTTCTTTCGCTTTTGCGCATCAACTGGGCAAATCCCTTATCATCGACTCCACAATTTCCTTTGAGGCCTATAAGCTTAATTCCATCAGCACCTATACATTTATCGGACTGCTGATCCTGCTGATGGCAAATATGGTTTTTATCCTGTTGTTGGATAAGGCGCTTGTTCTGTTAAACGGACCGCTTAAGTGGAGCAGTTATATATGGATCGCCTTTGTTGTTGTAGGAGCGCAAATCCCATTTCTCTTTACCGGTTTCTGGCAGACAGAGGCCGTTACGCTGCTTTTTTTGTTGGGAATGGTTGTTGCATTAATCTATCTGAGAACGAGGCGAACGAGGCTGAAACTCTCCCGTTTTTTAGTAATTATACTGCTGTTAACTTCTTATTTTACCCATGATCTTCAAAAACATACGTCGGAAAAACTTGCATCTCAAAAGGAGATTGAGCTTGCAAAGCTCTCCTCGGAGCACGACGCCGTTGCTGAGATGTTATTTGCAGATTTATCGGATCAGCTGCGGACCGACAGTTTGCTTATTGGCAGGTTGTCTTACCAGATCATTGATATTGACAGGGTATTTGAGTACCTGCAAAGGGTCTATTTTTCAGGATACTGGACCAAATATGATATGCATATCACCCTCTGCAGACCTTCCGACAGGGTATTTATTGAAGCACCGGTTGGCGAATGGTATCCTTGCTATGAGTTTTTTGAATCCCTGGTCATGGAGGAGGGTTTTCCAATCAGATTGAGTGATTTCTATTTTCTTAACAATCTGAATGGCAGGATATCCTATATCGGTATAATCCCCTATGTTATTGGTAATGATGAGATCTCCCTGTTTATCGAGCTTGACTCAAAGATTATCTCTGAGGAGCTGGGATACCCATCCCTGTTGATGCGCGAGAAGGAGGAGACAGGGAACGAATTTTCATATGCTAAGTACAACAACGGCAAGTTAATTACCAATGGCGGGGATTTCAATTACAGGTTAACCTCCGATTATTATACGGAAGGTAAAGATACCTACGAAGAATTCACCTTTGATGGGTATGACCATACAGTCTTCAACGTGGATCCGGAAAACACGGTTATTGTGAGCATTCGTGCTGTTCAGTTTGTCGACAAACTGATCTCTTTTTCGTATCTGTTCGCATTTATCTTCGTGGTATTTTCCCTCTCCTACCTGGTTGCTTCAGCCTCCCACATCAGGGCCACGGTAACATGGGATTTCAAAAACAAGATCCAGTATTCAATGATCGGCACCCTGTTCCTTACATTCATTGTGATCTGTTCGGGAACGATCTATTTTGTAATACAACAATACAGGATGAAACACCAGGATAACCTGCAGAACACCATGCGGTCCATCTATATTGAGCTGATACACAAGGTTGAACACGAAGAAGATCTGCGAAACTGGTCGTCGGATGGTTATTATAATCTTGACGAACTGCTTCGTAAGTTTTCCAATGTGTTCTATACGGATATCAATATGTATGATGCCAGGGGCATGTTGCTGGCCACCTCACGCAGCGAGATATACGATCAGCAATTTCTCAGCTCCCGAATGAGCCGGGAGGCGTTCGACAAGTTGTCCAAAGAGAACTATTCGATTTTCATTCATACCGAGGAGATAGGTAACATGAACTACCAGTCGGCCTATGTTCCTCTGCTAAACAGCGAGAACAATTTTCTTGCCTACCTGAATCTTCCCTATTTTACACAGCCGGAGATGCTGGCACAGGAGGTGACAAACCTGGTGGTGGTAATTCTGAATACCTATGTTATCCTGTTGCTGCTAATCCTGTTCCTTAGTGTTTTCCTTGCTGATCGCATTACCCAACCGCTGCGGTTTATTCAGAGCAGGATCGCCCAGCTTAGCCTGAGCAAGAGCAATGAAAAGATCGTCTACGGCGGGAAGGATGAGATCGCCGGACTGGTCGATGAGTATAATTATATGGTTGAGGAGCTGGAGAAGAGTGCCAATCTTCTTGCCCGCTCGGAACGTGAATCTGCCTGGCGGGAGATGGCGAAGCAGATTGCCCATGAGATCAAGAATCCGCTTACACCGATGAAACTGAATGTACAGCATATGCAGCGAATGATCAGGGAGGAGGGAACAGATATTGCAGCACAGGTTGAGAAGGTGAGTCAAACCCTGATTGAGCAGATCGATTCACTTTCCTTTATAGCTAACGAATTCTCCGATTTTGCAAAGATGCCCAAGGCAAGAAACAGGAAGATCAACCTGGTGACCAAGCTTCGGAATGTTGTAAACCTGTTCGAGAATAGCGAGGGTTTTAAAGTGGACCTCGAGCTTGGGGGTCTGACCGAGGTATACACCTACGGTGATCCCGAGCAGTTTCAGCGAATGATCATCAACCTGGTGAAGAATGGCATTCAGGCGATACCTGAGGAGCGGGAGAAGAAGGTGTCCATCTCCATGGAAAGGGAGCAGGGGGAGACCGTCCTGATCGCCGTTAAAGACAATGGAAGAGGGATACCGGAATCAATACAGGAGAAGATGTTCCATCCGAATTTTACGACTAAGAGCGGGGGAATGGGTATGGGGCTGGCTATTTCAGCCAACCTGATTAAGTCGATGGATGGTGAAATCTGGTACACGACCCATGCGGGTGAAGGGTCGGTCTTTTTCATAAGATTGCCCCTGATTGATTGATCCTTTTAAACAGTTGCGGGGCTGTTGAATAAATTTTCTTATTGGCAAATATTTTTTTCTATCTTAGATTTCGAAATCTATGGTAAAAATTACGTTGCATAACTCTTGCCGGACCAGGTGGTTGTCTCTTTTGCTTTTATGGGCATTCGGCGGTATTGCTGTATCTGGTCAGACGCCCATAACCGATTCAATTGTAAATGCATATGTTTCGGTAAACAGACTATATACAGCTGTTGATAGTGACAGGGATTCAGTTGAGGTTGATGATGCCAGTGAGTTTTCGGTTGGCGATATAGTGATGCTTTATCAACCGAAAGGGTTTAAATATCTTCTTTCTGACGGCAGTATTACCGATGCCTTGGGAGATATCGGGCAATATGCTTTGCTGGTCATTGATGAGAAAGTGGGTAATACGATCATATTTAATAATGCCACCCAGTTTTCAGCAACAAAAGACTATTCGGTGAGTCAGCTCATAAAAGTCGCTGATTATGACAGTGCCATTGTAAAGGACAGGTTGACAGCTCCAGCCTGGGATTCGGCGAGTGGGACAGGAGGTGTTGTGGCGCTGTATGTAAGGGGAAGATTGCAGCTGGAGGCCGACATTGATGTGACGGGAAAAGGATTCAAAGGGGCTGTGCCATTTCCAACAGACACCTATGCAGGGGGTTGCTATTCAGATGCTGTTCGTTTTCAGGAGAGAAATTTTTTGCTGAATGCAAATGATACTGCAGGCTTGAAGGGGGAGGGGGCTGCTAACAATGACGCACTCTTTTTTAGGGGCAAGGGTAAGATAATAAATGGTGGTGGTGGTGGCAATGGGAGTTATGCCGGCGGCGGGGGTGGTGGCAACTTCTTCCCAGGAGGTAATGGTGGTGGCCAATCAGATGTTTGCGGTCCCATTGTTCTCGAAGCTGCCGGTGAGGGTGGATACGGATTACAAGGAAGAGGGCTTTATAGCGATGGTGGTGAATTCCCAAATCGCCTGTTTTTTGGAGGTGGAGGCGGTACTGGTGTGTCTGATCATACCGGAATCACATCATCCCCGGGCGGTGATGGCGGAGGGGTCGTTGTTATTGTTGCTGATGAAATCTATTCAAACGGCACCGGGGGCATCTTTGCAGATGGAAAATCCGTGACAGAACTAAGTGATGGGGCCGGTGGTGGCGGTGGAGCAGGTGGATGCATTGTGTTGGATGTCAATCGTTTTAAGGGAAACATATCACTATCGGTCGTTGGAGGAAAAGGGGGGTCAACCACCAATGGCAGTCCGGTAACAGGGCCCGGCGGGGGTGGAGCCGGGGGTGTCTATTGGCTCAGGAGCTACGATGAAAGTGTTATAGACACGGTAGGAATGCAACCGAATCCCGGTATTACGATTGTTGGCAATGATACCACAAAAGCCACTCCCGGCGGTCCGCCTGCATTATTATATGGTAGCCTGGCGATCCCCTTGCGTGGATTCCTTTTTAATACGGTGCCACCCAGCGATACGATTTGTTCCAATGTTATTCCCCCAACGATAGATGCATCATTGCCAAAAGGCGGAGTCAAACCCTACTCATATAAATGGATACAAAGTCCAAATGGCGTTAACGGTTGGATCGATGCTACAGAGGTCAATAACCAGAGAACCTATTCCTTTACTTCCGAACTTACCAGCAAAACCTATTACAGACGAATTGTCGAGGATTCAGGTGTTTTGACCGACACCAGCGTAGTTTTTTTCTATCATATATTGCCTGAAATTGAAGGGAATCTGATTGCTACCAATGATACGATTGCATGTGAAGGTATTCTGCCATTTACATCCATCTACCCTGTATCATCGCTTAGCGGGGCCAATGTGACCACCGACACAACATTCCAGTGGGAGAAATGGCACGCCAATGGAGACACACCGGTTCTGGCAGGAGGAGACGACACAATCCGGGATTTTACCTTGCCTGTTTTATCTGATACTACCTATTACCGGCGGATTGTCAAGTCAGGGGTATGTAAAAGTATTTCAGATACAGTGACAATTTATGTGCTTGATGCGTTACAAAACAATACGCTGTCTTCCCGGGATACGATTTGCAGCGGTCAATCACCCGATCTCTTCGTTGGAGAGACACCGGTGGGAGGCGATCTGATCTCTTACTCCTACAGTTGGGAGAAATCTTTTGCTGATGAAGAATCTTTTGAAGGCACCGGGGTAATTACTAAAAATCTTAATTACACTGATTCGGTTTTTACGAATGACAGATTTTTCAGAAGGATTGTATACTCAGGTGCCGATAGCTCCTGTGTAGATACATCAGATGTATTCAGAATTACAGCGCTCGATGTGATTTCCGATAACCGGATGCTTTTCGATGGTAGTCCCATTGTGAATCTCGACACGATTACCATCTGTCAATACGACCAGTTGCCAGACGGAGGTATTGACGGAACGACCCCTTCAGGAGGCGACGGATTTTACCGTTATTATTGGCAGGTGCGGGATAAGACAGGTCCGTGGGACGACTCAGCATCCTATGCACCCGGAACAAAATTTAACCTGAGTGCATTTGGCGATACAACGTACATCAGGCGCCTGGTGCTTTCAGGTGCCGATGATGTTTGTCAGGACTATTCCGATTCCCTTGTTGTAGGGATCGTATGGGCAATTAATGATAATACAGTTACGGCTACACCCTCGACATTCTGCCAGGGAGATGATCTGCCCCTGCTTACTGGAGAGGAGCCACAAGGGGGGGCCAATGGAATTGGAAAGATGTGGCAATTCAGGACAGAAACAGGCGACTGGACCCAGGCACCTGGCATTGCCGGGGAAAGCGATTATACCTATCCGGAAAAGCTGCCGGAAACACTTTGGTTTCGTCGCTATGTCTGGTCAGAGCCCACGGATAGTGTCTGCTTCAGTTATACCGACTCTCTGAAAATTTCGGTGCAGGACAGTATCCTTGAAAATGAGATTTTGCTGATTAATGGTGATCCGCTGAATGAACAGTTTATGCAATCAATGATCGTGGATTCCATCTGTGCCGGTCTGGATCTTGAACTGCAGGGCACTGATGAGGCACAACTTACGGGCGGTGACGGGGCCAATTATACCTACAGTTGGGAAGAGAGCAGTCATGCAGATTTCTCAGTCATTACCGGAACAGGGAGCAGTCCTGACTATTCCAGACTGGATTTTCGCGATTCAGCCTTCTTCCGCAGATCAATTGCTTCTGGCGTCTGCGCAGACACAACATACCTGCTGGTGCATCCTATTGTGCTTCCATCAGGCAGACTGAACCTGGCGGCTCTGCAGGCCGACACTGTTTGCGCCTCCGATGAACTGCCTGTGGAACTGGGTATGGAACAGTTGATCCTTGATCCGCTGGCAGCTGAATATACGGTCCATGTCAGCTACCTGTCGCCCAATTTTTCCGGAAGCAACAACATCACACTAAACCGGGATGCTGCAGGTCCGATACCATTCTTTGTCGATACCGATTCTGCTGAAACATATGTCTATCATCTTGATAGTATCTTAGACAACCGTGGTTGTGTCTCTGAAACGGTCGATCCCAATGAACCGGCCATTATGGTGTACTATTCCCCTGAAGCCACGCTAACAGCATCAGATACAGCAGTCTGCGGACCGTTCGTGAGTCTTAGCGCAACCAACAAGGGCGGCGTCTCGTGGCGATGGCTCGCATCGACAGTTAGAAGCAACCTGTATGGCACAGATACGGTGACGATCAATGCCTCCGGACTGGAGGCTGAGGCAGTACTGGATCGCTGGTATAATGATACGGTGGAATTGAATTACGGGTTCCTCCTGGAGACCAGCGGAACCATTGGTAAAACATGTGCAGATACCGCCTATGTAACAGTGACGCATTACCAGGAGCCGGAACCCCCACCATATCTTATAAAAAATGCAGTGGATGAATTTGGTGACAGCATTGCTTTTGACCAGGTTTATTTCACCGACAGGTATACATTGAAGGTAGATTATGTATCAGCTTCGGGACAAGGCGAGTGGAGTGTGGAAGAGGGAGGTACTGGTAGCCTGGGCGCCGATCCGTTCAGCCCGGAACTGGATGTAATACTTGGCGAGGTGCTGGATGAGGAGAATATATTTATCTGGACCGTTTCAAACGGAGTATGTGAGGAACAATCGGACAGGATCATTATTACCAGAAAGGATGTTGAATTATACGAAGGCATCTCACCCAACGATGATGGATTGAATGATGTGCTGGCGATGCGGGGGGTCAGGTACGCGGATAAGATTTCATTGAACGTGTTCAACAGTTGGGGAACACAGATATTTGCAATGACGGAGGCCGATGAGGAAAGATATGTTAACCTGATTCCGAATGATCCGGATTCGGAGGAGTTGCGGGTACTTTGGGATGGGAGAGTAAATGGTATAGTGGTGCCCGATGGCACCTACTTTTATACGGTGCGCTTCACAATAAATGAAGGTACCAGTCGGGAGAAGACCTATGAGAGGAAGAAATTTCTGATTGTCAGCACACAAAATTCGGAATGAGGGAGAAGGTCATCATAGCGTCTCTTTTATTCTGCCTCTCACTTCAGGCGCAGGACCTGGATCTACCCGATCTGAGCAATTACCAGCACAACTGGATGATCTATAACCCGGCATTTACCGGATCGCGCGAAGTGTCGAGCATCAGCCTGTTTTACAGGCAGATCGATTTTGAGGATCCGGCGCCTGTATACAGTCAGCTCTCCTGGCACAGTCCTACCGGGAACGAAAAGGTGGCGATCGGAGTCTCCTATTACAACGAGTCCTTTCCCGGACCGGTTTTTAACGGGGGCAGTCAGACAAACAGGCTATCGAAGGATAATTTATACCTCAACTATGCTTACCGCATCTGGACAGGTGGAGGGAGGCTCGCTTTCGGGATTTCCGGAGGGGTTACAGCTTATAGTATGTCATTTCAACCCAACTTGCTCCATCCGGGAGATGGTTTCCTGGAGCGGGAAGGATTCGAGGTTATTCCGAATGTCGGAGCGGGGGTATTGTTCTATACAGAGGATTATTTTATTGGATTCTCCGTTCCCAAGTTTTTGACCAGGGGAGAGCACCTCCAGGATATAAGGCATGATATTAAAGCGTATACTGGTGTGTTTACAGGTGGGTATGAATTTAAAATCACCAATAATTTTACTATTAATCCTTCAGCTTTATTGCTTTATAAGCTAAATCAGCCCCTCAACGTGCAGGGAGGGTTGAACTTCGGACTGTTTGATGAGAAGGTGTGGTTTGGCGGGGTATATAAGCGACCGGATTTTATTTCAGCGATCTTCAATATCGAGCTCAGCCCTAAATTGATGCTGGGATACGCTTTTTCATTCTCAGTGGGCAATACCCACAACTATTATGACCAAACACATGAATTGGTATTCAGGTATGAATTCAGAAAGACAATTCCCTCAAATACGCCATTTTATTACTAAAACGTGAGAAGACTTTTTCCCATATTGTTCATTCTGATGTCTGTATTCCAGGCAGCAACGGCCCAAAGGTATTACAGGGTAAGTCGCTTGCCTTTTTCAACAGGTCCATACTGGGAATCGGCACCGGTCCCTTACCGTGACAGCATCGTATACATCTCCAACAGACCTTCTTCCTCTTTTGTCAGGTACACCAATGAAGACAACCAGCCGTTTACCAATATCTTCCTTGTAGAGAAAAAGGGAGAGGATAGTTGGAGCTCCCCTGATTTTTTATCCGAAACTTTTCAGACCAATTTTGACGATGGTCCGGTAACTTTTGCCCAGGATTATCAGCTCATCTGTTTTTATCAGGCATATGTAGCCGAATTGGGTGAGTCCGGCCGAAGAAGCAATCCCAATGGCGGACTCTATTTCTCCAGAAGAGTGAGCGGCGGGTGGACCGATCCGGAGCCCTTTGAACACAACGATTACAATTACAGCTATTACACCCCCTGGCTAACCGAAGATGGGACAGCACTCTATTTTTCTGCTAATCTGGACGATTCAAGGGGAGACTACGATATCTATGTTTCCAGACTGGTAAATAACAGTTGGACGATACCGGAGAACCTGGGCGATCAGGTAAACACCACAGAACGCGAGTGGTTTCCTTTCCTTCATGAAGAGAGTGGCAGGTTCTATTTTAGCAGCAACGGGCATGATTCCTTTGGTGGTTTCGATCTCTTTTATTGCAACGACATCAATGGTGTTCTCTCATCCGCCATAAAGCTCCCTCCACCGATCAACTCAGGAGCCGACGATTTTGCACTATTCATGTATGGTGATTTCAGCGAGGGCTATTTTTCTTCCGACCGTATCGGGGGAACGCCTGATATTTACCGCTTTTTCTCCAATTTCCCAAAATTTGAATTTCCACGACCTATTCAACGTAACAGGTTTTGCTTCAGGCTCAGAGAGAATTCACTGGATACAATCGACTATACCTTGTTTGATTATGAATGGGTGATCAATGATACGCTGGATATACCAGGACATGATATCAAATACTGTTTTCCAGGTCCGGGCGATTACCATTTAAGTTTTAATGTTACAAACAAGCTGACTGACTCTGTAATGTATGATGTGGCAAGCCTGTCCTTGCAGTTGCAATTGACAGAGCAGCCGGTAATTACCGCACCAGATACAGTAGCGGTAAACCAGGAGATTTATTTTAGCTCCGAAGAGACATATTTACCAGAATTTGATATTGATGCCTATTATTGGGATTTTGGCGACGGGATGAAGGCAACAGGGAAAACAACAACCCATGTTTTTTCCTATCCGGGAGATTTTACAGTTGTGCTGGGTGTCGAGGAAAGAGTCAGAAACAGAAGGTTTGAACCCGAGCGCATTGCTGTTTTCAGAAAAATTGTGGTGCTTCCGGAAGAGTGATAGAACCACCATTTCGAAATAATAGTTTTAATTTGCACGAAATTTGCATATTTTTATCAAATCGTGCAATGATCAAAGAATATGAGAAGATTAATTTTTATTATTTATATATCATATCTCTTTCAGGCCACATTTTCTCAGCCTGTTCCAAGTGTGGAAGAAAATATACCATTTTTGATGACTTTTGGTAATGAGTCTGATATCAGCTGGGGAGATGATGATTATTCACAGGCATTTTTCTTCCTGATCCCTTCAGATTTTAAGCGACAGGTTTTTATCCGTGTATTTGATCCGGATATTGGCGGTAAGCATGATGAGATAAGAGGCAATTGGAATACCATGTGCAGTTTTGAGGTATTTGGAGGAGAAGGTTGTCACTCCGAGGATGATGCAAGAGAGACATCACCCTTCGGGAACTACAAGAGTGGAACTCTTCTTGCACGAAAGGTTTTTGAAAATGAGCCCAGGTATGATGACGACTGGTATACATTCGGCCCCTTCAATCCAGAAGAGGGTGAATACAGTGAAGTGTTTGATGCAAATATATTCAAAGTAATTGCCGAGGGGATTTCGGGCGATGACGGGAACATGTACAGGTATTTCATCAGTACCAGCGGCATGGAGAATATTCCGATCGAAGGAGCCAATGCTTTTGCCTATGAATATTCCTTCAGAATGCATAACGATCCGTATGAGGTATCACACATTTACCCGTATATCACTGAGGGAACAGTGACCGTGAAAATATCGAATTTCGATTGGGACAATGACGGACATATCCTGGTTGTATCGAAGGAAAGACAGGGACAGAGACTTACAGTCTCAGGCGAGTCGGACTGGGTCAGGGATGAGATAAAGGTGATCAAGGAGGAGGAGAAAAGTTCCTATGATTTCCAGTTCGTGAAATCAAAAAGACCTATTATAAGAAACAATAACGTAGTGGTGAATGTAAGAAACCAGTACGACGAGACCATGCCGTTCTACACCAGTCCGATTGGAGGAGTTCCAAAATATAAGTATTCTGTAATTGCTGAACCATTAGACGATTAAAACCAACCTTATCAATGAGAAACCCCCTGACTTTGCTTATGATTTTTTGCAGTCTGACTCTGTCAGTTCAGGGGCAATCATTTCAGATTATGCAATATGGAATTAATAAAGACGGGTTATGTCATGAGTCTACAGTATCAACTATTCAGGATGCCAATGGCTATATTTGGATATTAACTACCCAGGGACCATGCAGGTTCGACGGGCAATTATTTAGTTCAACGTTTCCTGGAGATATGCTTCCCGGTTCTATTCCCTCTTCAAGTTTCAGAGATAGCAGAAACAGACTTTGGTTTGGATATGTGAACGGCGATATAGCGATGCTTCAGGGAGATCGTTTCACGTTGTTCAAGCAAGGGGAGGTTCAGCGTTCTTCAATCGCGGGATTTGATGAAGACAGGGAGGGAAATATACTGGCCATGACTCAGCAGCATGGATTGATTATTATTGATCCGGAACTGGAATTGACCTACCTGTTCGATCCTTTCAATGGTTTATTTGTATCCGGTTTTTCACTTACGGAGAAGAATAATTTGTTGGTTGGAGGCTTCGATGGGCTGACACTTTTTACGGCGATTGAAGGAGATCAGAAATATCAGAAGGCAGGTCGCATTGAGGAAATTCCATATACACGTATTCATCATATTGAAAAGGGGTTGTTACCAGGAACCTATTGGATAGGTACCGAAGATGAGGGCTTTTACCGTGTATCAGGTGCTGGAAATAATCCGGAAGATTACAGGGTGGTGAACGAGGGGGCAAAACATGGACTTCAATACAGCAGTATTTACTCGATAATGACCGACGATGCAGGCTACCTTTGGCTGAGCGACTACGGAACGGGTGTCTACAAGTTCAGTTTTATTGAAGATTTTGAACTGGAAAACCCTTTGCTTATTACCACGAAAGGCGGATTGCCCGAAGAGTATATCCGGGATATTTTCAAAGACGATGAGGGCAACATTTGGTTTTCTTCCCAAAGTAATGGTGTGGCGGTATTGCGCGATCAGGCATTCACATTTTACAATCATTTTGATGGATCACCGGTACCTTCCATTACCGCAATCAGTGTAGAAGGTATGGACCAATGGTTTGGAAGCAGGCATGGAAAGTTATATATGACCAGGATGGGGAATGGTACTGAACTTAGAGAATTTTCAGTTGGAGAAGGTTTGCCAGGTGATGCAATTACGGCGCTGTGGCAAGATGAGAACGGAGATCTGTTTATTGGTACAGCAGAATCGGGTCTGTTTTTTCTGAAAAGATCGACCCTCAGAATCAGCCGGTTTTTTAATGCAGCCAATTCACTTGGGAATAACATTAATGCAATAGATGGAGATGGAAAAGCACTCTGGATCGCTACCAATAACGGAATATATAAGATTAACCGGGGTAGCGGGGACATTGAGCATCAGAACACGATGACTGGGTTGACGCACAATGTGGTTAACGATGTGCTGATCGACCGGGAGGGAAGGATTTGGATCGCTACGAGGGGCAGCGGGATCTATTGCGTGAAGAACAGCGATAACTGTAATGATATTGTTATACAAGGGAACCCGAAGCTTGAGTTTATCTGCCTTGCTGAGGATGATCAGGGGAGAATCTGGGGGGGCACCTATGAAGACGGGGTCTTCTATTTTGGAAAGGAATCCCCAGAAGTTTACTCCATTCAGGAAGGTCTGAGGTCGAAATATACCTATGCAATAGATACTGATCCCAATGGATATGTATGGGTGGGTCACCGGATGGGTCTCAGTAGAATAAACCCTGAAACAGGAAATGTTGTCGTATTCAACCAGGAGTTGGGATTTACCTCTGATGTGATGCACAGGGCCATTGACGTGAATGAGAATGGCCTGGTTCTTTTCGGAACCAACAACGGTCTCATTGCTTACGATACATACCAGTCTCGTAAAGACACTGTTCCGCCAAGACTAAATATCGTTGAGTTGAATATTTCGGATTCCATCTATCCTGTGTCGCAAGAGATATTTCTCCCTTATGGCAATTATAAGATCAGGATCGATTTTGTTGGAATTAACCTGAGCAATCCCGACCAGGTTTCCTACAGATACAAGCTGGATGGCTATGATGAGTGGTCGGAACCAACCCACGAAACCTTTGCGCGCTACAGCAGGATAGAGGATGGCGATTACACATTCATGCTTTCTGCATGCGATGGCAATGGAAATTGTACCGGTGACGTTTCCATGTTCAGCATTTCTGTTAAGACGCCATTCTGGAAGACCTGGTGGTTTATTCTGGTAATGGCACTGCTGGTTGTCGCAACAATCCTTTTTATTATCAAGATCAGGGAGAGAAACCAGAAAGCAATGCGGGAGTATCTTGAAGAGCAATTGGAACAAAGAACCCGCGAGGTTATTCAACAGAAAGAGGAGATCGAGATAAAAAACAGGGATATTACTGACAGCATCAACTACGCTCAACGCATTCAGGCAAGCATTTTACCATCAGTCCAGCTGTTGCGTCAGACCTTTGGCGGTTCGTTTGTCTTCTATCAGCCCAGGGATATTGTAAGTGGCGATTTTTATTGGTACGACAGAATTGATGATGACCGTTTTATCATTATATGTGCAGACTCCACCGGACATGGTGTTCCCGGAGCTTTTATGTCAATGATTGGCACAACATTGATTAAGGATATCTGCCTGAGGCAGAATGTGAAAAAGCCATCGGATGTGCTTCAGACGTTGGATGAGGAGGTACGTAATGCGCTTCATCAGAACAAGGAGGAAGATGGATCCAATGATGGAATGGACATTATCGTTGCAGAGATCAATCTGAAAACAAATAAGTTTATGGTAAGCTCTGCGATGCGGCCTGTTATTCTATACAAGGGGGGCGAGCAGATCTATGTAAAGGGAAGCAGGAGTTCAGTTGGCGGACAGCTAAATGATACAAGTATTGACAAGGAGTTTATTAATGAGGAATTTCAGCTGACCAAAGGCGATATTGTCTATATGTTCTCCGATGGGTATCCCGATCAGTTTGGAGGTCCGTTGGGAAGAAAATTCAAAATGGTACGTCTGAAGAATCTGCTGCGCGATATCCACGACAAACCGATGGATGAACAATATAACTATGTGAAGAGTAATTTCTTTCTCTGGAAAGAGGAGCTGGAGCAGGTGGATGACGTTCTGTTTATGGGAATCAAAATCTAATTGTTTAAATCAATGCCTGAAAGGTTTAACACATCCGAGGTATCTGTGTTGCTCCTGTTATAATCACGGTCGTACAGGTAAAAAGTGTAGAATACCGTATCGTATTTGATTATGGGATATTCAATGGTCACCGTAATCGTACCCGATAGCGGCTGCTTATCCATATACGGGATCATGTATTTTAGAATACCACCATCCTCATCGGGCACCTCGGCAAATGCTTCATCCTGAAAATCATGTACCTGTAAGAAAAGATTATACCGTTGGGTATCCGGCAGTCCGATAGCTATCGTGTCGGGCCAGGGGTCGAGGCCGATGTTGCCATCGCCATCCGTGAAACTGAAATTCAATTTCCCGATAAGTACCTCCTGACCCAGGTTGTTGGTATTGATATAGAGGGAAAAGTTCTCGTAATTTATTATCGGCACGTCCGGATATTCCGGTAGCTCCTGGCATTGGTGAAATGAAAAGGTAAACAGGATCAATAGTATGGTTCGTCTTCTCATCATATTATTTAATTTTTCTCTTCTTTAACGCTTTAGCTTCGCTAAGCTCGGAAGCTCGGAACTTTTCAATCACAACAAAATATTACGGAATTTCTTTCTACTTTTTTCTCATATAGATTTGTACCGGTACCCCAGTAAAAACGAAATGCTGTCTGATTTTATTTTCCAGGTACCTTTTATACGGGTCCCTTATATATTGAGGTAGGTTGCAGTAAAATGCGAATGCAGGTGTAGGAGACGGCAACTGGGTCACATACTTAATACGAATATATTTACCCTTGATAGCAGGTGGGTGGTTGGCAGCTATTGCCTCCTGCATTACCTCATTCAACTTTGATGTGGGAATTTTTCGCTTCCGGTTCTCAAATACCTTGATCACCTCTTCGAGGGCTTTATGTACACGCTGCTTTGTAAGTGCCGAAACAAACACGATGGGGATATCAATAAAAGGCTCCAGTTTTTTTCTTATCGCAGCCTCAAATTCTTTTACGGTACCAGTCTCCTTTTCAACCAGGTCCCATTTATTCACCAGCACCACAACTCCCTTCTTGCTTTTCTCGATCAGGTGGAAAATATTTACATCCTGTCCCTCCATTCCGATGGTAGCGTCGATCAGTAGCATGCAAACATCCGCACGCTCGATGGCCCGTATCGATCTCATGACAGAATAGAACTCGAGGTCCTCTTTTACTTTTGCTTTTTTTCGTATACCCGCTGTGTCGACCAGTATGAAATCGTGGTTGTATTTTGAATAGCGTGTATGAATTGAATCGCGCGTAGTACCCGAAATTTCGGTAACAATGTTTCGCTCTTCCCCGATCAGGGAGTTGATCAGTGATGATTTGCCCACGTTGGGCCGTCCCACTACCGCGATTTTGGGTAATTCGCTCTCCTCCTCCTCGTCTTCCCTGTCAAAATGCTCTACAAGTTTGTCGAGCAGCTCGCCGGTTCCGCTGCCGTTGATGGAAGAGATCGTGTAAACCTCACCTAACCCCAGGCCGTAAAAAACGGGGGCTTCCAGGTTCCGGGCATGATTATCCACCTTGTTCACTGCCAGAAGAACAGTTTTTTTTGTTTTTCTCAGCATCTCCGCTACTGACAGGTCCAGGTCCGTTATTCCGCTGGTAACATCAACCAAAAAGATGATCACGTCAGCCTCCTCAATAGCCAGAACGACCTGCTTTCTGATCTCCTCTTCAAAGATGTCATCGGAATTGGTAATATACCCCCCCGTATCTATTACACTAAAATTTCGTCCGTTCCAGAACACCTTTCCATAATGGCGGTCGCGCGTTACCCCGCTGATCTCATCCACGATCGCCTGTCGTGTTTCTGTCAGGCGATTGAAGAAGGTGGATTTACCAACATTGGGTCTGCCTACTATTGCAACAATATTCCCCATTTTCTTTCTCTTTATCTGTAGCCGAAATCTTTCAGCTTCCTTTCATTTGACCGCCAGTCTCGTTGTACCTTAACAAATAGCTCCAGGAATATTTTTTTATTGAAAAAACCTTCCATTTCAAGCCGCGCTTCCTTTCCGATCCTCTTCAGGGAGGCTCCTTTGTGACCGATAAGAATGCCTTTCTGACTCTCTTTTTCGACATTGATCACTGCCCGGATCCTGATTATCTTTTTCTCTTCTGAAAATGATTCTATTTCAATCTCAACAGAATAGGGTATCTCCTGCTTGTAATAGACCAGTATCTTTTCCCTGATAATCTCTCCCGCGATAAAACGTTCCGATTTATCGGTAAGCATCTCCTTGGGGAAATATGGCGGAGATTCAGGCAATAGCTCTAAAATTCGTTTAAACAGATTGTCAATATTGAATTTTCTCAGTGCGCTGACCGGAAATATTTCAGCGTTCGGGAGAATAGCTTTCCATTGATCAACTTTCACTTCAAGTGTCTCCTGGTCGGTCAGATCGATCTTATTTATCAGCAAAATAACCGGGGCGCTGTTTTTTCTCAGTCTTTCAATAAAATATTGCTCTTTGCCCGGCACTTCTCCTACCTCTGTGATATAGAGAAAAATATCCCCATCGGACAGCGCTGCCTGTGCACTTTTCAGCATGTATTCCTGCAGCTTATAGTTTGGTGCGAGTATACCGGGTGTGTCTGAAAATACCACCTGGTAATTATCATCATTCACGATGCCATGGATCCTGTGTCTTGTTGTCTGCGCCTTCGAAGTAATAATGGAAAGCTTTTCACCTACCATTACATTCATCACCGTCGACTTTCCCACGTTGGGTCGCCCGAGAATATTCACAAATCCCGCCCTATGTGTATTGTTATTACTCAAAAGCATTCATATTTAGCATTTTCACCTCTTTTTCCGTGAGGAGTCTCCATCTCCCGCGCGGCAGATTTTTTTTCGTCAAGCCTGCAAAATAGACCCTGTCCAGTTTGGTCACCTTGTACCCCATGTGTTCAAATATCCTTCTTACGACCCTGTTTTTTCCCGAATGAATCTCCAGACCGACCTCCTTTTTGGTATCGTTACTTGCATAGGCAATTGCATCTACCTGGGCGATCCCATCCTTGAGCTCAATACCATCTGCGATCTTTTGCATATCTTCATGAAGCAGGTTTTTATCGAGAAACACGTGGTATATCTTTTTCTTGTTGAACGATGGATGGGTCAGCCTCTTTGTCAGATCACCGTCGTTGGTAAACAGCAACACCCCGGTTGTGTTTTTGTCGAGTCTTCCCACCGGATAGATACGTTCCCTGCAAGCTTTGCTGACCAGATCCATCACTGTTTTTTTTGCATGCGGATCGTCGAGTGTGGTAACATAATCCTTCGGTTTATTAAGCAGCAGGTAGACTTTTCGCTCGTTCCCCAGCCTTTCCCCGTTGTACCTTACATCATCTTCCTGTGCCACTTTCGTCCCCAGCTCAGTCACCACCTTGCCATTTACAGAAACCAGTCCCGCCTCAATCAGCTTATCGGCCTCCCGCCTGGAGCAGATCCCGGCATGGGCTATATATTTGTTGAGTCTGGTCTCTTCAGGTTTCGTGGCTCCGTCCTTCCCTTTCCGTTGCACGCCCCTTACTCCGGGCTTTCTCCCCTTTCCTCTGGTCCGCTCTCCTTTCCGCTCCAACCGCTCCCCGCTGCGATCACTCTGTTCCCCTGAATGCTCCGTTCTCTTACCGCTTCGCTCACCTCGTTCTCCCGACCTCTCTGTCCTCTTACCTCTTCGGTCATTTCGTTCCCCCGACCTCTCTGTCCGCTTGCTGCTACGCTCATTCCGTACGCTCTGTTCTCTGTTTTGGTCTGCTTTTAATGTAGGACGTCTTCTTTTTTCTCCTGGCATATCAGCTTTCCCCTTGCTGCCGTCACCCTTTGATCCTGTAGGGGAAGATGTTTTTCCATGCGCGGGTTTGTTTCGCAGAGGTTTCTTGCTATTTTCTGAATTTTTCATGATTGGTGTCTAATGCGCTGCAAATTATGCGGATACTCTTTTTGAGTTTGCAAAGTTACGATTAAAATCAGAACAGATTATATTTAGATGCATATTCATAGTTATCCGGTAAATCCTAACTTTAATTGTGTCTGTCCATAAAGTCCGATAACTGCGTTACTGCAAAAATTCTAAATCCTCGAATACATTAGTATACTACGGCTTATGATTTTTGTGGGCCCTGTTCCCCGAACTTCCTAAGGCAGGTGGGCCCTGTTCCCGGACGTTATGATCCAGCCACCTTAAAAATTTATAGTTTTCTTACTGAGACTCATTATCTTTGTTTAAGCTTTAAAATAGATGCTTTAGAATAAGAAATTGTTCTATTATTCGTTTATAGGTTGTGTAGATTAAACCATTTGCAATTGGAGCAGTCATATTATACTAATATCTGAACCCCTCATCATTGAGGAAAGATTTTTCGGCGGCGCAAAAACAATAAGAATTATATGACATTAATTACATCGATTTCCGGAATCAGGGGAACGATAGGAGGGAAAGCAGGTGAGGGCCTCACCCCTGTTGATACAGTGAGATTTGCTGCAGCATACGCTGCATGGTTAAAAAAAGCTACCGGCAAAGACAATCCAAAGGTGGTTCTGGGCCGCGATGCCCGCATTTCCGGACCGATGGTCGAGCAACTTGTGTCCGGAGCCCTTGCCGGCATGGGAGTGGATGTGGTCAACATCTCACTTGCCACTACACCCACCGTTGAGATGGCAGTTCCCGCGCTACAGGCGGATGGCGGTATCATCCTTACCGCCAGTCACAACCCGAAACAGTGGAACGCACTAAAACTATTGAATGACAAAGGTGAGTTTTTGTCGGCTGCAGAAGGGGAGACCATCCTTGAACTGGCAAAAGAAGGCGCGTTCGAATACAGTCCTGTTGAGTCACTTGGAGAGATGTCGGATCAGACCGGGATGGACGACTATCATATACAAAAGGTATTGGATCTGCCGTTGGTGGATGTTGAGAAGATCAGGTCGGCAGGTTTTCGTGTTGCCATCGACTGTGTAAATTCGGTCGGGGGAATCATCCTGCAGCCGTTGCTGATGCAACTGGGTGTGATTGAGGTGATTGAACTGTATTGTGAACCCAATGGTGAGTTTCCACATAATCCGGAGCCCCTCCCTGAAAATCTGAACGATATTTCGGCCCTGGTGAAAGAGAAAAAAGCCGATGTGGGCTTTGTGGTGGATCCCGATGTTGACAGGCTGGCGATTGTGTGTGAAGACGGTTCCATGTTCGGAGAGGAGTACACATTGGTGGCTGTTGCCGATTATGTATTAAGTCATACTCCAGGTCACACCTGCTCCAATTTATCTTCTTCGCGTGCTTTGCGTGATGTAACGGAGAAACATGGTGGAGAGTATTTTGCTTCGGCTGTCGGAGAGGTAAATGTGGTTGAAAAGATGAAGGAGGAGAACTGTATCATTGGCGGTGAGGGGAACGGCGGGGTGATCTATCCGGAACTCCACTACGGCAGGGATGCACTTGTAGGTATTGCGCTCTTCCTGAGCCACCTGGCAGCGTCTGGCAGGGCATGCAGCGAATTGAGAAAAAACTATCCCACGTATGAAATGGTGAAGAACAAGATAATGCTGGACAGTGGGATCGATATTGACCGGCTGCTTGACGCCATGGAGGGGCATTATGCCGGTGAGCGAACCAGCAGGGTGGACGGATTGAAAATTGATTTGGAGAACGGGTGGGTTCATCTTCGAAAATCGAATACCGAACCAATTATCAGAATCTATGCCGAGGCGGTCACAAAGGAAGACGCTGAGTCGATGATCGATGACCTGATGGATCATATGGAGAATTTCAAAAATGTCTAACCATTTGCCAGGATTGGAAAAGCTTTACAGGAACAATTGTAAATCAATAAAATCAGAAAGTATAGAAATCTATATAAATACCAGCAAGCGTGAAAAGGAAACATGTAATCATTACAATCGCCATTGCCGTGGTCTTGGTCGGTATACTTATCTACTCCGGCCTGTCGGGCAAGGAGAAGGAAGTTGTGTTGGAGACTGAATTAGAACGGGGGCGGTTCGAAATAGCCGTCGTTGTAACAGGTGAACTGCAGGCTTTGAATGAAACAGCGATCAATGCTCCCTCCTCATTGCGAAGCCGGAGCATGCGGATCAGCAATGTAAAAATTCAGGACCTGATTGCTGAAGGAACGGTAGTTGACTCGGGCGACTGGGTAGCGACGCTCGACCGTTCGCAGGCAGACAATGAACTGAAGGACAGAATGGATGAGATAGAGGAGCAGGAGACTGCACTCATGAGTATTAAACTGGATACGACGATTGAATTGCGTAAGCTTCGGGATGACCTGATTAACCTGAAGTTTAACATGGAGGAGGCGAGGATCACACTGGATCAATCAAAATTTGAGCCTCCGGCTACGATACGGCAGGCAGAAATTAACCTTGAAAAGGCTCAAAGGGCCTATGAGCAGGCGAACGATAATTATGCACTTCGGGTACGACAGGCGCAGGGAGATATCAGGGCTGAGGAGCTGGATCTGATGAGGGAACAGCGGCGGCTGCAGGAGATGATCGATGTGCTGGAACAATTTGACATCAGGGCACCGGCTCCTGGCATGGTAATTTATAAGCGCGGATGGAACGGTGAGAAAAGGACCGTCGGTTCGGAGATTAATCCATGGGACCTGGCTGTTGCAACGCTGCCGGATCTTTCTACGATGATCTCTAAAACCTATGTGAATGAGATCGATATCAGCAAGGTTCAATCTGGTCAAAAAGTGATGATTGGTGTCGACGCTTTTCCTGATAAGGAGTTTACAGGTGAAGTAATTGCTGTGGCCAATATTGGAGAGCAGCTTCCCAATACCGATGCCAAAGTATTTGAGGTGAGAATCAGGCTAAATGAGAGGGATTCGATATTGCGGCCATCCATGACAACCAGCAACAGGATCATTACTAAGGTGTTTGATGAAGTGGACTATCTTCCGCTGGAAGCGCTTCACGCCAATGATAGTCTTACATATGTGTATACAAGAAACAGAGTAAAGAAAGTAGTTGTAACAGGAGAGGTCAATGAGAACGCAATCATTATTGAGCAAGGATTGAAGAAGGGTGACATAGTGCTGCTGTCTACACCCAACGAGCCGGATCTCTATAGCTATGAAGGACTTGAGCTTATGCCTATTATCAGGGAGAGGGCAGAGGAGAAAAAGAAGAAGCAGGTGCAGCCGGAAACAGAAAAAGATGGTCCTCCTCAGCGACAGATTAGGAGAAACAATCAAAGTAGATGATGATGGGCCGCTATTTACATGATATCGTCATTGCCATTGAATCGATCATGGCCAACCAGCTCCGGAGTTTGCTTACAGCACTGGGAATTATATTCGGTGTTGCTGCGGTGATCACCATGTTGGCCATCGGTAAGGGTGCCCAACAGGAGATTTTGGAACAGATTAAAATGGTGGGAGTTAACAATATTATGATCACTCCGATTGTTACAGTTTCAGAGTCCGAAGGATCGGAGGGCAACGGGGAGAACAAAGAGAAAAGAAAGTTTTCGCCCGGACTTACCCTGCTCGATGTGGAAGCGATCAGGGAGGTCCTACCGACCCTGAAGCAGGTGAGTCCTGAGATCGCGATGAATTCAAATGTGGTTAAAGATGGTAAAAGGGAATCAGCCAAGCTATTCGGGGTGTCGAATGAATATTTCGATATCTTTAACCTGCCGCTGGAACAGGGTGTCTATTTCAATGATTTTCAGGAGGAAAATGGAGTTCCGGTTTGTGTGATTGGAGCCAATATTAGCAATACATTCTTTTCAAAAGAGGATCCAATTGGGAAATATATCAAATTTGACCGGGTTTGGCTAAAGGTAATTGGCGTGATCGAGAAAACCGATGTAAACCTTACCAGATTTGAGAATATTGGAGTGAACGTCATGAATGATAATATCTATGTTCCTGTAAAGACCATGCTGATGAGGTTTCAGAACAGGGAGCTGCAGGCGATGCGTGCAAAGAACACTACGCAACGTAGAGGCTGGTTCCGGGTCAGCACTACGCCCACCCAGAATACTTCCGGTAATTACCACCAGCTAGACAGAATTATTGTGCAGGTTTCCGAGTCTGAACAATTAAATCCGTCTACCGATGTTCTCGCCCGTATGATGCTGCGCAGGCACCAGGAAGTGGAGGACTTTGAGATCACCGTTCCCGAGCTTTTGCTAAAGCAGGAGCAGCGTACCAAGGACATTTTTAATATCGTATTGGGTGCCATTGCCAGTATCTCCCTGCTGGTAGGTGGGATTGGCATCATGAATATCATGTTTGCCACCGTGATGGAGAGAATCAAGGAGATCGGTACACGGCTGGCCATTGGTGCCAAGAAGATGGATATCGTGGTGCAGTTCCTGGCGGAGGCAGTGCTGATTAGTGTAACGGGCGGACTCATCGGTGTGTTGCTCGGGGTGATCGCCTCAACGATGATCACGCGGTTTGCCGATATACTTACCATCGTCTCTCCGGTGAGTGTACTGATCGCATTTTTTGTATCGGCTTCTGTTGGTGTGATTTTTGGTTATTCACCTGCCAAACGGGCCTCTGAAAGAGATCCGATTGAATCATTAAGGTATGAATAGGAAAATCGAATTCAATTGCGCGGCAAAAACCGGAACGAAGTCGAGCTGATGAGGCCAACGAAGCAGGACGAATAGCTCACACGTAGTTTAAACGATATTTATTGTATTATATATCAAGTATTTAAACAAAGATTTTATACATGAGACCCTTCTTATTTTTGTTTGTGTTTTTGTCAGCTTCCTCGCTGGCATACCCACAGGAGGATACCCTGCGGATGCAGCTTACATTAGAAGATGTTGTGGAAGTTGCACGTGACCAATCGCCTATGGCCACCATGGCCCGGCACCAGTTCAGGAGCAGTTACTGGGAGTACCGCACCTACAGGGCAAGTTTTCTTCCGTCGCTAACACTCAATTCCACCCTCCCCGATATCAACCGTTCCATCGATAAAATTACACGTGACGACGGAACCGAGCATTTTGTTTCCCGCTCGGTGATGAACAGCTCTCTGGAGATGCAGCTGTCGCAAAATGTGGGTCTTACCGGCGGAAATATCTTTCTCAATTCGAGTCTGCAGCGGATCGACAACCTGGGGATCAATCCCGATCTGAGCTACCTGGCCTATCCTTTCACGATTGGATTCAGTCAGCCAATTAACGGGTACAATGCTTTTAAATGGGAGAAGAAAATCGAGCCGGCCAAATACGAGGAGGCAAAGAAGGAGCTGATTCATACGCTTGAGCAGGTCAATAACAGGGCGGTAGGATATTTTTTTGACCTGATTCTGGCACAGATCAATTTGGAGATTGCAAAAAAGAATTACGCGAATAACGACACACTCTATAACATTGCCACCGGAAGGTACAACCTCGGTACCATCGCGGAAAACGAGCTGTTGCAGATGGAGCTGAGCTACCTGAACGCGGGGACGGCACTGAATGCAGCCAATATCGACCTGGAGGTAAAAAAGTTCCGGTTGCGTTCATTCCTCGGGTACAGTGAGATGGTGGATATTGAATTGATCGTGCCCAATGAGATTCCCGGTATACAGATTGACCTGGGTCGTGCGTTGCAGGAGGCCAACACCAACAATCCGGAGGTGCTCGAGATGCAGCGGCGGCTCCTGGAGGCAGAGCAGAGCGTGGCGCAGGCCCGGTCGCAGAAAGGCGTTCAGGCGAATCTTTTTGCACTCTATGGGATGAGCAAGAACGCGGATGATATCGGTGGGGCCTATGTGGATCCGGAGGACCAACAGCGGTTGCGGATCGGGTTTGAAATACCGATTCTCGACTGGGGACTGGGACGCGGGCGGTACAGGATGGCGCAGTCGGCTGAGGATGTAGTGAAAACCAACGTGATCCAATCGCGCAGTGATTTCGAACAGCAGATTTTCCTCCAGGTGATGCAGTTCAACCTGCAGGACGACCAACTGCAGATTGCATCGAAGGCCGATACGATCGCTGAGAAGCGGTACGAAGTAACCAAACAGCGGTTCCTGATAGGGAAGATCGATGTGCTCGACCTGAATGTGGCGCTGGAGGAGAAGGATGTGGCCCGCAGGGGATACGTGCAGGCACTTCGTAACTACTGGGACTATTTCTATAGTCTACGGATCCTGACACTCTACGACTGGGTCCAAGACCTGAAACTGGAGGAGGACTTTGACGAGGTTCTGCTAAGATAGGTGCAGCTACTGCAGGTGCTCCTGGGGTAATTGCTAACAGGGTAGATGATTCTATGAGAGGTGAAGCTGCGGAAAGTACTGCTGCAGCCTCTGACTGAATTGTTGGTTGCCGGGTGGCATGTTAGTTAACCCTCTGTTTAATTATTCCATCGCCGGTATTTCTCTGTTTCTTTAAATATGTGTCTGAAAATATCCTTGTCGGTTTCTGTCAGCTTTACATCCCTTCTGTGCATCATCTCCTCCATCGTTTCAAAAGCTTTTTCAAGTTTATAATCGCTCAGTCCGGCTGCCCCACCCCAGGAAAAGGAGGGGATGAAGTTCCTCGGGAATCCTGGTCCGAATATATTGGCACTTACACCCACCACGGTACCGGTGTTCAGCATGGTGTTGATACCTGTTTTGGAGTGATCGCCCATGATCAGTCCGCAAAACTGTAACCCGGTTTTTATGAACCTGTTGGAAGGATAGTTCCACACCTTCACCTCCGTGTAGTTGTTCTTCAGATTGGAGTTATTCGTGTCGGCCCCCAGGTTGCACCACTCGCCCAGCACAGCGTTCCCGAGGAAGCCGTCGTGCCCCTTATTTGAGTATGCCTGCAGCACTGCGTTGTTGATCTCACCTCCTGCTTTGCAGTAGGGTCCGATCGATGTGGGACCGTAGATCTTTGCTGCCAGTTTAATGGTGGACTGCTCACCCAGGGCGAACGGACCCCGGATTACCGATCCCTCCATGATCTCACTGCTTTTGCCCAGGTAGATCGGTCCGGAAGTTGCGTTCAGGGTAAAAAATTCCCCTGAAAAGCCCTCCTCGACGAATACATTTTCGCGGTGCAGCACGCTGACGGTTTCGCTAAGGGGCTCCGATTTGAGTCCGGCGGTGAGCAGGGTATAGTCTGCTGCGATCTCCTGTCCATTAAGGGTGAAGATCTTCCACGGATAGTCGATGAGGGAGACTGCCTCAGGAAAATTGGCAGCCCTGTCCATCCACTCCGGATCGTTGATGTTAAATTCCCCGGAACCAGTATTTAGCGCCAGCAGGGTGCTCTCTCTTTTGAGGGACTGACCGCTCTTCAGTTGTTTGATTGCTTCCACAACGGCTGGGTCGGGGAGGAGTGCGCTGTTAACCAGCAGGTTCGTATCTGCGATGTTGGTTGTGTACTTGGTTTGCAGGTAGTCCTGCGTTAGGAAAGAGCCCTTTAATCCCAGCCGTTTTTCCCATTTTTCGCGGATTGTAAGTATACCAATACGCAGTTCGGCAACAGGTTTTGTGAAAGTAAGCGGCAATAGATTATCACGGTACTGATCGTCAAAAAGTATCAGGTTCATCACAAAAGTTTTTATAAAAATAGGCTAAATTTATTGGACTCCTGGCTGTTTGTTACTGAATTTTTCCGATTTTAAGACTCTGTTAATACTTTATTATGCCCCCTGCTGTATATTTCTGATAAGATTTTGCTTTAGTAGAAAGCAGGCCCCCAGGGGGATATCTAAACGATATTTTAGTATAATGCAACTAATTCTTTAAAATTATGATTTCAACATTTATCCGTACTTATTCATGCGCTCATTCTTACACAGCAAAGGCCGCAGGTATTGCCTGTCTGATGGCGGGTTTGTTTATCACATCCTGTTCATCACTATCATCAGCAGACGATAACACGGTATACATTGATCCTACTATTGGCAATGTGTCACAGTTCCTGGTACCTACTTATCCCACCATCCATTTGCCCAATCAGATGTTGCGTATGATACCAGTGAAACAGGATTATTTATCTGACCAGATAGAAGCTTTTCCCTTGCATGTTTATGCGCACAGGAACTGGGGAATGTTTCAGGTAAAGGTAACTACAGGCGATGTGGGTCCATCATCCTGGAAGAAAAAAATGATTATTGATCACGATCTTGAGGAGGTTCATCCGTGGCATTATTCAACCTACCTGATTGAGGATGATATCAGGGTGAGTTTTGCTCCCGGACCCAGGAGCGGTATCTATAAATTTGAGTATCCCGGAAATGAGAACAGAAACCTTCTTGTCAGTGGCTCTGGAGAAATGACTATGCAGGAGCTCGGCGAAGGGAGCCTTGGTCTTATGGATAAAATTAAATATACTACCCGCGGGATCTTTTCGGAAACCCGGGTGATGGGTGTCTTTATCTATGCAGTACTTATTGACGAATCAGGACAGAGGATGAGTGATGTTGAAACGGAATTCTCAAGGGGCAGACTGGCATTAAAAATTCCTCCGCATGCTGACTCCCCTGTATTTTTAAAATATGCTGTATCATACATCAGCCCCGATCAGGCGAAATTGAACTTTGACAAAGAACTGGACCAGGTAAACTTCGATCAACTATCAGACAGGGGTAAGGAGATCTGGGAAGAAACTGTTGGTCAGATTCAGGTGGAAGGAGGAACTGAGGCCCAGCGGCGGACTTTTTATTCCTCCCTGTATCGCACGTATGAACGCATGGTTGATATTAACGAATATGGACAATATTACAGCGGATATGATGGTAAGGTTCATTCAAGTGACAGACCCTTCTATGTCGACGACTGGGTATGGGACACCTACCTGGCCCATCATCCTTTGAGGACCATTCTGGATCCGGAAATGCAGAATGATATGCTCAATTCCTATACACTAATGTACGAGCAGAGCGACTGGATGCCAACCTTCCCGCAGGTTCATGGGAACCACATGTGCATGAATGCATTTCATTCATCGGCTCTTTTCATTGACGGGTACAGGAAAGGGCTGACAGATTTTAACGTGGAGAAGGCGTATGAAGGCGTGCGGAAGAACCTGATGGAGGGGACATTTATTCC
>JBBDUV010000023.1:0-1713 GCA_040903745.1 Bacteroidales bacterium | reverse complement strand
CCTTGTTGGGCAACAAAAATTTCCAGTACGAGAAACTTGCTGATGTGCTGATTACGGGTTGGTAATTGGTTTTCAGGATCTCAATTTCTGCCTGACTGATCAGGGTGTTTTGCTCGTTTGCCTGTAAGAGGTAGTTATTTTTCAGAGCGCTCTCGAGGAGTTGGTCTAGATTAAACCGGGAGTCTGTTACCTGAGCAGAAAGAGTATAGCAGAAACCAATAGACAGAACCAGGAAAAGAAATGCTGTTTTCTTCATTTTTCTACTATTTTACCCCCTTCATTTTCAACACTTCTACCAACTCTTCCTCGGGGAAAAAGCCCTCGTGCCTGAAATATTCCTCCCCGTTTTCGTCCAGAAAAACCTGGGTAGGTATGAGTTGAATGTTATATTTATCGGCCGCCGGTTTTCCTTCGGGGGTCCAGACATCGTGAAAAACCACCTTTACCTGAGAACCATATTTTTCTTCAATGGATTCCATTATAGGTTGCATCTTTTGGCAGGGGATACAGCGTACCGAACCCAGTTCAATAAATGTTACTATGGGCTCTGCTGTCTGTTCTGCTTTCATGGTGGAATTATTTTGTTGATCGTCTTTTTCGGTTCCCTGATTACACCCTGAAACAATAAGGGTAATCAATAGAAACAGAGAAATCATTGATGATTGAATGATATGTTGTTTCATCGGTATATAGTTTATTAAAGTATTGATTTTTGTTAAACGCTTCTGCTGGATAGTTATTATTGATATTCACAGAGAAATAAAATCTTCTAACAACAGGTTCCTTTGTTATCCTCCGACGTAGTTGCTGAACAACCGCATCCACAACCTGTGCTGAAAGCGAGATTGGTCTTCATTGGCAAACCTTGTGCTTTCCACTCAGTAAATCCTCCATCCAGGTTTGCCACATGAGGATAGCCCTGTAGCGTCAAAAGATTGGCAACCTTTGAGCTTCTTACTCCTCCGGGACATCCCAGGATGATATTCTGCTCTTTGGATATATAAGACAGTCTGTCGAGAATGACCGACATGGGATGGTAGAGCACGTTATCCAATGGAATGCTTTCATATTGAAGTTCATCTTCTTCACGCACATCAATTAAAATGGCATTGTTCTTTTCCAACATATCCATGGCCTCGGCCGGAGTTATGTGCTTAACACCTTCAATTATAAATTTCTGAAAATTCGGATTGTCTGTTGTTCTCATCTAGGCTCTGTTTTTTATGTAATCGGCTATTTCTTTTGCTTTTTCAACGCTAAAGGCAGTTTTTCCTTTAACGATGCCGAAATCCGTTGTGTTAATATGTGTAATATTGTCAATACCTTCTTTACCCAGTATTTTCTCAGCGCAGTTTATTGGACAGCCATCCAGTACAACAATTTTCGTTTTATGTGATTTTACGTTATTAATTAAATCCTGATCTCCTACAGCCACTTTGGCGAGGCATATCATATTTGCTTCACCTGATGCTGAAAGCATACGGGCAACTTCATCGGCAAATTTGCCGGTATTGGATGCACCGCTACAGCTTGCGATTTGAAATGTTGTTTGTTCCATATTATTGTTTTTTAGTCATTGTACCTGTAAGCTTACAAGCTTGTTTTAAGGTATTTGTTATTGTTCCAAATTTTAAAATATTTTTATGCCAGTTCTCCACTTTCCGCTCATCGGCATCCGTGTCTATTTCAAGTTTATAGCTTATCTCTTTCATG
>JBBDUV010000022.1:0-1739 GCA_040903745.1 Bacteroidales bacterium | reverse complement strand
CTTGGTTGTAAACTGCCAGTTGATCGTAGCTACCTTGCCGTTTCGTGCGTTCATCCAGGCCCCGACTTCACGTTGAATCTCTTCCATGTTGACAATGCGTCTGTTCAGGCATTGACCTTGCAGAACCCGCAGTTCGATTTCCGCCATATTTAACCAACTCCCATGTTTGGGCGTATAGATGAACCGGAATCGATCCCATAGTCGTTTCGCTTCCTCCGGGTCAAAGACCTCATAAAATGCCGAAGGGCTATGGGTGTTAAAGTTGTCCATGACCAAGTAAATGGTTTCGGCCTGCGGGTAGTGATCATCGGCAAGTTCTTTGATGAACACGGCCCAATCCCGTTTGGTCTTTCGTTCAGTCACCCTCACGTAGCGTTTGCCCCGTAAAGGTTCATTAGCCATAAAAATATTACACACTCCGTTACGAACGTACTCATAATCCTGTCTGCGAAGCTTCCCGCTCTCCATCGCCCGTTCTTCCCGGACCGAACCAATTAGCTGTTTGGGGGATTCGTCCATGCAAACCACCGGAGTACGCTCATTATAGGGCCTCTTGTAAATATCGAGCACCTGTTCCATGTGAGCCACAAACGCGCTGTTCGAGTCCGGAGGAATCACCCAGCACTGGCTTTTCCACGGTTTTAATTCGTTTTTTTTAGAACCCGACGAACCGTTTCGTGAGAGATCGACTCCACATAATCCAGTTCAACCATTCTGTCGGCCAACAGACGCAGACTCCAGTTAGCATGGCCTTCCGGTGGCTCACTGCAAGACAACGCTACCAAATGAGCTTCCACGTCCCCATCCGCTTTGCGTTCATAGACACGATCTGCGGGCTTTCGTTGTAACGCCTGGTCAAATCCCTGTTCAACGAAGCGTTTCTTCACCCGGTCAATGGTACGCATACCCACTTTCAGCACGTTGCTAATCTGCTCATTAATGATCGGATCGCCATACTCACCACGATCACAATTTAACAGAATATAAGCGTTGCGAAATTTCTGTGAGGTATGCTTGCCTTTGTTAACGATCTCCATCAATTCATCTCGTTCTTCTTTGGTAAGAGTAACCCTGTATTTTTCCATGGTGTTTTTTCAGAAAAATACAATATTATTACGTCATATCATAGTTGACATGACACTAGATGAAATTAATCAAATTGGAAAATTTGGAGCCGGATTTAAATCGGTTTTTGCTGTAACTAACAGTCCAAGAATTCATTCTGGTAGTTACCATTTTGAAATAAAAAACTTCATTGTACCCTACGATATTGATAATATTTCAGGTCTTGATGAAACAATAATTATTTTACCCTTCAATAAAGATGAGCAAGATTTCTATGATTTAATTGAAGATACACTGGTTAGTCTTGAATCAGAAAGCCTACTTTTTTTGAAAAATATATCTGAGATAAAATGGAAATCCGATAAAAGTTTTGGAAGTTATTCTCTGGAAATTAAAGATGATTTCATAAAACGCATCAATAAGAAAGTTAGACATCAATTACACTCGGATGACTATTTAGTCTTTTCAAATACAATTCAATTAGGATCTGCTGAAAACTTAAACTTAGTTGTCGCATATAGTTTAAGTGAGGAGAATGGAGAAAATAAAACAAGAAGAATAACGGCATATCATGATTCTAAACTTTTTGTTTTTTTTCCTACATCCGTCAATACTGGATTGAAGTTTCTATTACATGCACCCTATAAAACCACTCCAAATAGAGAAACCATTAA
>JBBDUV010000021.1:34078-54117 GCA_040903745.1 Bacteroidales bacterium | reverse complement strand
TTGTTTATTTAAAATTGATTTATCTTCTTGTTAATGAATTATTTGACTCTATATCTCCAACCACAGGTGTGGCATGCTGGATCACATTTATACTGTTGCTGATCGTACAACCGGAACCCGACATTACCTCTACTTCAACACTTCCCGGTGTTGTCCCGGTCCAGGTCACATCTACTTCGTGGCCAGTGTCAGATCCATCGATCGTTCCGCCGGTAACTGTCCATTGATAGGTCTTCCCTGTCAACAGTGGCGTCGAATATGTTACCTCTACAGGTGTGCAAACTTCCGTATCACCAGTGATTGCCGGTGCCGTTGCAGGATCTACTGTAACGTTAAAACTGCACGTAGCTATGTTCCCCGCAGCATCCTCAGCAGTATAGGTCACTGTTGTTGTTCCGACTGTAAAGAAGTCTCCGGGACTATGCGTTGATGTAAATGTTACACCACAATTATCAGATGCTGTCGGGGCCGTCCAGTTGACATTGCTCCCGCAATACTCATCATCGGCTGTTACCGTGATATCTGAAGGACATCCGGAGATGACCGGGGATTCGTTATCCAATACCGTCACTGTAAATTCGCAGGTATCAGCATTGGAATAGGTATCAGTTGCGATATACTGAACGGTGGATACTCCCAATGGAAACAGATCGCCGGGTGAATGGGAGCTGCTCAAGGTCACCGATCCACATGTTGCAAGGGCTGTCGGTGTGGACCAGCTAACAACAGCACTGCATAAGCCCGGATCGGTATTCACTGTAATATCGGTTGGGCAATTACTTATAGTCACTTCACAACTACCTGCAGAACCAACTCCAAACTGGAAGATGTTCCCGGAAATATTTTCCCGCTGTATAAGTGAATCGACAGCATTAACATGATCCCCGATCATTTGCCAGTTGGATGTTGTACCCAGTCTGGCAAGAACCCTGGTGGATGTGTCGATCTGGAAGGTTGAAAACCCTCCGGCAAACAGTCCGACATCATAATTTCCACTAAAGGCGAAGCCATTTTCCCGCGATACGGGCCAGTACCCTTCAGGGAAGGCTTGATTTACTGATACCCCGGCATCGATTATCGGCAAGCCGTTGGAGCCCGGATCACTGGCAACAAATCCAGCGGTGAGCGTTCCACTGCCGGAAATGTTGTCAAAATTAATTGTGAATGGCCGGTAATTGCCAGAGGTACCCACAGGAAACAGAATATCTGTTCCATTGTCAGAAGGTGCATTTAACCAACGCCTTACCTGGCCTGTAATTGTACCGGAAGATCGCGTAAGCATACCCGGCTGCCCATCATTAATACCCAGGGTTAACAGATGCCCGGTATTATCCAGGTTACCACCATTCATTAAAAGTTCACCGGCTACAACAATGTCATGGTTTATATCAAGTGATGGTCCCGGATCAATCGCCAGGTTGTAGAAATTTTCAATCGCACCATCATTACGATACAGTTGCTGCACGTTACCTCCATTAAATGTTACGGTACCTTCCTGCGGAATAAACGTCCCTCCGTTCCTCCAATCGCCTGCAATCGTTATTGAATAATCATTGGCAGCATCTGCATCAAGGAAAAGGTTTGCCGGGAACCCAATTATTTCAAGATCATGCTGAACAATAATATCGCCGCAGAGCGTTTTTGTCCCGGTACCGGAAACCATCAAGTTGTAATAAGACAAAGGAGCGATACACTGACTACCATCGGATGAATAGTTAACACTTCCGCTCCCGGCATTGAATGTCCCCAGGTTTTCTATCCCATCTCCGGTAACATACAGTGTATGTGTGTCAAGATTCAGTGTTCCTGATGCTGCTATTGATAGAAAACCAATCGATGCATCCCCGGTAAGAGTTATCGTATGAGAATCAAGGATAATCGCATTCGAATTATCACCCGGAACACCCAATAACCAGGTGTCGGGATCATTCCAGTTTCCTGACTGAAGCGTTATATTCCGTCCTGCGCCAAAGGTTACCACATCGCCTTCATTCAGATCTAATCCTGAGACCCTTGCAAACTCACCGAACCGCTCGTCCATTTCATTCAACTCTACTGTTCCGGTATTAAAATCACCATCACCGTCAGTATCAACCATCAAAAGATAATAATCGTAGAAAGGGGGTAAATCCGGCAATCGGGTCGTATCAAGCGAAAGCCTCAACTGTCCAATATCTCCTGCGCCACCCATCTTCCATTCACGGGCAATTCTTTGTACCGAATCTAATGGAATTTCATTGTCTGTCCACAGTGTAATATCACCATTGTCGTGTCCTGCAAAGAAGTATTCACCATTATTGAGATTCTCGGGGTTATCCAGTTTTACTATTCCGGAGCCCTGACTAACAATATGGGAATTGGCACTGTTTTCTCTTCCGATTCCAAATACTTCATAACTGTGGGATGTCTCATATAGAAATTTATCATTGCCTGTGGTGATGTTGTATTTTGCACCGAGGTAGTTCTCTATGATAATTTTTTGCGCTTCGTTGAAAGTTTTATTAAAACTGAGAAATTCAGTGATCTTTCCACCGAAGTAGTATCCATTTCCACCCTGACCACCATCAAAGAAATAGGAGCCATTGTTCATGCCTCCAAGTCCAATCTCTCCAGCGTGATTAAACAATGCTCCGATTCCTGTTTCCGATCCTGCCAGGTTTCCATCAACATACCCCTTGATCCAGCTGCTGTCTGCATTATATTCCAGTATTGCATAATGCGTCTCATCCGGTCCTACCGGAGAAGAAACTTCAGCATAACCCCATGGCGTTGTTGCTCCTGCATCGTCATTGGCCAGGTTCCATGCACCCATCCTGACCAATCCTCCTTCAATGTATATATTTAGCCCCCTTGTACCGCCGCCCTGTTCATACAGAACCTGCCGTGCAGTCACGTCTGCACCGGTTTCAAAAGCGATCACCAGTGTTTTTCTCGTATAGGGACCACCTGTATTAAAATCGGTGCTGTTTGCCAGTTCCAGATAATAATCTCCGCCGCTAAAATCTACCACCGGACGTTCGTTTATATTGTCTGCCGGATTGTCGCGGTAAACAGGTCTCACTCCTCCGGTGGCTGTTGCATCGTTATTATTTGTTGATGCATCCTCCCAGTTATCAAGAAGATCTCCATCGGTATACCCAACTATTTCATCGGATTTCAGCCATACCTGGTAACCGCCATCATCTGACACACCGCCAGGACCGATCCATCCCAGACCATCATCATCAAAAATCGTGTAGGTGTACAACAGCTCAGCACCCAATGTTGCGTTACGGACACTGTCAATTGAAATGACCACCGTTTCATCGTCCTCTTCAATGATATCGTTGAAAATTGTAAAGGAGCTGCTATCAACCGTTGTCCCAGCAGAGATTATAAAACTGGAGGGATTAACCAGGGTGTAATCTATACCTCCGTTTATTGCCGTTCCTCCTGAAGTAGCGTAAAAAACGGTAATATCCTGTCCGCTGGCAGCACTTAATTCAAAGACCAGGCTTACAGGGGAGAAGCTTTCCGATCCCTGGCTGCTGGCATCTCTGAATTGCACTGTAGGCACAGGGTCATTATCCAGTATCGTATACGTATGTTGAATCGTATCTCCCAGGTTGGCATTTTCAGGAGCTGAAAGGGTGATTATTATCGTTTCATCAGACTCGTTCAACAGATCATTGTTTACCGGAATAATAATATCTGCAATCGTATCCCCCGGCAGGAATGTTACCGTATCGGCTGCAAGTGTATAATCAATTCCGCCTCCCGTAGCAGTTCCGGCGGTAACTTCATATGCCACCCGGGTCTCACTGAAATCGTCGCGCTGATTGAGCAGAACCCTTACAGGTACCGAAATGACAGCTTCCGACCCCGAGGAGCTTTCAGCAGCAAATTGCACCTTTCTCAGGTTATCGTCGTCAAGTATAGTATAGGTATGTATGCTGTCCTGACCAATAATATGTCCTGCACCCGGATCCCTTAAAATGAGTTGAACGGTTTCGTCGCTTTCCGCATCAGTATCATTGATGATCGATAGATTGATTGTATCTGATTGCTGACCTGCAGGAATGGTAATTGATCCGGCCGGGGGCAGATAATCATCATTTTCAGTTGCTGTTACGCCAGAAGTGATAACAGAAGCTGTTACACTTGCGTTATTCAGATAATTCAATGCGACTACAATCTGAGCGGGAGACTCATCTTCAAAACCATTAGAGGCGGTCTCTTCAAACTGAATGGCAGGCTTCAGGACACCAATAGTAAAGAATTTATCGTTGGAAAGATCGATGTTGTTGGCTGAATACATCCCCAGGGAAGCATTCCAGGCCAGCTCAATCACACGTGTATTGGTCGTGAAATCACCGGAACTATTTACCAGAAGGACATATTTTGAATATCCGAATGGTCTGGGAGGTACCTGTGTCTGGTCCAGTGCAAGCCTGATGGTCCCGATATCGTTGTTTCTGTCGTCGGCCCTCCATATCCTCTCAATTCTTCTTATATTCGGATCATTTTCCGGGACTGAAGTGTCGGTCCATGAACTGATATCACCGTTGTTATGACCAATCAACAAGTAATCGCCATTATCCAGGTTGCCGGGATTATCGATCCTCACCATGCCATTTCCCTGGGCAACAGAATGTGAGTTATCCAAATCTTCCTGTCCAATACCAAAAACACCCCAACTATAATCAGTTTCATGGTCATAATAGTCATTCGTAATGGGCACGTTGTACTTGGCAGACAGATAATTATTTACAATATTGCTCTGGGCAAGATTATAGACGGTATTGTTGATGATCAACTCGGAAATATTCCCATTGAAAAAATGGTCATATCCACCATCCGGCCCATCATGGTAGACACTGCCGTTATTCATTCCACCCAGCCCAATTTCTCCCGGGTGGTCGAACAACCGGCCGGCTCCTGGCAACACATTGATACTGTCACCATTAATCCAGCCGGTAACATCACCGGTCACCCCTGTAAAATTAAATTGAAGTGCTGCAAAATAAGGTGTATTGGCGGCCAGAGGAGTGGTCACAGCTGTAAAATACCAGGGTGTAGTGGCACCTCCGTCATCATCGGTTTCATTCCAGCCTGAGATATAAAGCTCACCGTTATCAATATAGATATTTAATCCCCTCACGGTCCCACCTTCCTCATATAGAACTTGTCTTGTACTGATATCCGTGCCTGTTCGGAAAGGAACAATGATGGTCCGTTTGTCGTATGGGCCACCCGTATTCAGATCGGGAGTGTTATCAATGCCAAGGTATTGAGAGTAACCGTAATCAAATCTGACTACCGGTTTCTGGTTCCAGTTATCCGCTGAATTGTTCAGGTAGGAGGGGCGTGCGGAGCCGGTCTGCTTTCCATCATTATTGTTTCCCGAAAGATCGATCCAGGTGGTTACCGGGTCTCCATCAGACAATCCGGGTGTGTAGGTTGAGTTGAGCCATACAATGTTCTGGTCCTGATTGGCCACACCGCCCGGACCGGTCCAGCCAAGTCCGTCATCATCAAGAATAGTATAGGTATGATCCGGATTACCTCCCGCCTGGACATTGATAAGGTTAGACAGGCTGAAAACAATGGTCTCAGATGCCTCTTCCGTTCCATCATCAACAACCGTGAATTGCTCTGTCCATGACGAGGATCCGGCGGGAATGGTAATAGTCAATGGACTAAAACTGTAATCCTGTGCATCTGTCGCTGTGCCCCCCGAAACGCCAAGGTCTGCCTGAATATCTTTCCCCGAGGCTGTACTTAATTCCAGATTCAGATTTACGGTCTGAAAGCTTTCAGCACCACTGGAGGCAGGCGTGGTAAATTGTATCTCCGGAGGATCGTCATTATCTGTAATTGTATAGGTATGGGTTGTGTTTGATCCCAGGTTGACATCCGGAGAACCTGTACCTGTCAACTCAATAATGATGGTTTCATCCGGTTCATCCATCAGATCATCTATGATGTCAATTGTTATAGAACCGGAAGTATTCCCTGCGGGTATCAGCAATGTATCAGGATCCAGTGAATAATCCTCGCCTGATCCGGAAGCTGTTCCTCCGGTGACACGGTAGGCGATCTTCAAATCTTTCGTAGGGTGGGCGGCGGACAATTCAACATTGACCGGCACAGGGGTTGTGCCTTCACCACCACTGCCTGAAGCAACCGTAAATTGTGCCAATCTCGGATTGTCATTGTCATTGATCGTAAAGAGATGGGTTGTGTCACTGCCTATATAGCCTTCAGATGGATTAGAGAGTTCAATAATAATCGTTTCATCTCCTTCAATAATAAAATCATCTTCGATTTCAAAGACTATTTGCGCGGTAACCAAACCTGCAGAAAACAACAGGCTCCCGTCGGCCAGAGTATAATCCTCGCCGGCCCCAGTTGCCGTTCCCCCGGTAACAGAATAATCTATAGTAATATCGTTCCCCGAAGGATAATTCAGGGCTACATCGATAACTCCCGGAGAGGTGCCTTCCGACTGGTTGGATACTGATAAACTGAAGGAAACCTCCTGGCGAACAACTCCAATCGTGATATAATCACCATTGGAAATGGAGACGCCTGATGCCACATACTCACCATTAGAAACAGTCAGGGGAACAACCTGGGCGCCGGCAGTAAAATCGCCGTTTGCATCCAGAAGCAATATATACTTTTCGTAACCCGGCGATTTTGAAGGAAGCTTTGCGGTATCAATGGCTACATTCACGTTACCCGGATCCCCGGTCAGGTTAAACCGCCACTCTCTGGTGATTCGTTGCAGTGATGATCCCGGAGTTTCTGTAGCTGTCCAACTGCCAATCCCATTGTTGTCATGCCCGAAAAGCAGAAACTCCCCGTTATCGAGATCATCCGCATTAAATATTTTTAGTATCCCATCCGATTGAGCAGCTGTATGAAGATTGGTTGCAGTTGTCATACCGATACCAGCAACATGATTGCCATGAACCAGGTCGTATGAATAGCGATCTTCAGCTACAGGAAGGGCATACTTTGATGAGAGATAGTTCTCAATGATGATCCGCTGCGCCTCATTGATATCCGTATTAAAAACGATCATCTCAGCCATATCACCATAGTAAAAACGGGTATTCCTGAAGTCTGTGCCGACCAATCCCGCACCGATGTAATAAAGATCATCTGATGTGGAAGGGAGCGTTGTCGGGCTGCTGGTTGATAACTGCGACTGCAGGGTGCCATTTAAATAACCTTCATATTCTCCATACAATGCACCGGAGGCATTTTTAATTAATCCGATACTCCATCCATTCAGCGGATATCCTCCATTAAATATCCTGTTACCGTTATTAAATCTAATGGTCGCATTATACTCAATGCCATAATGCCGAACTTTACCTCCGTCACCAGAAGCTTCACCAATAAACAGACCTGTATTATCTTCATCACCAGATGTTAGGTTCCTGGCCACCATAAAAACAGATGCCGGTCCGGAGCCATTTATATCCAGGGAGAGATCAGCTCCCAGGTAATCACCGTTCGTTCCGCCGTTATCATCGAAACGAATAACGGGTTTGCTATTCAATTCATCGGTTATCAGTTCTGGTTCCTGACCAAAAGCAAGGTTCCTGGCGTCATGGATGTTTCCGGAGAGATCACCCCAGTTAATTACATCGGAAGCATTCAAAACAACCATGGAATCGGCACTGAGCCATAGGGTATTATTCATGGAATTTCCCACCCCTCCAGGACCGGAAAAGCCATCGAAATCGTCATTATTAATGGTAAATGTGTGAACATCTTTTGTTCCCAGAACCCCTTCAGTACTTACATTCGACAGTTGCAGGATGATCGTCTCTTCTGTTTCGACAAGGTCATCATCGATCAGTTCAATATTGATATATCCAATACTGTCTCCCACAGGTATTGTGAGCGTTCCATTGTTCAGGGTATAATCAATACCACCACCTGTTGCAGTTCCGCCGGTAACAGTATAATCTACTGAAACATTTAATCCTGATATTGCAGACAGGCCAACAGGAACAAGCGCCGGGGATGAAGCTTCCGATCCATTGGAGATCACATTGATAAATTCTACTTCCGGAGGGGGGTCATCGTCTACAATCGTTCTGACATGACTTCTGTTTGTGCCAAGGTTGGCATTCTGTGGATTCGTTAATGTCACCGTTATTGTTTCATCTAATTCATATAGGTAATCATTAATGATTTGCAGGGGAATTGAAGTCGATATCTCGTTGGCGGGAATAACAGCGGTTCCGGCAGGCAGAATAAAATCTTCAGATTGAAGTGCTGTACCTCCGGATACATAATAGTCAACCGAAGTGGAATTAACCGGATCAGCACTGTTTAACTGAATTGTCAGGAATACACTTTCTATTGCCTCTGATCCTGAAGAAGAACCGATGGCAAAATCAATTTCCCTGGCATAGTCATCGTCAGAAATGGTATACAGGTGTAAAGAATCGCTGCCCAGCGTTAACACGGGAGAGGGTGACAATAGTTCTATCTCTACATATTCATCAGGTTCAGGAAGCAGATCATTGGTTACAGTAAAACTGATAGCGGACCGAATTTCTCCAGCGGGTATGGTCAGGTTTCCCGGATCCAGGGAGAAATCCGTTCCTCCCCCTGTGGCCGTTGTTCCTGAGGCAGAGACTTCATAATCGATCGAGACATCGGACGGCAGAGGATAGTTTAGTGATACATCTACCTGCACCGGGGATTCCGATTCAAAGCCAGTTGAAGTTGACTGCTCAAACTGAATAACCGGTCTCAATACACCGATAGCTACATAATCTCCATGGCTTATATCAACCCCCGTAGCTTCATAGCTATCCCCGTTCAGAAATAGGGTAACCGCGGCAGCACCAATGGTAAAGTCGCCATCATCATCTATCCAGAGGTTGTAGAAGGTGAATTCTGAAGGTCTGACCGGAAGCAGACTGGTATCCAGTCTGACGGTTAGGGTACCCACATCTCCGCTTTCAGAAATCCTCCATTTTCTGTTAAGCAGCTGTACATTGTCATCCGGGGTTCCCGTTACACTCCAGGCTGATGCATCAGCACCATTGTGACCGAATAGTAAAAACTCATTGTCATCCAGATCGCTGGCATTACTTATTCTGAGTGTTCTGGCCGATTGTGCAGCTGTGTGGAAATTATTTACATCTGTTCTTCCAATTCCTGCAACATCTTTTCCATAGGAAGACCCGAAGTCATAATAATCGTTTGAGATGGTAATATAATCATGGTATTTAGCGGCCATATAATTCTCTACAATGGTTCGCTGGGCATCATTTAATTCATAATGATAAACGATCATTTCGGCCATATCTCCACTGAAAAAGCGGGAAGAAGAAAAAGTAGTGCCTGTTGTTAGTCCTGCACCGATGTAATACAGGTCATCCGATGTATTAGGAAGGTTGGTACCATTACCACTGGATACCTCAGATGGCGCAGTGCCATCCATGAAGAGTTCATACTGTCCATACTGGTCCCCGGCAGCATTTCGCCAGGTTCCCAGTCTCCAGTTATTCAACGTAAATCCATCGTTAAAAATCCTGTTCCCATTATTAAACCTAACGGCTCCTTCATACTCTAATCCGTAATGTCTGATGGTGCCACCGCTTCCTGGCGTCTGACCAATAAACAGGCCGGTATTGTCGTCATCTGTTGTAGTTGTATTATTTGCTACAATAAAAACCGTCGCATTATTTGATCCGCTGATGCCTAGAGAAGTATTGTTACCGAGGTACTCCTGACCAGATGCGTCGAACCGAACCACGGGATATCCATTTATTTGATTATCAATAACATGAGGTTCCTGTCCGGGAGCCAGATTCAGGGCATTGTTGCCATTCCCGGATGAGTCCGGCCAATCCGTAACCGGATCACCATCAGAAAACTGAAGCGCCTCTGGCATGAGCCACAAGGAGTTGATGGATGGATTTCCAACACCACCCGGACCAGTAAATCCATCATTGTCATTGTCACTGATGGTGAATGTGTGTTGCGGCAACGATCCAATACCCACGTTTGCAGAGACGCCAGTAATATCAATGATCACTGTCTCCTCAAGCTCTATAAGCAGATCATCATTTATTGTAATGACCAGGGGTGCTGTAAGATCTCCGGCTGGTATTGTTACCGGGCCTGCAGGAACAGTAAAATCACTTCCGGCTCCTTCAGTAGCCGTTCCTCCGGAAATGGTGAAGTCAACGAGCACATCTGTAGAAAGGGTGTCGGAAAGCTGTAAAACAATGTCGGCGGTTCCTGCGGATTCGGAGGCTGCAAGCCACTCATACTGAAATGAAACAACTGGACTTTTTGTAGCGATGGTACCATATGTTCCGCTTGAAATATCCGTTGTGGTGGTTTCAAAATAGCCTCCTGCATTTGTAAGCGGGATCGCTGTTGCACCGGCACTAAAATCGCCATCGTCATCAAGTAAGATGTAATAGCCTGAATGTCCATCTGGTAAAGCTGTCAGTCCCGAAGTGTCAATAGAGATTGTTATTTCTCCCACATCTCCAGTCTCATCAAAAACCCATTCCCGTTCAACTCTCCTTAGGGAATCTGCCGGACTTTCAGCGGATACCCAGTTTAGCACATCGCCGTTATCATGCCCAAACAGCAGAAATTCATTGTTGTCCAGTCCAACAGCATTACCTATTGTAAGAATTCCGGCTGATTGTCCAGTAAGGTGGTAATCATCATTGGATAATCTACCAATCCCTGCCACATCGAGTCCATGGCTGCCTTGAAAATTATAGTAATCTATGCCGGCTGAAGCAATATCCAATAAATATTTGGCTGCAAGGTAATTCTCTATGATGATTCGCTGGGTGCTGTTCAATGCAGTATTATACACGATCAACTCTGCAATATCTCCGCCGAACTGATGCTGTCCTATTGAAAAAGCAGGTACCAAAGAGCCGATAACCTGCCTGGAGATTGTCTGGGTGTTTTCAAATTCAACGGCAACCAATTCAAACTGGTCATAGCTCCATTGGGATGAATTGTCATTTTGCACAAAACCGCTGTAGGCATCTCCAAATCTTCCATAGCGGGCAGAGGCATTCACACTGTTATCTCCATCAAAACTCCAGCCTCTCTCAACCGCACCCGACCTTGGATCAAGGGCAACATGAACACCCTCGGCGTAATTACCCCAGATCTGACCCAATTCACTGGCATCCTGAAGTGTCGAGCTCACCTGGTATACAGCAAACACCGTTCTTGCATTATACGTATGCGCATTATCGAGGTAGTCATTTTCGACAGCACCATTAAGGCGGACAGCAGGTAAACCATTGATGCTGTTTTCCACAAATGTGGGCAGATAGGCTGCATTGGATTGCGAAGCATCATGACTATTGCCACTGGTATCCGGCCATGCAATTGTCAGATCTTCGCCATCCGATAGTCCCGTAATGTGATCAGCCCTCAGCCATAGTTTGTTAATCAGGCTGTCGCCAACACCACCCGGTCCGGAAAACCCCATTCCTGCATCATTGTCATCTATGGTAACTGTGTAGGTTGTTTGCATACCAAGCGCTGCATTTACAGGGAGATCCTGTAATGTGATAACGATTGTTTCAGTCGACTCAATAACAGCGTCATCAATAACTGTAAAGACTATATCGGTATTTAATGATCCTGCGGGTATTGTTACTGATCCGCTTGAAAGATCGTGATCCGAAGCTCCCGCAGTGCCTGAAACGATATAGTCGCAATTGATGTTCAGGGAGGAGATCGCCGACAATTGCACAGGTACAGTTACCGTACCGGCAGATTCATCAACATCCTCGCCGGAACCGGAAAACTGTATAACCGGAACATCATCATTATCCACTATTGTAAATGTATGCAGGATAGGTTCTGTGGATGACAGGCTGCTGTTGGTAGGATTTGACAAAGAGATAACGATGGTTTCATCCGGTTCATTTACCGCATCATCTATGATCTCCAGGGTAAAGGATTCTGAAATGGTATAGGGTGGTATACTAATGGTTCCATCGGCAAGTATATAATCTACACCGCTACCCGTTGCCGTTCCCCCGGTAACAATATAATCGACCGTTGTTGTGTTCACTTCATCATATTCTGAAGGTGTAATCTGAACAGCGATTTGCACCGACCCGTCCCCTTCATTGCCTGTTGAAGCATTGGCTGAAAAGTAGATCTTCCTGGGATTATCGTCATCATGAATGGTGTAATCCAGGACGGAGTTTGAACCGAGTCTGTTTTCACCTGACGGATTTTCCAGTGTAATGGTGAAGCTTTTACTGGCCTCCACAACAATGTCATTTACAACCCCGACGGTTATCGTTGTTGTATTGCTGCCTGCAGAGATGGAAGTTGTTGCAGGAGGATCGACCGCTGTATAATCATCCGGATCGACTGCTGTTCCATCGCTCGTGAAATAGTCAAAAGTCACATCAGCCTGTGGCAGATAATTCAAATAGACATTGAGGTTTGCATCAGTTGATTCGAATCCGCTTTGGACAGAAGTTGCAAATTGTAAAGTAGGATCAACTGCGCCGATTGATATATAATTGCCGGATGATAGATCAATACTTGCCGTTTGAAAAATTGAGTCATTGCCGGGAGAGGTCATTTCGTAAACAGATACGCCCTCTGTAAAATCACCATCATCATCAACAAGCAAAACAAATTTTTTATAATCATCCGGTCTTGCGGCCAGAAGGGTAGTGTCTACCGAGATGGTTACTTTTCCAGGATCTCCAGTCTTTTCTACCGCCCATGTTCGGTTTATACGTTGAATGAGTATAGCTGTATCTGCCAGTCCTTCGCTCGTCCAGCTATCAAAGCTTCCTTTATCGTGACCAAAGAAAAGGAATTCACCGTCTGCGTTCAGATCATCCGGATCGGAGATCCCCAGTATACCCGATGAGTATGCAGTATCATGGATGTCAGTTGATGTTGCCCGGCCGATTCCTGCGACATCGAATGGATGTGAAGCTTCGTAACTGTAAAGGTCATTACCTCCCGCGGAAATGTCAATATTGTAATAGGAGGCCAGTGAATTCTCCACGATAATCTTCTGGGCCTCATTCAGTTCTGTTTTATAGACGATGATTTCGGAGATCTCTCCGCCAAACTGGTGATCTCCGATGATAAACTGAGGATATAAAGAACCGATTACCTGGCGCGTAAGTGGCTGACTGGATTCAAATTCAGCAGCAACCAGTTCAGGGGTGTCGGGCGACCATGGATAGTAGTTGTCATCCGAATTAAAGACACCATAAGTTTCCCCGTTCAGGGCGTACCTGGCCCTTGTTCCACTTGAAGGTGTTCCGTCAAAACTAAACCCGTTCGGATTTGAGCCTCTGGGATCCATAGCCACATGCGCTTCATCCTGGTAATTACCCCATGCCTGACCAAGCTCTCCATTGTCCTGCAGTGAAGAATTAACAGCATAGACAATAAAGACCGTTCTTGCATCATACGTGTGCATGTTATCCAGGAAAGCGTTCTCTCCATTAAACTGAACCGTGGGTCTTCCATTCAAGCCGCTGGATAAGAATACAGGTTGGTAGGAGGGATTCGACTGGGAGGCATCATTGTTATTTCCCGAGCTATCTTTCCAGGCAACATCCAGCAAACTTCCATCCGTTACATTTTTGATATTCGCTGCACGAAGCCAAACTACGTTTGACAGACTATCTCCGACCCCCCCGGGACCTCTGGAACCATAGGTGACAACCTGGGAATATGATGAAGCAGATAACAGGCAAAGTAGCAGGATGAAGGGTCGCAAAGAATTAACCCGCAATGTTTTAAAAAGGGGAAATAAAAAAACCGTATGTGCTGACCTTTTTGTCAATGGGTCTCTTTTTTACTTGGTTTCATATATCGGGTGCCCCCTGTTCAGATGATTGATATATTATCCTGTAACTACTGTAAGCGAGGCTGTAATAATAAATTTAACCCAAAAATAAGCAACTTATAGCTCTTTTCCTGTTTAGTTTGCATTTTTTTATTGATAATCAATGGTTCCCAGTCCTTCACGGATCAAAACCGGATCGGCACCGGTACAGTCGAGGATGGTAGAGGGAATGATTCCACCGTATCCACCGTCAATCACCAGATCAACAAGATCCTTGTATTCATCATGGATCACCTCCGGATCTGTTGAGTATTCCAGTATCTCATCATCCTCTTTCAGGGAGGTTGTCAGGATCGGGTGACCCAGTTTTTTTACAATCTCCAGAATAATATTGTTATCTGGAACCCTGATACCTACTGTTTTTTTCTTCTGCTTCAAAATTTTCGGCACATTGTTGCTTGCATTGAGTATAAATGTATAGGGTCCCGGAAGGTAAGCTTTCATCAGTTTGAAGGTGTTGTTGTCCACCTGTTTGGCGTAATCTGACAGGTGACTGAGTCCGGAACAGATGAAAGCAAAATTGGCATTTTCCGGCTTTACCCCTTTGATCCGCGCCACCCTCTCCACGGCCCTGGCTTTTGTGATATCACAACCTATGCCATAGACTGTATCTGTAGGGTAGATAATAACCCCGCCCTTCTCAAGTATTTCTACTACTTCAAGCACCGTATTCGGGTCCGGGTTTTTTTCATATAACTTAACAATCATACATCTTAATACGCTAATTTGCTAAAATAGTTTTAATTATGGTAACATAAAATCTTTAGGTTTAGTTTAAACAATTTTAAACGTATTAATAGACATTTTGATATTTACTATTCCTGTTCTTGGGGCTGGCCCTGTTCCTCTTCCTCCTCCAGTTCCCAGCTGGGTTTTTCCGGTTCCGGACCCTGATCGCGGTAGAGGATAGCCAGGGCGATGCCCACCACTGCTCCGCTGATGTGGCCTTCCCATGATACTTCATAATCGAATGGCAGGAGTCCCCAGATCAGACTTCCATACAGGAATACAACCAGCAGTGATATGGCCATTAAATGTCTTACCTTTCTTATTACTCCACTTAGAAATAGAAAGGCTGCTAGTCCGTAAATAATGCCGCTGGCACCGATATGGTAGGCATCTCTCCCGATCATCCAGAGAATGGCACCACCGATAATATAGATGAACACATATATGGTAAATGCGATCCCACGGTAAAAGTAGAAGAGGGCAAAGCTAAGCAGAAAGATCGGGATGGAATTGTCGAAAAGATGTTTCCAGTCACCATGGATCAATGGTGAAAACAGGATTCCCTGTAATCCTCTGACCTTTCTCGGCATAACTCCGGCATCAATGAAATCGGTTCCCAGGTAGATTTCCACTAACTTGATGAACCAGATTAAAACGAGAAAAACCACAGGAAAAAACAGGCTGTTCAATACACGTTTTTTCTCTTCCATAGGATAAATATAACACCATGAATCGAGAATTCATTCATCCATCTGTTAAACTTAATCCTCGGTTATGCTCAATTATTCAGGTGTTCCAGTACCTGTCGGTAGTTCTGGTCGTCGGGGTAGTATTCAACCAGTTTTTTGGCATATGCTTTTGCTGTTTCGAGATTCTGTTGTTCGAGGTTAATGGTAGTTAGGACATACAAAATATCCCTGTTGTATGGATGGTTTTCGAGGGCCGACTCAAGGAATGCCAAAGCTTTTTCCGGTTCTCCGCGTGAATTCAACCCTATCCCGTAAACATAGCTGTATTGTGCGACTTCGGGCGACAGCTCTGCTGCTTTCTGCAGGTATGTCATCGCTCCCTCCTGGTCACCCCTCCGGATCTTCAGCAGTCCGAGTGAGTAGTTTACTGCCGCCAGATCAGGATACTTGTCAAGTGCACTGAGCAGGATCCTTTCTCCCTCCTCGTCACGTTGCGTTCTCCTGTAAAGATCGGCAAGGTTGATATATGCTGTGACCAATCCTGGTTCAATTTCAATTGCTTCTAGATATGATGCTTCTGCCTTTGCCAGGTTTCCCTGGTTCAGATGAAGGTTGCCAAAGTTGAGGTGGGTTCCCGGATGGTCCGCATTGATCATCAGTGAGGCAGTGTACTCATCGAGGCTCTTTTCATAAAGTCTTTTTTTGGATGAAGGAATGTTATCCAGGTTAAATCTTGAAAGTGCATTGGCTGCGAAGATCCTGACCAGCTTTGTGGGATCGTCCAGGCAGTTGATGATCAGGTTAACTGCCGATTGGTCGCTGATATTCTGTGCAACTTCCAGGGTTGCGTATCTGATGAGCGGATCCTTATCACGTATGGTGGTTTCAACCAGGTTTGTTATCGAAGGATCGGAATAATTGTTCAGCAGGGAAATCGCCGTTGCGCGAACCATCGGCGCAAGTTCCTTTTGTTTTGCCAGGTTAATCAGTTCAGGTAACGCCTCCGGATATGATTGCCGACCTGCCCAGAAGGTTTCTCCGTAATGTTTGGTGTTCAACAGATCCTCTCCATACCACTCCTCAAGAAAATCTGCTGCCCATTGGTTGGTTTTATCGTCATGACATTTATTACATGCATTGGGCGTTCCAAGTTTATCTGATAGATCTGGCCTGGGAATCCTGATACTGTGATCCCTTCTCGGGTCGACCACCATATAGGTTCGCTCAGGCATGTGGCACTCCATGCAGCTGGCACCTTCATCTGCCGGATCATGGAAATGGTGTGAACGCCCCCCATAGGCCGGAGCCATATGACAACGGTAGCAAAGGGCATTTCCATCAACGTAAACCTTTCCGCTGTGTGGTTCGTGACAATCCTTGCAGACTACACCTGCCGTGTACATTTTACTTTGAAGGAATGAGCCGTAGACATACACTTCATCCTGAATCTGGCCATCAGCAAAATAGAGTCCCTCCTCAAGCAGAGAGGGCCAGTGCGTATCGAGCAACGATCCTCCGTGGTAATAGTCTTCAGTGGTAACAGCTCTTCTGGAGTGACAGCGGGCACACATCTGAACCACCTCATCAGATTTTCGTGGTACTGACCTGCGGGCCGTAGTGGAATCCGGATCGAAGACCCAGGTGGCATTATCGGTATCCTTGAGCCTGACTACCAGTCCCATGTCGGGATATATATCCGGACTGGATCCCTGTTCCACCCTGTTTGCCCATTCAACGTGCAGGGATCCGGGACCATGGCACGATTCACATGAGACATCAATCTCATCCCAGACCGTATTATAGGTTTTGGTCTCATAGTCGTAGTTCTTTCTCAGGTTCGTTGAGTGGCACTCAGAACACATGTAGTTCCAGTTCTGTGTGGTGCGTGTCCAGAAAAGTATATCGTCATGGGTGATCCTCTCATCCGGATATAGATGGAACCACTTTTGCCCCCCTTCCGATTCCGGTCTGGTATCCCAGGCGATCGGAAGACACTGGTAGGCACCGTCAGGAAATGCGATCAGATACTGTTGTAGTGGTCTGATCCCGAATGTGTAACTGATTTTATAGTTCTGCATTACGCCGCCCGGACCTTCCGTGTGAACGTAAAAATCATCACCTGATTTGAAAAACCGTGAGGTGACTCCATAATTTGTAAAGGTGGTATTGTCGAAATCACCCAAAACCGTTTCAGGCGTTGCTACATCCATCGCCTCGTCGTGATCTGAGTGCTGGAAGAGATCGTGCTCCATCTCATGACACTCCTTGCATGAGCTTCGTCCCATATATTCAGCGTTCAGATCTGAGCGCTCTGAGACGGTGGCTCTCTTCTCACTTCCGGAATTATTGCGGCACGTGAAGAGTGTCAGAGAACCAAATAAAATTATGACAGATACTAAAAATGATAGTTTGAATATTTTTTTCATTCTCTTTTAAATTCTTAACCTGAAAACCCCGTCCTCTTTAATTATGGATAATAATGTAAGCTAATTTTAAATGATTTCAAATTTAATGTTTAATATGTTATTATTTCAATAAATGATCTAATTCAAAAGGATTCTATATATTTTTATGCCATCAATTCATCGCTTTACTATTAATTTTATGGAACGCCGAAGTTTTGTCAGGAAGTTTTCTGTAACCATGGCCTCAGTTGCCGGGGTGATTCTCGGATTGACTTTTCTCAGACAGTTTTCGCACAAGAAAGCAGGGAGTACGAGGCGTATAAAGGTCGGTCGGTTATCAGATTTCCCGGTCGACACTTACACATTCATAGAAGATGTGAAGGTCTTTGTATACAGGGACCATGAATCGGTGAAAGCCATATCTGCTGTATGTACACACCTGGGCTGCACGATTCTACGTACCATGGATGGATTTGAATGTCCGTGTCATGGTTCATGTTATACAGATGAAGGAGCTGTATTGTCGGGACCTGCCCCCAGATCATTGTCCTGGTATAAAGTAGAAAAGACTCCCGACGAAATGATCCTTGTTGACCTGGATGAGGTTACGGATGCGGAAGCTGGATTATATATCAGTTAACTATAAAGATGTAGAGCGAGACATTGTATTTACCCGGGTCTGAAAGTAATCAGTAGTGAACAACCAATTAAAAAGATGAACAGCGGAAAGCCAGATAGAGATGCAACCATACCTGACAATTACCGCAGGGAAAGGATCCGGAGGGTCACACAGAATTTTTTTCTGCATATTCATTCCACCCGGGTACACCCTTATTCTCTTAAGCCTTTCTATACCTTCGGACTGGGAATCATCCTGGGATTTCTGTTAGTAGTGATGATGGTTACCGGTGTATTGCTGATGCTTCATTATACGCCTTCGGTTGAGGCTGCCTATCATTCTGTAAAGGACATTGTGTATGTTGTTCCCGGGGGACGGATTATCAGGAACATACACAGACTCGCATCCAATGCCATGGTAATCGTTGTTTTTCTTCACCTGCTCAGGGTCTTTTTTACAGGATCGTACCTGGGCGGACGGAGCCTGAACTGGGTGATTGGTGTGGTTATGTTTGTGGTTGTTTTGCTGATGAGCTTCAGCGGATACCTTCTTCCTTGGGACCAGCTTTCCTATTGGGCGGTGACCATTGGATCCAATATTGCAGCTTCTGCCAGGGAGCTTACCGATCTGCTGGGTATAACCGCCGTGATTGATGTAGGAGGATTTCTGCAACGGCTGCTCATCGGTGGTGATACCGTCGGACAGGCAGCGCTGACCAGGTTCTTCATGCTGCATGTTATTTTTCTTCCGGTTACATTGCTTGTATTGACAGCGGTTCACTTTTGGAGAATCAGGAAGGACGGCGGACTGAGCCGGCCTGCGAATGAAATAAATGAGAAGGCGGAAAAGCTATATTCGTGGCCCGTGGTGATGTGGGTGGAACTGGGAATCTTTGTTTCAACAGTTGTTTTACTGCTGCTGTTTGCCTTTTTCATTGAAGCACCATTACTGGAACAGGCCAATCCGGCTCACCCGGAGAATCCGGCCAAGTCGCCCTGGTATTTTCTGGGAATTCAGGAGCTGGTCTCCTATTCGGCGTTTGCCGGCGGACTATTGGTTCCTGTTTTATTTCTCTACTTCCTGTTTTCAATACCATACAAAGACAGGGAAGATAAATATGTGGGGATATGGTTTTCGAGCAGGGAAGGATTGAGGATCACCCTGTTATCAGCCGCTTTTTCTATAGTTGTGGTGCTGTTGCAGATTTTCATTCTTGTGAGGTTCGGTTGGCTGCGTGACTGGCTGCCGGGGATATCCCAATGGTTCGTGATGTTGTTTAATCCTGCAACATTAACAGCCGCGATTTTTGCAGTCTATTCGATAGTAATCAGAAGACGGACCGGTTCAAGCCGGATGGCTGCCATCGCACTGTTTACGGCAGCGATTGTAGCGCTGATCATTTTTACGGTGATTGGTATCTGGTTCAGGGTGGAGAATTGGGAATTTGGAATAGTTTGAGCGTGTATTGGGAGAAGTGTATTTGCAGTTTAATTGATTTACAGGATCGTACTGACGTATAATGAAGAGTATAGGATATTAATGCTCCTCCGGACAGAAGTTCAGGGAAAATATAATAAAGGGATATCGGGGAATTGGTGATATTAAATGAGCAGTAAAGTTGAAATACAGATAGATTGCAGGAACAGATAGATTGCAGGAACAGATAGATTGCAGGAACAGATAGATTGCAGGAACAG
>JBBDUV010000021.1:0-33978 GCA_040903745.1 Bacteroidales bacterium | reverse complement strand
ATAAATTGAAAGAACAGATAGGGTAAGTAAAAAGGAACTTTGAAAGAGAAAGAATACATACAGGCATTTCAGTGGACAGTTGCCATCGCATCGGCGTTGCTGATACTCTTATTGCTCATCGCCTGGATCATCACAGGACCACGGCAGGAATGGAGACAGTTTCAGAGGCAGTACCTGAATCTGTCGGAGCAGATCACCGATTCGACAGGTTTGGAGTCAGCTACATTTGCACGGAAGGGAATCCACCAGCTTGAGAGCAGTGAGCTGAAAAGGATCGACCGTTGCGTCACATGTCATATGGGTATCGAGAATCCCCATATGAAAAACGCCAATCAACCTTTTGCTTCTCACCCCGGCGATCTTTTCACCCACCATCCGCCCGACAAATACGGTTGTACCATTTGTCACGGCGGACAAGGACGTGCGCTGAATATGCGGGAGGCACATGGTATCGACCATGATACCCACTGGGACCAGCCGCTCCTGTCGCAGACATATATCCAGTCCTCCTGTGGAAAATGTCATCTCTCCATTTTCAGTGAAGGACAAAGTTTTGAGGGGATCGCTGTATTCCGTGAGGGACAAAAGATCTTTGAACGTGAAGGCTGCCTGGGCTGTCACAAGGCCCGTGGGGTAGGGGGGATCATCGGTCCTGATCTCACCGAGCAGGGGGAGAAGACCAGGCACGAGTACAGTTTTCAGAATATAGAAACGGAACAGACCATCTCCAACTGGTTGAAGGAGCACTTCAGGGATCCCGAGATGGTCTCACCCGGATCACAGATGCTAAAGATCGATCTGCCTGAGGAGGAGTTGGATGCCCTTACCACCTTTGTGCTCGGACTGGCGAAGCCCGATATCGCCTTTGAATATTTTTCCCTCGAGACGCTGAATGAATTCAAGGGAAACAGGAGCTCCCTGAACGCCGACCGCGCATTCTCCATGGCATGTTCCGGTTGTCACGGCAGAGAGGGAGCCGGCAAAAGCTACGAGGAGTACAAGACCGGTGTGCCGGCTATTCTTGGAGAGGACTTCCAGCGCGTAGCCTCTCCGGAATACATTGAGTTCACTTTACTTAAAGGCCGGAGTCAGCGCGATATGGCCTCCTGGGACCCTTCTATTTCCGGGTTAAGGGATATAGAGCTGCAGGGCTTAAATGAGGTCATCGGTGGAGGCTATTTTAAACAAACTACTGTTTTTGTGACGGAGTTGTTCCGGCAGGCTGATGCGGCAGAAGGAGAGGTTTTATTCGAAAAGCATTGCGCGGCATGTCACGGTAACACCGGTAACGGGGGAACGGCACTTGCACTGAACAATCCCGATTTACTGAGGAATGCTAATGATGAGTTCCTGTTTAAAACATTGGTGAGGGGCAGGGAAAATGCGACGATGCCCTCCTGGCAGAATCTCGAACAAGAGGAGTTGTACGATCTGGTGAAATATCTCCGGACCTGGCAGGCGTACGCGCCCAGGATCAGGGAGGTGCCGCTCGAACCGGGCGATCAGGCCGAAGGCCGGCTGAAGTACCACTTTATGTGCTCCAGGTGCCATGGTGAGTTCGGACAGGGACAAACCGGACCGGCGCTTATTAACAGGGGTTTCATGGAGGTTGCTTCCGACGAATTTCTTTATAACACCATTGCTTTTGGCAGGGACCATACGGCGATGTTCGGCTGGACAACGGACGTGTATAATGCTGAGGTGCTGGCCAGGAGCGATATCGGTAATATTATCGCGTTCATCCGGGAGCAGTCGGCACAGAGGCCCGATTACATTTACGCAGGAGCAAACCCGGGGGCTACAGAAAGGGGCGGTCCGCTCTACAAACAGCATTGTGCCGAATGTCATGGCAGAACCGGTGAAGGCGAGAAGGCACCTGCTCTGAACAACCAGGAGCTGCTGAGCGCCGCTTCCAACGGATACCTCATGGCCACTATTACTGTTGGAAGAGAAGGAACGGAGATGCCTGCCTGGAGCAGGGCAGGGGAGGATCACCCGGTGCTTACGGGCAGCGAGCGGCAGGATATCGTTGCCTGGATCAGACATTGGCAGAGGATCCGGATCGGGTTTTAACAATCTTTCATTTTCTTGTTTTTAGCGCATATTCCCTTCGATTTGTTAAGAAAAGCATAATTTTTTCTTAAAAAGTTTTTGTGTATTGATTTTATATATATCTTTGCCCCATGTTATAAAGCATATGAAACTAAACATTCTACATATTATTCTCGTACTAGTGGTGGTCGTGGTGATCTTTCCCGGATGAGAATGGTGTAGACTATAACAAACACATAAAAGGCCATTCTCAACAAGAGGATGGCTTTTCTTTTTTAATAAGGCGATAAAAGTGAAAAACGTATATCGAAGTCATACAACCACAATGGGCCGTAGGATGGCCGGTGCCCGCAGTCTTTGGAGGGCCAACGGGATGAAGGAGGAGCAGATGGGGAAACCGGTTTTTGCCATCGCCAACTCATTTACCCAATTTGTGCCGGGTCATGCCCACCTCCACCAGATTGGTCAGGAGGTGAAGGGCATCATCGAATCAATGGGCTACTTCGCTGCAGAGTTCAACACCGTAGCCATTGATGACGGGATCGCCATGGGACATGACGGCATGCTCTATTCTCTGCCTTCCCGCGATATGATTGCCGATAGTATTGAATATATGGCCAACGCCCACAAGGTAGATGCGCTCTTCTGTATCAGCAACTGCGACAAGATCACCCCCGGGATGCTGATGGCAGCGATGCGGCTAAATATTCCTGCTATTTTTGTCTCAGGTGGACCGATGGAGGCAGGTGATGACGGAACACAAAAGCTCGACCTGGTCGATTCCATGGTAATGGCGGTAGATGATGAGGTGAGCGACGAACGGCTGCTGCAGGTCGAAAAAGCCGCCTGTCCCACATGCGGCTCCTGCTCCGGTATGTTCACTGCAAACTCAATGAATTGTCTGAATGAGGCGATCGGACTGGCGCTTCCGGGCAATGGTACGGTTGTGGCAACACATACCTACAGGAAAGAACTTTTCAGGAAGGCTGCAAGACAGCTGGTTGAAAACACCATCGCTTATTATGAGAAGGGTGACGACACGGTGCTCCCGCGATCCATCGGTACAAGAAAAGCTTTTGAAAATGCAATGACACTCGATATTGCCATGGGCGGATCGACCAATACAGTCTTGCACCTCCTGGCTATTGCAAGCGAGGCAGAGGTCGAGTTCACAATGAAGGATATGGATGCGCTTTCAAGAACCACGCCGGTTCTGTGCAAGGTGGCCCCCAGCTCCTCCTACCACGTGGAAGATGTGAACAGGGCAGGGGGGATTCTCGGGATCCTCGCCGAACTAAACAGGGGAGGACTCATTGCCGGCGACGTTCACCGTGTCGATGGAAAGACACTTGCCGGGGCACTTGAAAAATACGATCTCATGGGCAATCCCGACCCTGAGGCAGAGACAATCTACGGGGCCGCCCCCGGAGGCACGTTTAACCTTACCATGGGATCGCAGGAGTCGAGGTGCCGGGAGCTTGATACCGACCGTTCCAATGGCTGTATCAGGGATGTGGCACATGCCTATTCGACCGATGGCGGTCTTGCGGTACTGTACGGAAATATCGCAGAGGATGGATGTATCGTGAAGACCGCAGGCGTTGAAGAAAGTGTGCTGAATTTCAAAGGTACTGCAAAGGTGTTTGATTCGCAGGATGATGCTGTGGAGGCGATCCTGAAGAACAGAATTAAAGCTGGGGACGTGGTTGTGATACGATACGAAGGACCAAAAGGCGGACCGGGAATGCAGGAGATGCTCTATCCTACTTCATACATCAAATCCAAAAAACTGGGTGATAAATGTGCGTTGATAACTGATGGACGGTTTTCAGGAGGTACATCCGGACTCTCCATCGGACATATCTCTCCTGAAGCGGCTGATAAAGGCGCTATAGGGCTGATCAATAATGATGATAAAATAGAGATCAGCATTCCCCAACGTTCAATTAATCTATTGGTTGATAAAAAGGTGATTGAATCCAGAAGGACGGAACGTGATGCATTGCCCGATGGATGGAAACCAATAAGGGAGAGAACCGTTAGCAAAGCACTTAAAACATATGCGTTGATGGTTACATCTGCTGATAAGGGTGCAGTAAGAATAATAAATTAAAAAGTAATTAACCTGGGAGCAAAAAGGGAACTAATATTCTTTCAACTCTCAACAATAATCTCTAAACATATGGAAACAAAGACAAAATCCAAAGAGGCAACCGGAAAAGGAGTTGCTCAGAAGATTTCAGGGGCGGAAGCATTGATGCGGGCATTGGTTGCCGAAGATGTTGACACCATTTTTGGGTATATTGGCGGAGCCATTATGCCGGTCTATAATGCATTGTATGACTATCAAGACAAGCTGAAGCATGTGATGGTGAGACACGAGCAGGGCGCGATTCATGCGGCCCAGGGCTATGCCCGTATTAAAAGAAAGCCGGGAATTTGCTTTACCACTTCAGGACCAGGGGCTACCAACCTGGTGACAGGACTGGCCGATGCGATGTTGGATTCTACACCGGTCATCTGTATCACCGGACAAGTAGGAGCCAGTTTGTTGGGAACCGATGCTTTCCAGGAGACTGATGTGGTCAGCGTCTCTATGCCGATCACCAAGTGGAACTACCAGATCACCTCTGCGGAGGAGATACCCGAGGCAGTGGCAAAGGCTTTTTTTATCGCTAATTCGGGCAGGCCCGGACCGGTTGTGCTGGACATTACCAAGAATGCCCAGATCGAGGAGCTGGAATATAGCTACGAATCACTGAACAGTGTCAGAAGCTATGTTCCCAAACCCAAGCCGCGGATAAGTGATATTGAAAAAGCTGTGGAACTGATCAACGCTTCCCAGCGACCGCTGGTGCTGCTCGGTCAGGGGGTGACCATATCTGGTGCTGAGGAGGAGTTTAAGGCTTTTGTGGAGAAGGCCGGACTGCCGGTCGCCTGCACCCTGCTCGGACTCTCATCTTTTCCAACAAGCCACTCACTCTATGTTGGGATGTTGGGAATGCACGGCAACTATGCTCCCAATGTAAATACCAACCAATGCGATTTGCTGATAGGTATCGGGATGCGGTTTGACGACAGGGTTACTGGAAATCTGGCCACTTATGCCAAACAGGCGAAGGTGATCCATATCGAGATTGATCCTTCAGAGATTGACAAGAACGTGAAGACCGATGTAGCCATTAATGCAGATGCAAAACAAGCGCTGGAGCTGCTGACCCCAAAGGTCAGTATTAACAGCCATGAGAAATGGCTCGAAACTTTCAGTGAACTGAATGAAATTGAATTTAAGAAAGTAATCAGTAAAGATGTTCATCCCGAAGGAGAGAAAATGCATATGGGTGAAGTGATCAATACCTTGTCAGAGATCACAGAGGGAGAGGCGATTGTTATTACTGATGTGGGACAGCACCAGATGGCAGCAGCCCGTTACTACGGCTTCCAGAAGCAAAACTCGTGGATCACTTCAGGTGGACTGGGCACCATGGGATTCGGTATTCCTGCCGGTATGGGCGTTGCCTTCGCCAAACCTGAACGGCCGGTAGTTGTGGTTGTTGGTGATGGTGGGTTTCAGATGACTGTTCAGGAGCTTGGTACCATTGCACAATATAACCTGCCGGTGAAAATCGTTCTGCTAAATAATAATTTCCTGGGTATGGTGAGGCAGTGGCAGGAGCTCTTCTTTCAGAGCCGCTATGCAAATACGGAACTGGTGAATCCCGATTTTCTGAAAATTACAGAGGGATTTGGCATACCGGCCAAACAAATCGCCGAGCGGAAAAGCCTTAAAAAGGAGTTACAGGAATTGATTGACTTTGACGGACCCTTTATGCTTGAAGTGAAGGTAGAGAAGGAGGGAAACATTTTCCCCATGGTACCGGCAGGTGGTACGGTATCGGAAATGCGACTTGACTGATATATATTTAAATGAATAGGGGAGGACCGGTATTGCTGAATTACCTGAAAGTTAAGGATGCTGCGGGGATCCCATAAACAATTACTATAATGAAAAAGGAATTTACATTAACTATTTTTACGGAGAACAAGGTCGGACTGTTGCACAGGATCACAGTGATCTTCACACGCCGACACCTGAATATCGACAGCCTGAATACCTCCGAATCGGAGGTGAGGGGCATCTACCGTTTTACAATTGTTGTAACTACTACAGAAGCGATGGTCCGGACTGTTACAAAACAGATCGAAAAGCAAATAGGTATTCTGAAGGCCTTTTTTCATACGCAAGACGAACTGGTCTACCAGGAGATCGCACTGTATAAGATTCCGACAAAGGCATTTGCCTACGGGGATGACGTAGAGAGTCTGATCAGGAAATCAAATGCACGGGTACTTACCATTGAGCCGGAATACATCGTTGTTGAAAAGACCGGACACAAAGAGGAGACACAGCAACTGTTCAGGGAACTTGAACCCTATGGTATCTTGCAATTTGCCAGGTCAGGAAGAATCGCACTTACAAAACAGATCAAGGAGATTTCTGCATACCTGAAGGAGTTGGAACAATATCACAATGAAAATGAAGAGGAAGTATTAACCTATAATTAAAATAAAAGAAATGGCTGTAATAAATTTTGGCGGCGTTGATGAAAATGTCGTAACAAGAGAGGAATTTCCACTATCGAAAGCAAAAGAAGTGCTTAAAGATGAAATCGTTGCTGTGGTAGGTTACGGTGTACAGGGTCCGGGACAATCACTGAACCTAAAGGACAATGGGATCAATGTGATCATTGGTCAGCGGAAAAACTCCGCTTCCTGGGACAAGGCTGTTAAGGATGGATGGGTTGAAGGAAAAGATCTTTTCGGGATCGAAGAGGCCTGCGAAAAGGCAACAATCATTCAATACCTGCTCTCAGATGCCGGTCAGATTTCCATGTGGCCCACGGTACAAAAGCACCTTACACCAGGAAAAGCACTCTATTTTTCACACGGTTTCGGCATCACCTACAAGGAGCGTACAGGAATCGTTCCACCTAAGGATGTGGATGTAATTCTCATCGCTCCCAAAGGATCGGGAACAAGTCTGCGCAGACTGTTTGTAGAAGGCAGGGGACTCAACTCCAGTTATGCAATCTTCCAGGATGCCACAGGAAAGGCTCATGACAGGGTTGTCGCACTTGGTATTGCAGTTGGATCAGGATACCTGTTCGAAACAACCTTCAAAAGTGAGGTCTATTCCGATCTTACCGGGGAAAGAGGAACGTTGATGGGTGCCATCCAGGGAATTTTTGCTGCCCAGTACAATGTACTCCGGAAAAACGGACATACGCCTTCAGAGGCCTTTAATGAAACTGTTGAGGAACTCACACAGAGCCTGATGCCGCTGGTAGCTGAGAACGGAATGGATTGGATGTATGCCAACTGCTCTACAACGGCCCAACGGGGAGCACTCGACTGGTGGAAGAAATTCAGGGATGCTGTTCAACCAGTCTTCTCAGAATTGTATGCCAGGGTCGAGTCTGGCGAAGAGGCTCAGGCTTCGATTGATTCCAATAGCAAAGAGGACTACCGGGTGAAACTGGATGCAGAACTTACAGAACTCCGTGAGTCAGAGCTTTGGCGCACCGGAGCAACAGTAAGAAAACTCCGTCCGGAAAATACCTGATAGGTTCTGGATTGTACCGTCAGGAACACGTTTTTCTACATTGCCGGTAGTATGCCTCAGAGGTCATAAAATAGTTACCTGATTCCAAAGGTTGCATTTTTGTATGCTGGAAGAGATTGATCTTTAGGTATGGATCGTCTGTAACGTAATTTCTGTTGATCTGATGAAGGATCAACTTGATAATTAATTCGTCCCGTCCTAATCTGATTGAGGATTATACCCTTGTGCAGATTCTGCCGGGGCGAATTGTTTTGTATCGACCTGTCCATTCCGTTTGTATTCAACGAAAAACTTCCTACCTTTGCACACTGGGCAAGTCTTATACGACCAGCTCCTGTTGAACTCCCCCAGGACCGGAAGGTAGCAAGGGTAGACGGTTGTAGCGGTGCGATATAAGTAGCTTGCCCTTTTTTTATCCAATCCCCCATCACTTATCGATCTTTTTCACTACATTCATGCCTTGAAAACTGAATCCGGCAGGATCGGTGTTCGCTCGCATAGTTAATCTTTTCAGTCTAAAATAAAACTTGACAGAAATGGAAGAAAAAGAAAAAAATCCGGTTTTTAAAGCCTCTCTTATTTATGGGGCCATTGTTGGCCTTGCCTCAATCGTGTTGACGCTCATCTTTTATTTCATCGGACTGTCACTCGAAACATGGACGATGATCGTTTCTATAGTTATTTTCATCGGACTGATAATTGGTTCCCTGATGATGTACAGAAAGGAAAATGGTGGGGGATTTGCATCCTTCGGGCGCCTGGTTTTTGTTAGTTTTATCGTCGGACTGGTTGCTTCGGTACTTAGTGCCGCTTTTAATTATGCATTGTATGAAATGGATGAAGGTTATTTGCAGGATACAAAGTACTATGCAATTGAGAAGATGGATAAGCAGATGGAGAAAATGGATGCCAGGTACCAGGAGAAGATGTCTGATGATCAATATGACATGTTTGAGAGAGAGATGAAGAAGCAACGGAAGAAGCAAGAGAAAAAGATTGAGGAACGTTCTGCGTTTGCGCTCTCTTTCGGAGGTATTATAGGAATGGTGTTTATAGCTGTAATAACCGGATTAATTGCAGGTATTTTTATAAAGAAAAACCCGGAAAATATCATTCAATAAATTAATCAAACCTGCAATATGGATATATCCCTCGTCATCCCCCTTCTGAATGAAGTTGAGTCGCTCGATGAATTGAACAGCTGGATACATCGTGTGATGACAGATCATTCACTCTCTTATGAGTTGATTATGATCGATGATGGCAGCAGCGATGGATCATGGGGGAAGATTCTTGCACTAAGAAAGCAGAATCCCTCGATTAAAGGCGTGAAATTCAGACGCAATTATGGCAAATCTGCTGCCTTGCAGGTAGGATTTCAGATGGCAGAGGGAGATATAGTAATAACGATGGATGCCGACCTTCAGGACAATCCGGAGGAGATCCCGGAGATGCGGCGGATGATTCTTGAAGATGGTTATGATCTGGTATCCGGCTGGAAGAAAAAGAGATATGATCCGTTTCTTTCAAAAAACCTTCCCAGCAAACTGTTTAACTGGGCAGCAAGAAGGATCAGTGGCATCCGCTTACACGATTTCAATTGCGGGCTGAAGGCTTTTCGCAGGCCGGTAATTAAAAGCATTGAAGTGTACGGCGAAATGCACCGTTACATTCCGGTATTGGCAAAAAGCAGTGGCTTCACTAATATCGGCGAGAAAGTGGTGCAGCACCAGGAGCGTAAATATGGGGTTACCAAGTTCGGCATGGAACGGTTTATCAATGGTTTTCTGGACCTTATGTCGGTTGCTTTTGTTACCAGGTTCGGTAAAAAGCCGATGCATATATTCGGACTGGTGGGTACGGTGATGTTTTTTTTCGGTGTGCTGGCACTGGTTCTCATCGGCATTCAGAAATGGTACGCCCTAAGGCATAATATGCAGATAGGGCTAGTTGCTGACAATGTACTTTTCTATATTGCACTGGCTTGCATGGTTATTGGTTCACAGCTTTTTATCGGTGGTTTTCTTGGGGAGCTTGTGTCACGATCTGCCACAGACCGCAATAAATACCAGGTTGAGGATGAGTGTTAGCCCTTAGCCCTCAAAAGTAAACTTTGGCTTATACAGCCACGAAATAGAGCCTGTCAATAGCCTCGGAGTGTTTGGATCATAAAGTTCGAGAGCAAATACCGCCTGCCTTAGTACCTAAGTACGGCGGGCAGTGCACCGCCTGCCTTAGTACCTAAGTACGGCGGGCAGTGCGTGCAAAAATCAGAAATTATACAGAATCGGATAAAAGATTGATGGTTTCCACCATGGTCTCCCAGGAATATTTTTTCTTTTCCACCGCTATTCCCTTTTCAAACTTCTCTTCGAGGTGGTCATCGTAAAACCGCAGGATCGCTTGTGCAATTTCAGTACTGTCTCTCTCAACTACAAAGCCAACTTTACCGTCAGGTACAATTTCCGGCAGTCCTCCTACATTGGTAACGATCATTGGCTTATTAAAGTGATATGCAATCTGTGAAATACCGCTTTGTGTAGCCGTTTTATAAGGTTGAACCACGATATCTGCAGCCGAAAAATAGTACTTCACCTCATCATCCGCAATGAATTCCGTTCGCAGCTCTAGCTGATTTGCAATTCCCAGCTCATTGATCAGGTTCCGATAATACGCTTCATCTGAATAAAATTCTCCCGCGATAAGTAATTTTTTACCCGAACCCCTGAGCCCTTGTTCAGCAAATGCTTGTATAGCAAGATCCAAGCCTTTATAATTTCTTATAAAGCCAAAGAAAAGGGAATAATCTATTTCCGGATCCAGTCCCAGGTGTTTTTTCGCCTGTAACTTATCTACCTTCTCTCCAAAATTATCATATAGCGGATGAGGACACAATTTTCTGGGTTTGGTTTTATCAAATTTCTCAATATCCTTAAAAACAGTGTCCGACATGGCAATAAATGCATCGATCGGTCGAATAAAATACCGTGTAAAAAGCTTGTCCCCCATCCGTTTCTCGTGGGGAATAATGTTATCAAATATCGTTAGGATCCGGGTCGTCCGGTTCATTCTGATGATTCGCGCAATGGTGCCAAAACCGGGGCCCATAAATGGCAGCCAGTACCTGAACAACACAAGATCCGGTTTATCTTTTCTGATCCGGTTTCCTACTTTTATCCAGTTGAATGGGTTGATGGAGTTGATCTCCTGGCTGATATCCAAATGATCCGGAGCCTCCCAACTTGCCATCTGTGTCTTGCCCGGGAAGAAAATTTTCGGATACTGCAAGATGAAGTTTATAATGCTGACTTGGTATCCGTTTTTCTGGCATTCCGTCGCAAGCCGTTCATTGAATGCCGCAATACCTCCCCTGAAGGGCCATGCCGTGCCAATGATATAAAGCCTTGGCATATTCAATTCTCTTTTTTCCACGAACAAATATACAAAATGAATAGGATTCAATAGTGTCTGTCCATAAAGTCCGATAGCGAAACCAAAACACCAACTACTGGGTTAATCTAACTACTACTGGTATTACTTCCGGTTAGCTGTGAATTAATATACTGGACCATCTTCTCTGTTTCATCAGGATGAAACCATGGATATATATCATCCTTCCGGAACCATGTCAGCTGCTTTCTGGCGTATTTTCTCGTGTTTCTTTTTATCAGATCGACCGCTTCTTCAAGCGAAATCTGATTGTCAAGATAGCTGATGATTTCCCGGTACCCCACTGTTTTCATCGCATTTTTTCCCCTGAACTTTTCGAGACCCCTTACCTCGTCGACCAAACCGGCCCCAATCATCCGTTCCACCCTCTTATTGATCCTGTTGTAGAGCTCATCCCGCTCCATATCCAGCGCCAGCCTGATAATCCTGAAATTCCGCTTCTTCTTACTCCGCGTAAGGAAAGAGGAGTAGGGCCGGCCTGTCTGAACAGTAACCTCCAGTGCTTTCAGTATTCTGAAGTGGTTGTTCAGATCAGTTTTCGAATAGGTTACCGGATCGAGTCTTTTCAGCTCCTGCCTGATGCTCTCGATTCCCTCTTCCCTGAATTTCGCAGCCAGTTCATCCCTTATATTTTGATCGATGGTTGGCAGATCATCGATTCCGAAACAAACCGCATTGATATACAAGCCGGACCCACCCACCATAAAGACAAGTTCTTTTTTTTCAAAAAGCCTATGTAGCCGTTCCAACACTTCGGCCTCATACATACTCGCGTTGTAATATTCATTCAAACTCCGGCACTGTATGAAATGGTGGGGCACTGCAGCCAGTTCGGCAGGAGAGGGTACCGCGGTCCCGATGGAGCACTCCTTGTAGATCTGTCTCGAATCTGCCGAGACAATTTCCGAACCATATCTCGATGCCAATTCAATTCCTGTTGTGGTTTTCCCCACAGCTGTCGGTCCGGCAAGTACGACCAGGTTTTTACTCATCTGTAAAGTCATCATTATCAGGAAAATCAAACTCATCACCAAGATCATCCAATGAATCTGAAGGGAAATCATCCTCCAAATCCTCATCCGTGAGAGTAAGATCACCAAGGGTCAGGTCGATCTGCGGAGGCGGCTCTCCACTGCTAAAAACTATTTTCGGCAGCGCCTTGTTTTCCTTAACATTGATCAGTTCAATGAGCTCAATAAAAAAGGAGCGTTCTGAAAAAAAATCAAATACATATAACATTCGTTGACCTGTTTCAGAAAGATGATCTCCCAGGATAGACTGGTCCATTGTACTGCAGCTGCCATCTCCCTCATCCAGCATATCGATCAGTGTGATCTGCAACTCCTTTTCCCAGGAGGCGTTAGTTATAAAGAATGAGGAAAGCTGGTCAGGATCATAAACAAGGTCTTTCTGAAGACACCGGTGAAAATCCAAAAAGGTCTGCTCATCACTGATCAGCATCTCTCTCGCAAATTCTCTGCTCTCTCCGGATATTATCCTGAATCTATATACCATTATCTGTTGTTACAGCAGTTAAGAATTCCATTGTATCAACACCATCAGCATAGTCCCATAAGGCAGGAGCCTGGCTGGTTCCGGGGGGGATACTGTTCTCAATTTCCACTAAGTTTGATACAATGCATTGTATCTGTTCCTGTTGCGCAGTTATTTTCCTGATTACATTCTCGCGTTGGGAATAGTATTCATAATAAACAACCCCAACAGGACTGGATATGCTCTCATGCTCCTTCAACAGTACAATCCCATTGTCCAGGAAAGGGATTCTGTTCAGCAGGTAGACCGAGCGGTTGTATTCCAGGTTGTTGTTGTATTTGTGGTGATCCTGCAGATCAGTAAATGACTCGAATGCCTTTAAGATTATACGTAAATCGTAAGCTTCTGGAATAAAGATCTTGGTAACATTCCTGCAACCCAATCCGAAGTAGGAGAAGATATCATCACCCAGCGCGATGAGCTCCTCTTCTGTTTCATTGCCTGAAAGAACAGCGATGCTGTTCCTGTTTTTCCTGATGATGTGTGGAATGTTTCTGAAGTAATATTCAAAATACCTGGCAGAATTGTCACTCCCGGTAGCGATGATGGCATCGACTCCTTTCAGGTAGGCATCGGTAAATGAGATCCGGTCGGAGAATCCTGGCTCAATACTGCATATTATATCGGCCACCATCCTAAGCAGGCGGTCATCTTTCGAGGAGGGCTTTCCGATAAAGTTGTTCCCTGACATGATCACTGAAAGCATATCATGAAAGCCCACCAGCGGAATATTTCCGGCCATCACAACCCCCACAGTTTTTCTCCGTTCCGGATCAGCCGGAAGGGCAGGGTAGCGCCTCATCCACTCTTGCAGTCCCTCTCTTTTGAGCATGTGTGCGAGCGCTCCCAACGCTTTTCTCACAAATTTTTCTGTAAACCATCCGTTATGGGTGTATTCACTGCAAATTACATCTTCGAAGGGTCTGTAAAACTGATTGTTCAGCTGTTCCGGTATGGTTCCTGCCGGGGGGGGGGCCAGGGCATGCTGTTCCAGGTATGCACCGGTTAATGCCAGCGCATCTATCATCTTATCTATATTCAATCTGTGACTGATAATGTGGTTAGTTGTTTATTATCCTGATCAGGTTAAGCGCCGATCCTGCCTTGAACCACTCAATCTGCGTCTCATTGTATGTGTGGTTCACCTCGAATTCATCGGAAGATCCATCAGAATGATCAAGCCTTACCACCAGGTTTTTCCCGGAAGAAAATTCCTTCAGACCCAGCACATGGATGGTATCATCTTCCCTCACCTTATCGTAATCGTTCTTATCCACAAAGGTAAGTGCCAGCATCCCCTGTTTTTTCAGGTTAGTTTCATGGATGCGGGCAAACGATTTCACCAGCACAGCCTTCACCCCCAGGTGCCGTGGCTCCATGGCCGCATGCTCGCGCGAAGAGCCCTCCCCGTAATTCTCATCTCCAACAACAACAGAGCCAATCCCTGAAGCTTTATATGCACGGGCTGTTTCCGGCACCTCACCTGTTTCACCGGTAAGCTGGTTCGTCACCTTGTTGGTTTCATTGTTAAAGAAATTAACTGCACCGATCAGCAGGTTGTTCGAAATATTGTCCAGGTGTCCGCGATACCGGAGCCACGGTCCCGCCATCGAAATATGGTCGGTGGTACATTTCCCTTCAGCCTTGATCAGTAACTTCAACCCTGTAAAATCCTCCCCGTCCCACGGGTCAAATGGTTCCAGAAGCTGCAGTCTTTTTGATTCGGGATCCACATCGATAATGATGTCAGATCCATCCTTAGCCGGCGCCTGGTATCCGCTATCCTCCACGCTGAATCCCTGCAGGGGCATTTCAATTCCTTCCGGTACTTCAAGCTTTACCTGCTCCCCCTTATCATTGGTAAGTGTATCTTTTAACGGGTTGAACGTGAGGTCGCCCGCAATGGTCATTGCTGTTACGATCTCAGGGGAGGCCACAAAGGCGTGGGTATTCGGGTTTCCATCATTCCGCTTGGCAAAGTTCCGGTTGAAAGAGGTAATAATGGAGTTTTTCTTCTGTTTATCGGCATTGTGCCGCGCCCATTGTCCAATGCAGGGTCCGCAGGCATTGGCCAGCACCACCCCGCCGATATTTTCAAATGCCTCGAGCAGTCCGTCGCGCTCCACGGTGTACCTCACCTGCTCGGAGCCGGGTGTAATCGTGAATTCCGTCGCCACTTTCAGCCCCTTGTTCACAGCCTGAAGCGCTACAGAGGCCGCCCTGGTGATATCCTCGTAAGAGGAGTTGGTGCACGATCCGATCAGCCCCACCTCTAGCTTGGGTGGGTAGCCGTTTTCCCTCACCGCATCAGCAAACTCCGACATTGGCCATGCTTTATCCGGACTAAATGGTCCGTTGATATGTGGTTCGAGCTCGTCGAGGTTAATCTCAATTACCTCGTCAAAGTATTTTTCCGGTTCGGCATATACCGCGGGATCGCCGGTGAGGTGGGCCGCTACCTTGTCGGCCTCCGCTGCAACGTCGGCCCGTTCCATTCCCCTGAGATAGGCTTTCATTTTCTCATCATAGCCAAACAGGGAGGTGGTGGCTCCGATCTCGGCGCCCATGTTGCAAATGGTCCCTTTTCCTGTGCAAGAGATGCTTTCAGCTCCCTCGCCGAAGTATTCCAAAATCTTCCCGGTGCCCCCTTTCACCGTTAGCAGTCCGGCTACCTTCAATATGACATCCTTGGCGGAGGTCCACCCGTTCAACTTTCCCGTTAAATTAACCCCGATAAGCCTTGGAAATTTAAGTTCCCAGGGCATCCCGGCCATCACATCCACCGCATCGGCACCCCCGACACCAATGGCGACCATGCCGAGCCCGCCTGCGTTAACCGTGTGCGAATCGGTGCCAATCATCATTCCCCCGGGAAAGGCATAGTTTTCAAGAATTACCTGGTGAATGATCCCTGCCCCCGGTTTCCAGAATCCTATGCCATATTTGCTGGATACATCGGAAAGAAAATCGAATACCTCTTTGTTCGTGGTCATGGCCGACTTAAGATCAGCAACAGCACCTGTCTTTGCCTGTATCAGATGGTCACAGTGCACGGTCGACGGCACGGCTGCCTTCTCTTTACCGGCCTGCATGAACTGCAAAAGTGCCATCTGTGCCGTGGCATCCTGCATGGCTACCCTGTCGGGCGCGAAGTTTACGTAATCCTTCCCCCGTACAAAATCCCTTATTTTTTCAGTATTGTATAGGTGACTGTAAAGTATCTTCTCTGTCAGAGTCATGGGGCTGCCAAGTTCCTTCCTTGCAATTTCCAGTTTGGAAGATAGTTTACTGTAATAATTCCTGATTAGATCGAGATCGAATGCCATCCTGTTTTGATTTATGTTTCAACAAAATTAGCGATTTGACTGGAAAAAAACAGTCTGAATGTAAGAATCGCCTATTCTTTTGACATCTTTGAAAAACATATTGTTCAGTTTTTGCTACTTTTAGGGACAAATAATTCTGTTGATGAGGATCAATCTGCTATTTCTTGAAAACCTTCGAATTGCCTTCAAAGCAATACGCACCAGCTTATTGAGGACCATTCTCACAGTGCTGATCATAGCTTTCGGCATCATGGCGCTTGTCGGTATCCTTACCGCCATCGATGCAATTCAGAGCAGCCTTACGGATCAATTCAGCCTCATGGGGGCCAACACCTTTACCATTGAGTCGAGAAGCATGAACGTGACCATTGGAAACCAGACATACAGAAAGAAGAAGAACTACTCCTATATTGACTACAAGCAGGCCAGGGAATTTAAGGAGCGGTTTAACTTTCCGGCTGAAGTGGCTATCCAGACATGGGCGTCAGGGAATGCAATAGTAAAATACAGGGATTACAGGTCCAATCCCAATGTTCGTGTAATGGGTGTGGATGATGGCTATCTGTTTACCGCAGGATACCAGATTGAACGGGGTAGGAATTTTAATTTGGCCGATATCCGGAATGGTGAACCAGTGGTGGTTATCGGAAGCAGCATCGCAGAGGCAGCAATTGACGAGACAGAGGATCCCCTGAACCGTTTTTTAATTATCGGCAACGGCAGATACAGGATCATCGGTGTTCTGAAGGCCCGGGGCACCTCCATGGGAATGGGGATCCGACAGGCTCTGCCTTCTGCCATACACCAATGTAAGACAATACTTTTCCAGGCCTTCTATGAATTATAATGTAAGCGTAAGGGCATATGATCCTATGTTAATGGACCTGGCGATGTCGGAGGCTGAAGGGCTCTTCAGGATTGTACGTGGATTGGATCCTGAAGATGAGAGTGACTTCAATATTACCAGCAGTGACCAGCTTTCACAAATGCTATTGGAAAACCTTAAATTTGTCCGTTTTGTTGCTGTTGCTATTGGTATCATTACATTGTTGGGGGCCGGTATCGGGCTCATGAATATCATGCTTGTATCGGTAACCGAAAGAACAAAGGAGATCGGTACCCGCAAGGCCCTGGGGGCAAAATCGAAAATGATCCGCCGTCAATTCCTTTATGAGGCAATTGTTATAGGACAGATTGGGGGTATTGTAGGAATTATTTTAGGAATTTTAATTGGAAATGGTGTATCTTTGGCCGTAGGAACAAGTTTTATTGTTCCATGGAGTTGGATCATTTTGGGCGTGCTGGTCTGTTTTGTTGTAGGACTTTTATCGGGAGTGATTCCGGCCAGGAAGGCCTCAAGATTTGATCCGATCCAGGCTTTGAGACATGAATAAATGTAATCCCAGTAATATGGATGATATCTTTTTAAATAAAACATTTAATTCTCCTGAGGTAGAGTTTATCTCGGCAACAGGCGAACTGAATATAGAGGGGCGCTCTATACCCGAGGATCCGGGTGAGTTCTTCGAAAAACTGATCGACTGGATGAACGATTATTTTCTGAATCCGGTGGATGAGACGGTTATGAATATCAAGCTTGAATATATCAACAGCGGATCTTCCAAATACATGCTCGAGCTGCTAAGGATTATGAAAGTAAATTACAACAAAGGAAGGAAAGTATTGGTAAAATGGTATTTTGAAGAGGGCGACGAATCGATTGAAGAGCTGGGACAACATTACGAGCAAACGATGCAGATTCCCTTCGAGATTATTGAATACTACTAGATGGTGTTTGTCTATAAAGTCCACTAACTGCGTTATGCTTGTTCTCAAAATGGTCATTTACATTAGTAAACTCACATTTCTCGAACTGCGCAAGCCTTGTTATTGAACTTTCTAGCTCAAACACCCGACGCTATGGACATATTCTAAATAGTGTCTTTCCATAAAGTCCGGTAATTGCATTGCTGCAAAAATCTTACATCCTCGAATACATTAGTATACTACATAAAAAAACCGCTCCATTACGAAGCGGTTTTTTTATGAAACGAAAATGCTGTTTGTAATTCTGCGGGTGCAATTATTTTGCAAACATCATCGGAATAAGATCAACAACCCTTGCTGAATATCCCCATTCGTTATCGTACCATGAAAGAACCTTCACGGTCTTGCCATTTACCATGGTCGACAGAGCATCAAAGATAGATGAACTGGCATTGTGGATGATATCTGCAGAAACAATAGGATCTTCAGTGTATTCGAGGATTCCTTTCATTGGTCCTTCAGCGGCTTTCTTCATAGCTGCATTGATCTCTTCAATGGTTACCTCTCTTTTCAGATTTGCAACGAGGTCAACACATGATCCGGTCGGGGTTGGTACCCTGATAGCCATTCCGTCAAGTTTGCCATTCAGTTCAGGAATAACTTTTCCGACTGCTTTGGCAGCTCCCGTGGTGGTTGGGATTTGTGAAACAGCAGCAGATCTGGCCCTGCGAAGGTCACTGTGCGGCATGTCCAGGATGGCCTGGTCGTTTGTGTAGGAGTGAATTGTGGTCATCAAACCATTCTCAACACCAAAAGTATCATTCAACACCTTAACAACAGGTGCCAGGCAGTTGGTTGTGCATGATGCATTGGATATGCACTCGTCAGTTGAACGCAATGCCTCGTCATTTACACCCAGTACGATCATATTGTCAATCTCGTCTTTTGAAGGAACACAAAGGATCACCTTCTTGGCACCATTCTTCAGGTGGTCGCCATATCCGCCTTTTGCACTCTCTTTTTCACGGAATACACCAGTCGACTCAACCACAACATCAGGAGTTTCTTTCCATGGAATATTCGCCGGACTTCTTTCTGCAGTTACAAAATATTTGACACCATTTACAATGATGTTCTCATCATCGTGTGATACTCCCGGATACTGACCCTGTGTCGAATCATATTTTAAAAGGTGTGCAAGCGTTTTGTTATCAGTGAGATCATTGATCCCTACAACAAGGATATCGTCTCTTTCAAGTGCTAATTTAAACACGTTGCGACCGATTCGGCCAAAGCCATTGATGGCTAATTTAATTTTTCCCATAATTTATTTACTATTAGTTGAACAACAATTGTTTGGTGCTTATGTTTTTGAAAGTGCAAAGGTAAGAAATTTTCGCTGTCATACAAATAATATCGGCTACTATTATGTTAAGAAATTGCTAACTAGTAACTGTAATATAATGACGCTTCCTGTAGCAATACTCATTTTTATACAAATTATAACTAGAGCCTGTCAATAGATTCGGAGTGGACAGTCACTAACCAGGCATACTAAAGGAGGTGGAGCAGTGGTATCTGCTGCTGTCCTTCACGACCCTCCCGGCGTTCCTGGCGACGTTCCTTCCTGCTTTTTGCCCTTGCCGCTTCGCTGATATCTATCATCGTTCCGAAGCGGTAACCCAGCGACAGGTTGAAGAAGAAGTAATTGTTCTCTTCGGTGGCCATAATACGTATGTTTTTTGGATAGACCGTTAGCCCCATGCCTACCTCCAGCGCGTGAATCATCGGTTCACGTTCGCTGTATTCGAAGTTGAATCCGGTATTGAAGGTGATACCTGGTATGACTTTTAACTCATCAAATCCTTTTGTAAATGATGCGGTGCCCCCGTAATTGTACAGGTGTATCGACGGATCGAACAGTTTTTCTTCTCTGGCAGTGATCTGACCACTGCTGTTGATGGTAATGATCTCATAATAAATTGGCTTTTGAAATCCGAGTGAAATACCACCGCTGTAAGCCATTTTTATTGAAATAGAAGAGAAGTCATATTTCCTGAAGATTTCATGCTGATTACCAATCTGTCCCTTCAGCTCCCAGAACAGATTTTCTTTCCCAAATACAAATCTCGAGGTGTAAAAATCATAGGCTACCACCGATTTGTACTCCTTGGGATGCTTCACATAATCGAAAGAAAATTCATATATCCGGTCCCTCCTGACATTGACATAGCGGGCAAACCGGTAGTCGGCTCCCAATCCATTGCTGTTTAGAAATACCCCGAATGTCTGTTCGTCATTGAATAACATTTTTGGTTGATCGCCAATTGTACCCTGTCCGGATGCGATCTTTACCGGAAGCATCAGCAGGAGCAATATGTTAAGCAGGTATTTCATTCGCAGTCAGATAAAAAAAGCTCTAAAAGTATAACGAAATACCGACCCGGAAGTTTTAACCATAAAAAAAAGATCTACCATCAGGTAAATCTTGAAGCAATACGGAAGAGAGACTTATATATCCCGGTTACACTAAGCTTGTGGGGCAACTTCCACGGTTTCGGCCGGCACGTCTGACATCGCTGGACATACATGCCTGTTGCATGAACTCATGATCATTCCAACAGTGAAAGCCAATATGATGATAAATGCTGCTTTCTTCATAATAAATATTTTAAATCGATCATATTAAATCGAAACTTCTCGGTACAAATATAGAATTTTATTGTATAAAAAAAAATAATAACTACACAACGTTTGAAAATTTTTGATTTAAAAGTGTTAATTATTTCCTAAATACCATTATTTGTCCTTGATAGGAACCGGGAATACGAACTCATCAAACTATAGCATTAAGAGCAACATCTTGCTTGCTTCATGAAATCGAAGACGCTATTACTTCATGGAATTGAAGACTCTATTTGTTCATAAACCCCTGTTTTTCAAGCACTGATAGCAGTTTTGTTGAAAAGGTCTCGTTATCAGCTTTTTTGTATCGCACCTGTGTAAACACCTGGGCCAGTGTTTCGAGGTTGTTCTCTTTCACAAACTGCTGACTCGATGCAAGAGCCTCTTTTTCAGAATAATACTTATCAATATCCCCTTCGGAATAATCGTTGTACCGTTCATAGTGAACAACTGCTTCCAGCGGCAGCCGGTCTGTGAGCGGCGGATTCTCGGCCGGATAGCCCAACGTCACAGTGGTTACCGGTACCACGCCCGCCGGAAGTTCCATGATCTCAATAATAGTTTCAGCTGTGTAGGTGGTTGTTCCCAGGTAGCAAATGCCAAGTCCGGCATCTTCAGCTGCTATACAGACGTTTTGTGCCACCAACAGGGCATCGATCGCTGCTGTGACAAACGAGAGAAAGTTGTCATATCCGGGTTCGGCGTTGCGTTGCCTGCACCATTTGTTAAACCTGTTGAAATCAGCACAAAAGGTTAACACTACCGGTGCCTCTCTTACCATTGGTTGGTTGAAATGACAGGGCGACAGCTTCTCCTTCATCTCTTTGTCGCGCGTAACAACAATACTGTACACCTGCATATTCCCTGTAGTGGAGGCACGTGTACCTGCGTGCAGAACAGCGTTCAGCAATGCATCTGTTATCTCCTGACCGGTGTATTTCCTGATGGTTCGATGTTCGTTCAGTAATCTCATGAATGTATATGATTATATAATAAAAAGTTTTTTACGGCTGCTTTGACTAACAGTGCAAAAATAGTGATTTACTTTACAACGGAAGCTCTTATATAACATGAAGCTCTTATATAACATAATGCAAGGTTGATTTGTGCAGCTGCATCGATGGGAAGTTTACAGACGGATGAAATGCAGCCTACGAACAATTAGATCAGACATTAACGGAATAGCCTGTTATAAAAAGTGCTCCTCGTGCATTGTGGAAGGATCACTTTTCTTACAGAATGTGATTAAGAGCATATGGACTCTTCGGCAATAATGCTATTTTTAAGCCTCAAAATGAAAGTAATCTAATCTAAATCAAAAATGTAATGATAAAAACAACTATTCCGGCATTCCGGACCTTCGCTTGCGGGGCAATGATGTTCTTCCTGCTTTTGTCTGCTCCGGAGGCTGAAGCACAGCGGAAAAAGAATTCCAGGGAGAAGGAGCAGAAGGAAGAGGTAGACGATGAGAATATTTATGGTGGCCTTAAATGGCGAAGTATCGGTCCGGCGATGACCTCAGGACGTATCTCCGACTTTGCCGTAAATCCCAATAATCATAGTGAATGGTATGTGGGTGTCTCCTGCGGACATGTCTGGAAAACTGTTAACAATGGAACCACCTTCGCTCCGGTATTCGACAGTGAACCGGTCTACTCCATTGGTGTAGTAACCATGGATCCCAACAACCACAATGTAATCTGGGTGGGAACCGGTGAGAACAATCACCAGAGGGCACTCGGCTATGGCGATGGTGTCTATAAATCGATCGATGGTGGAAAGAGTTGGGAGAATATGGGACTGAAGGAATCACGCCAGATCGGCGGGATCGTAATTGATCCGCGTAATTCCGATATTGTCTTTGTGGCGGCTGAAGGCTCGGCCTGGGGGCCGGGAGGTGATCGCGGCCTCTACCGCACTGCCGACGGCGGCGGGTCCTGGGAAAAGGTGCTGGATATCAGTGAACAGACCGGTGTTAATAATATAGTGATCGATCCTGTAAACCCCGACATTATGTATGCCACCTCCGAACAGCGCAGGAGGCATGTACATACCAAGATAGGCGGTGGACCGGAATCGGCTGTATACCGGTCGTCTGACGGTGGCCTTAACTGGACGAAATCGATGAAGGGACTGCCCTCTGTGGATATTGGCGGTATGGGGATCGCTGTGTCGCCGGCCGACCATAATGTGGTGTATCTGATCGTTGAAGCTGCCGAAGGAAAAGGCGGCTTCTTCCGCTCTTCCGACAGGGGCGCCTCCTGGAACAAGATGAGCGATCACCACTCTTCCGGTCAGTATTATAATGAAATTTACTGCGATCCTATCGATGTGAACAAGGTTTTTTCCATGGAGACGTACTCGGAAATAACGCTTGATGGAGGCAAAAATTGGAAAAACATGGGCAGGGATAACAGGCATGTAGACGACCATGCACTCTGGATCGATCCGCAAAATACGGACCACTATATTATTGGCGGGGATGGCGGAGTCTATGAAACTTATGATGATGGTGGAACATGGCAGTTCAAAACCAATCTGCCGGTAACACAGTTCTACAGGGTCAATGTGGATAATGACCTTCCATTTTATAATGTCTATGGTGGAACACAGGACAACAATACCCTCATGGGACCCTCTCGCAATACCAGTTCGGCCGGAGTGGAGAGCTATGAGTGGAAAGCGATCCTAGGGGGTGATGGCTTCTGGGTGGGTATAGATACTGAAAATCCTGAGATAGTCTACTGTGAGTATCAATATGGAAACTCTTTCAGGTACGATAAGGCAAGCGGCGAATCGGTGAGCATCAAACCGCGTCCGCGCAAAGGTGAGGAGACCTACAAATGGAACTGGAACGCTCCCCTGGTGGTGAGCGAGCATGTTCCCGGACGCATCTATGCCATGGCCAATAAGGTATTCAGGTCGGACGACCGGGGCGATAGTTGGGAGGTGATCAGTGATGACCTTACCTCCGGAACGGACCGCAATACATGGCCGGTAATGGATCAGTACTGGAGCTGGGATGCCGTTGTAAAGGATGTGTCAACCAGCCTGTTTGGAACAGGAGTCTCCTTCTGCGAATCGCCGTTGAACAAAGATCTGCTCTATGCAGGAACAGACGATGGAGTGCTTTCTGTAACGGAAGATGGAGGAATTAACTGGAGAAAAATTACAAAATTCGAAGGCATTCCCACCTATACCTATATCAGTGATATCATGGCCGATAAATATGATGTGAATACGGTCTATGTAGCTTTTGACAACAGGAAGCGTGACGACTTTATACCCTATATCCTGAAGAGCACAGATCGGGGGAAAACATGGCATTCTGTGGTTTCCAATTTGCCTGAAAACCAGACGGTCCATACCCTGGAACAGGACCATGTGGTGCAGTCGTTGTTATTTGCAGGTACTGAATTCGGCTGCTTTTTCTCACTTGATGGGGGAGGGGAATGGACCCAGCTTAAGTCGGGTATGCCCGCTATGGCCGTGAGGGATATGGTGATTCAGGAGCGTGAGAACGACCTGGTACTGGCTACTTTTGGCAGGGGTTTTTATATTCTCGATGACTATACCCCGTTGCGAGAACTGGCGCAGGATCTGGCCATTAAAGAGTCAGATGCACATATCTTCGTTATCCCTGCGGCTAAAATGTTCAGCACAACCCGCGACAGGTACGGTCAGGGATCGGCTTACTATACCGCAAAAAATCCCGATTTCGGTGCTGTGATCACCTACTTTGTGAAGGAGGTGCCGGAGACCCTGAAGGTCGAGCGTCAGAAAGAGGAGAAGAAATTGTTTGAAGAGAAGAAACCGATTCCGCAGCCAACGCGTGATCAGCTGAGGGCAGAGGATAAGGAGATCGCTCCCTACCTGGTTTTCACGATTTACGATGAGTCAGGTGCAGCGGTACGAAGACTCACAACCGACTCAAAAAAGGGAATCAACAGGATTACCTGGGATCTGAGGTACCATTACCCGGCACCGGTAACGATGGATAATGGCAAATTCAGCTCCTCTTCGATGGGTAGATCCGGAGTGCTGGCTATGCCCGGAGAGTACACGGTTGCGATGGATTTGGTTGCACGTGGGGAGGTAAACCGCCTTGCCGGTCCCGAAACCTTTAAATCGGAACCACTGAACCTGGCAACCCTATCGGACAGGGATCCGGAACGGATGTCGAAGTTCAGGGAGCAGATCACTGAGCTGTCGCGCCTCTTCATGGGTATGGACCAGAAGGTGAATGAGGAGCTGAACAGGGTGGTCAGCCTGAAGCAGGCAGCGCTCCAAACACCTTCTGCCGATCTTTCGCTACAATCCCGGATCGCGAAGGTGGAAGATGAGTTGAAGGAATTGCAATTTGTCATGCATGGTCCTCCCGCAATTGCAAGCTGGGAAGAGCTGCCACCAATGGATATGCCGCTGAGCAGAAGACTGAATGTCGCGGTGCGCACGCATTGGAGCAACTCTGCAGCGTTGAATAAAACAGTGACGGATCAGTATGAGATACTGAAGGAGGATTTTCCGCCCCTGGTCGACAGGCTGAACGCGCTTGACACAGAGATCAGAGCAATAGAAATGGTATTGGAGAACGCCGGTGCCGGCTTGACCCCCGGACGAAAGATCGAGCTATAGGAATAAAAGCATTAGCTTGCTTGCCGGGAAATAATTGCCGGGCAGATGGAAGATTCAAGGAACCTTCTCTTCTGCCCGGTTTTTTAATAAACTTATTGCAATGTTCTTTTACAAAAATGTTCCAGGGATTGCTGTTTATGTACGGTTTTTTTATAGTCTTTTAATTCTACTGTTACAGAGGAGTTACAATGAGCGTTATTTTCGACAGCTTCCCGAACAATATCTAGAAAAACCGAATTATTTACACCTCCATTTCAAAGTCAACTCCAAGAAAACCTGCAATCTCTTTCATCTCCTTCTGAATCGGCTCAATCACCTTAATTCCCTCCCTGCTGATCCGCTCGCGGTTCTCCCGCTCCGGATCACCCGGGATCAGCACCCGGTCGTAACCCTTGGCCGGTTTCGCATTTCTGAAGGTCTCAATCCACTTGTCCATCTGCAACAGAAAAGTATCCTTCTCCTGGAACGCATCTACCCGCATCGCACCGAAGAAGTGTCCGGTTCCTTCGCCGACCTTCTCCTCCAGTACCGGGAGGTAGGCCACTGACGGCGGACAGAACGGTCCGAAGTTGGCGCCCGACAGGACGCAGGAGAAGATATCGACAATCGCACTCATGCAATATCCTTTATGGCTACCATGCTCATAGCTTCCTCCGAGCGTGACCATCGATCCACCTTCCATGAGTATATCGGGGTTATCGGATGGAACACCCTCCTTATCCTGAACATACCCGAAGGGCACCTTCTCACCCTTTTTACCTGCCACCGCCAGTTTACCACGCGCAATCGGGGTGGTAGCAAAATCAGCTACTACGGGAGGATATGATTTGGCGGGAATTGCAACTGCCACCGGATTGGTGCCGAGCATTTTGGAGACTGACCAGGTCGGGGCCACCACCGGATTAGCGATGGTCATGCTGATACCGATCATATCATGCTCAAGAGCCATCATGGAGTAATAACCGGCAATCCCAAAATGGTTGGATCCACGGGTAGAGACCCACCCTGTACCGGCACTCTTTGCCTTCTCAATGGCAATCTCCATCGATTTCGTGGCAGCGATCATTCCGATGGCACCGTCACCATCCACAACAGCAGTGCTTGGAGATTCATGCACGATTCTGACATTCGGTTTCACGTTGATGCGTCCGGCCCGCCATAGCTCGAAATAATCCTTGATCCGCAGCATCCCGTGGGAGGGAAGACCGTTCAGCTCGGCGGCAATAAAAACTTTGGTGGCAGCTACGGCATCTTCCGTGCTGCAACCCATTTTTTCAAACAAACTGATGGTAAACTTTTCCAGGTATTCGGGTGTGTACATATGCAGGTAGATTGATGATTGATGGACAAATGTAGAAAAAAACAGGGAATCGGGGTACCGGGTGAACGCTTATTTACCTGCGATTGCCTGGGCGTTCCTGTAGTAAATATTTTCAAGTTTCTCTTTATCAAGACCAAGCCCGGCAATAAACTCCTGCAATCCATGATCACCATTGTCGGTTCCGAATAAAACCTTTTTGTGCAGGCTGCTTAAAAACTCCCTGGTAAAGATGTGATCCCTGTTCAGTGCAATGAATCCGCTGAACCCGGAGATATCACAAAAGAGGTTGTCGTGCGATTCCAGTAGCCTCCAGATGATCCCTTTACCACTGGTCATGCCTTTCTGGTGAAACAGGTACTCCTTTTCAGGACTGGAGAAATGGTTCCAGATGTGGGGTCCGTGGGCGATAAAGCGTATGGACCGGTATCTTGTAATCACCTCTTCGAGCGTGTTAAAATCGAGAAGGTATCCCGGGAAACGCACCATTCTGTTGTCCAGGTACCTCTTCAAGAATCCTGTGCCGTTCTTTAACTGTTCAATTAAATGCGCCGACCTGCCATTGAATCTCTCGTTGATCAGCCTCTTGAAGAGCCAGTCGGCCCCGCGATCCCGCTTAGGAACAAAGATATTGCGGCCACGTTCCATGTGAAAGATCAGTGGCAGTTTGTTGTGGTTCAGGAATTCCAATAGCGGGATGATCCTCTCGTCGTTCCAGTTGTAGGGCACCTTCAGTTCACCGCAGCCTGCAAATCCATCATTCAGGCAATTTGACAACCGTTTTTTCCAGTCTGGACGGGCCGGATCTGGTGCGTAAAAGGGAACGATTCTGTCGGGACTGTTTTTAAACGCTTTCCTGACAAGATCAATATCAAGGGATTGGTAATACATAGGAACCAACGGTTTATATTCGTCCCAGGTAAGGATCCACGCCTTTTCGATTCCCTTTTCATCAAGATAATTGAGAAGGGACGATTCCGTCCAGTTATTCAGTCCGATATGGAGATGCGCATCTATGACCAATGGCTTACCCTTTAGCGTTTACAACTTCAACGATTTCTTCACGGTTTTAGATGTATTTGCCTGTGCAGCAGGCATGATCACCATTTCATTGATGTTCACATGGAGTGGCCTGGTTACTGCAAAAAGAACCGCTTCGGCAATATCATCCTCATAAAGCGGAGTAAAACCTTCATACACCTTGTCAGCCTTATCCTTGTTACCATGGAAACGTATAATCGAGAATTCGGTTTCCGCAGCACCGGGATGGATCGCCGTTACCCTGATGTTATGCTCCACAAGGTCGACCCGCATTCCCTTGTTCAGCGCATCGACTGCATGCTTCGTGGCGCAATATACATTTCCTTGCTCATACACCTCTTTGGCCGCGATAGAACCGATGTTGATGATATGTCCGGAGTTCCTTTCCACCATTCCCGGGGTGACCGCGCGGGTGACATACAGCAGACCTTTAATATTGGTATCGATCATTCTTTCCCAATCGTCAATTTCCCCTTTGTGAATGGGATTTAGTCCGGACGCCAGTCCGGCATTGTTCACGAGCACATCAATCCAGCTCCATTTGCCCTGGAGTGCCTTCACCTGCTTCACCACCTTCTCAAGGTTTCTGACATCAAAGCAGAGGGACAACACATCGGCATCCGTACTTTCTTTGACCTCTTTCTCTGTGGTTATCAGAAGATCCTTTCTTCGCCCGGTAATAATCACATCATACCCGTTGGCAGCCAGTAATTTTGCCGTGGCCCTGCCGATCCCAGATGTTGCTCCGGTAATAAACGCTATCATATTCAAATAAATTGGTATTGAGCAAAAGTAATAAAATATTTTCCTACTATATTTGCTTTGAAATGGAAAGGCGGGGGGATGTATCCATTGAGTTGCATATAACTATATGTAGAAATCAAGTGCTAATCATCCTCTGCATGGGAGAGTCATTTATATTTTTTTCAATATCTTCATAAAAAAATATATTTCAGTGAGAGCAACAAAAGAATATCGCAGGGAACAGTTGAAGTCGTTTCTGACTCCCGATGAACATTATTCGATTGAAAAGCTGCTGAGCAGAAGGCCCAATGAGTTTGAGCTGAATATGTTTGCAGCCATGTGGTCGGAACACATCTCCTATAAGAGTTCAACCAAGTGGCTGGAGGAGTTGCCGGTAAAAGGAAAAGGTATTGTTGTCCCGGCCAGGGAGGAGAACGCAGGGATCATTGAGCTGGACGATGAGTTGGCCTGCGTGATCAAGATGGAGTCGCACAATCATCCCACAGCAGTGAATCCGGGAGAGGCAGCTGTTGGTGTGGGGAATGTTTTTCGTGACCTGATCTCGATGGGGGCACGGCCGGTGGCTCTGCTGAACATTATGCGGTTTGGTAGCCTGAAGGAGAGAACGATCCGCGACTCAGTGAAGAAGGTGATCAGCGCACTGGGCAGCTATTCAAATATTTTTGGTACCCCGGTTGTAGGAGGTGAGATACTTTTCGATGACAGTTATTCATCCAACCCGTTGCTCAACCTTATGGCGGTCGGACTGGTACAAAAGAACAGAATCATTACAGCCTCTTTCAAGAAAGCAGGCAATGTGCTGATGCTCATTGGAGGCAAGACATCAGGCAGTGGAGTGCATGGGGCTGGGTTTGCTTCAACCCCCTTCTCAGGCGAGACCCGGCAACTGGTTCCGGAAACCCAGCTTGCCGATCCTCTTTCAGGAAAAATGCTGTGCGATTGTATCATGGAGATGAATGAATCGGGACTGATCAGCAGTATGCAGGATATTGGAGCAGGAGGTGTGTTCTGCGCCGCTGCCGAGATGGCATTCAGGGGATCGCTGGGGGTTGACATACATGTTGGCCGAATACCGGTTCTGCATAACGACCTGGATCCGGTTGAAGTACTTCTTTCCCAATCGCAGGAGCAGATGCTTCTGACGGTATCCAAAAATAATATGGAACGGCTGAAGGAAATTGCAGGCAAATGGGATATACACTACGCGGAGATCGGAAAGGTAACTGATAGTGAAAGAATTACAGTATTGAACCATGGAGATCTGCTGTGCGATCTGCCTGTCTCTGTGTTGGTCAGGGGCGGAGGAGCACCGGTATATATCAGGAATATGAAGGATCCTGAAAGAAAAGTCGTCAAGATCAGTGCTGTTGAAGTGCCCTATCCCGGCGATTTAAAAGAGGTGGCAAAGTCCTTGATAACCCATCCAAATATTGCCTCCAGGAGATACATCTATGAGCAGTTTGTTACCAAGGCCGGTCTGTCTATTATGGGCGCATTCTTTCCTTCAGATGCCGGGGTACTGAATATTCCCAACAGTAAGAAATTGATAGCACTGAGTGTGGATGGCAACTCACGTTATGTAAAAAGGCAACCGCGCGAAGGGACAATGATTGCTGTTGCTGAGGCAGCGAGAAACATTGTCTGTTCCGGAGGGGAGCCTGTGGCACTGGCTGATGGATTGAATTTCGGGAACCCCTCTGAGCTGCACGTTTACCACGACTTTACCGAATGTATTAAAGGGATCAGAATAATTGCAGGAAAGATGGGTATTCCGGTGATCGCCGGAAACGTAAGCTTCAACAACGTTACCCGGGTAGAAGAAACCGATGTATGCGTCCAACCCACGCCGGTGATAGGGATGGTAGGGATCATGAACAGCCATGTGGAGGTGACCTCTGTTGCTTTTCGCGATAAAGGGGATATGATCTACCTGATCGGGAGGTCGGACAATGATATTTCGGGATCGGAATACCTTGCTTCAATGCACCTGATTGAAGAGACCGCTGCACCGGAATTTGATCCTGACCATGAGATGAAACTGCAGGAAATTATCCGTGATCTAATTAAAAACGGTCATATCGTTTCTGCACACGATGTATCGATTGGCGGACTTTTTGTTGCACTATTGGAATGTTGCATGCCAAACAGCCTGGGCTTTGATATCACCTCACCGGCTGAAGTTCGTGCCGATGCTTTTTTGTTCGGAGAGTCGCAAAGCAGGGTTGTAGTAAGCGTTTCACAAAGTAGTGAAACCGCCTTTCTGGATTTCATGATAGAGCAGAATTTCCCCTTTTCAGCCCTGGGACATATAACGAAGCAGGAGCTTAGAATTGACGATGAATCATTTGGCTTTATAACCGATTACGCCAGGGATTTTGAAAACGCGATGGAAGAGATCCTGAAGGAAGAAAACTGACCCTTGCTCCTCATGATCAAACAGGCTGATCCAGGTGTATCCATTCGTGTTCTTCCTATTATTGCACCGCCGAAATCTCTATTTCCAATAATATGAGATTCATACTATTTATTATCTTTGAACGTTTATTGAATATGCAAAGAGTCACCACCATATTTTTGGTTCTGTTGGTATCAGTCTCTTCTCTTTATTCCCAGAGGGAGCGGCCCCGGAATCTCCCGGCTTTTGACTACAAGACCCTTCACTGGGGCTTTACGGTAGGGTTGAATTCGATGGACTTTGCCATCAGACGTAATCTGGCAGCAAAGCCTTACCTGCATGCCGATGTGATTGGGTTCCAACCAGCCGGATTTCAGGTGAATATAGTTTCTGACCTTCGTCTTTCTGATTACTGGAACCTTCGGTTTTTGCCCGGGATTAATTTAGGCTCGAGACAATTTGTCTATTTTGAGCCGGATACATGGGAGCTGGACCAGGACCGGCCGCCAATGACCATTGGCTCCAGCTTTCTTGATTTTCCGCTGCTTTTGAAGTATCGTTCAGAAAGGGTGAACAATTACAGACCTTATGTGGTAGGAGGACTAAGTTACCGGATCGATATGTCGGCAAAAAAGGGATTTGGAGATGGAAATGAAAGAATTTTACTAAAAAAAAGCGATTTCTACCTGGAGATGGGCTTCGGGGTTGACAATTACCTGCAGTATTTCAAGTATTCCACCGAAATTAAACTTGCCGTGGGCCTCCGGAATGTGATGGTTACAGATAAGTATCACCCACGTGAGCCGTATTATGCGAACTCCATTGCCGGACTCAGGTCATTCCTGGTTATGCTGAATTTTCATTTCGAATGATATTTTCATCTCTCTGCTTCTGATTTTTACTTAGTCCGTCAATAGAGTCAGGTGTTTGAGCTATAAAGTTCAATAACAAGGCTTGCGCAGTTCGAAAAATGTGAGTTTACTAATGTAAATGGCCATTTTGAGAACAAGCATAACGCAGTTATTGGACTTTATAGACAAACACTTAGTCTCTATCGTTCTCTTCTGCGCAGTTCAGAACAGGTAACGGCAACGGATGAAGCAATATTCAACGATTCTACGGTATGATTGCTACCGGGATAATTTGGTATGCGCAGTTTAGTCTTGAAAAAGGATCCGTACCGGGGATCGATCCCTGCCGACTCATTTCCGAAGACGATGATTCCCTGCTTTTTAACAGGGGTATCGAAAAGATCTACACCATCCATGGCGGTGCCGTAGACAGGAACCTTCAGGCGGTTGGCATGACTGAATAGTTCATGAAGTTCCATATAGTGAACGTTCATCCGCATGATGCTTCCCATGGATGCCTGTACAACCTTGTTATTGTAATGGTCCACACTATCGATGCTGCAAATGATATTTCTGATCCCGAACCAATCGGCTGTTCTAATAATGGTACCCAGGTTGCCGGGATCCCTGATCTTGTCGAATACCAGCGTGTAATTCTCCTTAATCATTTCAATGTTGAAGGATGCAATCGCGGTTTTAACAATGGCAAGTACTTCCGGTGGCGTCTGAAAAGCAGATAGCTTTTTCAGTTCATCTTCTGGGGCCACCACCATCCGGGATAAAGTCGGGAACCCGAAGGCAGACATGCGGTCGATCCAGTTTTTTGTACCACAAATATATTCCACATTTCCTTCATTCAATTCACCGGATTGTATCAAATCGCTGATGATCCTGTCACCTTCCAGGACAAATAACCCCTTATTATCCCTTTGCTTTTTTTGTTGCAGAGCCTTGATCAGTTTCTGTCGGTTCATCGATATCATGATCTAAAGATAGATGTTCAGGATCAAATCAACCCCATCAGGCAGGAATATTTTCTGAATATTTCTGTTGAATAGTATCTGAAAAACACCTTACTCCGTACACATAAAATGATTACTTTTACAGCGGTTTCACAGTGGACTGAAATGTCTGTTTTTTAAGACAGCAGGTAGATTAAATTGACAAGTATCAGGACAACCATATCAGTCTTTTTCCTGGTCATTTTTGTAATGATCATGCAATCATGCGCCCCGACAAAGTACGTGGGGGAAGATCAGTATCTGCTTAACCGGTATAGGATCGAAGACGAGAAAAGTGATATACCAAAGGAAGAATTCAGGAACTTTGTAAAGCAGAAGCCCAATAAAAGATTTCTGGGATGGAAGTTCTGGCTGAGTATTTATAATCTTTCGGGTAAGGATAGTACCAGTGGTTTGAATCGCTGGCTGAAGGAGATTGGTGAACCTCCTGTGATTTACAGTGAAGATATGAAGGAAAATACCGTTCAACAGTTGGAGATGTTCCTGTTTAACAAAGGATATTTTGATGCGCATATCGGCGATACCACGCTGATCAAAAAGAAGAAGGCCAATGTCATTTACAGGATCGAACCCGGAAAACCCCATTATATAGGTAATATTGATTATTTCTTTGAAGATGCGCTTCTTTCACAATACATTATGGGTGATTCTGCTTCTTTTATTCTGAAGACAGATCAGAAATATGACGTCGATAATTTTCGGGCCGAGAATATGCGTATTGAAGAGATTCTCAGAAACACGGGATATTATAATTTTACCCGGGACTATATATATTACCAGGTTGACAGTACCACAAGTAGCCGTCAGGTGAATGTGACAATGGGAATCAGGAACTATCCGGAAAGGGACCGGCTCGGTAATATGATCAGAACACAGCACCCCACCTACAAGGTAGGCAGGGTGTATATGAAGACAGGCTCAGATGTTATTGGTCTGTCAGGAAGCTCTGAAAGCAGTAGATTGGATACTACCAGAAACGGTGATGTAATTGTGATCAGCGATCCAGATGTTAGAATCCGGCATGAACTGGTCGCTCAGAAAAACTATATCATTCCCGGAGATCTGTATAATCAGCGTAAAGTTCAGCAAACATACAGGAACCTTACAGCTTTGAGCGTTTTTCGCCTGGTGGACATCAACTTTACTGTGGTGGAGGGGCAGAAAAACCTTCTGGACTGTGAAATTCAGATGTTGCCATCTGTCAAACAGGCATTCACCGGAGGTATTGAAAGCACCACATCGGGGGGGAATATTGGTGCCGCAGGCAATTTGAACTACCAGCACAGGAATCTATTCGGGGGATCAGAACGGTTCGATCTTACATTTCTCGGGGCGATTGAAACATTGCCAGAGAATCCTGATAAGCCGCCAGAAGAGCTTGGGACGATGCAGGAGCTTGGAATGGAGGCCAGTCTCAAGTTGCCCCAGTTTCTGCTGCCTTTCAGGACAGATCAGTTTATAAGGAAGTTCAATCCGGAGACCAATTTCAATTTG
>JBBDUV010000020.1:0-1879 GCA_040903745.1 Bacteroidales bacterium | reverse complement strand
TTAGGTGTAATGACACAATGCGCCTTTGTGTCCCTAATCATCGTCAGTGCGCACATCCTCCCCCAAACAACGCACCCTGCTATAACAGCATCAAAACCCCGCTCAACCTCCCCTGTTTCCAGGCAGAGAATAAAGGGAGGGTTATCACAACTTTTTATATCTACAATTGTATTTTCATAAAAATTATTTATCTTTAATTATCAATTACCCTGACAATGAGATTAATATGTGTGCCCATAATCACTCTTTTGTCATTTTTGCATGCTACATGCAATGCGCAGTCTGCTACCGGTATTTCAAAACCAATCTTAGAGTTAGCAGATAGTGCTGTTATCATTCGTTATGATATTCTGGAAAGCTCACCGGTAGATAAATTCATCGTTTCGATTGCAATAACAGACTCCGTTGGTGAGCATATCAATGCAAATTCATTTTCAGGCGATATTGGAAAAGACGTAGCAGGGGGAGCCGATAAAAAGATTATATGGGATTTTCTTGCTGATCATTCAGATGTAAATGAGTTGTTGTACTTCCAGGTTGTTGCTGATAAGGTTATGACGGAGCAAGCTGTAAATGTATCATCTAACAAAACAAAAGAGCAGACATTTAATCGGGGTGGCTTAATTGTTCAGTCCATTCTAATACCGGGAACGGGATTAACCAGGCTAAAACAAAAACCGCATTGGATCAAAGGTCTTCTGGGTTATGGGGCAGTTGCTTCTTCGGTTGTTTTTTACAGTAAATCAAATGATAATTATACCAACTATCTGAATGCTGAAGATCTGACAGCAAGGGATAATTATTATACTGCCTCCATCAAACAGGAATCGCTCTCCCATGCCTTGCTCTATTCTGCCATAGGTATCTGGACGGTTGATTTTTTATGGACACTGATCGGTACCAGGAATATAGAGAAGGAAAACAAGATGGGAAGAATGTCTTTACAACCATTGTATTACAGGGATATGAATGCTTCGGCTTTAGCTTTAACATATAGGTTTTAGATAAACACCAAAGAGATGAAAACAAATTACAAGGTATTCAGAAACAGTTTTATTATTGTGATTTTGCTTTTTGCCTTCCCGACGATACAGTCGCAATCAATAAAAAGTGAGAAATCAGCACTTTGGGTAAATAAAAAAACAGAAGTCAGCACGCCGGCTAACCCCGATAAAACGCCACCATCTATTACCTTTTTATCTCACAACATAACGGATGGAAGATATTTCCACAATGATGAAGCTACAATATCACTGATTGGTAAGGTTACCGATGAAAGCGGACTGAGCTATCTGGCTATTAATTCTAAATTGGTTTCGATGACTGAATCGGGTGTTTTTGTTAAAGAGGTACAACTTACAAAGGGGGAAAATGAATTGAGCCTTGTCGCGGTTGATAAAAACAATAATTTAGTGAGGACCAATATAACAATCGACTATACCCCTACTGTTATGACTCTTGCAGCAAAGATAGAGAAGGAGTCGAATTATTACGGATTAATTATAGGAATTGATAATTACCTTGATCCTGCTATAAATGATTTGGATAATCCTATAAGTGATGCGAAAAGTATTCGTGATGTATTGCTAAATAATTATACGTTTAAGGAGGAGAATATTACATTCTTACAGGATGCCACCTATGAACAGATCGTGGTCTCATTTGATGAACTTTCGAAAAAAGTAAAACCAACAGATAACCTCCTGGTTTTTTACGCCGGTCATGGCTGGTGGGATAAAGATGCAAACAACGGTTACTGGCTACCTTCGGATGCCAGCAATAGCAACAAGAGTTTTTGGTTTCGAAATTCAACACTGGTGGATTATCTGAAGGAGATTGAGTCAAAACATACACTGCTAATTACTGACGCCTGTTTCGG
>JBBDUV010000019.1:0-1887 GCA_040903745.1 Bacteroidales bacterium | reverse complement strand
GCCTGCAAAGCTGGTCCCGGTATGCCGGGGGCCCAGCGATGAGTCCATGTTGAACTACACCCGCCGGACCACGAGTTTTTTTTGGCATGTTAGCGAGGGACCGCAACTCTTTGCCGAAACAGGCCCCATCTCGCCGCTGCTGCCACTATCACTGCCGCTTCTGTTCCGGCTATATGAACCATAGTTTTAAGTGCTAAAATTCTCAAAAAATGGCAATAAAATGCAAAATAACGTTATAATTAACGTAAATTTGTAAAATGATAGTCATCGATTTCATAGAACGGATGAAACCCCTGGGAATATTTTCCATTTCCGACATTGCCACCATCTATCCGGATTTGGATAAGCGAAGACTATTCGAATGGAAAAACAAGGGCTATATTGTGAAGATCAGAAGCGGATGGTATTGTCTTCCCGAATTTCTGAATGAACCCTACAGTACCTGGATCATTGCAAACCTGGTTCATGCACCCTCCTACATCAGCCTCGAAACGGCACTCGATCATTATGATGTGATCCCGGAAGGTGTTTACATGACAACTTCTGTTACCACGAATCGACCGTTGCGAATTAATATGACGGATCATTTTTATTCATTCTTATCTCTCAAAACAGCGATGTTTAAGGGCTACCAGCTTTTGGAAACAGGTGCTTATTCAAGAAGGATTCGAATCGCTGACCTGGAAAAAGCGATCGTGGATTTCTTCTATTTCCGGACCGGCTACAATACAATAAAGGCGATCTCAGCGTTGCGTTTTAATGAACCTGTACTGCGCGACCAGCTCAACGTCGACCGTCTGTTTCAATACCTCCGGGAGGCCGGAAACAGTGAGTTGGAAAAAAGAGTAAAGAAAATGTTAAAGATCTATACCGATGCTTAGCTTTAATGAAATCAGAAAAGAGTTCGATCCCGGGCTCAAGGGGATCAATGCCTACAGATCAATGGTCAAGGAGTACCTGCAAGCCAAGATACTTGAATTTATTTATCGGGGCCCCTTTAAGGACAGGCTGATATTTATCGGGGGCACAAAATTGAGATTGATCAATGGATTCAGAAGGTTTTCTGACGATCTGGATTTTGATTTAACGAGTGACTATACCAATGCAGACCACCTTGCGCTGTGTGAGTACCTGGTCGAAGCATTCAGAGAGCAGAATATCATCGCGGAGATTGATCATGACAAGAAGGTTAGGGAGCTGGACGTTCAAACCCGGTTTATAAATTTTCCGGCGTTTTTGGAACAGGCAGGACTAAAGGATACACCCGGAAGGAAGTTTTATATCAAGCTGGATGCACAAAAGCACGACTTTGGATCCTATACCTACAAGCCTGATATAAAAGTATTAAACAGATTTGATGTCTTTGTTCCGGTCATTTGTGCTCCCGACCGCATGATCCTTGCAACCAAATTATGTACGATTCTCGACAGGGCAAAAGGCCGTGACTATTATGACATAGTCGAGCTGGTCAGGACCACGAAGCCAGATCTTGATTATATATCAAACCGATTGGAATTCGGCCGCTTAAAAATGAAATATACAGGCCCTGAGAGCTATCTGGATCTCATAAAACCAGCCTTGAAAAATATCGACTGGCAGGAGAAGACCAGGGAGATAGAGAAATTTCTGTTCCATCCCCACGAATCCGAAAAAGTACTGCTGTTCTCCTCCTATGCCACGGAAGATACCATCAAAAACTGGCTGAAATAATTATTCCCCTGTAGTTTTCTTAGTTTTTTCAGACTGCTGTTTAACTTTCCGTCCAACTTTTTGGGGTATATTCACAAGATTACAAGTTGAAAAGTTGGATGAATAAGAAAACATACTAAAAGGATTAGAAATGAAAAACATTTTTGGAGAACCATTAAAATCATGCTGTACAAAACC
>JBBDUV010000018.1:55932-57667 GCA_040903745.1 Bacteroidales bacterium | reverse complement strand
GGGCTCGACAAAGATTTTAGGTTGAATATTGAGGTGAATCACGCCACGCTCGCGGGACACACTTTCCAGCATGAACTGCAGGTCGCTGTCGATAATGGACTTTTCTGCAGCATTGATGCCAACAGGGGCGATTACCAGAATGGATGGGACACGGACCAGTTTCCCATCAACCTGTATGAGCTCATCGAGGCGATGATCGTAATCATTGGAGCAGGCGGATTTACATCGGGGGGAATCAACTTCGACGCCAAGAACCGCCGCAATTCGACCGATCTGGAGGATATCTTTATCGCGCATATTGCGGGAATGGATGTCTTTGCCAGGGCTTTTGAGATCACCCATGACCTGCTTGCAAATTCACCTTTTATGAAGATGAGAAAAGAGCGCTATGCTTCATTTGATAGTGGCGCAGGTGCAAAATTTGAAAAGGGAGAACTTTCACTGGAGGAGATGCGGGAGCTTGCCGTCGCAAACGGTGAACCAGAGATGCTCAGCGGAAAACAGGAACTGTACGAAGCAATTATCAATCAGTATATTCGCTAACAACACAAAAAAATATGAAAACAGTGTACGACATTAAACCGCTTGGTTTTCACTGGGAGATGTATGATCCGTTTCTCTTTTGTGCACACCATAAGGACCAATATCCAAAAGGAAATGAGAATCTTGGTCCTGATCCGGAGTTACTAACCGGACGAGACATTGGCAGCGATTTTGTAGTGAAGGATGGATTTCGTATGTACCACGGCGATACGGTGCCCGGCTTTCCCGTACATCCGCACCGGGGTTTCGAAACGGTAACCATTACGCTCGAGGGACTGATCGATCATGCCGATTCCCTGGGAGGCGCCGGCAGATATGGCAACGGCGATGTTCAGTGGATGACCGCAGGCAGGGGCATTCAGCATACGGAGATGTTTCCGCTGCTGAACCAGGAGAAGGAGAATCCTCTCGAGCTGCTGCAGATCTGGATCAACCTGCCCAAAAAAGACAAGTTTGTTGAACCATATTACAAAATGCTCTGGAGCGAGGAGATCCCTGTAATCCTGGAAAAGGATGCCACCGGTAATGCCAACAAGATCATGATTATCGCAGGTGAGTTCAACGGAACCAAAGCGGTATCCCCTACCCCCGATGCGTGGGCGGCCAAACCCGAGAATGGGGTGGGAATCTGGATCGTGGAGATGGAACCGGGCGCACTCATGGACCTGCCATTGGCCAGGGAGGGTATTGCTCGGACCATATACAATTATCGCGGGGAGGGCATAAAGGTTGGCGATGTGGATGTTCCCCGCTACAACCAGGCAAAGCTGGATGCTTCTGTATCCATGCAGGTCCACAACAGCAAGGAGGCCACCACCTTTCTAATTGTGCAGGGAAAACCGATTGGCGAGCCTGTGGTACAGTATGGTCCGTTTGTAATGAATACCAGGGGGGAGATCCAGCAGGCCTACCAGGACTATACTGAAACCCGTTTCGGTGGTTGGCCGTGGGATCGCCATGATCCCGTACACGGTAAAGAGGCGAAGCGGTTTGCGAAATTTACCGATGGAACAATCATCTATCCATAGGTTCCGGTTACAGACATTTCTCTACAGACATTTCTCTACAGACATTTCTCTACAGACATTTCGCCCCTAACGGGGCTATACATGTCGCCCCTAGCGGGGCTGATGGTTCCATATGGGCAGATCGTTCTACAGACATTTTGCTCCTAGCGGAGCATATCAAGCTC
>JBBDUV010000018.1:0-55832 GCA_040903745.1 Bacteroidales bacterium | reverse complement strand
CGATAGGAGCGCCATGTCTGTAGCAGATTGCCCATATGGAACAGGAAAAGCTCCGATAGGAGCGCCATGTCTGTAGCAGATTGCCCATATGGAACAGGAAAAGCTCCGTTAGGAGCGCCATGTCTGTAGCCCGGTATGTTCAAATGTTACCCCAAACCCCGTTAGGGGTGACATGTCTGTGGAATTATTCATTCCTTAAGGCGGTGCTGATTACCTCCTTTTTAAGTGCTATAGATGCTACCCACCAGATCCAGACAAGGCCGTTAATGAACAAAGCCAGCACTATAATCAGAATGGTAAGCAGGGAGATGCCACTGTTCGGACTCAGCAGTGATGGAAGCGTAGCTATAATAGCTGCCACTGCACCTGTTAGCGTACCGGCTGCAAATAACAGAAGGTACTCGCGTATCACCATGCTTTTGATCCGTCTCTTTCCAAATCCAAGAGCCCGCATGAGGGTCAGCTCCTCTCGTCGCTCAATCATACTGCGAAAAAGAACGATCGAGAGTCCGACAGTGCCCAGCAACAGACCCAGGGCCCCCATCACCAGGAATATAGAAAGGTACGTGTTTGTTACGGAGTTAAACTCTGACAAACGTGCCGGGGCATATTCCATGGTCCAGCCCAGGTCGCGCATTCCCCGGCTCAACTCATCACTGATGAGCGTGGTGTCCTGCAGTTCGCCATCCACAAGGAAGACCTCTGTACCACTGCTTTCAGGAAACCGTTCAAGAAAATACTTTTCTGAAATGAGCACCGATCCCTGAAAAATGGAGGGGGCCAGTCCGCCGGTAAGCAGCAGATTCATAACATTCCCGTTAGTATCCTCATACTGCAGGGTATCTCCTACCTTCATGCCCAGTCCCCATTTGATCACTGTCTCGTCAGCAATGGCAGGGATCAGGTCACCTTCCAGCGGAATATCCAGGGTAGCCCAGGGATTCTCCTCCTTCAGCAGAGAAGTGGCGGTCACGAAGGAAAACCTGCCGGAGAGCTTTTCCGGCTTCACACCGAGGATCCGCGGATTCTCAATGCGATTCAGGTTCAGGCAGGAGGCATCATCACCGTCGGCCACCCGCATCTGCACAAGATCATATCCTTCACTTAATCCGTAGGTATACCGCACCTCACTGTTGGCCAGGTTTTGTAGCACGGGAACGGTAGATTCGGCGTAATAGAGGAATCCGCCGGTACCGCTGGATTTGTCAGCAGCGTTTACAAAAAGATCCTTCCGGTTACTCCCGGTGGAGATTACCAAAAAGGTACCGATGGAGAAAAGAATGACAATGGTCATGCTGCGTGTGGTATTCCGCAGTGTATTTTTTAGTCCGAGGGTGGTTAAACCCCTGACAAAGAAGCCGGCGGAATTAACAGACGCCAGGGTATAATAACTCATCAGTAACCCTGCAATCAGCAGGAGTCCCCCGGCAATAAAAAAGAGTCCGGCGTTGACTGCTTCCCCCCTTGCCAGTTGAAGAACAATGAGAACGACAGCAATGATGGCTGCAGCGGCTGCAAACCAGGGGACCATCTTTTTCATAGATGTCGCCCGCCACTTCATCGCTATTTTTACCTGTCTTTCGCGCAATCCTTTTAGAAATTTTCTAAGGGGGAGCCAGAGTGCGACCCAGGCGAGCGCCAGTGAGGCTGCAAAGCCTGTCAGCAATGTAAGGGGACGGATATGGGTTACCAGCATCTCCGTCCGCACAATATCCATCCATATACTGTTCAGCGCCAGGAAGATAAGTTTATTGTACCCAATGGCAAGGGCAACACCTGCAAGGGCTCCCAAGGCGGCCACCAGCATCCCTTCGGTCATATAGAGCCGCTGCACCACCCTGCCGGGGATTCCCATGGAGGTAAGTGTAATGGTCTGCCCTGTCCGCTCGTCGAGATTGAGTCTGAAAAGAAGCACGGCAAGCAGGACAGCGCCAGCCAGGAGGAAGAAGGAGAGACCGCCGAATAGCTGACTAAAATCGACGCCGTTGGTGGCAGCCCGGCCCGCCTGCTCCAGAATGGCGTTCACCCGGAAACCAACTTCTGAAGGCTGGATTTTTTTCAATACTGCGCTTTGCAATGCGGGCAGTTGTTCGATGGCAGCTTCAATTCTGAAAGAGGTATATTTCCCGAATCTGTTTTCCCACATGGTTTCTGCCACGGAGACCGGGATAAATGCCTTGGGTGTACCCTTGTACCTGGTCCAGTAATCCTCGTCCTTATCGCGGATATCGTCGAGGGTAATCGGAACGCCGGTATCCCAGTCGCGGCAGTTCCCTGCATCCGAGAGTCCGGGAATATCGGGCATCAGTCCCTCGTCGCCATAGATGCCGGTCATGGGAACGACCGAGCGGACCACGAAATTTTGTTGCTTCGTTTCGAGGTCGCGGAGGAGGCCCACGGAATAGTAGGTTATGGTGACCGTGTCTCCCGGTTTTGCATTGAGATCATCTGCGAGCCAATCATTGATTATGATCTCGTCCGGACCGAACAGGCTGTCGGGCAGTGTCGAGACAAAGGAGTAGGGCGTTGCGCGACTGTTGAATGCTATTTCATTGACGAAGTAGGTGAGGATGGGCTGGACCTTTTTGTTGGTGGCATCGTTGTTGGTGGTATCGTTGTTGGTGGTATCGTTGTTGGTGGTTTGGATTGCCCGGGCGATTTTTTCATCGATAAACACCCGGTCGCTTTTGATCTCCACGATCTCCCTCTCCGGATCAAAACTGAAATTCAGACCGATATCAGAAACTGTCCAGTTGCTGCTGATCATGTCGGAGATTTGGTTGGCAGTTAGCGATCCGTCGACGAAAAGCATCAGGTTGGCACGGCTGCCTAGTTCCATTAGATCCGCAAGGCGATCGGCAGAGATGAAGACATTGAAGGGGGCGGTCTGACTGTTTTTCAGGTTGAACTGACCGAGCTGGTCTTCGTTGGCGATGGCGGCAATGGTGGCGCGCAAAGTGACCGTATTATCGGCATCGGAGACAAAGGGAGCATTGAGTGGGACCAGGCTGGCTTTGGTCATGCGAAGCAGGAACTCATCGCCGGTTGTAAGATTGAGTCTTTCGGCCAGGTTCTCACTGATATAGACACTGTCGCCGCTGAGCCGGTTGTAGTAGCTCTCCTGTCCGGCCATCACATCGAAGAGGCTATCGACGCCGACCACCTGGATGTTATTCACCCGTTTTTGTCCACCGTCGGCAACGGCCATACCTTCGAGCAGCAGGATCGAGGAGACAGGGGTATTGTTTCTTTCAGCGATTTTTTCAGGAAGCCCGGTGGTGAAATAGCGGTCGCCCGACTGCATGGTATGGGTAACATCGCCCAGGCGTAGTTCCACGATCTGACCGAGGCTGTACTTCACCGAATCGCCCACGATCAGTGCACCGGTGAGCACTGCGGTACTGATGGCGATCCCCAGTGACAGCAGGAGGTTTCGCTTGTAGAAGTAGAGCAGGCTTTGTATGATCAGTTTTCGCGGGTTCATTGTTGCTGCAGCTTACCCTCCATAATTGCGTAAACGGTTTCCATCTTTGAGGCCAGGGACCTGGAATGGGTTACAAGGATCAGGGTGGCCTTTTGTTCGCTGTTCAGTTGGAGCAGAAGATCCGACATCTTGTCTACGTTCTTCCGGTCGAGGGCACCGGTGGGTTCATCGGCCAGGATCAGTGACGGACGGTTGATCATCGCACGCACCACAGCCGCACGCTGGCACTCCCCCCCGGAGAGCTGTCCGGGAAGTTTGTGCCTGTGCTCCCAGAGTCCGACCTTGTTGATCAGCTGTTCGGCGTAGTTAAATTTTTCTTTTTTGTTCGATTTATCCACCAACGTTGGGATGAGCACATTTTCGAGCAGGTTGCATTGTGGCAGCAGGTGGTGGAACTGGAAGACGAACCCAATTTCGCGGTTTCTGAAAAGATCGAGTTCGGCATCGGTGAAGGTTGTGATATCCTTCTCCTTGTAAGTGTAATTGCCGGAGTCGGGGCGGTCGAGGGTGCCTATAATGTTCAGCAGGGTGCTTTTCCCGGAACCTGAGGGACCGAGGATGGCCAGGGTATCACCTTCATTCACTGAGAAGGAGAGATTATCGAGGACCACCTGCCGGGTGGTGTTGGCAAGATTGCCGTATGATTTTGAAATATTTTTTAATTGCAGAAGCATAGAGGTTGTTTTAAACGCTAATATAAGGAATTTCCCATGTCTTTTTAAACGGAAGGCCGACAGACATGGCACCTGCTACAGACGTGGCGTCCAAGGGGGCTAGACATGTCGCCCCTAGCGGGGCTGGGGGGTCTATTTGGGCAGATCGTTCTACAGACATTATACCCCTGACGGGGTTGGACATGCGGCACCTACGGAGCCGGGGTTACATGTTGACGTCCGTGCTACAGACATTATACCCCTGACGGGGTTAGACATGTCGCCCCTGGCAAGAGCTGCAAGTGAATGCAGATGAACTGCTGAACAACCTTTACGGGAGCTTCATACCTGATTGTGAGACTTACATTGCTCGTGGTCCGGCGGGTGTAGTTCAACATGGACTCCTCGCTGGGCCCCCGGAATACCGGGACAGGCTTTGCAGGTCGCCGAGTCATGTTTAATGTAGGCCGTAGGAATTAATGCTCGATAATTAAGTCATCTGGATTTCTTCTGCTATCCCAAAGATGAAGAATCCTAACTTCATTTGCATAAACCTTATAAAAAATCAAATAGTAATCTTTAACGATATACCTTACTTCTGTATTTTCAAGCCTTTTGCCTAATGAAGGATGTTTACTCAGGTGTTTAATTGACTCCCGGAATTCTCTTTCAAGTTTCTTAGGGTAGGATTTAGTACCTAACTTTTTGAACCAGTAGTCAAGAATTAGCAGTTTATCAGCGAGGGCAATTTTCGACCAAACTACTCTTGCAGCCATTTATCAATGAATTTATTAACCTGATCATTGGTTAAAAAATCGCCATTTTCAATCTGAAGCTCTGATTCTTGAATCCTCAGAAGTTGTACATTAGAAAGTTTGGGAGTTTTAAATTGGGAATATTTATGATCAATTAAATCCTTAATGGCACTCAAAAATTCATTATCATCTATATTCTCAATGCCTTCAAAAAGGTGTTGCTTTATTTCGTTTGTGCTCATATTCTGAAGTCTTTTGTGTAAAGGTAATCAATTTCAAAATTACTGCAATATTCTTAACCCAACAAAGTTTCATTGGAAATACCCTGGCAAACTATAAAGGGATTAAAATTTAAATTCGATTTTTTTAGAATACGGAGCTTTATAGCGGACAGTATCAATCGGGGGAGAATAGCTCGCTGGCAAAATTGATCTTCTCCTGGTCGCCCAGCAGGTAGGTGATGTCGCCCTTTTGCATCTTCATCGCGGGATCGGGATGTTCGATAATTTCATCTCCCCGCTTGATTGCCAGAAGAGTAGCACCGGTCTCCTTCCTCAGCCTCAGATCGATGACTGATTTTCCATCCGCTTCAGATCCCTCTTCAACACCAACAGCAGCAATATTAATGGTCGCCATCTCATCGAAAATTGAGCTGACATTCACCTTGTCCTTATCGGTATATTCTCCCAGGTGGGTATTTCTGAGGTGTGTGAGCATTCTGTTAATGTCTCGCAGCGGATATAACTTTTCAACCAGTACCCTGTTAAACAGATCGATCGCAATCTCAAGTTTTTCGGGCAGCACCTGGTCGGCTCCCATTTCATACATCGGACCAACATGCTCGGTGCTATGGACCCGCGCAAGAATTTTTACATTCTTATTCAACTGTCTGACCTGGTCGATAATGGCCATGGAGGTGATCATGTTCCCGATAGAGATGACAACGATCTCGGCCTTATCCACGTGGGCCTGCAGTAAAATAGGGTCATTTACTGCATCGCCATACACCACATAATCGCCAGCATCCATTTTCTCTTTGGCAATGGAAGGATCAAAGATGATCGAGGCATGTTTAATCTCAAAATACTTAGCCATCAGTGACAGTTTGATAGCGCTTGCATCCTTCCCTATAATGACGAGGTGGTTTTTCAATTCCGGAATAGCTATCTCTTTCAAAGGGAACAGGCCATTCACCAAGAAGTCAGGCAAAGGCAGCTTCAACAAACGATTTGCCAATGGAGAGGAGAATTTGATCAGAAAAGGTGTTATGGCCATGGTAGTAACCGATACAGCGAGAAAAAGCTGAAAGTAGAAATTGGAGATAACCGCCTGATCGACACCGATCTTGGCCAGGATAAATGAGAACTCCCCCACCTGGCTCAGTGCCAGTCCGACGAGAACGGTCCCTTTGAATGTGTGTCCCAGGATAAAACCGACGCTTCCGGCTATAATCGTTTTAAGAACAATAACGAGAACAACACTGATAAGAACCAGCCATGGATTATCCACAATAAACGTCAGGTCGAGCAGCATTCCCACGGAAACAAAAAAGAAGCTGGTAAAAATATCTTTAAAGGGCATCAGTTTGGCAAAAGCGTTATGGCTGTATTCAGAATCGGAGATCATCAATCCGGCCAGGAAGGCGCCGAATGCAATTGACATCCCAAGTTCGTGGGTCAGCATGGCAATGGAGAAGCAGATCAGCAGGATACTCATGATAAAGAGTTCCTGGTTTTTTGTCATGGCAATCTTGTGTAATAACCATGGAAAAAGCCATTTATTTCCCACATAAACAAAAGCCAGGATGGCAGTGGTTTTAATCGATAGGGAGATAATTTCCCTGCCCACATCGATGGAGCTGTCGGCCATGATATTGGTAAACAGCAGCAGCGGGACCAGGATCAAATCCTGGAAGATCAGGATTCCAAGTACTGTGCGACCATAATTGGAGGAGATTTCTGAACGCTCCTGGAGTAATTTAAGAACGAGCGCTGAACTACTCAAGGCGATCAGGAAGCCAACGAAGATAGCTGACTGCCAATCGAGGTCGTAGAACAGCGAAACCACGTAGAAAACAGCTGCAGTAAGGAAGACCTGAAGAAAACCGCCAAAAAACACGATTCTACGGATTCGCATCAGGTGTTTCAGGGAGAACTCCATCCCGATAGTGAAGAGCAGCAGGGCAACACCAACTTCAGCCAGAATCTCAATGGAATGGTCACTGCCCACGAGTCCTAAAAGGTGTGGTCCTGCCAGGATTCCAGTTAGAAGATAACCAACAACAGTAGGAATCTTAATCCTCGTGAAGAGAAAATTCACCCCTGTTGCAAGGGCAAAAATGATAATGATTTCCTTTATTATTCCCATCTCTTCCAACCTAATAAAAAAATGTTTCTGTTAAATTATATAGTCTTTGATTTATCCAATTAATAGAATAGCCTTTCTTTAAATAGGTTTCTATTGCTCTGTCACCGGCGGGCGTAGTTCAACATCGACTCATCGCTAGGCCCCCGGCATACCGGGACTAGCTTTGCAGGCCGATCAGAGTCCTATTTATTTTAGTGGCTGTCCATTATTTTCTCATAGTCTCTTCGTCCTTTTTTGATGTATTCCAAGATTTGCGCAGGACTCATATCTTTAATATCTGCGTTTACTTTATCCCTAATGTCACGCATCATTTTAACGCAATCAAATTCTTTTTCAGTTTTCATAATTTATCAAATCCTTAAATCTCTAAACAAGTTTCTGACTCTCTCTGGGGCATTAACCAATTCTCTCTCCGTTAAATCAGAAATTACAAGGTTATACTCGCCATGTAAAATCTCGTCAAAAAACAACTTGGTATCAACATTAAACTCATCATCAAAATATCCGCCAATTACCGACGTATCAATGTATACCTTTAGTTTTTTCATTATTCAAATTTTATCCTCAAAGATAAGGATTTTTAGCCAAAACCTCGGCTCCGGGTAATCCTTCACATCCATCTGTGCCACCCTGTCACTGATTGTGGGCGAAGCCAAAACGCCATTACTAAGTTATTCAAACAGACAAATCAACGATCAATAAAAATAAAAATCGCATATTTATGCGATTGTCTGTTATTCAGAATCCCCTACATTTGCACCTTCATGAATGACATTGTTAGAGAAATAACAAAAAGGTTTTCGCAATAGTGATGATAGCAGCCTCACTCATATAATGTAATCCAGTTACTCATATGATGTGATCAAGTCACTTAAGTTGACGCAATAAATTGCCTGCTGCTTGGAAACGCTGTTGACTATCAAGATTATTACAGGTGACGCAGAACATTAAATAAAAAATCCATTCACATTTATAACAAAATAAAATGAACAAAACCCACATAATTCTGACGATACTATTTCTAACTATTTTCCAAATCAACCACGCACAAAAGGCGAAATCAGATTCCAATGTTTTTGGTCATGTATTGTGCCCCGACTGTGTTGAACATATATCCTTTGCAACGATTGGCGTGAAGGGCACCACCATTGGCACAACAACGGATGAAACAGGTCATTATCAGCTGATCAATCTGCCTGAAGGAACACATACCATTACAGCCAGCCACATGGGATACAAACCAGAGGAGATTACTGTAAACATACAAAAGGGAGAGACAATGGAACTCAATTTTCGTCTGAGCGAAGATGCACTTGGCCTGGAAGAGGTGGTCATTACCGGCGACAGAAATGAAACCAACCGTAAAGAATCATCAACCATCGTCAATACACTTACCCATCGTCTCTTTAAAAGCACACAATCAGTGAATCTTAGTGAAGGGCTTAACTTCACACCAGGTCTGAGAATGGAAAACAATTGTCAGAATTGCGGTTTCTCCCAGGTTCGTATGAATGGCATGGAGGGGCCCTATTCCCAGGTACTGATCAACAGTCGACCGATCTTTAGCGGACTGGCCGGTGTATACGGGCTTGAGCTGATACCCGCAAACATGATTGAGCGTGTTGAAGTAATCCGGGGAGGTGGTTCCGCCCTCTATGGCAGCAATGCCATTGCCGGAACAATTAACGTGATCCTCAAGGACCCTGTAAATAACTCCTACGAATTTGGCATCAACAGCGGACTCACAGGAATTTTCACCGGCAAGGAGGTTCAACCTGCTGCTGATCATTCGCTGAACTTCAACACATCACTGGTATCTGCAGACAACAAAACCGGCATGTCCCTGTATGGTTTTTACCGCGACCGTGAACCGTTTGATGCCAACAGCGATGGATTTTCTGAGATTTCAACGATAAAAAACACCACCATCGGATCACGTCTGTACCACCGATTCGGAACGAGAAACAAGCTATCACTTGACTTTTTCAATATTAACGAGGAGAGACGTGGTGGTGACAATTTTGAATCCCCATATCACGAGGCAAACATTACCGAAGCAGTGGAACATACCATTACAACCGGAGCCTTAACCTATGAGCAGTTTTTTCGTGATACAGATCTTCTTTCACTGTTTGTTTCGGGTCAGCATATAAACAGGGATTCATACTACGGAGCGAACAAATCACTGAGCGACTATGGGAACACCAGGGATCTGTCCTACTCCTCAGGAATACAATACAATGCCGTTCTTAACAATGGCAATCTCGTTGTGGGAATTGAAAGCAACGGCAGCGTACTGAAAGATACCAAACCCGGTTTCAGGGACCTGGATAATATTGTGGTGGTCAATGACTCGGTCGTCACTATCCCTTACAAAGAAGGGGTCACGGTTGCCAATCAGTCTATAACCACAACAGGCATTTTTGGTCAGTATGATATAAAATTGAACAAATTTAAAGCATCACTGGGCATGCGGTATGATAATTACCGTGTTTCTGATTTCCAGAACATGGAGTCTGAAAAAACAGGCGACGTGCTAAGTCCCAGGTTAACATTGAAATACGATGTTATCCCCTCCTTGCAGGTCAGGGCAAGCTATTCACAGGGGTACCGTGCCCCACAAATTTTCGATGAGGACCTGCACATTGAAACATCCGGATCAAGAAAGGTTATTCATAGGAATGATCCTGACCTGAAACAGGAAACGAGTCACAGTTACATGTCATCCCTCGACTTTAACAGGCAACTGGGAAGCATCTACCTGGGAATACTGGTAGAGGGATTTCATACCCGGCTAACAGATCCCTTTGCAAACGAATACAGTGAACCGGATGAAAACGGAACCGTTGAATACACCCGCATCAACGCGGAAGAGGGCGCCATCGTCCAGGGAGTGAACCTTGAAATGAACCTTGTTCCGCATGAAAGCCTCTCTTTTACATCAGGATTTACGGTTCAAAGCAGCAAATATAAAGCAGCGCAGGAATTCGAAGAGAAGAAATTTTTCCGTACCCCGGCGGATTATGGTTATTTTACGCTGGATTGGGATCCGTTCAAGAATGCAGGAATATCATCAACAGGAAATTACACAGGCAAGATGTTGGTCCCCTACTTCGGCAACACTTTAGCAGACGAACAAGGCGAACTAAGGGAGTCAGATCGCTTTTTCGACCTGGGTCTGAAAGTAAGGTACGAAACGAAGCTGAATGGTGCCACACTACAGGTATTTACCGGAATGAAAAACATTTTCAATTCGTATCAATCTGACTTTGATTACGGGATCGACCGGGATCCGGGATACATCTACGGTCCGATGAATCCGCGCACGGTTTACGTTGGAATAAAGATTGGAAATTCATTAAAAAGATAGCTTCCTATCCTTGATTCTGAAGCAAAGAGAACAGACAAAGCATCTCAATAAAGGGTAGTTTTCAAATAAGGTGATCAGCTTTCCATGACCATGAGCAGGTTGTGGGGGCGGATCTGCCTGGTTAATTAGGACTATTTCTTTACAGCCTGGTACACCTCCATCATCTTTTGCACCTGTCCCTCGACATGATAATGTTTTTCAACCCCTTCCCTGCCCCGTGCAGCAAGCTCGTTCATTTTATGCGGATCTGAAAGCAGTTTTTTCAATTCCAATGCAAGCGCTTCCGGGGTATTCGGTTCGTAGGTTACTCCCCCGCCTGACCTCCTGACAATCTCGGGGAACGCACCCAGGGCCGGCTGAACAATGGGTATGCCGGAGGCCATTGATTCAAGCAGGTAGATCCCAAAAGCTTCACCTTTACGCACGGGTACAGACAAAACAGACACCTCTCTGAAAAATTCCCGCAATCCTTTCTCCTCAAAATCGCCATGGAATTTCACCTTTCCAGATAACCCATGTTTATGAATCTTGCTCTTCTGTGATTTAATAAATTTACGATCGTCGCCCGTTGATCCGCCGGTTATATGCAGTTCCACATCATCAAACTCCCTGTCTTTCTTCAACAGGATAAATGCATCAACCAGGATATCCAGTCCCAATTCATAGCACATGCGTGAAACATATCCTATGGAACGTCTCTTTTCAGAAGGAGCAGCAAATTCATAATCACCCGGATAGACACCAATGTGCACCGTCGACAGCTTTTTCTCCGGAATATGAAGCAGCCTCTTCATCTCTGCAGCATAATAGTCACTCACAGCAATAAAAGAGCTCACATGCTCTGCCCGCTCCGCCATCAGGTTCCATACCTTCTCCTGCGAAGAGGGCTTCATCACATCGACCCATTGGTCCTCATCCTGCAATGAACAGACCACCGGCACCTTCATACTTTCCGACAACCGGTGTGCAAGTCCCACTAGCAATGCATTTGACAGATGAATCACATCCGGCTTGCAGTGCCCAGACAGCCATTCGATCATCTTGTCCAGCTCCTCCTTCTGTTGACCCTCCTCGCCCATCAGCATGGATATCGTCATCTCCTCCAGTCCCTTCGCCCTGGTGGAGCCGGCAAATTTTGCTGCCATCTTTAACATGGGCTTCGAATTCAACAAGTTGTCGACCCATGCCGGTGCCTTTCTGAAAACCGGATACTGTTGCTTCAGGTAAATGCTGATCGCACCGTAAAAGACGGGAATCTCTCCCGAAAGATCGTGCTCGTCGGCAAACAGGGGCAGGTACATGGGTAGCTTGATCACCTCATGCTCCGAGGCCCTTAATGCCTCAATAAATTTACTGTCGCGCAGACAGTTTCCACAATAAAAACTTCCGCCTGAACCGGGTATGATATGGAGTATCTTCATAATCTTCGCTTATCCATTTACTGGCCTTCTTACCTGAATTATTCCAGGCTTACAAGCCACTCATAAAAATACAAAGTTTTCTTTCAATGACTGAAAATAGCTCAGTTTTCTTTCTGTCACTAATTAATGGTCTGTCATCCTAATCTTTGCAGATGCAAGTATTGCATCCAATAATACATTTAATCCCGAAATTAGTCAGGCTCTGTCCGTGGAGACAGGTGCCTGGTTCATACAAATGTCATGCATATTCTGTACCTATCGGCTCTTATTTCTCCCCAAAGCAGTAAATCCTGCCATCATCGGCCCCGGCAATGATATAGCCATCGATCACAGCCGGATTTCCTGTAATGGCGCTTCCCAGCTCGTAGCTCCAAAGGGTTCTTCCATCCGAAGCACCAAGGATCATCAGGTCACCCCGCAAGGTGGCCACGATCAGATTCTCCTTCACCAGCACAGGTGAAGCATCCACCCTGCCCCCTGTATTGACCTTCCATTGCAGCTTTCCATCCTTTTTATCGAAACAGTAAACATACTTGTCACGGCTCCCGATATATACCTTGTCCTTCGAAAGAGACGGAGCAGCGATAAATGGAAGATCGGTCGCCTCATCCTCAAAGCTCCACACCTCCCTGCCACTGCTCAGCTCCATACAGGTAAATTTACCGTCATAATCCCCCACATAGGTAACTCCCTGATCCAGTGCCACCGAACCTGCAATATAGGAGGCCACCTCTTTCCGGCTCACCAGCGCGCCATCTTTCACCCGCACCTGGTGCAGCAAACCGTCGCACCCACCGAATACAGCCACCCCGCCAACAATCGCCGGGGCCCCGTTCAGGAAGTTATCCGCCTCATATTTCCACAGCCCTTCACCTGTTGCCGCATCGATCCCATGCAGGTAATAATCGTAGCTTCCCACCACCACCACACCACCTTCAACAGTGCCCCTGCTTCCCCCATTTGCCGAACCACTTTTACCTGAATTTCCGGTTCTTCCACTGCCTCTTCCAGCGCCTTCAGTCTCCCAATAATTGGCCCCACCAATAATCTGTCCTTCAGTAGCATAGGTCCAGAGCGTCCGTCCGCTGCTCACCTCAATGGCGAACACCTTCCCCTCATAGTTGCCCACATAGGCAATCTCATTTTGGATCAATGCGGGGGCCTCAACACCGCTTCCGGTATTGATCTTCCATTTCAGTTTTCCCTCGAGCGTGATTCCATACACGTTCCCATCGGCCGATCCCACTACAATCACCCCATTGCACACCACCGGTGCCGCCTTTACCGCATCCGAAGTCTTAAAGCTCCATAACAGCGCGGGGTCACGGGGGATCGCCGCCTCCGACCGTCCGGTGAATTGCGCATCACCGCGGAAGTTCGGCCAGCAGTCCTGCGCCATAAGCGGAGGACTCACCATAAGGAGTAACGCTGCTACCGTAGTCAAAAAAACTGGAGTTTGCCAGTTCCTTCTGCTTAGGCGACTGTATAGTAATGCTGTTACAAAATTCATAACTATTGGAACCTGCCAGCTCATTCTGCCTGGGCGACTCCATAGTAACGCAACTACATTAGTCTTTATAATTCCTTTGATACCTCTCATTCTTCAAAAACTCTGATCTCTGAAAATTTATAATCTACCGGTTCTCTCTACTACTCTTTGAATCAAATACCCTACCAGGCATAATTTTCTTATTCCGGATCAGTTGCTCCGCGAAAACCCGGCATCGTTCAACGACCCAATCTTTCTGTCCAGAAAGTCCGATAGCTACATTGCCAAACTCATCTTACCCCGCCCCAAATCATTTCCGGTTGCCCGATCAGCCCTATCTCACCGTTTCGACAATGAGCCTGTCGGACACTCCTTTACCACCTGCTCTGCCACCTCAGCCAGTCCGCTGCTCAACGCCTCGCCAAACGGCACACCGATCACCACATCAAATCCCCTGCCAATAAAGCTCATTCCATACTTCTCTTTGTGCTCCTCCGTAATATGCACGCAGATCCCGCACCTGATGCACTTGTTCGGTTCATAAATAACGAAATCGTGCTGAATATGTTTGCGAACCAGCTTGCGCTCCTCCGACCAATAGTGTTTCTGGTTGGCCCTGTACTCATCTGAAAGATTCCTCAGCTTACAATCAGTCAGATCACGGCAGTCACAATGCATGCACCGCGCCGCCTCCGCTATCACCTGCTCCCGGCTAAGTCCCAGCGCCTTATCGTCCGGCTCAATCCGATCGCCCGGTATCGACTCCTTCATATACTCCAGCACCTCCTCCTCCAACAACTTCCCGAACCGCGAATTGAAGAGCACCGGTTCACCTTTAATTTCCTCCCCTTTCAGGAACTGATCGATGCTAAAAGCCGCCTCTTTTCCCTGTCCCAGTGGCCTGATCGCCATTTTCGACGGCCGTACCGCGCTCCCGGCAGCGAAGACTTTTTCATGGCTGGTGGTATAGGTGGTTTTATCAGCCACAACCCCCTTTTCACCCACTTCCAGTCCCCAGTCACCCCTGCCATTCTCTCCTCCACCCGCCGCGATCAGCAGGGCATCATGCTCTTCCAATAATGTGCCGAACAGCCCACTGCCGACCTCCACCTCCTGGTGAAACTGTGCGCCCAGATCGCGGATAATTCCTACTTCACGCGCCAGAACCTCCTCAGGCAAAATCCCCTGCTCCACCTCGCGCCAAAGCGATCCCCCGGGAAGTTTGCGCCGGTCGTAGATCGCGCACTGGTGTCCGCGCAGTTGCAGGTAATAGGCCGCAGCGAGACCCGCCGGACCAGCGCCAATGATCGCAATAGATTTACCTGTTCCAGGCGCTTTGTCGGGCCTCCAGGGTGTAGCGCCCTCCAGTTCATGATCGCCCGCATACCGCTTGAGCAGGCAGATTGAGACGGCCGAGTCGACCTGTTTCCTGTGGCAGGCCCCTTCACAGGGGGCGGGACAGATCCGTCCGAATACCGCCGGGAGGGCAATATCCTGCTTCACCACCTGGAGCGCTTCGCTGAATTTGCCTTCAGCAAGCAAGCGGTTCATGAGGGGGATGTCCATGTGTGCCGGACAGGTGATCTGGCAGGGCGCTTCGCAATCGCCCACGTGCTCACTGAGAAGCAGTTCGAGGGCCATGCGGCGCGACTCCTCCACCTCTTCGTCGCGTGTGATTATATCCATCCCCCCGATCGCCTTTACTGAGCAAGAGGGGAACAGCTTACCGGTCTTCTTGTCCTTCACCATGCAGATCATGCAGGAGGTGAAGTGCGGTTTGCCTTCGCGGTAGCAGATCGAAGGGATATCGATGCCCTTCATCCGGGCAGCACCCAAAACAGAAACCCCTTCCGGAACATTTACCTCTATATTGTCAATCTTTATCTTTGGCATACAAATTTCAATTAAGTACCTGCAAAAAAACTCCAATTACTGCGTTATGCTTGTCCGAACCGAGCCTGCTGGCCCGGCGAAGCCAAAAGCTATCTCTCATCTCTCTATATTCTTATAACAGCATCCTCCGGACAAATCTGGCGGCAGCCGTCGCATTTAATGCAGAGGTCCAGGTTGATTTCATGTTTCTCATGGGGTTGGAAGGGGATCGCATCGACCGGACAGTCCTGCGCGCAGAGCGTACATCCGATACAGTCGTCGGTGATCTCATAGTGGATAAGCTCCTTGCATTTGCCGGTCGGACAGGTGCCATTGATATGGGCCACATATTCATCACGGAAAAATTCCAGTGTGGTCCTGATCGGGTTGGGTGCCGTTTTCCCGAGTCCGCAGAGGCTTCCCTTCGTGGTCCACTCTGCCAGCTTCTCCAGGTCCTCCAGGTCCTTCATCACACCCTTTCCTTCGGTGATTTTTACCAGGATCTCCAGCATGCGTTTCGTGCCGATGCGGCAGAAGGTGCACTTGCCGCATGATTCATTCTGCGTGAAAGAGAGAAAATATTTGGCCATATCGACCATGCAGTCGGTATCGTCGAGCACCACCATACCGCCCGATCCCATCATCGCGCCCACCTCGGCAAGCGATTCAAAGTCGATCGGTGTCTCCGACATGCTGGCGGGGATACAGCCTCCCGAGGGACCGCCAATCTGGATCGCCTTGAAGGTGCGACCATCGGCAACGCCGCCACCGATCTCCTCCACCACCTCACGGATGGTCATCCCCATCGGCACCTCAATCAGTCCGCCCCGCGCCACCTTCCCTGCCAGGGCAAACACCTTCGTTCCGCGCGATTTCTCCGTTCCCACGTTGTTGAACGCATTTGAATTGTGACGCATGATATAAGCTATCTTGGCCAGGGTCTCCACATTATTTATCAGCGTGGGCTTGTTCCATAATCCCGATACGGCAGGATACGGCGGACGCATCCTTGGGAAACCGCGCATTCCCTCGATAGAGGCGAGCAGGGCGGTCTCCTCGCCGCAGACGAAAGCGCCGGCGCCCTTGTAGATTCTGAGATTAAAGCTGAAGCCGCTATCGAGAACATTTTCCCCCAGGTAGCCCTGCTCGTAGCAAAGATCGATGGCCTCCTCTATCCTTTTTACCGCCAGCGGGTATTCGGCACGGATATACATGATCCCCTCATCGGCACCCACGGCATAACCAGCGATGAGGACCCCCTCAATGATCCTGTAGGGATACGACTCAAGCAGCATCCGGTCCATAAATGCACCCGGATCGCCCTCATCACCGTTGCAGATCACATACTTCTTATCACTCGTCTGGTTGGCCACAGCCTGCCACTTTGTTCCTGTAGGAAAACCGGCCCCTCCCCTGCCCCTGATACCACTGTCAATTATCTCATCAACCACCTGCTCCGGGGTCTTCTTCAGGCTCTTCTTCAGTGCCAGGAAGCCCTGACGCTCCTTGTACTCCTGTATATCGACCGGGTTGATCACCCCGCGAAACTCGGTAGCAATCGGCTTCTGCCGGTCGAGAAAAGCTGCTACATGTTTCTCCCTGACGTCCAGCGAATAGCGTTCCACACCTGACCAGTTCCCGTCGTCCACGATATTTTCAACGGCATTCACCAGCCGGTCTTTCAGTCTGTTCAGAAATCCTGTGGGTCTGAAATGGTTGCGGACGATCTGGTTCACATCAACAGACTGCACCTTTGAGTAGAGCACTGTTTCGCCATCTACAGGAACCACCTCTACCAGGGGTACCTGGTGACACATCCCCACACAGCCGACATGCTTCAGGTTCACATTCAGACGGTTTCTTTCGATCGTCTCTTTCACTGCATCCCTGATTTCGTCGCTTCCGCTGGCTACACAGCAGGATCCCAGTCCGATCCGTATCTCGCCCTGTATCTCCTCGCCGGAGGCCTTCCTGAAACGCCGCTTACTGCCACCATCCTTCTCCAGTTCAAAATCGTCCAGCACTCCTGCCACACTTCCTGAGGCAACATGTCCGTAGGTGATATTATCGATCTGAACCACCGGTGCCAGGGTGCAGCATCCAAGGCAGTTCACCTTTTCAACGGTATATTTTCTGTTTTCTGAAGTATCCTGATCCTGCTCGATTTTTAGTTCGCGCTTTATAGAATCGTACACCTGTACGGCACCTTTCACGTGACATGCGGTGCCGACACACACCTTGACCATATGCTCACCGGCCGGACTGAACCTGAACTGAGAATAGAAGCTGGCAACGCCGGTGATCATGGCAGGGGTGATACTGGAAATTTCACATACCCTCCGCAGTGCCTCCTCAGGCAGGTAGTTGTATTTCGCCTGGATCGCCTGCAGGACCGGGATCACAGATGACTGTTCCCCACCGAGCTTGTCAACAATCTGATCTATTTCAAAATAATCTATCATCCTTTCTCTTGAAAATCCTTACTATAATCCATCCCTTTCTCCATCATTCTTTCCTGACCAATCTATTGCTGATCAATCTATTGCTGATCAATCTATTCTTGATCAATTTATTCTTGATCAATTTATTCTTGACCAATCTATTCCTATTTTAATCCATTATCTTCACCCATCATTCTATTCCTGATCAAACATTCGCACTTTTCCTCTCTGACCTGCCACCGCAAGCTTCATCTCCTTCTTCAAAATCTGTCCCATAACGAACCTGTCCTACTGTCCGATACAATCCAAAATCTATATTTTTCAACTACTCGTAAATACCGAACTGTTCACTCACAAGTTCTACTTTCCAATACAATACAAACTCTCATCGCCCCTGATATAGATCCGGCCCTCAGCGAATGCCGGAATGGCATACGAAGGCTCTCCAAGCTCTGGTTCACTGATTACTGTTCCTGTTCTGTCGGCCTTCATTATATGCATCACTCCGTTGTTACCCATAATGTAAATTTTTCCTTCGACGATCATGGGAGAGCTGTAGAGCGTTACACCAAAATCCTTTTCCCATACCTGCTCCCCTGTTTTGGTGTCGTAACAAACAAACACCCCGTAGCTGGTTGCCAGGTAGAGCAGTCCGTCGTGGGCCACCGGACTGGCTGCTTCTGACAGGTAATCGTAGCTTTCCCATACCACCTCAGCATTTGGTTCCGGGTTGATCGCCACCAGGCTTGCATATTCATTGTTGGCAAATACCAGTCCGTTGTCGTAGGCACATGATGGTCCCACCTCACCCATCATCACATCCAGCTTCCAAATCTCTTCACCAGTTTCAATGTCATGACCGGCCACACTCGGATCGGTATTGGTCACCACCTGCATCTTACCATCCACCTCAATAAGGATCGGCGATGCCCATGAGATATGGTTGTCACGCGCAACATCCCACACGGTCTCACCGGTACGTCCGTTCAGTGCCAGCATACGCCCGCCGCGACCGGTATCGTATTGCACAATCAGCTTGTTGTTCCAGACCATCAATGAGGATGAGTGTCCGTAATGGTTCTGCGGCACCCCCAGGTTGCGGGCCCAGACGCGGTTACCCTCCATGTCGAAGGCGATCACATCGCCGGTACCGAATATAGCATATGCCCTGTACCCATCGACCGCCATGGTGGGGGCAGACAGGCCGGTATCTTCCGTTACCTTGGGCATTACAGAGGGTGACCCCGGGATGTTGTCGGCTGACTTTTCCCAGAGGAGCTGACCGGTATGCCGGTTGAAGCAGCTTACAATACGGGCGCTGTTATCGGCACCGGCCAAAAATATTTTGTCTCCCCAGATCACCGGCGAATTGTAACCGTGTTTTGAAAGTGCGACCTTCCAGATTACGTTTGTACCGGCACCGCCATCCCATTGCACCGGAATGTTTTTATGATACGCGATCCCCAATCCCCACGGTCCGCGAAAAGTGTTGTGGTGCTTTTTGATCTCTGCGGGTCCGTAAGGCTTCTCCGCAGCCCTCTCTGCTTGTTCCGGTTCTGTCCGACCAGCCAAGTCCGCCCCCGCAGCTCCGGCAGTACTTTTGGAAGCTTCAACACCTGAACCTGTACCGGCATCCAGCGATCCATCCCTGCCCGACCCCTGTCCGCCCGTTGTTGTCTGTCCTCTCCCCGTTGCCAGACCGTTGCCCGCTGCCTGTCCATTTTCTGTCTGACCACCTTCCATCAGTCCGGCCAGATTGCCTTCAGCAGTTCCCTGTCCGCCTGCGGGTACAGTTCCGTCTGTAATCTCAATCACCTGGATCCCATCATCGGCGGCTGCTATAGCGGTCGAACCGCCCTCATCAGGAAAATAGTTATCAATGTAATTGTTGCTGAAAAAGGCAGCGACAAATGCCAGTCCGAATACCACCAACCCGGTAATCAGAAGCCACTTCCAGGAAGCCTTCCTTGCTTGCAGAAATGGTTCACCTTCCGGGTCGGGCCGACCGATGGCATGACGGATATCGGTAAATATTTTCAATGATACAGCGAATACGATGCCACCAAACAGCAGCAGGAAGACGCCTGTTTTTACCTGCCACGTCGAGGTGAAATAGGCCTTCCGCACCAGCAGGTCAAAATCGCGGATCTCCTCCATGAGCTGTTCGTTGTTAGGATCCTCGTTTAGTTGCTCGACCAGTGCGTTCAGCGTAGCGCTCTCCAGTGGTTCATACTTTTTTAGCTGAACGAAATTGATCAGCAGCAACGCAGCGACCAGCAGGGTAAAGACCCCTGATATCTGCATTCCCTGTTTCGCAAGTTTTAATTTTTCTTCCCTATTCATACAAATAAATCCATTATTTAAATAGTGGCTACAAGAACCGAACCTGCGAGCTCGGCGAAGCCAAAACTACTGGTAACCTGGTGTCTCATACCCTAAAATTTTTTATCTACCGGACAGTAGTCCATGCATCTGCCACAGCTGAAGCAGTCGCCTTTGTGGGGTTCGTAATCGGTTCGTCTTCTCAGGATAAACTGGTTCATAATCATGATGCCGAGCACCAGTCCGAGGTACCCACCCAGGAACCATCCACCCTTTTTAAATTTCGTTCTAATAACGAAGGCCTTCTCCACCAACTGGTCCATCGACTCACCCGATTCGAGGAACGCCTGGATATCCAGGTTCTCTTCATCCGCTTTCAGTTCAGGATGTTTGATGAGCAGTTCAGACAGGTAGACATCCGGGTGGGCCTTTGAAAGCATTACATTCGCACTTGAAACCGCGTAGCCGCCCAGGAATACCCATACCGGCACCAGCAATCCGAAAATCGCATATTGTTTCAGGAATTTCCTCACTGTAGATTCGGTCCGCACCTTCTCATCGGAGGGGGCCTCAATGGCATCGAACGGACAGGAGTTGGAACACAGTTTACAGTTGATGCACTCCGCCGGGGTGATGGTCAGGTGTTTTTTCGAAAAGCGCGACATCCAGCTGAGTAGCACGCCGTATGGGCAAAACACCCTGCAGTAGGGACGGGCAAAGAACATCCCCAGCAGCAGAAAGGCGATCCCCAGGATAATCATGGTATAGGGGCCGTCCATCCGGAAGATTCCGACAAAGGGATCGTACCGGCAGATGATAAAATCGGTTCCGGTGGCAGCGAACAGCACCGCCAGTCCGAGGTAGATATGCGGGATGAACGATAAGGTTTTCCGCACCCAGCTGGAGACCGAAATGGGCTGAATGATCACCAGGTCCTGAATGGCGCCCAACGGACAGGCGCCTGCACAGAAGGTGCGTCCGTAGAAGATGGCAAAGATCAGGGGCAGCAGGAAAAACAGCAAAACCGTTATGGAAATTTTGTATGTGGGATCGAAGATGGCGAGGGTGACGTTCTGCACGGAACCGATCGGACAGATGCAACCGTTTCGGTAAAAACCGAAATAGAGCAGGGTGAAAACAGTGGTCCAGAGCACCCCTCTCCGGGAACGTTTTTTAAGGATGAACCAGGTAACCAGGGAGAGCACCGCCATCAAAACCAGCACATCGAAGTACTCCATCACTGCACCACGCGGCTCGGGCGTGGTCACATCCGGCTGCTCATAACCGGTTTCAAACTCCGGTTTCGGGAAGCGCTGCTGGGCATTGAGAGCGATGAAGGTGGAGATCATCAGCAGAAACAGGCCCGATTTAAAATTGATCCTGATCATACCTCCTGCTCCCCTTTATTGTTTGTTCCGAAATCGCCTTTAATTATATATGGCTGGCTTGCCGGTACGCGGCTGATCGCATCTGACGGACAGACGCGTGCAATTGAGCACTCATTACAGTTCACGCAGATGTTGTGCCTGATCTGAAGCTGGAATGAACCGTTTCCGAACGAGCTGCATCCTTTCACACACTTGCCACAACCAAAACAGAGCTCCTCGTCGATGATATATTCGAAATAGGGCTCCTCGATGAACCGGCGCTCGATGGCGGCAGCCGGACAAAGCTGCTTCTCTGCCCCGGTCTGCAGGTCCGTCACACCCGGCTTAAAATAACCACCACACAGGTCACAATACCCGCACAGATCATACGCGTGAACGCATTTCACTGCTGAAGGCGCAAGAACGCAGTCGGTGGCACATCGACCGCACTGGGTGCACTTGAAGGGATCGATCTGCCAGACCATCTTCTCCTTGCCGGAGTTGACCGCCGCGAGTGTTCCCACACCTGCAAGGGAAAGTCCGAGTGTGAGCCGTGCGCTCTTATTGATAAAAGAACGCCTGTCGTATGCTTTATCCTTATTCATACTCCTTCTCTTTTATGGCTTCAGGAAGTGCACAGCCACTGAGCTTGCTGCAACCACTGCAGGCCAAGTTCGTCGGACAGCTTCCCGACACTGTAAGCTTCTTCTGTGTCCAGAACAGTCCGACCATCGCCGCCATTCCTGTCAGGATTGTGGTCCTGCCCGCCATCTGTATAAATTCTTTTCTGGTCATATCTGTAACTATTTTTTCTCAAAGACCCGTATTGTACTTTTATCGAAATCGAGCGCGTAGATAACATCATTCTCATCCACGGCCACCTCCGGTGCCTTACCGTCCTTGATAAATTTATCCGGCGCTGCCACAACACCCTGCAGTTCACCCGAACTGTCATACACCTTGATCCGCACCAGCCCCTTTTCGCTGGTTACAAATGATCCGTCGGAGAGAACGGCGAGTTCAGCTGGGTTACAGCATCCCGCAAAACCTTCGATCGTCATCGACCCCTTCTGCCAGAAACCGCGCATCTTTCCATCATTGGAGTAATTCTCGATGGCATGTTTTCCTGTGTTCACCACCCACAGTTCATCGTAGCTGTTCACCACAAGATCGAAGCAGGCGCTTGGCAAAATAAAACCGTGACCGGCAGCACTCTCCGATTTCCCCTTGAATTCCCCCAGCAGTTCTCCGTCAAAACCATAGCGTAGCACCCTCCGGTTGCCGGCATCGGCCACATAGAGCATCTGGTCATTTGCCGCCATGGAGGTGAATACGCATTTCTTACCAGGCACCTCCCACGTTGCGGTCAGCTCACCTTCGCGTGAATATTTTTTTAAATGGTCCCCGAAACCGATAAAAACAGCCTTGTCTGTTGCGTGAATACAGGTACCGGTTCCATCGATGGCGGTTTTCAGCAACTGCACCCCTTCTGTTGTTACAGCTTGCAAAACCTCATTGCCTGTCAGCCAGATCACCCCATCCCTTATGTGCATGCCTTCAGCCTTGTATCCCCGCACCGGAAAATTTTTCGTCTCCCGGTAGGTGATCAATGCCGTATCAACCGCCCTATACTCATCCACATTGAACTCATAGGGATTCACACCCAGCTTGTCGGGCTGTTGCGAGACATAATCGGCAATGATAACCACAATAATGGCGACCATAAAAAGTGCAATAAGTATAGACAGTCCTCTTTTTCTCATCGTTTCCCGGTTAATTTCTGTTTTTTGCTATATCAATGCATACCACGGTTTCCGAATCGCGCAGCACCATGTACCCGTCTGCCAGTGCCAGTGGTGCCCAGGCGTCGGCTCCATCCTCGATCACCCTGTAACTGTCGAGCTCAATATATTCCGACACCGAAGGTCTGGCGATGGTAAGTGTACCGTCGTCGCTCAGGATAAAGAGTTTATTATCGGCCAGCATATAGGGTCCCAGTCCAAACCGCACTGTTGGTCCGCTCGACCATACCACCTCTGTAAAATCGTCGGGGTGAACGCAAATAAGCTGGTTTCTGAGCGGACCAGCATCCTTGGGAAGTATTCCCAGCAGGTGCCCTTCGTGGACCACCGGTGTCTGCTGTTCGGAGGCCAATCCTTCGCGCGGACTATATTCCTGCATAACTTCGGCCTCGAATCCATCGTCTGACCGTTTCAACTGAAGCACCATACTTCCGGCACCATATCCGGCAGATAAAAATATTTTTCCATCGGGCAGTCCGACGGGTGCAGGAGCAACCACATTGTGCCTCCAATCCGGTGCCGACCAAAGGAGCGTTCCGGCATCACTGCCTTCAGCCCTGACACCTATGGCTGCCCCGATGGCACTGTACAGGTACATTTTCACGCCACCATATTCATAGGGCATGATGGATGAGTGTGACATGTCCCACTCCCCTTCGTTGGGGGTCTCCCATACGATTTCTCCGGATTCGCAGTCGATCGCTACCATGACACTCTCCCCGCCGGTGGCGATGATCGCCATTCCGTTGTCGACCAGCGGACACTGGCCCGTGTACCACAATGGTACCTCGGAAGCATAATCCTTCTCGATATTCAGTCCCCATCTGAATGCACCATCTTCCCGGTCGACACACATCACATGACCGCGCGGACCGATGGTTACAATGTAATCTTCAGTAACCGCAGGGATCGTGCGCGACATACCATGGTTTCTTTTGATGGCGACCTTGTACCACCTGCGCCATAATTCTGTACCTGTTACCAGGTCGAAACAGCGGAGCATATCGGCCCGCAGCTCCTCATCGTAATCGAGCATGTAGACCTTTCCTTCGTAGATGGCGGCTCCGGCATGACCTTCGCCGAGGTGGTGTGACCAGAGGATTTCAGGTCCCTCTTCGGGGAAAGCATCGATCAGTGGAACATCGGAGCGGCTGATGTTGTCGAAGTGTTCGCCGCGAAATCTTGGCCAGGTTTCGGTGAGTTCATTTTTGCCCTGTTGGTTGAATCTGCTTTTAAAATCCTCGTAGAACTCACCAATGTTGATATCAAGGTTTACCGCTACCCCTTCCCTCCTGTTGTCCATGCCGGGAACACTTTCCACCAGGTCTTTCACTGGATCTTTTGTGATCCACCAGGCGATGGAGAGGATACCGGCGATTACCAGCAGGTAGGGTATCAGTATTTGTGGTTGCAGTTTCATAAATAATCTCTGAGCATAAATTCCTTAAACAATATTCTCAATGGCGGTAGCACCGGCTGCACTATTCAAATAGATACAGGCTGGAAACTAGCTTCCTGTATCCAGGGTCATTCTCTTATATCATATACCAGCAGAACATCATGATGTCTTAAGAACAATTTACCATCGAAGATCGAGGGATGCGCCCATCGCGGACCCCGTCCGTCATCGACTGTGAATGACCCTTTCACATAGAAATCCTCCGGGTTTGGCTCCACCAGTCCCACGTTTCCAAATTTCTCATCGAACACATACAACATTCCGTCGGCATAAATGATCGATCCCTTGTTGTGCCACTCCTCTTCGTACATCACCTCGCCTGAGTCCCAGTGAAGGCACACCCAGTTCCCCTTGCCATTGCTGATCCAGTTGGCACCATACAAAAAACCGTCGACCAGCACCAATCCGCCATGGTGGTTATCGAGCACATCACTGGTCCATTTCAGCTCCACCGACCGGCCATCGTCGGAAAGGGTGAACATCAGGGCAAGATCGTCGTAACCACTTGAGAAGAAGAATTCGCCATCGTGGTAGACCGGGGTATTGGTACTGTTCCTTCTGTTTTTTTCTGTAAAACCGGTAATATGGTCGAACTTCCAGAATATCTCACCTGTTGCAGGATCGACACCAACCAGGTGCCTGGAGGTTGAGGCGATGATCAGTTGAACACCCTTGTGTTCTATTAGTAGTGGAGACGTATATGATCTGACATCTCCGATAGCTTCACTTTGCCATACAACTGAACCGTCGTTTTTATCCAGTGCTACCAGTGTGGTTTTTTCACCCACCGGGGAAGAAATTACAGCATCTTCTGTAAGTACTACCGACTCGGCCATTCCCCACCTGTGAAATTCACCGCTGAATTCATCATGCGTATTGCGTGCCCACAAGATATCGCCTGTTGCGGCATCAATGCAGTTCACCGTTCCCATTGTTCCGGTGATATAGATTTTTCCATCTTCAATGGCCGGAGTGTTCCGTGTTTCCTGGAACGACTGCATCCATGGTTTCCCATAGATGGTTTCCCATAAAATTTCGCCATCCATTACAAGGGCCGTGATCACCTCCAGGGTATCACGTCGGCCGGTAACATAGATGATATCTTTATAGAGCACCGGTGTAGAGTAGCCGCCGCCCAGTCCCTCCTTCTTCAGCAGCAGTTTCGGTCCGTCTTCAGGCCACTCCTTAAGCAGGCCCTTATCGGGATATTTTCCGTCCCGGTTCGGACCACGCCATTGGACCTCCTGGGCTGTTGATGGCATTATCAATAAAAGAGAAAGTAAAATTATTAAAAAACCGGTTCTCTTAATCATACACTATGCTTTTAAATTGTAAACCAGTAATACTTCACCGTGACGGACCAATCTACCATCGAATATGGCAGGTCGTGCCTTTTTGTGGCTTACTTTACTTTATATGCTATGAGCGCCTTGCCGTGCCTGAGGTAGAGGATGCCGTTATGTATGACCGGATGTGCCCAGTGCTGTTCAGACCCTTTGGTTACGCGCGTCTGACTGACAAGGTCAAATTTTTGTGGCGTGACATTTACAAGGGCGAGTTCGCCGCGGTCGGAATAGCAGAACAATTTTCCATCGGCAGCAATGGTAACTCCCTTACCAATCCCTGTACTTGTATACATGTCCTTGCCAGTCTTCCAATCGATGCAGCGCCAATCCCGGTTACCATCTCCCGATCCGTAGATATATCCATCGATCAGCACCGCTCCTCCCATCCTGCTATCGAGCGGATTGTTCCATGCCAGGCTCACCTTATTGCCATCGGGACTGAGGTTGAGTTTTCCCGATCCCTTTCCGTAGCCGCTGAAGAAGAAAATGCCGCCATCGTGATAGATGGGTGTATTGGCATGGACCGACCACTTGTTGGGGTGTGAATGGGACCAGAGGATTTTCCCTGTAGAGGGATCGATACCGATCAGGTGAGACTCAGTGTGGGTGGCCAGTATCTTTCTTCCATTGTGTTCAAAAAGCAGGGGGGTACAATATGCTGAAAGTTCGCCTTTTCCCGGACTGCTCCAGATCAATTTTCCATTGAACCTGTTTAGTGCAATCACATTGTTTTTTCCTCCGGGTGTGCAGTAGATAACATCGCCATCGATCACCGGGGTCTCGTTGTATCCCCACCTGATCACCTTGCCTCTATAATCCTTCACCATGTCAACCGACCAAATCACTTCACCAGTTGACTCTTTCAGACACATCACCTTGCCATAACCGCTTACCAGATAGATCAAATCATCTGCTATAACCGCTGATCCACGGGGTCCATGGTAACTTTCATTGTATTCCGGTCCATATTCCTTTTTGTAGATCAGTTTTCCGTTGAGGTTAAATTTAAACAGAAAGCCAACACTATCAGTCATCCCTGTAGTATAGATAAAATCACCAGACACTACCGGTGAGGAGTGTCCCTGTCCGAGCTCTTCGAATGCCCAGATAATGTCCGGACCAGATTCCGGCCATTTGTCGAGAAGTCCGGTTTCGGCATAGACTCCATCGGTACCATTTCGCCATACCGTGTGGTCCTGGGAAAAACAGGAAATGGAGATCAAAAAGGCAGCAGCAGCAAGTAAATATTTTATTTTCATAGTTCTGTAATTATCTATTTTCGTATCATTTACAGTTTTAAGCATGGATTTTCATCTCATCCTTTTAAAGTTTTCAAATATAGCTTATAAGCCGTATATTCAGAGGGTTTTAACATTTTTTAAGAGCAATTCATAATCATTCTATTTTATGTCTGTCAGCAGACATTAAGATGATCCAAACTCTGCAATCTATCAGTCATCTGTGCAATTCAGTTCGGAATAATTACAGTCCGGCGAGTAGAAAAATATGGGTATTCTGGCCCTCAAGGCGATGGCTGAACGCAGGTGGCAAAAAGGTGAAGAAAGGACCTACAAAAAGGCCTGGTACCTGCCCCTCGATAATGAAGAGGATGCGCTGAAAGGATTAAGGTTCACGCTATCTCATCCTGTTACATCAGCCATTCCTCCCGGAGATGAAGGGCTTTTCTCGATGGCTCTCAGACTGGCAAAGGATGTCAGACCCTTAAAGAGCAAGGAAGTTCTGGAGATGAAAGAGCGGGCGATGAATACAGAACCACTATTCAGCTATCCTATGGGTTGACAAAGCAGTTTCAACGGACCTGAGTCTCTCCTTTAGTTCATTAATCTCATTCCGCTGCTCCTCAATGAGTAGTTGTTGTTCTTTTATGGCCTCAACGAAAAGAGCCGGGAAAAATATTAACCATCTCTACGAATATACTCCTCAACATTTTTGACCATCTCCGTCGAACCGGTAAAAAAGGGTGTCCGCTGGTGTATGGCATCGGGCTTGATATCTAAAACTCTGTTTCCTTTTCCATCTGTAGCCATTCCTCCAGCTTGTTCGGCAAGAAATGCGATGGGATTGCATTCGTAAAGGAGGCGCAGTTTTCCTCCTGGTTGTAGTCGTGTAGATGGATACATATAAATACCCCCTTTAAGCAGATTGCGGTGAAAATCGGACACCATTGATCCGATATACCTGGATGACAACGCATCAGACCCATCATCTTCCATGCCTTTACATGCATCAATATAGTTCCTTATTCCCCGAGAAAATTGTTTATAGTTCCCCTCATTTACCGAATAGATTTTTCCATTTTCAGGCATCTCAATTTTAAAATGCGACAAGCAATACTCTCCGATAGAAGGGTCATATGTAAAACCGGTTACACCCAATCCGGTTGTATAAACCAACATTGTAGACGACCCATAAATAACATACCCTGCTGCAACCTGTTTATTGCCTGGTTGCAGGATATCAATCATCTCCGGAGTGGTTCCTGGCGGAGTGATTCTGTGGTATATTGAAAAAATTGTGCCGATAGAAACATTCACATCAATATTGGAGGAGCCATCAAGAGGATCAATGCAAACTGCATATTTACCACCCTTGGCAAATTCTGTATTGAACCGGATGATGTCATGATTCTCTTCTGAAGCAATTGCGCAAACTTCACCACTGGAGCTTAGTATTTTAATAAACTTTTCATTGGCAAATTCATCGAGCTTCATCACATCCTCTCCCTGGATATTGCTTTTGCCCGTCATCCCCAGGATATCAACCAATCCTGCAGCCCGAACCTCCCTGTTTACAATTTTCGATGCAACTCCGATGTGATTAAGCAACCTCGTGAGGTCTCCCCTGGCATAAGGAAATGCTGTCTGTTGTTCATTGATAAATTCAGAAAGCGTTGGAGGATGGTAATGATGTGACATTTCGATCGTTAATATACAATTATGTTTTAACGTAAAAATACAATCAAATATAACACAAAATCACTTACCCCGGCTTTAAATGGTTATAACACAAAATCCCTTGCTCAGAATCATATGTTTTCCCTTCTTCCCTTCAGGTAATAAATGAAAATATATGCCAATCCCGCTCCAAAGATACCAAACACAATCGGATCCAGCTCCAGGGGAAGATCGATGCCCCAGATGATGAGTCCGAGCGATACTGTCCCGCCGGTTACCATGGATGCCAGTGCGGCCGGCGGACTGGGCCGTTTGGAGACCAGTGCCACCAGCACCGGGACGAACATGCCCGCCACCATAAAGGAATAGGAATGGAGCATCAGTTCCAGCACGTTTTCCATCTTCCAGGCCAGCAAGAGGGCAGTGGCTCCGATAGCGAAGGTGAGGAACATCGAATATTTCAGGCTGCTTTTAGATTGGTGCATTCTGAGTACATCTGTTAGAATATTGCCAGAAGAGGCCATCATACAGCTATCGGCGGTTGACATGATCGCTGAAAAATAGGCAGAGATGACCAATCCCAGCAAGCCTACCGGCAGAACGGTTTTGAGCAGCAGGGGAAGCCCCATTTCCGGATCGATATTGGCGATTGTATACCCGGTGATGACCCCCTGGTCGAGCGCCACACGGGCAAACATGCCCAGCAGTGCACCCACAAATGCCATCAGCGGATACTCGAAGAGTCCGGCGATAAACCATGCCTTCTGCGCCGTTTTTGTATCTCTCGACGCATAAATCCGTTGGTAGAGTGTCATTCCGACAAACCAGATGGGAATAATGGTGAAGGCCCAGTTGACAAGCTGCTGCCAGGTGACGTTATTCAGCTTTAAAAAGGCCGGATCGAGTGTCTCCCTGATCGCCTCCATTCCCCCGATGCTCGTATAAGCAAATGGCAGCCCGATCAGGGTCAGCCCACCCATCAGTATGATCCATTGGATGGTATCGGTATATATCACCGCCTTGATTCCTCCGAAAACAGTATACACCACCGTGATCACTCCCATTACCAGCAGGGCCTGGTTCAGCGCCAGGCCTTCGAAAGTGGACGAAGCCAGCTTGGCCCCGGCCAGGATCTGTGAACTGGTAAAGCCAAGGTAACCGATGGCTGAGATCATTCCTGCGATTAGCGCTACCCTTTTATCAAAGATAAACTCCAGGAACTGCGGAAACGAGAAAAAACTCCTCTCACGCGCCACTGTAGAGACCAATGGAATTAGAAAAATCCCACTTAGCCAGGCTCCGACCAATCCGGTAAACAACAACCAACTGCCCGATACCCCCATGATAAAACCGAGTCCGCCAAGTCCGATGGAGAACCCTCCACCCACATCCGTTGCGACGACTGAGAGACCAATATGCAGGCTACTCATTCGCCGGCCACCTACATAATATTCATCAGTATTTTTGTTTCTTCGGTAGAAATAGAATCCCACACCCAGAATCACTGTGAGGTATAACCCAATGATAAGAATATCAATTACATGCATGGCTATTTCTCTTCTGGTCGCATATATTTTGATCCACCACCATGTACAACAAGCTTTTTATCGAGCAGTGAATTCAAAACGCGCTGACCATGGTTGGCCGAGAGGCCCAGTCTCATGATAATCTCACCAAATTTCATCTGTTGATTTTTACCTAATAAATTTAGTACTTTTCTTTCGTAAGGATCCAGCTCTTTTTCTGCTTTCTGATAACTCATAATATAAACCAATTTAAATTTTACTATATGGATGAATCTCCGGGCCAACTTCACCTCCCTTCTCCAGTAAATTATACCTGTTACAATTGGTCCACCCCTTTTTTCCACGGTTGCAGAAGACATTTCGCAACAGGTGCAATGATATATCCTTAACCTCTGTTTCTCCCTGGTATACAGGGCACTCCTCGGCATAACCACATCTCAATCCCAAATTCATAATACATTTAATTTAAGTGCTTATACAACACATTCATACTCTCAATGTTCCCCGCGATATTTGTATTATTGATCAATGTTCCAGAATAACTGTAACCTCTATTCAGGAAAGTCTTGTTCATCGGAAAAGAATTTAGTCTGGAGATGGTGTAAAGCGTTATCATTCCGGCCTCCTTCATCTCCTTTTCCATGCTCTCCAGTAATTTAAGTGACAACTTTTTACCTCTTGCTGCCGGCAAAGTTGCAAAATCGGTCATCTCAACATTTCTGCTTTCCGGATCCATCTCCGCCGAAGAGAGTGCAATCAGCCGTCCTCTCTCTTTCACACCATAGTACCGGATATTTTTCTGCATTGTCTGTCTGATATAAGCCGGATCGGTAATAGGAAACGGATAGCTTTTAAAGACCTGATCGTATAATTTTGAAATCTCTTCTGCCAGTTCTTCGTGAAGCCGTAGAACCGGAGATTCATCGGTATGGGCAACTGCGGTTCCCTCAAGGTCAGTACTCTTATACTCTAACAGCAGGGAGCTAAAAGCGATCAGCTGGTCGACCTCCATCCCAAGCAGCCGGTCGGAATTCAAAAATTTTGACATAAAACAGACGTTTTCTGTTCCGCAGTAAAAGTGAGGTATGAAAGCCTCCATGATAAAACCATCGGAATTGAAAACCGGGGCTGCCCAGGCCGGCACCTTACAAAAGATCTTCGAGTAGGATTGATCCCTGGCCAGCGCATTTAGCTGTGGTATGATGACTCCGACATCCTGTGGGTCGAGCTTGATCAGGTAGATCCGCTTGTTATGGTCACCATGTTGTATGATTGATTTTTTTCCAATTTTTTCAATCTTATCCGTCATTATTATCCCTCCTCTGTAATCTTTCATTGTTTTCCGGAACAAGTGAGATGGTATCACTTTTATCAAGAAGCGATAAATAATAGGGTGTAACCGATAACGGAAACTTATCAAACGTTTTAAGAAGCTCATCTCTCTCCTTGCTTTCAAACCTGATCCCCGTTAGCTTCTCAAACTGATCCAGCGACTTCACAGAATGTTTCAACTGCCATTTCCAGTCCCTCCATTTGGAGATATCCCTGTTGTTCTCAATTTTGTTCGCAATCGCTTGCTGTGCTTCATCGAAAATCATCGTCCCTACAATTTACTTCTCATCGAACAAAATTAACAATAATTGACAGAAATCCCAGTAGCAATTACGGGAGATTACCGGAAAGCCAGTAATAGCAAGGTGCACAGCAGTCACTTCTATGTTTAAACTTCTTTCCGTTAACGATGAGCCGGCTTTAAAAGAACTCCTGCATGAAGAATCGTCTCTTTCTAAATAACAATTCACAATATTTTTCTGATTCATAGACTGTTAAATAATCCTATTCTAAAAAACAGAAAAAATCTGTTCTCTTTTAAAGTATTTCATATATATTTAAAGCCTGTCAATTGAATGAGTAACTGGATCATAGTATTAACAATATAACAACCCTCAAAAACCTATGAAAGAATCCGACAACGGCTATCACATTAGCTTCTTCAAGCCAACGACCGACCGCGCCCGATTTAACAGGAGCATCGTGGTTTGGCTGGCATCCATCTGGTTCATCGCCATCTTTGGATTTCAAATTGCGCTGCGGGTGATGGAAAAACCCACACCTGAGCCTCCCTTCACGGCTTTCGAAAATGTTTGGGAAAGCGTTAAACAAGATATCGCAGAAAAGACAGAACTTCAGGCTTTCGCACATTCCACCCTCTTTGTGCTGGGCAAAATTGCCATCAACGAAGATGAGAGATCACTGCTGGCCCGATCAATGAGCTGGTCAGCGATCCGTCTGACACCAGATTCACTCAGGCGTGCAATGGCAACTGAAATTTCCGACTTCGAAGCGCTAAAGGCAAGCGGGATAAGCTTAAATGATGAGGTGTATATAGCTACAAAGAACACCCTCGCCAATAGTTATATTCCGGTACTGGGGCTCTCGAAACATGATCCCCTCACCCGAATACTACCCCTTGAACTTACTGCCCAGGGTATCGCATCCCTGCCTGAAGAAGCAGTAATCAATCTGCCTTCCATTATGCAAAAATACCTGGTTCACAACCAGTCGGTGCTAACAGACACAAAATTCCTGGGATTTCCTTTCCACTACTTCTACACATCAGTCTTTCTATTGATCCTGTTTATAGGTCTTTGCTGGCTCTATTGTGTGAGGTCCGACCGCCGGAACAAATTATTGGGAATAAGTGACTAATCTGAATATTCTCAAAATCCGAAAAAAAATCAAATGAACCCCATATCATTGAATAAAGAATTTACACATATAAAATTAAACAGCATGATCATCAACAGTTACTCCGCTTTGGAGAGAACAACAGTGATTAATCTGTTGAACAAATAAAATCAGGCATGAAAAAAACATATAGTTTACTGATGTTACTGGCAGCACCGGCACTGGCAAAAGCCGCTTCCGCAGCCACAGAACTTGAAGGTGGTTTTCAGACAGGACCTGCGATCATACTTCTATTTATTCTTGTCCTTTTTGTTATGGTAGGAGTTGTGTTTCGCGCAAAAAACACCAACGATTATTACGCTGCCGGCCGGGGTATCTCCAAGGTCGGATCGGGCATGGCCATCGCGTCCAACTGGATGAGCGCGGCCTCTTTCCTGGGGATGGCCGCTCTGATGTATGGCTCCGGCTACCATGGCCTGGCCTATGTGGTTGGGTGGACCGGCGGATATGTGCTGCTGCTGATCCTGATGGCCGGGCAGATCAGGAAATACGGAAAATATACGGCGGCAGACTTTATCGGCGACCGCTACTATTCACAATCACTCAGGGCCGTAGGCGCCATTATTGCTATCTTCATATCCATTGCCTATTGCGTCGGACAATTTGGTGGTATCGGGCTCATGTTCAAGTGGATCCTGGGGATCGATTATGCGCTCGCAGTCATTATCGGGGGAACGGTGGTGCTGGCCTATACGCTCATTTCCGGAATGCTGGGGGTGACAAAAAACATGCAGATCCAGTATGTAATCATCATCATTTCATTCCTGATCCCCCTCTTCATTTTGACCTTCAAGTTTGACTATTTCTGGCTATTGCCCCAGATCGGTTATGGTTCAGTAGTTTCAGATATTGTTTCCGGGGTGCCGCTGGCAGAGACCGGTCAGCTATTCAACTCCCTCGGCCATGAATTTGCCATGTCGCCGGCTCCTGAATTCGCCATGCCGTGGGATCCGGCAACAGGAAAAACCTTTTTTCAGTGGATCGCTATTGCCTTCTCACTGATGGTGGGCACCGCCGGACTCCCACATGTGATCCAGCGTTTCTATGTGGTTCCCAAAGCGAGTGATGCCCGCTGGTCGGTTGTCTGGGGACTCTTTTTTATCTGCATTCTCTACTGGAGCGCACCTGCCTACGCCGCGTTTGGAAAGATCCTTTCTGCTAACCCGGAAGTAGGAAAGTTGGCAAAAGACGCAATCGTAGTATATACCGCACAACTTGGAAATGTGCACCCGCTCATTGTCGGCCTGCTGGCCGCAGGTGGGGTGTCGGCTGCCTTTTCAACGGTCTCCGGACTCCTTGTGGCTGGGTCATCCGCCTTTGCGCATGACCTCTATGTTAAAGTAATAAATCCGGATGCCAAACCCCGGAATCAGCTTATTGCCGCCAGGCTGGGAACCATCCTGATGGCCATTATAGTTACAGTAATTGCCCTGGCAGAACTGGCCCTGATCGGAGAATTAGTAGCTGTTGCCTTCTCCCTTGCGGGTTGTACCATCTTCCCGCTGTTCCTCCTTGGAATATGGTGGAGCGGATCGAACAGGCAGGGCGCCATTGCGGGTCTGATAGCCGGAGGACTGGTTTCTGTTGTGGCGCTGACCTACTTTATTGCCGGAAAAATGGGGGCTGTACTACCAGCACATGAATTTATCAGCTACTGGCTGGAGGCCTGGTACTTTGCCATCTTTGGAGCACCATTGGCCATCATAGTGAATATTGTTGTATCGAAAATGACAAAGGAAACACCGGTCGAAATCCGTAAATTCCTGGTAGAAAATGTACATTCTTAATGGTTCGAATAAGCAAACCGGCAAGAACACTCATTATTACAATGGGTGTTCTTGTTATAATAGCCATAGTTATCTCGCGTAAATACTACAGGGACCAGGAGGCGTCTGTGGATCCAAGAATCAAACCGGCGCGGGAGCTCTATGAAGAGTACAACAACTTTGCCGCTTTGAATCAGTTTGACTCGGTTTTTCAGCTGATGGATACCATTGAGTCGATCTATACATCAACGAATCACTACGCCTCTTCCTTCGAATTGGGGGTGATATACAACAACAGGGCGGCGGCGTGGCTTACACTGGGAATTTTTGGTGAATATTATGACGACTGGGAACGCGACTCACTGGTAGCAAGGGCCGAAACGGCTGTGCGTAAAAGTATGCGTATATATGAAAATTGGAAAGAAAATTTTGGGGATTTAGATGAACTGCAGATCAAACAAACCATTATTGGCGATTTCACCAGTGGACTTGAAGGGTATTCGACGGAAGTGCGGGAGAAATTTCTTGAATCACGCATTGATGAAATTACTGAGGCGCAAGCGGAGCTTGACCGGAGAATGTCTGTAAGTTTTACTAACCTGGGCATTGTTTACCGGCATAGGGAAGTGTACGATTCTGCAGCAATATGCTACCAAAAGGCACTTGAGTTGTGGGACAGGAACCTGACGGCTGAGAATAATCTGAATTCATTGTTGGGTCGACCACAGAAAAAAAGAAATTTCATTGAGCGGCTGTTCCCGCCGGAAAGATTATAAATTGTGATCTGCCATTGTGATCTGCCATTGTGATCTGCCATTGTGATCTGCCATTGTGATCTGCCTTGGTAAAAATGTTCTCTATATTTGTACATCGAAACCAAAACGTCAACTATTGCGTCATTCTCGTTTTTGAATCAGGCAATATTTAGAATCATGATAGAGAGAGAAGAGTTCATTCTAAAGAAATAAAAAAATATTACTATGAGAAGGATAATTATTGCCCTCACAATTACAGGATTGTTTTTAGGAACATCAACCTCCGCACAGGAAAAAGAGTCTGATTTTGGAGTAAAAATCTCAGGATTTGTTAAAAACGATTTTTTTTGGGATTCAAGGCAAACCGTTGCAGCAAGAGAGGGACACTACCTCCTCTGGCCATCCCCGGAAGCATTATCTATTGACAATGTGGATATCAATGCACAACCCAACTTCAACTTCCTGGCGGTCCAGTCAAGATTATCCATCTCGATTACCGGTCCGGATGCCTTCGGTGCAAAAACATCAGGGGTCATTGAAGGCGATTTTTTTGCTCAAAGCAATGCCAATATCAACCTATTCAGGTTGAGACACGCAATGATCAAGCTCAATTGGGAAAATACCGAACTGCTTACCGGACAGTTCTGGAATCCTCTGTTTGTAACAGCCTGCTTTCCGGGAACGATCTCTTTTAACACCGGTGTGCCAATACAATCCTTTGCCAGGAACCCACAGATACGACTCACCCATGCATTTGGTAGTGTTCATTTCATGGCAGCAGCGCTTTCTCAAAGGGATTTTACAACGCGTGGACCTGATCCATCAGACAACAGCAAAACACTTATTAGCTCCACCTTTTTAAGAAATTCGGCCGTTCCTGATATGCATCTGCAAGCACACTATCATACAGGAAACACAGAAGCAGGCAGTTCCATGATACTTGGTGCCGGAATAGCTTACAAAACTGTTGTCCCACGACTTTCAAGCGATTGGTTATTTACGACGCACCAGGTTAATGAAAAGGTAAGTGGCCTCACAGCTATTGCATTCACAAAAATCACCCTTCGACCTGTTACCATCAAACTTCATGGACGGTACGGGGAGAACATTGCCGATGTTTTGTCTATCAGCGGCTTTGCAGTAAAGAGTATCGATAATCCCATTACCGGTCAGCAAAGTTATACCCCACTTCAAAACCTGTCTCTCTGGGGTGAGGTGCACACCAATGGAACCAAAGTCAAGACAGGTATTTTTGGTGGAATCCTCAGCAACAAGGGTACCAAAGAGACCATGTCGAATCCGGGGAATCCTGTGTACGGACTCGGAACCAACATTGCTTCACTATGGCGGGTCTCACCCCGGCTGATATTCATCTCCAATAAAACGAAAATCGCGCTGGAACTTGAATATACAACCGCAGCTTATGGAAGTGACTATGATGTAAATTACATCCCTCAGACACTCACTCCGGTGTCCAATCTCAGAGGACTGATGAGTGTTATTTACTCATTTTAGAAAAGCATTTATCATGCGACCGAAAAGTAATTCAATGGGCCAGAATGATAAGGCCCTGACAGAATTTCCAGAACTATAATTCATCTTTTCTCTGCTGCTACCAAAACGCAAAATAGACCGAGAGGATATAACATCAACCTGGTACCAGAATTATCTGTCTACCTATCCAACTGCTGCAGTGCAAAAGCGTAAGCTCCCAGGGCGATTGCCTCACTGCCCCCGATCGAAGAGAGCCCTACCCCGTTCCTGGCCAGGGCATCATACTGTATTTTGCGCCCACTTCGGGGTACAGTAATTTCCTCCACCTTTCCTTTTGCAAAGCTGTTAAACTCTTTCTCATCCTCCAGATTAAACACCTTATAAGATAGTTTTGGCGATCTGTTTCCCCTGAAGTCTGTATACTCGCTATTAAGCAAATCAAACATAGCCGGAGCAAAGAGGTCCCACGCTGCTGTTATTCCTCCCCCGAGTACCACAAGGGCATCGATCAGTGACATGGCGTTGGCAATGGAATTACCCAGGCTTTTTCCGTAAGTTTTGAAAGATACAATTGCAGCTTCACGGTTACCTTGCTTTTCTCCTTTGGCTATCTTATATATATCCTTAGGCATCAACGACCCGTCAAACTTCTTGTCAGCCTCCTCAGCATATACCCGCTGAATGGCCCTGGTGCTTACGCTCTCCTCAGCGTTCCATTTTTCGTTCCATGCATTCAATGTATTATGCACCTCCGGACCACTGGTGCTGTTTCCAAGCAACATCTGATCATTGATAACGATCCCTGCGCCAAACCCGGTTCCCAGGGTAAATCCTATCAGACTATCATATTGCTTTATACTGCCAGCTTCTTTTAACCGCCGGTTCAGATCAGGCAGAAATCCTGCCAGGGCTTCACCATAGGTAAACAGATTTCCGTCGTTGTTGATATATACAGGAATTCCGAAGTGATCCTCCAGCATCGGACCGAGGGCCACTCCACCCGTAAATGCAGTAAAATTTGGCAGGTTACCAATAATGCCCAGGGGGTAATCGGCCGGACCGGGAAAAGCAAAGCTGATCGCAGAGGCTTTACCGGGGATATTACTCGTGGCCTCCTCAAAGCCTTCAATAACATTGCTTAACAGCAGCTCCAGATTATCGGAATTTGCAGGTTTACGGATGGGTTTTAAAATCTCTTTATTGGCCTGGATGGCAGAAAAGACAAAATTGGTGCCCCCCGCATCCAGGGTTAAAATAATTCGTGAGTCGTTTGAAATATTCATATCCATGTATCAAGTATTTTTGGTGCATCCAAATATTGTAATAATTTTTTGTATTGCCATGCTCTGCATGAGAATAGTTTACCTGATAATACCCATTATTGAACCCAATTGTACTTTCAATAAAACAGAATAACCGGATCAGACCCATCGCAGGAGGTCCGGCGAAGTCAATGCTCGGGATCAATGTCTGTAATCGCATTTAAAGGGGCCCGCCTGCCTTAGTACGCAAGTACGGCGGCCAGGGCGTGCATAAACTTTATAAAGCAGTATACAACTCGAGGATTTAAAATTTTTACTGCAAACCAAATACCGGACATTATGGACAGTCAAGATCTATTCGACTTGTGCTGCCTTCTTTTTCCTGATCCACAAATGTTCCATATCCTCCAGGGTTCTTCCCTTTGTTTCCGGCACCAGTTTATAGACAAAAAGTGCGGCCAGTACACCCATGATTCCATAGATCCAGTATGAAAATCCATGGTTAAATATACTGGTAAGCCAGGTATTATCATTCATGATTGGGAAGGTCCATGATATAACAAGATTTGCAATCCACTGTGCTGCAACGGCCACCGACATAACACCCCTGATTTTATTGGGGAATATTTCAGAGAGCAGCACCCAGGTTACCGGTCCCCAGGACATGGCAAAAGAGGCAGTGTACAGCAGCATGAATATCAGCGTACCCAGTCCAACCGTTTGAAAGAAGAAGGAGAAGCCCAGCAGAAACATGCTAACGGCCATCCCGAGCGCTCCAATAATCATCAGTGGCTTACGGCCAAACTTATCAACCGTATTGATGGCAATTACCGTGAAGGTAAGATTGATGCCACCGACAATGACCGTCTGAAGGAGTGCGGTATCGGTCGCACTTCCCATGTTTCTGAAAATTTCAGGAGCATAATACAACACCACATTGATCCCTACAAATTGCTGAAATACAGAAAGTAAGATACCTATGACGATCAGCAGTCCACCATACGACAGCCATGGGGCCCTTTTCTCCTTTAGTGACTCCTTTATATCCGACAACACCTGCTCCGCCCTCAATGATCCGGTGATCTTATTCAGAATTTTCAACGCATCAGCGGGCCGCTCCTTCATCACAAGAAACCTTGGTGTTTCAGGCACAAAGAGCAGGAAGAAAAGGAAAAGTGCAGCAGGAATAACTTCGGAAGCAAACATCCAGCGCCAGCCAACTTCATTCAGCCAGGTATCATCTCCAAGGCGGGAAATAAAATAGTTGACAAAATAGACCACCAGCATCCCGAAGATAATCGCAAACTGGTTCCAGGAGACCAGCTTACCGCGAATCTTCGCAGGTGCAATTTCGGCGATATACATGGGCGATAACATCGACGCCATACCAACCCCTATTCCACCAACAATGCGGTAAAAGATAAATGAGATAATGACCTCGGATCCCATAAAATTCAATGCTTCAGGCAGGGCCGATCCGATCGCCGAGATTGTAAAGAGAAGGGCCGCAGTGATCATCCCGTTCCTTCGCCCTATGGTCTGACTGATAAAACCACCCAGTGAACCTCCGATAATACATCCTACCAGCGCACTTGAAATGGTAAAGCCTTTTAATGAATTGGCGGTCTCCTGGTTCAGCTCCGGTGGAGCATTAAAGGTAAACATAAGGAGAACAGCAGCAGCAATCAGCAAAATGATGCTGATGATCCCACCTTTCTTCCTGCCGAACATTTTAAGAAGCAGTCCGCTAATAGCAGCCAGTAGAATAAACACAACCAATGAGACAACTATTCTGAACTGTACAACCACCTGGGCTGCGGTCTCGGTCGATTCGTACAGGCTGTCGATAAAAAATGCCTGCAGGGATTTAACGGCTCCTGAGATCACAGCCGTATCGTATCCAAATAACAATCCTCCCAGTGTGGCTACCAGGGTAATCGCCATGATAAACCTTTTATTACCTTCGCTTTGGTTCATATAAATTCTTTATTTAGTTGGTAAATAGTTCTTTAAACTTAATTCAAACTACAAGTGAATTATTCGTTCTCCTTCGCCGGACCCTTAAGCTCCACCTCGTTCCGGTTGTTGCCTCACACTACATTTTTTCTTAAGCATTTCGCTCAACCGAACACATTTAGCTCACTACCTGGTCCGCTATGTCGAAAAATACCGTTAAAATTAAATACGCAAGAGCATCGTGGACATTATCGAAAGTCACTTTTACAATTTCAGGATAAATGTATATCAATCATTTTCAAATACCAAACTTAACGTAATTTTTACGCTAAGTGTATGTAAAAATATCAGGACAGACAGACCTGCTGCATATGAAAATCGCGCTTTTACCTATGCTTTTATTATCTTTACGGCTCATTGTAACCACAATCAGTTAGCGAAATAAAAATACAAGAATGAAAATTTTAACCCATCTCACAATTATTACCCTTACCGCAATCACCCTACTTTGCTCCTGCAGCAGCAGTGAAAAGGATCTTCCGCCACCCAATATTGTATGGATCACTTCGGAAGACAATTCCATGCACTACCTGAAAATGTTCGACGAGGACGGTGCCGAAACGCCCCATATCGCCCAGCTGGCCGAACACGGACTGATCTTCAGGCATGCCTTCTCGAATTCCCCGGTCTGCAGTGCCGCGCGCTCAACGATTATCTCCGGCTGCTACGGTCCGCGCATCGGTTCGAATTTCCACAGGAAGATACAGATCGTCCCGATGCCCGACGGACTCGAGATGTTCCCGGCCTACCTGCGTTCAGCCGGCTACTATACAACCAATAATGTGAAAGAGGATTACAACATCATCAAAAGCGACAGTGTATGGGATGAATCGTCGGGAAAAGCCACCTGGAAAAACCGTGCGGAGGGACAGCCGTTTTTTCATGTGATCAATTTTACAACCACCCACGAGAGCAGGCTCCATTTCACCGAAGAGCAGATGCAAAACAGACCGGTTCAGACCGATGCGGCCTCCTTTGAGATTTTTCCTAACCACCCGGAAACAGAGCTGTTCGAGTATACCAATGCCTTTTACCGCGATAAGATCATGGAGATGGATCGCCAGGTGGGAGAGGTGATCGCGGAATTGAAGGCTGAAGGCCTGCTCGACCGGACGTTCATTTTTTACTATGGCGACCATGGTGGCGTGCTGCCGGGGAGCAAAGGATATATATACGAGACCGGATTGCATGTGCCAATGGTGATGCATATCCCGGAAAAGTACAAGCACCTGGTCGATTTCAAACCGGGAAGCGATGCAGAGGGGTTTGTGAGTTTTATTGACCTCGCACCCACCGTATTGAACCTGGCCGGAGTTGAGATTCCGGAGGGGATCGATGGGAAGCCATTCGTGGGCAAAGGGGTGAAAGCCAGTGAGGTAAACAGCAGGGATGAGACCTTTGGGTATGCCGACCGGTTCGATGAGAAATATGACATGGTGCGGTCGCTGCGAAAAGGGGACTACAAGTATATCAGGAGTTACCAGCCGTTTAATTATGACGGATTGATGAACAATTACAGGTACATCCAGCTCGCCTACCAGGAGTGGCTCGAACTATTTAAGCAGGGCGAACTCAATGAGGTGCAATCGCAATTCTTCAGACCGCGGTCGCCCGAATTGCTGTTCGACCTGGCGGCGGATCCATACGAAACGACCGATCTATCCGGCGATCCCGCGTATAAAGAGGTGCTGGAGGAGATGCGGGGAAGACTGAATAAATGGGCTTCGGGAATGCCCGATCTTTCGTTTTATCCGGAACATCACCTGATCAAAAATGCGTTTGGGAATCCGGTCGCTTTCGGGCGCGCACACGCTGATGAGATTGCTGGTTATATGGCTATTGCGGACCTGCAGTTGCAGGATTTTGACCAGGCGAAAGAGGGCATTCTTGTTGCGTTGGGTTCGGATGATCCTTGGCAGCGGTATTGGGGACTGATCGTGAGCAGCACCTTCGGGGTGGCCGACGAAACGCTGGTAGAACGGGCACGGGCGATTGCGTCGGGCGATCCGCAGTTACTGAACAGGACGAAGGCAGCGGAATTTCTTGGATTAACGGCTGTTGAGGATCCGGAGGCGGTGATGACCGCTGCGCTGTCGGCTTCCAGGGATGCAGCCGAAGCGACGCTGATTATGAACTCCATCGTGCTGATGCAGGACGGTGAGCCGGGATATAAATTTGATATTCAACTGGATATGATCGATGAATCGATTCGGGACAATGTTGAGGTGAAGGCCAGGATAAAGTATCTGGTCGGCCAATAGCATATCTTACCGAAGATGCATATAGCGCGAGTTCGATTATTTGGGAGAATGAATCGCTGAACAGAGCAAGCCGAGCAACGGTAGCTTAGTGATTTGTTGACAGTCTATTTCCGGCTAACGCCTTTGCGGTGTTTTTTCTTAGCGCCCGACTTCTTTTTGCTGTCGGATGTATAGCTGTCCTTTTTCTTGAATCCGGAATAGCTGTTTAACGCCTCGCTCTCTTTCCAGTCCCTAATGGCAGCACCGCGCTTTGCATTTTCTGGTTTTCCCTCTGAGATCTCCACCTTCACTTTGGTGCCATCGTGCCTGATATCGCGGCTGAATGACCTGTAGACCAGATCCTCGTGCTGCTTCTCAACTTCAAAAAAGGAAAATCCTTTCATGATATCGATCTTACCGACATTGATCTGCCGGTTGTTAGTGGTATCCATCAGGAGGCCGATCAGCTTCACAGGGTTCACATCGTTTTTGCTTCCCAGGTTGATGTAGAAGCGAGAGTAGCCGCTCTCTCCCTGCCTTCCCCCTTGTTCACTTTCGGTTCCTGAACTGCGAATATCGCTCCGGTTGCTTCTCTTCTCTTTCCTTGATGCACGGTCTCCAAAACTCTCCGACCATTCATTCCGGTCACCCCTCCTGGCAGTACTTTCACCCCATCTTTCGGTACCGTCACTCCGGCTGGTTTCACTTCCACCCCGGCTAACATCACTTCCACCCCGGTTTACAGCACCTCTGCTCCGTCTGTCAAGCTGTCCGCTCCTGTTACCAGTACGATCCGTTCTCCAGTCATTTCTCTCATTCCTGTCACCGCGCCTGTCCGCCTCCACATTCAGATCGGGTGCATTTTTATAGTAGTCCAGGAACCGGTTGAACTCCACAGATACAAATTTCTTAATCAGCTCCTCCTTGCTTAGCCACTCCAGCTTTTTATAAATTTCCGGCAGAAACTGATCGATCTCCCTGTCGGCTGTCTCCACCTTCTCCATGTTGCTCACCAGGTTGAATAACTGCTTTTTACAGATCTCCTTCCCGCCGGGAACCATTACCCGCGTGAATTTCTTTTTCGTTATTCTCTCGAGCTCTCTGATTTTACCAGTTTCACGGGTATGAATGATGGTGATCGAGGTCCCGCTCTTCCCCGCCCTGCCGGTCCTCCCGCTGCGATGGATATACGCCTCCAGGTCGTCGGGCAGGTTGTAGTTAATCACATGCGTCAGGTCGTTCACATCCAGTCCGCGTGCCGCCACATCCGTAGCCACCAACATCTGCAACTGTCTCTTCCTGAAACGGTTCATCACATAATCGCGCTGTGCCTGTGAAAGATCACCGTGCAACGCATCGGCATTGTATCCGTCATTCATAAACTTTTCGGCCACATCCTTTGTCTCCTGCCGTGTTCTGCAAAAGACGATACCATAAATATCGGGGTGCATATCGGCGATCCGCTTCAGCACCTCGTACCGGTTTTTCGCCTGCGCCATGTAGTATTCATGCTCCACGTTCTCGGCACCGGCATTTTTCGTGCCGACCGAGATCTCGAGCGGAGCGTTCATATAATCATTGGCGATGCGGTAGACCCCTTGCGGCATGGTAGCGGAAAAGAGCAGCGTCTGCTTGCCTTCGGGCGTTCCCCTGAGAATGGCATCGAGCTCCTCCTTGAAACCCATCTGAAGCATCTCATCGGCCTCGTCGAGCACCAGCCAGCGGATTTTTTCGATCTTCAGGATCTTCCGCTCGATCAGATCGCGCACGCGGCCGGGCGTTCCCACGACAATCTGCGCGCCCCGCCTGATCTTCTGGATCTGCTTGTCGATCGGTGCCCCGCCGTATACCGGGATCACATTAAAATTTTTGGTGTGCTTTGAAAAATCCTGCAGGTCGCTGGTGATCTGCATGCAGAGCTCCCTGGTCGGACAGAGAATAAGGGCCTGTACCGAGGGATCGCTCATGTCGGCGTTCTGGATCAAAGGAAGACCGAAAGCAGCGGTTTTTCCGGTGCCGGTCTGCGCCAGGGCGATCAGGTCCTGCTTTTCCCCGATAAGGTGCGGAATAACCTTCTCCTGGATGGGCGTCGGTTCGGTGAAACCCAATTCACCCACTGCCTTCAATATGGGATCATCCAGTCCCATTTCATTAAATAATACCATTTTTTCAAAATTTTGTGGAGAATCTCCCGAAGATTAGATGATGAACATTCATGAAGTACATACAGATAATATTTATCACGCGCTTACATGAAACATGGGTCCAATGCCTGCAAAAGAACCTTGTTACGGTACTCTCACGAAAAAATTGGTTCGATCACCCATGAAAATCTTCGTTCATTGTTTTAGATAAAACTTAAATCCATTGTTCTTCAACAAATAAGATCCTTTGCTTACCGGCAACTTTGATCCGATGCTTTCAGGGATACCCAAATCCATTACTCTAACCTTATGGGGTTCAATCCATTTATGTTTATGTATTCCGATCCGAAAAGGCAGGTGGTGATAAAGATGATCGGATTTTACCCCGTGGCCGGGAACGCTTGCGCGGTATACAAAAACTCGGATCGCCGTCTTCCTCTTTAAATCGAGGCGCGAAGATACGATAATTATTTTAATATTCTATTAGGAATATTTCTGTACAGACATGGCGCCCCTAACGGAGCTTATCCAGGTTCCATGGGATATTCCGGCTACAGACATGCTGCCCCGCTGGGGCTAGACATGTCGCCCCTGGCGGGGCTTATCAGCTTCGGTTGTATCGTTCCTGCTACAGACATTGCACTCCTAACAGAGCTGGAAATGCTCCGTTAGGAGTATACTGTCTGTAGACCGAATGCCCACATGGAACCCCCAGCTCCAGAGGAGCGCCATGTCTGTAGACCGATTGCCCACATGTAACCCCCAGCTCCAGAGGAGCGCCATGTCTGTAGACCGATTGCCCACATGGAACCTCCAGCTCCAGAGGAGCGCCATGTCTGTAGACCGATTGCCCACATGGAACCTCCAGCTCCAGAGGAGCGCCATGTCTGTAGACCGATGGCCCACATGGAACCTCCAGCTCCAGAGGAGCGCCATGTCTGTGTGTTTTTGTCATATTGTCATTCTTTTATTGATAAGCATGCCGTATTGTCATATTTACATCTGAACGATTGATGGTACCAAAACCAACCAAATATATTTTATCTATTGATTTACAATACTTTAAAAACATGCACCAACTCAATCCCCGCTCCTTTGGCATTTAATTTGAACATAGGTGGGTAGAAAATAAATTTATGTTTAACTAAAATTAAAGGAGGGAATAACCATGACACTCGCAAGATTAACAAACAACTATGCACCATCATTTCCTTCATTACTCGATAGATTTTTTGAAGGTGATGTGATGGATTGGAACAACTCGAACTTTGCAAGTACCAACTCAACGTTGCCGGCAGTGAACATCAAAGAGGATGATAACGAATTCATGCTGGAAGTTGCGGTACCGGGTATGAAAAAGGATGATTTTCATCTGAATTACGAAAATGGTCGTCTGACGATCTGTTCAGAGCGTAAGAATGAATCAGAGGAGAAAGAGGGAGAAAAAATCACCCGCAGGGAGTTCAGCTACCAATCATTCCAACGTTCATTCACTGTGCCGGAGAATATCGTTGATGCTGAGAAGATCAAGGCTTCATACAACGACGGCATACTGAATATCAGGCTGCCCAAAAAGGATGAGGTAAAACCAAAACCACCCAAAGAGATCAAAATCTCTTAATGGGATTCAGAAAGGTTGAATAACCGGAATGCCAAAGAATTGAAATGCCAAACATTTAATATCTTAAAAAGCCCAGGCGCATTCCGCAGAGAATTCACCAAAATCTAATAAAGAGACTGTCACGAGCTGACAGTCTTTTTTTTTACCGGGGCACCAGCTTCACAATGCTTCCGGGCCGTTCAACAGCGACATAGATATATCCATCCGGACCCTGCTTCACATTTCTTACCCTTCCAAGTCCCTCTACCAGTCTCTCCTGGTGAAGCACTTTATCGTTCTCCATTTCGCACCGAAGCACATACTTAAACCGCAATGATCCAACCAGCAGGTCACCCTCCCAGCCCGGGTAGACATCCCCCTCAATAAAATCCATTCCGCAGGGAGCGATCGACGGATCCCAGTAGATCACCGGCTGTTCCATGCCGGCGCGTGCAGTATCCTCGGTAATAATCGTACCGTTATAATTAATTCCGAAAGTAATCTCCGGCCATCCGTAGTTCCTGCCGGGCAATTCAATGTTCAGCTCATCACCACCGCGCGGACCATGCTCATGCGACCAAAGATCGCCTGTTTCAGGATGCAAGGCAAGGCCCTGGATATTCCGGTGACCGTAATTATAGATCGATCTCACAGCATCCGGCCGGTTAACAAACGGATTGTCGGGAGGTATGGCACCATCATCCATCAGCCGGTGAACCGTACCCGAATAATTGGTAATATCCTGGGCATTCTCCTGCCTTCCCCTGTCACCCACCGTAAGGAACAGATACCCATCCCGGTCAAACTCAATCCTCGATCCATAATGCGCCCCTCGCTTTTCGGTCGGAGTTGCCCTAAACAGGTTCTCCTGATCGATCAACGCATTGTTCTTAAGCCTGGCCCGCATCAAAGCAGTGCTTCCGCCATCATTCAACGTTTTGCCGGCATAATAGGAATAGGTGATATACAACCATCCGTTCTCCTCATAATCGGGGTGCAGTTCAATATCGAGCAATCCTCCCTGGCCATATTCATATACCGGGGGAACGCCCGATATCTCTGTCCGTTTTCCATTGGCACCGATACGGTAGAGTATTCCCGACCGTTCAGCAACCAACATGTCTCCGCCGGGTAGCCAGGTCATCCCCCAGGGGATATCCAGGTTGTCGACAACTGTTACAGCCTCGTAGGAAAACGATTCTGACCGGTACATTTTGCCCTTTCCGCTCTGGGCCATTGAGCCCGGATCACCTCCCATGTTAATAATATAATTGGCCAGGTTCAGGATATCATCATCTGATATTCCCCGCCTGAAGGCCGGCATACCGATGTCCTCCATGCCGTAACGTATACTTGTGAAAGCCGATTCAACCGTTTTTTCTTCAATCCAATCCTTTTCCAGGAATTCATCCGGATTAAAATGACAGCCGATGCAGAACTCTTCATACTGTCTTGCGGCACGTTTAAATGGATCTTCCTGTTGCGGCTTGTTCCTGATAAATGAAAGCAGCAGGATCGGCAGCAAGAATGATGTAACTGTTAATGGGTAATAAAATTTCTTCATTGCAGCAAGGATTTATTATCTGCCGAAGTTACAAAAATAAAATTTGGGTATAAATGTGCGATATATTTTTATTATGAGATTATTCTCATTATATTTGTAGGGTCAAGTGACTGATTAATACTTTTGCAGCTCTAAAGGTATTTGCAGATTTGAAATATTGCTGAACTGACTGTGCGGGCCGAGAAGTTCGTGAACAAGGGGAGAATACGAACGGAGGGAGATTATGAGCAGGAGGAGATTATGAACAGGAGGAGATTATGAACAGACTAAAATGAATTCACTAGTGGACTGAACACAAAATAATGCCAAGAAGAAGAAAACCAAGAAAAGTAGTAGCCCCGCCGGGGTTTAAAGGCTACCGTCCCTATGGCGTTCAGCACAACAACCAGGAGGGGGTAACCCTTCTATATGAAGAATATGAAGCGATAAAACTGGCCGATTATGACCGGATGAACCACTTGCAGGCGAGTAAGCTGATGGGGGTTTCAAGGCCAACATTTGCCCGGATCTATGAAAGTGCCCGTCAAAAGATAGCAACAGCACTGGCTGAGTCCAGGCCTTTGGTAACCAGCTACGGGAACGCGATAATGGATGAGACTTGGAAAATCTGTTACCAGTGTAACGCAAGATTTACTCGTCCGGATAAAACGAATAGTCACACTTGTCCTCTCTGTGGCGGAAAGAGCACCGGAAATGTAAATCAAACTGAACCATAATATTTAAACAGAGAATACCTTGCAAATAAATATATTGTGTGAGGCCACTTATTACCTTGAGAAAGAATGAAATTGACAACGAATCAAAAAACTATACTTTAAATAAACCATAGATATGAAAACCATTATTACAGCAACGGATAAAAAACTTTCTGCCCCTTTCGATCTTCGTTTTGGAAGGGCAGCATGGTTTTGCCTGTACGATCACGAAACAAAAAAGGCAACATTTCACGAAAATTTTCATGTGGATGATGGCCATGGCGCCGGTCAGAAAGCCGCTGAATTCGCCTTCGAACTCGGAGCAGGAAGAGTAATTTCGGGCGATTTCGGTCCGAAGGCAAAGGATATCCTCGACAGACTCAAAATACAGATGGTGATTATTGAAGATGAGAACCAGACGGTGGAGGATGTGATCAAGAAATTGAACTCATAGTTAATACATAGTTACAAACCATTAAAACGTAAGATTATGCCAGGATTTGACAGAACAGGACCCAATGGTGAGGGTTCACGAACAGGAAGAGCATTAGGAAAATGCAATCCGGAGAGAGACAATGATCCGAACCTCGAAGATGATGACCTGAGAGGTGGTCGCGGCAGGAGATTTCGCTTAGGACAAGGATGGTGGAAAGGCAGAAACCGTGGTAGTGGCTTTGGAAGCCGTGCCGGGCGAGGTGCCGGTGGAGCGGGTCGTGGTGCCGGCAGAGGTGCGGGCGGAACTGGTCGGGGCGCCGGTCGGGGATTTGGTCAGGGAAGAGACTACTGATTCGGAGCAGTTTTAGATCCCGACAGGGGTTTCTGATCAGCTAAGAGAATCTGGACCCGACAGAGGATTCTGATCCGGAGGAGTTTTCGGTCCCGGAGGAAGCTTCTGAATTACAAAAAGAATCTATACCGGACAGAGGATTCTGATCAACAAAGAGAGCTCGGTCCCCGGTGGGAGTTTCAGTCAGTGAGAAGGTTAAGGCAAGGAAAAAAGTTGCAACCCTCAAAAAGACTACAATTAAAAAAGTAACTGGTGTATACCGGTACATAGACAATAACAACCAGGTATACAACAACATATTTATGCATTACAGACAGACAAATAAATTAAAATGACAAAACAAATTGCAGTTCCAACCGATGAAAATGGTGTGTTGGATACCCATTTCGGACATTGTAAATTCTTTATCCTGATGAAAGCTAAAGATGGCACAATTGTCTCTGAAGAGAGATTGACTCCCCCACCCCACGAGCCGGGTGTATTACCCAAATGGCTGGCGGAGCAGGGGGCAACGGATATTATCGCCGGAGGCATGGGACAAAGAGCCATTCAGATATTTAATCAGCATGGAGTAAATGTATTCGTGGGAGCGTCGCAGCTTCCTGCTAAGGAGCTGGCCGAAGGACTGCTAACAGAAAAGCTGAGATCAATGCCGGACTTTGTCACTCGTGCGGTGCATGTCTGGTAGCCTGCGAAGATAACGCGATCAGCGAAACCAGAGATGAAATTGGAGAGGTGAACAGCTACAGGGTGACAAATGGATCGGGCATGATGGATGAATCGGATATGATGAACGGATCAGGCGTTAGGGTAGGATCGGGCGTTAGGGGAAGATCGGGCGTTAGGGGAAGATCGGGCTTTCTGGAGGGATCCATTATGGAGGGGAAGCTAAAGATCGGATCCACCCTGCAGACGATGCTGATAGCGGTTCCGGAGCCTGTACGGGTTCAACTGGAACGCATTGCCGGAACCATTTTAATGCAGCTGAAAGCATGAACCCCTCATCATTGGAATTAGCAATTTCTACGGTGCAAAGACAAAAGGAGATGTATATGAAGGAGATTACCGTGCTCAGCGGGAAAGGCGGGACAGGAAAGACAAGCATCACGGCTGCACTGGCCTCCATTGTGAAAAATGCAGTGTTTTGCGACAATGATGTGGATGCGGCCAATCTTCACCTGGTTTTTGATCCTGTTGAAAAAGAGCGGCATGTTTTCGAAGGTGCCTGGCTCGCAACAATCAACCCTGAACAGTGTAGCCAATGCGGAATCTGTGCGGAGTACTGCCGGTTTGATGCGATCAGGAAGGAGGATACGCGCGGTTTAACCATCGATCCTTTTAAATGCGAAGGGTGCAGACTGTGTGAACGCATTTGTCCGGAGGGGGCGATAACTTCGGCGAGAAGCCTTAACAACCACTGGTTCGTTTCCGGATCGCGCATGGGAACGCTGGTGCACGCGGAGATGGGACCAGGCGAGGAAAATTCGGGGAAGCTCGTCGCTGTATTGCGGACCGAAGCCAGGAATATCGCCAGGAAGGAGAATGCTGCATGGATCATCAATGATGGACCTCCGGGGATAGGGTGTGCGGCGATCTCATCGCTGACCGGCACCGATGCGGCGATCATTGTTACCGAACCGAGCAGGTCGGGTTTGCATGACCTGAAGCGGATCGTTGAGCTGATCGGCTCCTTCGATATCCCTGCTTATGCAATGATCAACAAACATGATCTGCAGCCGGAGCTAACCAACGAAATAAGCACCTTTCTTCAGGCCAGGAACATCCCTACCATCGCACGTATCCCCTTCTCAGAAACCTTCGTTCCTGCCATGGTAACAGGAGTCTCAGTTATTGAGTATGATCCTGCAGCAGAGACTTCGGGAATTATATCTGGTGCCTGGGAACAGTTCGTAAAAAATCTGGTTAAAAAAAGAAAGTAAAATTCCTCCAAAGTATTATGAAAGATGTAAATTGCTGAACATATTAAAAATAAAAGCAACCTATGTTAAACGACCTACTTGAACAAAACAGTGAAAACTGGCAGAACATCCTGCTAATCAGCAGTATTACCCTGGTATTGGGCATAACAATTTATCTTATTACGATACAACTGCTGAAGCGATTCAGTCACCGGAAAGACAACCTTCTGGAAATAGATACGCATAAAAAATTCAGAACGCCTATAGTTTTGCTCTTAGTAAGTATCGCGATAAGCATCATCATCTCATCGGTGGAGACAGAGATCGATTTTTTTCAGCACCTGAACCATTTCATCAACCTGTTGATTATCTTTTCAATTACCTGGCTGCTTATCAAAGTTATCGGACTCGGAAAGAACCTGATCCTAAAGCATTACGACTCCGACGAAAAAGACAACCTCAAGGCCCGGAAGGTGCACACCCAGTTCAGGATCATTGAGCGCATCCTGATAGCTATTGTAATCATCATAGCTCTTTCAATTGCCCTGATGACCTTTGAGGGAATCCGCAAGGTTGGTGTCAGCCTTTTCGCATCTGCCGGTGTGGCCGGTATCATCCTCGGACTCTCCGCACAGAAGCTTCTCGGGAATATGCTGGCAGGTTTCCAGATCGCCCTTGCACAGCCAATACGACTCGATGATGTTGTTATTGTTGAAGGCGAATGGGGACGGATCGAGGAGATTACCCTTACCTACGTTGTAGTGAGCATCTGGGATAAGCGCAGACTGATTGTTCCCACGACCTACTTTATTGAAAAACCCTTTCAGAACTGGACACGGGAGTCGGCGGAGATCCTGGGGACCGTGTTTATCTATACAGATTATACCGTGCCTTTCGACAAGTTGCGGGAGGAGCTGACCCGCATTCTGAAAACGGATGAAAACTGGGATGGCAAGGTAAATGTACTTCAGGTGACCAATGCCACGGAGAAGACAGTTGAAGTGAGGGCGCTGATGAGCTCCGGAGATTCATCCTCCGCCTGGGACCTGCGGGTATACGTACGGGAGAAACTGATAGAATACCTGCAGAAGAATTATCCGGAGTGTCTGCCGCGTACGAGGGTGATATTGGAGAAGGAAAAAGAATAAATCTATTTCGGAACCTCTTTTTTCAAAAAATAGACCGGCATACCAATGGTTTCATCGAAAAACTCATCGTACACCTCAAATCCGACGTACCTGTAGAGTTTCAGTAATTTTTCAACTGTGGTTTCGATGAGAATCGGAACTCCCAGACTGCGTGAAATGTCGTTCAGATGGTCCCTGATATCGGCCAATCCGCGAATGCTGTTCGTAGCGGGATCCTTCCCCAGCAGCCAAACATAGATGTAATCGTCGATTTTGGGCCGCCTGCTTTCCACGTACTTTTCGCGCTTTGCCGTTTCAAAAAGCTTATGCAGTTTGATGGTCCGCAGGAACATCCACGCATATTTCAGGTGATCTGTCAGCGACTTCTTGTACTTGCTCTGCTGCCAGTAAACAATCGCTGTGGTTTTATCTTCCGAGAGGTAGACACCGTTGACCTTCACTGCAAGGTCGTATGCATAGGAAGACATGATTTTCAGTCTTTTCTCAGTTTTCCCTTTCCTGAGAATAGGCCTCAACCGGTCACTTTCACGAAAGGCCCCGGCCATGATCTCCAGCAGTATCTCTTTATCTGTTTTCGCCATAAAGAGTCAAAAATAGCTATTTTTGTCTAAATAGGACAAATACGAATCGAATGAACCAATATTCGGCATTCACAAACTTTACTCAAAAGTAGTATGCACGGCTGAGCGCTTCTCAGCGATAATGAACGCCTTCAGAACACATACCGAAGAGGTCTACTCGCTCTTCCTTTATCCCATAAAAAGCCGGGGAAAGTGGTCGAAAAAGGAACCCTTTCGTCCGGCAGAACCGCTTCCCGGAAATCCATTGATCGTTGTGCTCACCCGGGCCACCCTGAAAATGCGGTACTATATCCCGTTCTGGAAACGGGTTGGCGCTGTGAGCCGATCGCTTGAAGAAGCACCGGGGCTGATCTTTACCAAAGGGGTCAGGGAACGCCCGTGGATCATGCAGGCCACCTTTTCTGTTTGGAAATCGCTCAATGAGATGGTGGCGTTTGCACACCAAAAGGATGGGAAACATTACGAAGCGATCACCACCACGCGCCGACTCAAAGGTTTCAAAGAGGAGCTCTACGCCCGCTTCCAGCCCGTCGAATCCCGCGGCAGCTGGCAAGGCAGCGGTCCTGTTGGAAAAGCACTCAGACAACTATAATGGACCCTGCTTACCGGAAATAACAACATACTGCCGCCGTTTGTGAAGGAGCCGGATGTTTAGCACGACATTAACGGAGTAGAATGTTTTAAGCAGTGTGTCACTGAATATATTTTTCTTCCTCATCGTCTTCAACCAGTATGGATAGCGCCTGAACCCATTAATGACATTGTCAGTGATATCTTCAAATTTTTCAACATGAAGTCCTGCCCCGATCAGTGATTCATTATAAGCTTCTTCCGTCCAGTGGTTCAGGTGCATGTTTTTTTTCCATGACCGGCGCAATGGCTGACTCTTCCGTGGCCGCTTCAAAATATCAGCAATCAGGAAATATCCGCCAGGTTTCAAGACCCGCCGTACCTCACTTAAAAATGCAGGTTTATCCGGATAGTGAAAGGCGCTCTCAATGTTCACCACAAAATCGAACGACCCGTCCGGAATCTCGCTCAGGTTCTGCGCATCCCCCACTTCGAATTCAATTTCTTTCAAACCAAGTCTTTCTGCCTCACCATTTGCAATCTCAATATTCGCATCATTCAGATCAACCCCTTTAACATAAGAGGGTGCAAACTTCTGCAGGATATAGATCGACTGTACCCCATTCCCACAACCGATCTCCAGCACCGATCTCCCCTCAACCGCAGGCAACTGTTTGATGCAATAATCAGTCAGGTTCTTCTGTGCAGTATAAAAGCCGTCATCCTCATTTACATAGTAGGGGTAATGCAGCATCGTATACTCCTCATTCAATCGCCTGAGAGCCTCGTTCATAGATCTGTAATACCCATCTGTTGTAAATCCCGATTTCACCATAGAGACAATCCCTGCCATAATCAATTCTCCTTCAAATTATATATATCATTCAATCACTAGTCGATTCTCTTGATAATTTCTGCCTTCCGGTGGCCGTAAGGGAGCGATCCTCCCTCCTCCTCCTTCAACTGTTTCCAGGCACGGGCAATGATCAGATCATCGACATCATCTTTTTCACAGGGCACCTCTACCACATATTCTTCATAGGCATAGGTGGCGATATTCAGTTTTACGATTGCTTTTCCCATTATCTGGCATATGATGATAAGGACGACCAAACTTACACAAATTCCTTTGAATTTCTATTTATTTTTCCGAACAGTTTAACATCCGGGGCATTACTCCTGAACCTGCTGTGCCTAATTTTTTATTATTACTCCTTGCATAAACTATTTGTCTATTAAGATTATTCAGCTATTTTTGTTAGTAGATAAAGATATGCAATCATTGTTTCTACAAGCAGCAGGAAACCGTATTGTAAATCCCAATGTCCGGAACTGTAGATTGATTAAATTAACTCTTTTATAAACTAACAACGATTAAAAGCATGAGCAAAAAAAACACTTTCTCCAGAAGAGCTTTTTTGGGCACTACATTGGCTGGAGTAGCTGGCCTGACACTCATTCCCGGTTGCGGAATATCTGCTCCATCGGACACCCTGCGGTTGGGCTTCATTGGCCTTGGGCGACAAACCATGTTTCTGGCGGGCAGTTTCATGAAGATAAAAGGGGTAAAAGTAGTTGCTGGGTCCGATGTGTATGGAATAAAAAAAGAGCGTTTTGCAGCCCGTGTAAAAGCGTACTATGAAGAGATCGGAGAAAAGTCAGATGTAAAAACCTATGATAATTACAAAGACCTTCTCAATAGGAAAGATATTGATGCGGTTGTGATTGCTTCACCGGATCACTGGCACTACCACATGGCTACCGATGCGATCAGCGCAGGCAAGGATGTATACCTGGAAAAGCCGCTGACCTTTACCATTGCTGAAGGCCAGAAGCTTGTGAAAGCTGTCCGTTCTGCCGATGCGATTCTGGCAGTTGGCAGTCAGCAGCGTTCCGACGACGCCTTCATACACGCCATAAAAATGGCTTCCGGATGCAACCTCGGAACCATTGA
>JBBDUV010000017.1:0-11747 GCA_040903745.1 Bacteroidales bacterium | reverse complement strand
CGCCGCACAGTTTGGCGACAATGCCCGCAGGTACCGCTGGTTGAACAGGTATTAAAACAAAAATTATATGAGAAAAACGATTGATGCTTTTCTTGAAGGAAAAGAAATCGCCGTTGCAGGCGCCTCTACAAAAAAATGTGGGTTGAACGAAGGCGATAAAATTACTCTTTCCAGAAAGCGGGCGATATAAGCACAATCACGGTAAACAATTCGAGCCGTCCAACGAGCATAAGAAAAGAGAGGACCCATTTTCCTGCAACGGCTATCTCACTGTATGATGCAGCGGGACCGACATTGGCTATACCGGGACCGATGTTCCCCAGGGCAGCTACCACGGCACCAACGGATGTATCAAAATCATTTCCCAGGAAGGCCATAACAATAATACCGCTAACAGCAATGACAATATAAAACGCCAGGAAGGCCAGCACATTTGTAACAATTACATTGTCGACTGCAACTTTATTCAATCGCACCGGTATCACTGCATTCGGATGGATCAGTCTTTTCAGCTCCTGGGTTGAGTTTTTGATCAGGATCACGATCCGCATGATCTTTGGTCCACCGCCTGTGGATCCGGCCGATCCTCCGAAAAACATCAATACAAAAATCAGCATGGTAAGCCCCGGTATCCACAAAAGATAATCATTGGTTACATATCCAGTGGTTGTAATGATCGAAACCACCTGGAAGATGGCTGTCCGGAAAGACTCTTCAACACCCCTGTTGCTGGTGAGATACAGTCCGACAGCAATAACCATGGAAAACGCAACAATAAACCCCAGGTAATACCTGAACTCCTCATTTTTCCAGATTTTCTTAAAGCGAAAATGAAATCCGAAATAGGAAAGGGTAAAATTTACTCCGGCAAGAAACATAAATACCGTAATGACATAGTGAACATACGCAGAATCCCAGTGTCCGATGCTGGCCTGTTTGGTTGAGTACCCGCCTGAAGCCATGGTTGTCAGGCCATGACAAACCGAATCGAAAAGATTCATCGGTCCGGCCCAGAGCAGCAGGATCTCTGCAACGGTATAGATAACATAGATCCCCCAAAGTCGCTTGGCCGTATCCTTGATCCGCGGGTGCAACTTGTCGGGCACCGGTCCGGGCACTTCGGCGGCGAAGAGCTGCATTCCCCCGATACCAAGCATGGGAAGAATAACCAGTGTTAGAACAATGATACCCATACCTCCCAACCACTGGGTAAGGCTTCTCCAGAAGAGAATACCGTGAGACAGCTCCTCGATGTTGTTCAGGATAGTTGCACCGGTGGTGGTGAAGCCCGACATGGTTTCGAAAAACGCATTGGTGAAATCGGGAATCGAACCTGTAAGGAGAAAGGGCAGCGTTCCAAACAGTGAAAAAAACAGCCAGCCGGAAGTGACGATTACATATCCGTCACGCTTGGTTACTTCAAGATTTGCCTTCCTGGTAAAGAAATATCCTGCAAAACCTACAAGTGCAGTGATAGCTCCTGAAAGAACAAAATGGAGGGCGTCATTCTCACCATGAAAAAGTGCAATCGGAACGGAGAGCCACATAAAGAATCCTTCGACCATAAGGAGGATCCCAAGAATTCGCATTGTAGTTTTCGGATTGGGCATCGGGGCTTTCTAATTAAAGAATTTTCCAACAGTATAAATCTCAGAAGGCAATGCAAAAACAACTACCCTGTCGTATGGTTTGATCGCTGTGTCCCCATGCGCAATAAAACTATTTTTTCCTCTGATAACGCCACCTATAATGGCTTCACTGGGGAAACCGACATTCTTGAGCGGTCCTTTGGTAATTGCTGACTGCGGTTTAACCACATATTCCATCACTTCTGCCTCGGTTCCTGTCAGACATTTTATGGAAGATACCTCATCACTCATGGTAAACCTGAATATCCGACTTGCGGTGATTAGTTTTTTGTTAATAATGGTATCGACACCAATATTCTCAGCCAGGTGGATATAGTCGATATTCTCAACCTCGGCAATGGTTCGTTTAACGCCCAGTTGCTTGGCAAGAAGGCAGGAGAGAATATTAGTATCTGAATTGCCCGTAACAGCTATAAAGGCATCCATCTTTTCCAAACCCTCTCCCTTTAACAGCTCCATATTTGTACCATCTCCATTGATAACCAATGTGTTGGATAACATACTGGAAAGGCGGTAGCTTTTTTGTCTGTCGGTCTCGATCATTTTTACATAGTGCTGGTTTCCCAGTTGCCTCGCTGTTTTTATACCTATACGGCTCCCACCAAGGATCATGATATTTCTGATATCGAAATGCTGCTTTCCGGAATATTTATACAATTCCTTCATGCCTGCCTGACTGCTGATGACATAGACCAGGTCGCCCGCCTCAAAAGCATCATCACCCCCGGGAATGATTGTTTTTCCCTGCCTGGTCATGGCTACAGCCCGAAATTCCAGATTTTCTCTGTCTGGTGTCAGCTCACGTAGCTTTTGTCCAATGATCGGGGCCCCCTCTTCGAGACGGATAACGTACATCTGTAGCTTACCGCCGGTAAATTCAACGACTTCAGTACTGCCTGTCTGGGCCAGTAAACCAACTATCTCACGGGCCGCGATCTTTTCCGGATAAATCATGTAATCAATACCCAGGGTGGAAAACAGCTCTTTGTTGGCCTGCATGAGGAACTCTTCATTATCGATCCGGGCGATGGTTTTCTTGGCCCCAAGCTTTTTACTGAGAATAGCCGCGGTAACATTTACATCTTCAGAAGAGGTGATGGCAATAAAAAGGTCTGCCTTCGACACTTTGGATTCCTTGAGTATACTAATGGAATTAGCGTTCCCCTCGAGTGTCATCACATCCATGGAGGTACCAATAACATTCAGGCGTTCCGGGTCATTATCAATAACAATGATATCATGGTCCTCATTACTGAGCATCTTGATCAAATGCGTACCAACCTCACCTGCCCCTGCAAGTATAATTCTCATACAGCAATGTTCATAGAATGAAACGGTAAAATAAAGGATTATCTTTCAATTAGAATAGCAATATTATGTTTTTTACACCTTCAGAATAGTTTTTAAAGCAAATATGCTATTTGATGCATGCATCACTGCCACCCCTGTTCATTTTAAGATCATATACATAAGCCCCATCATATTTAACAATATACGAATCCGGAAACAGCTTTTTCAGATTTTTAATCTCGTAATCGCGAAGTGTACCATCTCCGATGATCGATGACACATAGGGAAGGTGAATGTTTTTATCTATATGCGGGAAACCCTGACAGAAAATGACCATGTTCCATTTATGCTCCTCCAATATGCCCTGCAATTCCCTCTTGCTGCACCTGCCTGCAAGCAGAACATCCTGCTCACCGGCCCTGATGGCCCATAAACCTTCCCCAATTAAATAAACGTCTTCAGCTGTTGCTGAATCGTCCTTCTGCAAATTCATGATATTATGTTCCCGCAGGAAAACAGGATTCCTTCCGAGGGAATAAATATAATCCCCGGTATATGGATCGATCGGTTGATCACCACTGATAACGTATGTATTTCGCACTCCTCCGGAAATTTCAGAAAGGACCGTTACCCGGCTGAAATTATACACTTCAAGCGTTGATCTTTCAGCCTGTTCCTTATTGATAATAACTGATAACCAACATGTAAGCATTATAGAGGCCAACAAGATAAGCAAGAATATGAATCTTCGATATATGAGCAACACAACCATTGCAACAATATCGACCAGTATACTGAAAGCAACTAGAGGGTGAATTGTAATGTCAGAAATCACTGTAAAGGGCAGCGATGAAATGAGATTAATCAAACTATTTAGTAAACTGGCCAATTTCAGTAACAGAAATGAAAAAACTGTGATATCCGGAAAAAATATTAGAAATGGTGAAAACAGAACAAATAGGACAAGGATTAAAGTTACAAGTGGGATGGCCCCAAGGTTTGTGAGGATAAACCATACCGGAAACTGATTAAAATAGAGAAGTACCAGGGGTAAAGTGGCAAGCTGTGCGGCAATGCTTACAGAGACCAGATCGAGAATCCATCGAATCGGTTTAATACATGATACATACAATTTGCCGCATAAAGGCTGTATGGTAATAATCCCAAACACTGCCAGGTACGACAATTGGAATCCCGGTTCCATGATTCTGTCAGGTTTAAGGAAGAGTAACAGAAATCCCGATAAGAGAAGCGTATTATAAATATTGCTCTGTCTGTTTACTGTTTTTGAGAAGGCCACCAGTGAGAACATCGTCACTGACCTGGTGACAGATTCTGAAAGCCCTGTTATGGTTGCGTAAAACCAAAGAATAACAAGAATTATAAGAAGCTTGGTTGTTCGCCAAAATCCGGAGTACCTGGGAAATCTAAGCAGCAGATCGAGGATCCACCAGACGATTCCGACATGAAGTCCGGATACTGCCAGCAAGTGCATCGCCCCTGCATCTGTAAAAGCCTGTCTTGTCGACCGGTCGAGCAGTGTTTTGTATCCAAGCGTAATGGCACTTAATACAGCTGCACCGGCCTCATCAGAATCCCAGTTTGAGATGATCTTCTGCCGGATCCTGGCGGGGAGATACCTGGGAACGGACTGCGGATTCAGGCATCTGACAGAGGAACAAAAAAGATTATAGCGGAAATTCCTCCGTTGCATGAATGATGCATAATCAAACTCTCCCGGATTGCCACGGTTTCTAATCGCTACCGTTTCTCCCATGAAAAGCCAGAAGGTACCGGGTATCAATCCGGAAATATCTGTCTCCTTTTTTAGATAGACCTGCATGTTCTCCCTTAATTGTAGGATCGCGGTATCGGTAAAAAAGTAAGCGGCCTCGATCTGAACGACCCAGGATCGCTCTTTTTCAACCGGGCTATCCTTGATCCAACCAGCAATAAATCCAGACCTTTCGTGAAGGTCTGATGCTTTGGTTGGAATAGTGAAACTGCCCATTACAATACCGGAAATGTAGAAAAACAGGATCACCCCAACACCAAAGACAACATGACCCACGGTACCTCGAAGCCGAAAGAAACAATAAGCAAGCAGCAGGGTTACCAAAATAATTCCAACAACCACAAAAAAAATAGTCACTCCGTTTAAAACCTGCATTTGTCCGTGCAGTGCAAGTCCTGAAGCAAATGGAATAGCTACCCTTACTACCGGAACCTTCCTGAAGTCGCTGATTAAAACTGACAACCTTTTTCTCTGTTAATATGCTTAGCAAGGAAGAAATCGACTTCTTGAGAAGAAAAAATGAACCTTTCTTGTGAAAAACAGGTTTAAAGGATATATTTAAACATAATTAAAAACCCACAACAGACATGGCAAATCTTACTACCAAACACATGGGCATTACTTTAAAAAACCCAATTATTCTCGGATCAAGTAATCTGGTCGGGAACATCGACAACCTTAAAAAGGCTGAAGACGCAGGCATTGCGGCGATAGTTTACAAATCTCTGTTTGAAGAGCAGATTCAGTTGGAAAACTATGAACTGGACAATCAGCTTGAGGCGTATGATGAGAGACACGCGGAGATGATCAGCCTCTTTCCAAACCTTGAACATGCTGGTCCGAAAGAGTATTTGTACAATCTGCGTAAGGCAAAGGACAGCATTGATATTCCACTGATAGCAAGCCTCAATGCAATTTATAAAGAGACATGGGTAGATTATGCAAAGCAGATAGAAGAGACCGGTGTAGATGGTCTTGAACTGAACTTCTTCGCGATACCAAGAGAGATGCAAAAATCGGGACATGACATTATTACTGAGCAGATTGAGTTTCTTAGGGCTGTTAAAAAGACTGTTAAAATCCCGGTAAGTGTGAAACTAAGTCCTTTTTACACCAATATTCTTAAAACGGTTGCTGACCTTGATGCAGCAGGAGCTGACGGATTTGTACTTTTTAACCGGCTGTTTGAACCCGATATAGACGTAGATGCTGAGAAGCACGCAGCCCCCTGGAACCTGAGTACACCAGGTGATCACAGACTTACTATCCGATACGCAGGCTTATTGTACGGTAACATTAAGGCTTCTATTACGGCCAATAGCGGTATCTACGAGGGAACTGATGTTGTAAAGATGATCCTTGCCGGGGCAGGAGCTGTAGAATCGGTTTCCACCTTCTACCACAATGGAATTAAGCATGCATCTTCAATGCTTACTGAACTTGAGGAGTGGATGGACCGGAAAGGGTACAAAACCATTGATGATTTTAAAGGGACTTTGTCTGCCAAGGCGATCAACGATCCATTTGTCTATAAAAGAGCGCAATATATTGATATGATCCTGAAGTCGGAGGAATACTTCAATCCGATTGTCTGATAATGGGGCACTGTCCTTAATGTGGATCAATCAAAATAAACTTACAAGCTGTCGGTATAGCGCTATATCGGCAGCTTTTTTTTCAGAAAGCTAACCACCCAGACTTATAGGTACTTGATAATAAAGTGTTAAGAATACTTTCTATTTCTTTCCGGGGAAAACGATCTTATAATCGCAATCGACATTGCCTTTTGATATCGACCTGAGTCTGGGTCCGATCAACTTTTTGCGAAGCGGATTGATCAGATCAACAAAAAGACGGCCTTCCAGGTGATCATATTCATGCTGTATGATACGGGCCTTTACACCATCATATTGCTCATCGTGAAAATTCCAGTCCTCATCGTAATACTCGATTCTTACATTCGATGGACGATTTACTTCTTCACGAATGTTGGGAATACTCAGACATCCTTCGGAAAAACTCCACTTGTCACCCCACTCCTCAATGATATACGGATTGATGAATACTTTTCTGAAATTTTTAAGATCAGGTTCACCATCAATATCCTCCATTCTACTGGCATCCACCAGGAAAAGTCTGACAGATTTGCCAATCTGGGGTGCAGCCAGCCCTACCCCTTCACTGGCAACCATGGTCTCAAACATCTCTTCAATCAACAGATCGAGACCTTCATAATCCTCATCTATCTCCTGGGCCACTTTTCTCAGGACCGACATTCCATACACGTAAACTGGTAACATCATTTTTAGTCTTTATTCTTAACTGGAACACAGCAGTTCAACAGTTTTCAGTCCCGATTGTTTGAGAGATCATCCATGAATGATCTTAAGATCAGGGCCGCACTCATTTTATCAATATTCTCTTTCTTGCGTCTTTCCGACTTTTTCAAACCCCCTTCAACCATTGCCTGCACAGCCATTTTTGAAGTAAATCGCTCATCTTCCCATTCCAGTCTCATCCCCGGGAACCTTTTTTTAAACGAACGCACGAACCGTTCAACACAGATAAAAGAATCACTGGGTTTGTTATCTGACTGCATAGGCTTTCCTACGACCACACATTCAACATCCTCTTTCAAAAAATAATCTGCCAGATAATTCATCAGCTCATGCGAGGCTACTGTTGCCAATCCACTTGCAATTATCTTCATAGGATCGCTCACTGCAATTCCGCAGCGCTTTTTACCGTAATCGATTGCCAGGTATCTGCCCATAAAGCGCTTTTAAGTTGTAAAAGTAATAAAACTGATCCTATTGAATTACATTTAAATTACCTTTAACGCATTCAACATTCAATTAGCGTTGGTGTCATTAAGCTATAGTAAAAACTTATACCGGGCGCACCATTAAAAGGCCGTCCGGGATTTACCGGGACGGCCTTATCTAAAATAACTAAAAATCAATTATTCCGTTTTGGAGAAATCCATGGCAGCCATTCTCACATAACTGTTGTATCTCCATCGTGCATTATCCTGTGCTGACTTAAACAATTTTGCAGCCTCTTCAGGAAATGCTTTCTGCAGTGAGGTGTATCGTACCTCTGACTTCAGGAAACTCTGAAACTGGTCCCATTGCGGCTCTTTTGAATCGAGCACAAACGGGTTCTTGCCCTCCTCCTCAAGTGTCGGATTGTATCTATACAGGTGCCAGTAACCAGAATCCACGGCAAATTTACCCTGGGCCTGTGTTTTACCCATACCCTTGCGCAGTCCGTGGTTTATACATGGTGAATAGGCAATAATAAGTGAAGGCCCCTTATAAGCCTCCGCTTCGCGAATTGCTTTCAGGTATTGTGACTGGCTTGCTCCCATTGAAACTTGTGCAACATATACATAACCATAAGACATGGCCATAACACCAAGATCCTTTTTTCTGATCTTCTTACCTGAGGCGGCAAACTTCGCAACTGCTCCAATCGGTGTGGACTTTGATGCCTGTCCGCCAGTATTGGAGTAAACCTCTGTATCCATTACCAGTACATTAACATCATCACCGGAAGCAAGCACATGGTCGAGTCCGCCGTAACCGATATCATACGCCCATCCATCACCACCAAAGATCCATACTGATTTTTTCACCAGGTATTGTTTCAGAGCAAGAATATCTTTTGCAACACCATTCTTCTCTTTTTCCAGTGCAGCAACAACCTTTTTTGATGCTTCACGCGAACTGTCCAGATCATCTGCTGCCATCCATGCATCGAAAGCTTCAGTAGTCTGTTTGGCAACCTTATCCCTCGATTCAGCCATCATCATAGCGATACGTTCGCGGGTCTTGTTAATACCAATGGACATGCCATAGCCATATTCGGCATTGTCTTCAAACAGTGAGTTTGCCCATGCCGGACCATGTCCTTCCTGGTTAGCACAATAAGGAGTTGATGGAGCAGAACCACCATAAATAGATGAACAACCAGTTGCATTGGCAACGATCATCTGGTCGCCGTAAAGCTGGGTAATAAGCTTGATGTATGGTGTTTCACCACATCCGGCACATGCACCAGAGAACTCAAACAATGGTTGTGCGAACTGACTGTTCTTCACTGTTTTCTTCTTATCTACGAGTGTCTCCTTGTAGGTGACATTTTTAGAAATATGGTTCCAGTTGCCGTTTTCATGCAGCTGTGTTTCCAGGGGTTTCATGACCAGTGCCTTCTCTTTGGAGGGACAAACATCTTCGCAATTACCACATCCTGTACAGTCAAGCACCGAAACCTGAATCCTGAATTGGAATCCGGTCACATCTTTTCCTTTCGAATCGATTGTTTTAATGCCATCAGGCAACGCAGCAGCCTCTTGATCGTCGAGCAGGAACGGACGGATACATGCGTGCGGACAGACATAGGCACATTGGTTACACTGAATACAGTTATCAGAAACCCATTCAGGAACATTCACTGCAATACCTCGCTTTTCATATTCCGTGGTACCTGCCGGGAAGGTCCCGTCTTCCCTGCCTATAAATGCGCTCACCGGAAGGCTATCTCCCTTTTGCGCATTGATGGGATCAACAACATTCCTGATGAAATCAGGCTTGTTTGTATCTTCCTTCTCCTCCTCAACTTTAATTTTTGCCCACTCGGCCGGCACCTGAATTTCTGTAACATCACCACCTTTTTCAACAGCAGCATTGTTCATTTTCACCACCTCTTCACCTTTATTACCAAAACTTTTGATGATAAACTTCCGCATCTCTTCAACTGCATGGTCGTAAGGAATAATATTGGCGATCTTGAAGAATGCCGACTGCATTATGGTATTGGTGCGGTTTCCAAGACCAATCTCCTGGGCCAGTTTTGTAGCATTGATAATATAAAATTTAATCTTGTGCTCAGCCATATATTTCTTCATATGGTCAGGAAGATGTTTTTTGGTCTCCTCCTCATCCCAAATGGAATTCAGCAGGAATGTGCCACCATCCTTGAGCCCTTTAAGCATGTCATATTTATCAAGATATGATGGGACATGACATGCAACAAAATCAGGTGTACCTACGAGATATGGTGCTTTGATCTTCTTATCCCCGAAACGAAGGTGTGATGTAGTAATACCACCCGATTTCTTAGAATCATAGGCAAAATAGGCCTGGCAATATTTATCGGTCGACTCACCAATAATCATGATTGAATTCTTATTGGCACCTACTGTACCATCTGATCCCAGCCCATAAAATTTACCTTCAAATGTCCCCTCTTTTACTACGGAAATTTCAGGCAGAAGCGGTAATGACAAGAAGGTAACATCATCAACGATTCCGACAGTGAACCGGTTCTTCGGTTCCTTCATTTTCAGATTCTCGAAAACCGACTGGATCATGGAAGGGGTTGTGTCCTTTGAGGAGAGACCATAACGGCCTCCCACAACCACTGGTGATTTCTCCTTTCCGTAGAACAGATCTTTTACATCCAGGTATAGCGGCTCTCCATTCGCTCCCGGTTCTTTTGTTCGGTCGAGTACCGCCATTCTTTTCACACTATCGGGAAGCACTTTCCTGAAATATTTCTCCGAGAAAGGCCTGTAAAGGTGAACTGTTATCAATCCAACCTTTTCACCCTTATCTACCAGGTAGTCAATAACCTCCTGAATAGTTTCCGTAACTGAGCCCATGGCCACGATGATATTCTCGGCATCAGGTGCTCCATAATAGGTAAATGGGTGATACTCACGACCAGTACGTTTGGATATTTCCTGCATATATTCCTCAACAACGTCGGGGATCACCTCATAAAATTTATTGGCCGCTTCTCTCGACTGGAAATAGATATCAGGATTCTGCGCAGTACCTCTTGTTACCGGTTTCTCCGGATTCAGCGAATTATCACGAAAAGCCTGCAGTGCCTCCATATCAATCAGATCAGCAAAATCTTCATTCGACGGAGCCTCTACCTTTTGGATCTCATGCGAGGTCCGGAATCCATCGAAGAAATGGAGGAAAGGAATCCGCGTTTTAATCGAAGCAAGGTGAGCAACCGCTGCAACATCCATGATCTCCTGCACACTCCCTGTGGCCAACATTGCAAAACCGGTATTTCTGGTGGCCATTACATCACTGTGGTCACCAAAAATCGATAATGCCTGTGCAGCAAGGCTCCTTGCTGATACGTGAAATACACCTGGCAGCAATTCGCCGGAGATCTTATACATATTGGGGATCATCAGTAACAATCCCTGGGAGGCAGTGAATGTAGAGGTAAGCGCGCCTGCCTGCAGTGAGCCATGAACGGCACCTGAGGCTCCGCCTTCAGACTGCATCTCAGTTACCTGCACTGTCTGTCCAAAAATATTCTTTCTTCCATGAGCAGACCACTCGTCAACATTCTCTGCCATGTTGGATGACGGGGTAATCGGGTAGATGGCAGCCACTTCACTGAACATGTACGCAATGTGCGATGCAGCATAGTTACCATCACAGGTGATAAAATTCTTTTTATTTGCCATATTGTAAAACTTAAGTATTTAAATTACAACTATTTGAGTATAGTGTTATTGGAAAAACAAAATTATAATTTTTGGTTGGATTTACCGGCAATATCGGATAATATAAAATCATTACAAATAGATACCGGATGATCGCTTTTTGCAACTCAGATGACTAATCAACCGGGGCAGAGAAAAGCAGGGACAGATCTGATAATAAAAAAAGGCGGAAGTTGCCTTCCGCCCTACAATGAAAAAAAACGTTCCTAGCCACTATTCATGGAGATCAGAAACTCTTCGTTACTGGCAGTCTTCATCATCCTGTCCTTGAGGAATTCCATTGCCTCAACAGGGTTCATATCTGCCAGATAGTTCCTGAGAATCCAGATCTTATTCATCATCGGCTTATCGAGCAACAGATCCTCCCTCCGCGTACTTGACAGATTCGGGTCAACAGCCGGCCATACACGCTTGTTGGCAAGCCTGCGATCGAGCTGCAATTCCATATTACCGGTACCCTTGAACTCTTCAAAAATTA
>JBBDUV010000016.1:0-12166 GCA_040903745.1 Bacteroidales bacterium | reverse complement strand
GGCAGCTTTTCGCTTACGATCTGCCGCGCCTTATAGATGTCGGTATCCCACTCAAACTCCACCCAGACAATCGAAAAACCGTATGAAGAGCTCGACCGTACACGGCGCACATTGGTGGCCCCGTTCAGGGAAGTTTCGATGGGAAAAGTCACCAGCATCTCCACCTCTTCAGCCGCCATCCCATGTGCATCGGTAAGCACCACCACCGTTGGGGCGGTGAGGTCGGGAAACACATCGACCTCCATCTCTTTCGCTGTATAGAGTCCGCCGATAAGCAGCAGAAATGAGAGATAAATAATTAACAAGCGGTTATCGAGGGAATATTGTATGATTCTGTTTAACATAGCAGCAATATTTTAATGGGCATGACCATGACCCGATTCACCCGCCACCATCGAGGCAGCCTTCAGCAGCATCGCCCCCCTAGTCACCACCCGCTCTCCGGGCTGCAGTCCGCCGGTAATCTCAACCCTTTGTCCATCGCTGCGTCCCGGTTTCACGCTGCGTTTCGTAAAGCTCTCCCCCGTTACCTGCACGTAGCAGTAGAAGGTGCCCTGCTCCTCCGTTAGGGCTGAAACCGGCACGGTGAGGCTGTTTTGCCGTTCTTCAGTGAGGAGGAACAGCTCTACGTAGGAGCCCTCGAGGAGGGTACCATCGTTGATGATCGAGAAATAGAGTGGAATGAAATGGTCGGTGCCACTCACAGATGTGCCCCGGGAGAGGAGTGTTCCGCTGAGCTCTTCAACCCGGTAGATGCGTGGCGAATAGGCTATGCGGAAATTGGCGGTGACGATGTTTTGTGCCATATTGTAGTGTTGTACCGGAAGATCGGCCCTCAGCAGCAGGTTGCGGTTGGCAGAGATCGTAGCGAGCTGGAGGCCGGTCTGAACAAACTGTCCCTGCGTAACATGCAGTTCGTGAATAAATCCGGCTGCCGGTGCGATGACGGTCAGCCCGTTTTCGCCCGCCCTGGAGGCCAGGTTGTAAAAGCGCAGACTGTCGGCTGTGTAGGCAGTTTTTGTAGCGATGAACTGTCGCTCGGGAATCATTTTGGCGGCGAACAATTCGCGGTGGCGCAGGAACTCGCTCCTGCCCTGTTCAAGGCTGTTTTTTAGTTCGTTGTACTGCAGTGCTAGGTTGTCGGTGCCGGGTGTTGCGGGAGTGATGGTGAAGAGCGGCTGACCCTTTTCAACACGTGTTCCCGGCACAAGGTACTCCTGACGGAAGAGGAGGATGCCGGGGGTAGTGGCCGACAATCCGGTTTTTTCGGAGGGTACTGCCATGATTTCTCCACTGACGGGTAGCACGGCGGAGAAGGGTGAGGGAAGGATCTGCTGCACCATGAAATCGCTTTTCCAGGCCTGCTCTTTCAGAAAGATGACTTCTCCCTCAGCCAGAGTTGGTGCATCGTGCCCGCCTGAACAGGCAGGGTCTGCGCCATTATTTTGATTAGTGCTACTGCCATCCTCAACGGCCTGACTACCTGAACAACCGGAATGGTCACCTGATGTTGGTCGCTGCAGATCTCCATCCGGACGAAGTGATTGAGCAACCACCAGCGCATGGGCCTTCACAGTTGTTGTCAGCGTTTCCGATTGCAGTGTATAGGAGATGGGGTGTTTCCCGGATTTCACCGGAGCAAATGGAACCTCGAATATTCCCGGCCTTGCAGGGGCCTCTGCCGTTACTTGCTGACCACCGGCGGTGATGGTGAGCGATCCTCCGGTATAGGGACGGTAGGATTGAAGGTCGGTGACATGTACCAGGAAGGCCGACCTCTTTCCGGTTTTGAGGGGTTCGTATTCGATAAAGAACTCTGTGGTTTCAGAAAAGAGGGTTAACTGGATGGCTCCGGTGTTGTGGAGGTGATCGTCTTGAGCGTCGACGCGGTGAGCCTGATCGTCGTGAGCATGGTCAGCTGCAGGGTGTTGCGGACCGCCACAGGCAAAGACAGTTACCATGACAAGGATAATTCCTGATTTATACATGATCGTGTTGAATTATAAAATGTTATGATGACATGCCGGAGGGGCATGCAGAAAATAGTTTTTGTGGAAAATGGTTCTGAGTAAGATAGCTAGGTCAGCATCCAGGTGATCCGGGGTGGCCCGCGTAGTAAGCAGTACCTGCCGGAGGGGCAGGTAATGTACTGAATGGTTCGTGGAACATAATAACCGGGGTCGGTGGTCCGGTCTGTGAGCTGCAACATGTCACTGCCGGGAGCAGCCAGAAAGAGGCTGTTCACCGCCGGAGGGCCATCGATCCTCGAACCGGCGCTCTTGAAAAAGGAGATTTCATTGAATGCATCGCAGTGATGCGGATGTTCACCGCATTTGCATTGATCATGAGCGTTATGATGACTGTGGTGGTTATAATGATTGCAAGGGTCGTGATGGTCGTGGGAGCTTTGAGAACTATAAGGACTTTGATGGCTTTGGGAGCTATGTCGGTTTTGCGAGCTGTGCTGTTTGTCGCAGCAGTAGGCCGATGACTCAGCAACCACCCCGTGATGATGGTGGTGCGGGACCATGCTGTGTATCAGCACCACCGAAAAGCAGAGCAGCAACAATATGACTATGGGTCCTTTCTTGTTCATCAAAATACTATTGAACCACAAATATATAAAAATATCTACCGCATCAATAACGAAGGTAAATAGGTTAAACTATCTGTTCCAAACTTCCACATGTGTATTTCACAATAAACTTTTGTATTTTTGATTAATGAATACTTACAAACTTCGGGAATGGATAAAAGCGATGCTTTAAGAATTTCGAAAAGATACGTTGACAGGGTAAGTAAAAAGTATCAAATTGAAAACGTCATTCTTTTCGGCTCTTTTGCAAAAGGGACAAATCATAATGACAGCGACATTGATCTTGCCATTGTATTTAAACAGATCGACGATGCCATTGACATGCAGGTAGAATTAATGTGTCTGTGCAGCGAAAATGATCTGATGATAGAACCGCATCCATTCAGCCATTCTGATTTTAATTTTTCCAATCCTGTTGTCGCTGAAATATTAAAAAATGGCATTGAGATAAAAAGTTTCCCGGTATCATTGAAAAGGTGAACCAGCGAATCATTGGTTCGCCGGTTCACCTTTCATTCAACTGCGGGGTTCCCGAGATAACTTTACCTGTCGGGATTTTTGGAATCTGCCTGTTTCTTCAGTGACCAACCTCCTTTTAATCCGAAGACAAACCAGGCCAGGTAGAGTGCGCCGACAGCGAAGATGGTGTCGCCGAAGACCCGCATCCATCTGAGGGTCTGCATTGCAGGCAACTCCAGGAATTCAGCGGAGCGTGCGTACCACATACCATGCTTCACACTGGCAATGGTTTGTGCCAGTCCGACCGGCAGTACACTGATGAGCACCATGAGGAGCAGTCCGATGTTGATTGACCAGAAGGCGATCCGAATGGGTTTCTCCTTCCATACCACATTCAGATCCATATCGCGTAAAACGAACAGCATCAATCCGATACCAAGCATTCCGTATACACCAAAGAGGGCGGTATGTCCGTGAACAGGGGTGGTATTCAGTCCCTGCATGTAATAAAGTGCGATCGGCGGATTGATCAGGAATCCGAAGATACCGGCGCCGAGGAAGTTCCAGAAGGCCACAGCAATGAAGAAATAGATCGGCCATTTGTAGGCCGCCACCCACTCTTTGGCGCGGCTGAGTTTGATGTTGTGGTAAGCCTCGAAGCCCATGAAGACCAGGGGAGCCACCTCCAGGGCACTGAAGCTGGCTCCGAGAGCCAGGATGGTGGTGGGTGTTCCTGTAAAATAGAGGTGATGGAAGGTTCCGACAATTCCTCCAGAGAGGAATATGATCGTTGCAAACAGCACACTGGCTGTGGCTATGGAGGCCCGGATGAGCTGCATGCGTACGAAGAGGAAGGCGATGGCCACCGTGGCGAACACCTCAAAGAAGCCTTCCACCCAGAGATGAACCACCCACCAACGCCAGTATTCAGCGATGGCCAGATTCGTCTGCCTGCCCCACATCAGTCCGGCACCGTAAAAAGCGGCGATGGCGATGGAGGAGATCATGAACATCAGGAGCAGGTGACGGTTCTCGTTTCGCTCACGAAGTGCCGGCAGCAGGGCCCTTCCCATCAGGAACAGCCATAGGATCAGTCCGATAAACAGAAAAGCCTGCCAGAAGCGGCCGAGGTCGACATATTCATAGCCCTGGTGACCGAAATAGAAGTTCTGCACGAGTCCAAGCTTCTGCATCACGCCCAGCCACTGTCCGACGAGCGATCCCACGACAATAACCAGCAGGGCGATAAAGAGGAAGTTGACCCCCAGTTTCTGGTATTTCGGCTCTTTGCCGGAGACGGCCGGGGCGATGAACAGTCCGGTGGCCAGCCATGAGGTTGCGATCCAGAAGATGGCGATCTGGATGTGCCAGGTACGCGAGATGGAATATGGCAGTACATCGGCCAGTGGTATGCCGTAGAAACCGAGGCCCTCGACACCGTAATGGGCCGTTATAACCCCCATCAGGATCTGCACCAGGATCAGGGCGGTGACCACCCAGAAGTATTTCAGGGTTGCCTTCATGGAGGGGGTCAATTTTGTTCCGGAGAGCGGGTTGACCGCCGGGGCCACGGTATCGTCCTCATCATTGCGGTTGGTTGCGTAATACCATGCCAGCAGTCCGATACCGAACAACAGGATGATCACGCTGAAACCGGTCCACAGCAGCAGTGCCCCTGTGGGTTCGTTGCCCACGAGCTTTTCGGGTGGCCAGTTGTTGGTATAGGTGATCGCCTTTCCCGGGCGTTCCGTCACTGTGGCCCAGGTGGCCCAGAAGAAAAAGGCGTTCATCTGTGCCATCCGATCCGGGGTTTTAATGCTGTTCGGGGGAATGCTATAAGATTCTCGCAGGTGGGCCTTTTCGGGGTCGTCCATAAAGATGCCTGCATAATGACGGCTGTTGCTTTCGTAGGCAGCAGCACGTATCTCAGATATGGTTATTGTACCTGTTACCGGATCATAGCTGTTTGTGCGCAGCTCCGTCTGTAAGCGGCTTTGAAGCATCGCCTGTTTTTCTGTCTCAAGGTCGTCAAAGGGCATAGCAAACTCCTGCTCCGACCATCTGTTCAGGATAAACACTGCCTCCCTGTGCAACCAGTCGGCTGTCCAATCAGGTGCCTTATACGCACCATGACCCCAGATGGTTCCGACTTCTTGTCCGCCCATCGATTGCCATACATTCTGTCCGTCTTTAATGTCCTGTCCGGTAAACAGGGCCGTTCCATCGGATGTTGCAACTTTTTCGGGAATGGGTGGTGCCTCCCGGTAGATTTCTCGTCCGAAGAATCCAAGGACACCAAATGATATCACCATTACCAGGATAAATCCAATCCACAATTTTTTTGTCTTCATATTACAATTTAGTTAAGGATTAACGGAACAAATATATAAATTTATTATAAAATGACCTTTTTATCATTTTAGTTTTTTACTATATTTGCAGAATAATATTAATTGAATATGCGCTCTTTATATAGTCTTTACAAGAACCGAGCTTGCGAGCCCGGTTCTTATCAAAGACTGAAATACAAGGGACGCAGTTCTTTAATGATCTTTAATTGAAAACAATAGAAATTTAGACAATGAATAATTATAAATCAGATAAAATTATGATAATAACACAAGAGACAACCGTTGGGGAAACCGTCAGGAGAAACTTCACCACTGCACGGATATTTGAGGCACATAAGATTGATTTCTGTTGTGGGGGGAACATTTCTATCAGAGAAGCGTGTGAGAAAGCGGGGGTTGCAGCTGAAGCTTTGATGTCTAAACTTGAATCCGTTCTGGAGAAGGAGGATCAGGACTCTCTCTTTATTGAAAATCTCAGCTTAAAAAATCTCACCGACCATATTCTTTCAACCCACCATACCTATCTGAATGGCACCATCCCCTTCCTGCTACAGAAACTTCAGAAATTATGCGATGTTCATGGTGAAAATCATCCGGAACTCTTCGAAGTAAAAGCGCAATTTGCAGATGCCGGCGGCAACCTTTCTTCCCACATGCATAAGGAAGAATCCATTCTATTTCCATATATTCGTAACATGGAAGCAGCAAAAGCGAGTGATGGCAAACTTCCTGAGGATCCTCGTATAGAAGGGACCATAAGAGAAATGATGGAAGAGCACCTGACTGAGGGTGATCGTTTTATGAAGATCTCGGAGATTACAGATCAATACCAGGTTCCGCCCGATGGATGTAGTACATTTGAAGTTACTTACAGAACGCTGGAAGAGTTTGAAAATGATCTGCACAGGCACATCCACCTTGAAAACAATGTGCTGTTTCCCAAAGCGGTTGCCCTGGAGAAAACATTAAGAGAGAACCGGTAAAATATGCTATCGAAGAGTTCTGAATATGCTATACGGGCCCTTGTATTTATCCAGATACAAAACTGGGAAAAAAGAAGGCCCGGGGTGATAGAGATTGCGAGAGAGATTGAGGCCCCGGCGGCCTTCTCGGCAAAGATCTTGCATACCCTCACAACACACAGGCTACTGGATTCAATGAAAGGGCGTGGTGGCGGATTCTTCTTTCCCAACGGTCAGTCTGACCTAACCCTCTACAAAGTTATACATATAATGGAGGGCGACAAGCTGTTCAGTAGCTGCGGGATCGGGCTAAAGAGCTGCAGCGACACAAAGCCCTGTCCGCTACATGAACAATATACCCCCATCCGGAACAGCCTGATTCAACTGGTAAATAGTGAAACCATTAGCTCTCTTGCACAACGGATCCGTGATGGGAAAGCGGTACTCAAAAAAGATCCTCTGAAGCATTTTTAGGAATCCGAGGACCTTTGAGACGTGGCCGAAAATTTAATCCATAATAAAAAATACAACCATGAGCGAACTTATCAATAATTCAAATTACAGAAAAAAAAGGCTGAAGGAATTGATCCTTCAGCTACACGAAGGGAAATCGCCCGAAAAGGTACGGGAGGAATTAATCTCCACCCTGAGAAACATCCCTTACGGCGAGGTCGTGGAGGTAGAGCAGGAGTTGATCAGCGAGGGTTTGCCCGAATCGGAGGTGTTGAAGCTGTGCGACATCCATGGGGAGGTGCTGGAGGGACATGTTGACCTTAGCGGAGCAAAAGAGATTCCCGAGGGACATCCGGTGGATGTGTTCAAAAAGGAGAACGAAGAGCTTAAGAAGGTGGCAGCTAAAGCAAGAGACATGTTGAATGCGGTTGACAAGGTACCCGAAAGCACCTTTGGTCAGTTTAAAAACACACTGCAGGCGTTCTTCAACGACCTGATGGATGTGGACAAGCACTACCAGCGAAAGGAGTACCTGGTCTTTCCCTACCTGGAAAAAAACGAGATCACAGGTCCGCCCAAGGTCATGTGGGGCAAGCACGACGAGATCCGCGATCAGTTAAAAGGGTGTATTGCATTGCTGAAGGAGCCTGAACTTAAGAAAGAGGATCTCAACGATGCTTTGGAGATTCTATTCCTGCCAACACTGAAGACGCTGACCGACATGGTACAGAAGGAGGAGGAGATTCTCTTTCCAATGGCGATGGATGTACTTACCGAAGAGGATTGGTGGAATGTAAACAATCAGACACTGGAGTTTGGCTTCACATTGTATGACCCTCAGGTTGAGTGGAAACCGGAAGGGTTCAGTGAACCGATCGGAGAAGAATCAGCCACTTCCGCAGGCAACGGTACCATTCAGTTGACTTCAGGTAGCTTTACCGCTGGTGAGATCATGGCGATCCTGAACAGCATACCAGTCGACATGACCTTTGTGGACAAAAACGACAAGGTGAAGTATTTCACCCAGGGCGACCACCGGATCTTTGCCCGCAGCCGTTCCATCATTAACCGCGACGTTCGACTCTGCCATCCCCCGGGAAGTGTTGATATCGTGGAAAAGATACTTGAAGATTTTAAGTCGGGTAAAGCCTCTCATGCTCCCTTCTGGATACAGATGAAAGGAAAATTCATACTGATAGAGTACTACGCACTACGGGATGAGAGAGGGGATTATTTAGGTACCCTGGAAGTTTCGCAGGACCTCACTGAAGCGAGATCGCTGGAGGGAGAAAGAAGGATTCTCTCGTATGCTGACCAAAAATGAAATACCCATGGATAAACTAATTATAACACCAAAGACAAAGATACACGACCTGCTGGAGGCTTATCCCGACCTGGAGGAGCTGCTCATTGCTTCGGCACCACAGTTCAGGAAGCTGAAAAATCCATTGCTGAGAAGGACCATTGCCCGAATCACAACACTGAATCAGGCAGCTGCCGTTGGAGGTATTAACGTAGAAGAGCTGGTGAATAAGTTAAGAGGTGCGGCAGGACAGGCAGATATAACTGCCTTTGAGGATAGCCAGGGTAGCTACAACACGGAAAAGCCGGCTTGGTTTTCTGGGGATAGAATCGTTGCTGCCATTGATATCAGGGAGATGTTGCATGCGGGGGAGCAGCCCGTGCATGAGGTGCTTTCAGCCGTTAAAAAACTGAAGGAAAAGGAGATCCTGGAAATTACTGCACCGTTTCTCCCGGCTCCATTGATAGATAAAGCAGCAAGCCTCGGCTACAGCCACTGGATCGATGAGAGGGGACCGGAAGAATTCGTCGTATATTTCTGCTAACATCAGAGATTAGTTATTCTGCCGGTGTAACAGATCGATGTAACGGCTTGGTTTTGTTTGTATTTGCTTCCGCGGATGACTTTAATGCGATCCCTATTACTTGAATAATGGGCCTGATTTTTTTGCTGAACAAAAGGAATGTATACGGGATATTCAGATCTTTATATGTTTTTTACAAATATTTTTCTTATGTTTGTTATTGCCTGCACCATCATTTTAACCCTGCCAAAACAATTACTCTTGATACAGGGCGTGATCTGAAGCTGGTTAATCGCTCAGATGAACCCCGGTATCGTTACCAAACACCTTTGTCTGGTACATTTAAATATATAACGGATGTTTACGTCCATTAAAATATGTTGAATTATGAAGTTCATAACCTACAACTCAAAAAATATCAGGGAGATTGAATATCTGAAAAGAATACCTGAAGAGAAAAAGAGAGAGATTGAAACTGTTGCAGAGGTGCTTCCCTTTAAAACCAACAATTATGTTACTGATTACCTGATAGACTGGGACCAGTATGAAACGGACCCTGTTTTTATTCTAAATTTTCCGAACAGGGATATGCTCCGGGAAGACCAGTATGAGCAGGTAAGGGATGCGATCGATAAAAGAGTTCCTGAAAAGGAATTTCAGAGAATTGTGAACAGAATAAGGATGCAGCTCAATCCTCATCCTGCAGAACAGATGACCAATAAACCAATGCTTAATGGTGAGCCTTTAGATGGCTGTCAGCATAAATACCAGGATATTATACTCTTTTTTCCAAGTCAGGGCCAGACTTGTCATGCCCATTGCACCTTCTGTTTCCGGTGGCCCCAGTTTGTTAAAGATCTTGATCTTCAATTTTCTATGAAGGAGATTGATCAGGTTACAGAATACATCCGGCAGAATGAGCAGATTCATGAAATTCTTTTCACCGGGGGAGATCCCATGGTAATGAGTCCGGGTACAATTTCTAGCTATATCGATAAAATTTTTGATGCTGATATTCCACACCTGGACACGATCCGTTTCGGAACAAAATCGCTGACTTACTGGCCCTTTACCTTTATTCCATCATTCAGTGATGAGGCAGAGGATATGCTGAATTTATTTCGCCGGATAGTCGAAAATGGTAAACACCTGGCGTTTATGGCCCATTTCAACCACCCCAATGAAATGGATAATTCTGCTGTACAGGAGGCGATGTACAATATCCGGCAGACAGGTGCAGAAATAAGAACACAGGCCCCTGTACTGCGAAATATAAACGATTCTCCCGGGGTATGGCAGGAGATGTGGAGCAGGCAGGTCAAACTCGGACTGGTGCCCTATTATATGTTTATTGAACGGGAAACTGGGCCGTATGAATACTTTGGACTTCCCCTGGCCAGGGTATATGATATCTACTATGAGGCGGTTAAAAACACTGCGAGTCTGGCCAAAACCGTCACTGCACCCGTAATGTCTGCCGCAAAAGGCAAGGTGCAGATTATGGGGGTAATTGAGAATCCCTTCGACCAGCAAGCGTATTTCATGCTGCAGTATGTACGACATCGTGATGCTTCACAAACGTACAGGCCGTTTTTTGCACATTACAATGAACAAGCCACATGGATTGATCAGCTGGAAATAGTTGAGCCGATATTAAAAGAGGCATAATTAATAGACATCCTCACGGAACCGCTTTTCTCTCTTAAGCTCTTCAAAATAGGCGAGGGACTGTTCTGTATTCATGTCTCCTTCTTTACGAAACACCTCAAGGAGGGTTTTCCTAACATCCCTGGCCATTGTTCTTTTGTTTCCACATAAATAAATATATGCCCCCTCACTGATCCATCGTGCAAACTCACTGGAATGTTGAAGTATCAGGTCCTGCACATAAATCCGTCTCTTCTGGTCCCTCGAAAAAGCGGTATTCATTCTTGTCAGCACCCCGTTCTTTCTGAAATTCAGAAAATCCTCTTTGTACAGGAAATCTGTTGCTGAAGATCTTTCACCGAAAAACAACCAGTTTCCGGCTCCGGATGTCAGACTGCGTTCCTGCAGAAAGGCCCGGAAGGGAGAAATCCCGGTACCTGTCCCTATCATAATAACCGGTTTTTCAACGTCTTCCGGAAGTCTGAAGTTCTCATTGGGCTCCGCCACAACAGGGATTTTCACTCCAGCGTCTAATCTTTCTGCAATAAAGGATGAACCAACCCCAATATGTTCCCTTCCCCCCTCTGTATACTCAATGATACCTACCGCCAGATCAACCCTGTTTTTAGTAACGATCTCACTGGAGGCGACCGAGTATAATCTGGGTGTTAGTTTTCTTAATATAGAGACAAATTCTTCCGGACTGATTTTTCCAGGAAAATCTGCAATCAGATCATAGATATCACTCGTTCCCACATACCGGTCAAATGCTGATTTGTTTTGCATCAAACGCACCAGATCCTGATTTGCACTGTGCCCGGCATACTGCTTCACGACAAGCGGGGTTATAACCGTTAGCTCAAACTCATTGATCAGGGCATGTTTGAGAAGCATTTTCTTCCCTTTTATCTCTACCGGATGTGTCGGATCATAATCCAGTTCTCTGATAATCCTGTCAACCAGAAGTCTTGAATTTCCACATAGTATTCCTATTGAATCTCCGCTCCTGAATTCTATGTTGGAATTCTCCAGGTCAAGCTGTAGGTTATATATACGCTTGGTGGAACTTTCACCTGTAAGCAATCTTTTTTCCAGAACAGCAGCTTTGAAGTAAGCATCATCTGAATCACCCAGCCTTAGCTCAAAAGCAAAGTTTTTATTGTTCTTCCCTTTTTCTGTGTCGGGGTGTATTTTCAGGCCAAACTGATCCACTGCTTCTCTCACCCACTTTCTTGCACCATCTTCAAAGTCAATATCGCACTCAACCAGGGGATAAACAGCCTTTGCTCCAAGCTCCTTCATACGTGATGCAATGTCTTTACCGGTCTTGCAAAAGTGTTTATAGCTACTGTCTCCAAGTGCTAGTACAGAGAAGTGCTTATCCGTTAATCCGGAAACTCCTGAACTGTTTAAATAGTTATAAAATGTCTCGGCCTGAAATGGTGGGTCCCCCTCCCCGTGTGTACTTACCGCGATCAATAAATTTTTACTTCTTTCAAGTTTTTTGGGAGTAAACTCCTGCATGCTTTCAACCCTGGATTTGATTCCTAGGTGTTCCGCGTAATCACCCGCCAGCAAGGCAGCCGCCCTTGAATTGCCGGTACGGCTTCCATGTAATATATATAATTCTTCTTTCACTTATATTATCCTGTTATGCTATTGTAAATTCCTCCTGGTATCATGGTTATACCTATTTATTATTAAGACTTAAAGATATGAATATCTTTTTCTATTAACAAAAAGAACACAGTTGCATTCAGGTGGGCCAGGGAAATAATGAAAATTTGTTTTCATATGAACCCCTCATCATTGGGAAAAGATATTTGGCTTCGCCGAGCTAAAGGTTCAGCGGTGCAAAGACAAAAGGACATG
>JBBDUV010000015.1:3860-12253 GCA_040903745.1 Bacteroidales bacterium | reverse complement strand
ACCTCCTCCTCAGGTTACCCGCTACCTCCCCCTCAGATTATCCGCTATCTCCTCCTCAGGTTACCCGCTACCTCCTCCTCAGGTTATCCGCTATCTCCTCCTCAGGTTATCCGCTATCTCCTCCTCAGGTTATCCAATAATCTCCGTTCCTTCTTGGTAGGGCGGCCCGCCCCGCGATCCCTCGATACATAGAAATCGTCTTTCATGGTGAGTTTTTCGAGCTCTTCCAGGGGGGTGACATCCACCATGTACTGTTCGACCAGTTTCGCCCCTACCCTTTTCTGAATGGGATCGAGGACCTTGTAGGCGTAGTTTACAGGCGCTTTTCGTACCGTGATGATATCGCCCGGAACTACTGTACGCGAGGGCTTTACAGACATACCGGCGATCATCACACGGCCCTTTTTGCAGGCTTCGGAGGCCAGGGCACGGGTTTTGTATATCCGGACCGCCCAAAGATATTTATCGATTCTGTTGTCCATATTGGATAAATATAATAATTTATGTGGTATTTCCCTGCTACAGACATTTCGCCCTTACAGGGCTGAACATGTCGCTCCTAATGGAGCTGGGGTTCCATGTGGACAGATTGTGGTACAGACATTTTGCTCCTCTGGAGCAATAACAGCTCCGCTAGGGGCGAAATGTCTGTAGCAGATTGATGCAACGATGCAAACAAACTCCGCTAGGGCGAAATGTCTGTAGCAGATTGATGCAACGAAGCAAACAAGCTCCGCTAGGGGCGAAATGTCTGTAGAACCAGCATTTAATCCTTATCAATAACCAACAAAAAGAACCTTTCCCTAATAAGGATTCATTTTACGGACCATCCGGTAGTAAAGGGGACGGAGGTATTTGTAGATGTACACCATCACCAGCTCACTGCCGCCGATCAGAATATCGCGACGCCCGTGTTTCATCGAGCGCACCATTTTGCGGGCGCAGGCTTCGGGGGAGATGCCGTTGGCCTGACCGGGGTCCATGACGCCGCGCGACTTGCCATCCTTGTCGACCGCGAACATGGAGATATTGGTGCGCACCCGTCCCGGACTGAAAATCGTTACGCGGATTCCGTGGCGGTGGTTTTCGGCCAGCAGGCTCTCGTAGAATCCAAATAGGGCATGTTTGGCGGCAGAGTAAGCAGATCGCAGGGGAAAACCGAACTTACCGGCGATGGTGCTTGTTACGCCGAACCAACCCGCTCCCCTTTCGATCATCCCGGGCAGCACCGCCTTCGCCAGGATCACCCCGGCAAAATAGTCGATCTCCATCAGTCGCCGGTCGATCTCCACGGGTGTTTCGGCAACGAGGGATCGCTGGGATATACCGCCGTTGTTCATCAACACATCAACCCGTCCGAACCGCTGCAGTACCTGTTCTGCAGCGTTCTGCACGGCAGCAGGATCGCCAAGGTTAAACACAACGGGATGAACCGCTTCGGAGATGGAAGCAAGTTTATTTTTGACACGGTCGAGCTCATCGGCCTCATGGGAGGAGATGATGACGGTGGCACCGTCGCGGGCGAACTCCTCCGCCAGGTGCTCCCCGATCCCCGAGGAGGCTCCGGTGATCCAGACTATTTTATTTTTAAAATTTATCACTATTTTGTTTCTGTTGACACACTCCTCTGCGGTTATTAATTTATTGATGAGCTGTGGTTGGTTATTTTTCGAATGGGTTCCATCCTGGCAGACGAATCAAAGAGGGCCGGGTCTCACCTGTTTCGACAACCAACTCTTTAACGTCTTCTATTAATATGATCCAAATAAAGATTCAAATACTTTTGGTTGTTTTCATCGCTATCGCCATAAAACTCACGCAGTTCCTCCAACTTCCCGTGAAGCATTTCACGCTCCCCGGCGTATGCCGGATCACTGTAAACATTCGTCATCTCCATCGGGTCGGTTTCCAGGTCGTACATCTCCCATTCGTCGATGTCGTAATAGAAGTGTATTAGTTTATACCGTTCAGTGGCCACGCCGTAGTGGCGCTTCACCATGTGTACCGACGGATATTCGTAATAGGTATAATAGACTGCATCGCGCCATTCATCGGTTTCTCCGGCTACCAGTTTCCGGAACGATTCGCCCTGCATCTCTTCCGGGGCCTCTATTCCAACATAATCCAAAAAAGTAGGAGCAAAATCAAGGTTCTGCACCAGCTTGTCAATTTCAGTTCCCGGCTTGATCTCTTTGGGATATCGCATTAGCAGTGGTGTCCGGAAAGACTCTTCATACATGAACCGTTTGTCGAACCAACCATGTTCTCCCAGGTAAAATCCCTGATCGGAGGTATAGACAACAATCGTGTTTTCAGCAAGTCCCGCTTCATCAAGGTAGTCAAGCACCCGACCAACACCCTCGTCGATACCGGCTATCGTACCCAGATAATCCTGCATGTAGCGTTGGAACCTCCATCGCATCAGCTCCTCTTCGCTCATGCCGGGATATTGCTTTTTGAATTCCTCGTTTATCGGTCCGTAAACTTCATCCCAGGCCGCTTTTTGTTCCTCGTTATACCGGCCGATAGTGCGCTTAAACGCAGTCAAATCCCAACTATTACCGCCAGGACCAAGAACCGTTGGTTCAATCCCCAGCTCTTCCATCGTCTCCGGATACAGTTTGGAGTCACCTGCCCAGTTCATGTGCTCCAGTATATTCATTTCAGCTGCTTTAGCTGCCGTACCCCGGCCTTCATAATCATCAAAAAGCGTGGCTGGCTCCCTGAATGATCTTTCTGTAAACTCACGGTAATGACGTTCAGCGGGCTCCCATTCACGGTGAGGTGCCTTGTGGTGGTACAACATGCAAAATGGTTTGTTCGGATCCCGTTTGTTTTTCAGCCAATCGAGGGTGGTTTCGGTGATGATGTCAGAGACATAACCCTCAATACGAACTCTTTCTCCTTCAATCAGGAAATCAGGGTTAAAATAGTGTCCCTGACCGGGCAAAACCATCGAAAAATCGAACCCCTGCGGGATACCATCCATGTGAATTTTCCCAATCATCGCCGTTTGATAACCATTGGCTTGCAACAATTTCGGGAAATTAGGCTGCTCCCAGTCAAAAGGCTGGTGATTATCCACTTTCCCATTTGCAAAACTATGTTTCCCGGTAAGCATCACAGCACGACTTGGGGCACAAATGGAGTTGGTTACAGTGGCCCGGGTAAAAATAGCCCCTTCTTTGGCCAGGCGATCAATATTCGGCGTTTGAATCAGTTCATCGCTGTAGGCACTCAGGGCCTGGTAAGCGTGGTCGTCTGACATGATAAACAGAATGTTGGGCCTTTCCGTTTCTTTTGGCTCTGAAGCACATCCTGACATACAGGCGTATGCAATTAAAACAGCAATAGAGGCAATTAATTTTGTTCTCATAAGTAAAAATTCTTTATTTAACGATTTAACATAAAAAAAATTAGATATCGTTCAAACTTCAAATGGGTTAATTCTTTATTTAACTATTTAATATAAAATAATTTAAATATTGTTCTAACTCTAAGTGGGTTATTCGTTCTCCTCCGACGGCCTCCTGAACTCTACTTCGTTCCGGTTGTTGCCTCACAGAAAATACTATTTCTCATCTTCTTCCAACGGTCGTTCTCCCCGAAAAGGGCCCCATTGTACCCGCATATCAAACTCATTGGCCTTTTTGTAAACACGCGGATCATAATCGGGATTTTCCTTCGGCATACGTGCATCTACTTCTTCCAGATATTGCATCATTTCGGTATAGAGCGCTTTATGCTCAACCGGTCTTGTCGAAGCTATGTTTTTTACTTCACCTTTGTCGTTGGCCACGTCAAACAACATGGGTATCTCGGGTGCCTCATAAAAATGCATTACTTTTTTGTCGCCGGATACCATGGCAGAAACGGGCATGGCATTCCGGTAATGCGGATAATGAAAATAAAGGTTGCGACTTTGAAATTCTTGATCCGCTTTTTCTCCACGCATGATACCGGCAAGACTTACACCATCAATATCTTTCAAATCACCAGGGTTTCCACCGGCCCACTCTACAAAGGTGGGAAGAAAGTCATAGTTGATTACATTATCATTGCACACCGTACCAGGTTGAATGTCCGGGCCTATTACAATCATCGGGACCCGTAATCCTGCCTGCCAGATCCACCATTTAGCTCCATGAAGTGGTTGAGGGAGTCCCAGATCGTGGTAAAAGGAGCGGCGGTACCCATTATCGGAAACCATAATAAGATAGGTGTTTTCCTCAATGCCTAACTCCTTAATTTTATCCATAACAGCTCCGATCCTGCCATCCATATCCTCTGCCATTCCCATATAGGTTGCCGGATCCTGGTGGGTTTTATTGATACTTTCCGATGTTTGTCCTATTTTCCGGTAATAGGCTTGGATTTCAGGCATTTTTACATATTTTTCACGGGTTTCCGGAAGACATTCATACCCTTTATGCATAGCATAGTGCGAAATCTGCAGGTAAAACGGTTTCTTTGCCTGAACCTGATCCTCCATAAAATCGATTGCTTTCTCGGTCATGCTGAACATCAATTTTGGATCGCCCGGTATTTTTTGATTTCCCTCTTTATTGGTCGTCTCTCCATCATGAACAGCATAGCCTTCATATTCAGGATTTCCTCGTACGTGCCATTTCCCAAGATGGGCACAAACATATCCCAACGGATTTAATGCTTTCGGAATGGTGACTGCATCCTCATCAATCGTCATATCCGATACACATGCAACGACAGGGAATTTACTGTAGGCCGGGTCCGGATCATAATAATCCGATCCTCCGTCACTCATATATACTGTAAAACCATTTCGGGGCGATGATTGCCCTGTTTGCAATGCGACCCTGGATGGTGAACATTGCGGAGCACCAGAATATGCATTCCTGAATCTCATTCCCTGTCTGCTCAATTTTTCCAGATTCGGCATCTGAAGCACAGGCATGCGCGAATTGGCCATGGTGACATCCATCATTATCGGCGTACCGTTCCATGCCCAGTCGTCAACAAAAATTAAAACAATATTGGGGTTGGAACTTTGCTGTGACCGATGCTGAGCTGGTCCTGAGGTTGAGAAGAAAAGAAAACACAGTGTAATTACTGAATAATACAGTCTCATTATTTAAATCTTAATTGGTTAAAATATATGTAAACTTTTTATTTAATTACTATCTACGTCACAATGTAAATGTCGTTCAAGTTACTGGTAAGTCATTCGTCCCCCTTCGGCGGACCCATGAGCTCCTCTTTCGTTCAGGTTGTTCCTATACATCACAAATATATACATAGATGCAAAATATTTTACTAATAAAAAATTAATAGAACAAATTCTTATTTGCAGTCGCTCCCATCTCAAATTCCAATGTGCCTCCGTTTAAGATATCCTCATAGGTAAAAATGATTTCCAAGGGATGGCAGCTATTTGTCGGCTATCAGTTTTTCTGTATCCTGAACGATCTGCTGCCGCAGCTCAACCAGCTCCACCGCAGCATTGGCTTTTTTCCGGTACTGCCGGCCGAACCATCCGCCACGGAGGGTCTTCTTCAGCCGAAGGTACCATAGCAGCGCCAGTTTTCCAGTTGGATAGAGCAAAACCAGGTAACCGGCCCAGATGTACCACCCATCGGTAAAGATTCCCACCAGCAGCGTCTGCAACAGGTAGGTAAGCGGCATCACCACCAGCATCGCCAGCCCGGCCTTCACCGAGCTATGAAACTGCACATCCTTGATATTCTTAACAGCCCGCACAGGCAAAAAGTACATCAGTGCGTTGTTGATCAATCCATAGAGAAAAACAGGGAGGGTGAGCAGCAGTGCAAGCCACCGCCAGGCGACCCGGGCAGTTGAGTAGCCTTCAGCCTTCACCACCCAATCGCGGATATTCAGCTTTTCGAGTGACTTCATATAACGCTCCACCTTCTCCCTGAGCGGATCAAGAGGGTGTGGTAGTCCATCGGCCTGACCGGATGCTTTTACCTGCTCCTCATCGACCTGTTGCTTCTCATCCAACTTCCCATCCGTGGCAGGCTGCCTCTCTTCCAACTTTCCATCGCCCTGTGGCTGTTCTTCTTCCAGCACCCCGTCGAGCCGGCGGATCATCTCCTTGTCGGCCAAAAATTTATCGTGCAACCGCTTCCCTTCAATGCCCATGATTTCACGCATCCGCTCATTGAACACGGTCCGCAGGCCAAGGTACATGTCGTAATACTCCACCGTCTCGATATGGATCATCAGCGGCTTCATCTCATCTGCCAGCCGCTGCTTCAGGAGGTTCATTCCGCGCGGACCGTTCTCCTTATATTCATCCCAGTAGTCCGACACCTCGATCGGTTTGCCATAGACAATATGCAGCTCCTGGTAGTGCTTTACATAATCGGAAAAATCGAGTCCCACGGGAACGATCTTCACACAGGGTTGGTTGCCCATCTTCTCCTGTGTTTTGAAGGCGATGCGGAAGATACCTTTCCCGAGGTTCCTGAGCCTGCGCCTGTCGCTGTGGTTCCCTTCCGGCATAATGCAGAGCTGGTGCCTGCGGTGAAGTACGCCGACGGTGATATCGAAGATCTCCTGGTTCTTCCCCAGCTCATCAACGCCGTCACGGATGCGGAATACCGGGAGAATTTTAAGGGAGTTGAGCACTTTTGCGAGCAGCTTCTTCCTGAAAAGATCGGCCCGCGCCAGGAACACCATATCGCCCGGCGAAGAGAAGAGCACGAGCAGGGCATCCATCAGCGCGTTCTGGTGGTTGGGGGCGAAGATCACCGGGGCATCTTTCGGGATGTTCTCCAGGCCATGCACCTCCACCTTTCGATAGAACTGGTTGAACAAGAGTTTCACCCAGCCGTAGAGAGAGTAGAAGATAAGGTTTCGGCGGTCGATACGGTCGATGGCACCGATGACTTTTCGTTTGGACATATGGGCTTTTGTTTGGTGACGACAAAGATAAAGGTTTTTTTTTACCTTCTACAGACATTCCGCCCCTAGCGGGGCTATACATTTCGCGCCTAACGGAGCTGGGGTTCCATGTCGGCAGGAACCACTCTTCATGATTTGGAATAAAAAGAAACTGTTCATCTTAAAAAAATCCCTAATTTTGTGCCGGAAATAAAAAGGTTCTTACGGAAAACCCAGGAATCGAACCGGGGAATCAGCGCCCCCCCAGAGAAAACAGGCAATCACCGGGGAAGACATAAAATTTTAAAAACTATACATAGATGATCATATCAGGAATACAACAAGTGGGGATTGGCGTAACCAGTCTGAAAGAGGCGTGGCGCTGGTACCGCGACCATTTCGGCATGGACATCAGGGTGTTTGACGAGGAGGCCCCGGCCAACTATATGCTGCCCTACACCGGCGGAAAAGCATGCAAGCGGCATGCTGCGCTGGCGATCAACATGATGGGGGGCGGCGGATTTGAGATCTGGCAGTACAAGGACCGCACCCCGAAGGCTCCGGCTTTTGAGATCCGGGCAGGCGATCTGGGAATCTTCGCCGCGAAGATGAAGGCGCCCGATGTGGAGGTTGCCTACGACCACTTCCACAAGCTGGGACTCACCCTGAACGGTGTGAGTCGCGATCCCTCGGGAAGAAAGCAGTTCTTCATGAAGGACCCGTACAACAATATTTTCCAGGTGGTGGAGGCCGACAGGTGGTTCAAATTCAGCCGGCGCAAGAAGACCGGTGCGGCGTATGGTGCGGTGATCGGTGTGTCTGATGTAGAAAAGGCAAAGGTGCTCTATTCACAAATCCTCGGATACGACACGGTGGTGTACGACGAGACAGAGGTGTGGGACGACCTGGCGACGGTGCCCGGGGGAACGCACGAGATCAGGCGGGTGCTGTTGCAGCATGAGTTGGATCGCCAGGGTTTCTTTGCCAGGCTGTTCGGTCCGACCGAGATCGAGCTGATGCAGGTGCAGGACCGCGATCCGCAGAACATCTATAAGGACCGCTTCTGGGGCGACCTGGGGTTCATCCACCTCTGCTACGATGTGATCGGTATCAACAAGCTGAAGGAGAAGTGCGAAGCGCTCGGCTTCCCGTTCACGGTCGATAGCCAGGCCGAAACCGGCCCGACAGCCTTCGATATGGGCGAGGCGGCCGGACATTTCAGCTACATCGAGGATCCCGACGGCACGCTGATCGAGTTCGTGGAGACCCACAGGATCCCAATCTCCAAACGGCTTGGATGGTACCTGAAGCTCGACAACCGGAGGGACAAGAAGAAGCCGGTGGCCGATCGCGTGCTGCGGATGCTGCGGTTCATGAAGGTAAGGGAGAGGCATTTGAGGTAGAGAGCTGGCGGGGCTGATCAGCTACTGCGGATGCTAAAGTACATGAAGGTAAAGGAGAGGCATTTGAGGTAGAGAGCTGGCGGGGCTGATCAGCTACTGCGGATGCTA
>JBBDUV010000015.1:0-3760 GCA_040903745.1 Bacteroidales bacterium | reverse complement strand
AAGTACATGAAGGTAAGGGAGAAGCATTTGCGGTAAACCGGCAGGCAGCAACTGATGAATTCCCGGTCATCGCCGAAAGAACATGGTACGGTTGTGCAAACCCGGAACCGGAAAATTCTGCTGCGGTTGAGGAAGGTGCGGGAGAGGAATTAGCAGCAGAGAGAGGTTATGGTCTCTCTCTTATAAATGCAAGGACAGCCTTCTCAATTCTCTCTTTCACCTGTTCCCATCTGAGATCAGGGTCTTTTAACAGAACGGGCCAGTCTGACAGATCCGCATCATCGAAATAGATGATACTTTTAAGTATATGCATATCGCCCGGCTGGCTATACTTCTGCTGATAAAAGGATAACATCCGGCCAACATCATACTGCTTCAGTGCGTAATATATATCGATGAAATCTTTTGATCGTTGGCCACTCACTGAGATCGCATTCAATTTCATCGCAATAATGTCCGGTTCAGAACAGAGCCGGATATGCTCAGTTACCAGGGGATTCTCCAAATTGGGATATTTGTGGATAAGAATATCGACATTGACATCATTAATGATCGTCTTCAATGTTCCTGATGCAGCATATAACAGCGTCAATGTATAATCCTGCTGTAGCGAAGCCATCAAATTCTGTTCATCAAAACTTGCATTTGTAATCAGATCGAGATCGATGGAGGTACGGTGACCCAAATAAAGAGCAAGAGCCGTGCCCCCTGCGAGATTGAAATGTTGCAGGTACGCTTTACCCAGCAGGGATCTTAAGAGTTCCAGTGTTGCGGGTTCAATTGTGTTCGTCTGTAACATTTGAATTCTTTAGCGGGGACCTCAAAAAGCCGTGAAGCAAAATTCAGCGTTTTAGGATCCATATAATTCAGGTTTTTCAATAGGTCGATCACTTCCCTTTCACCGTAAAAGTTAACCAATAACTTAATCTCCCTGACTGTCCCCAATGAAAATACCCTTTCAATGATCAATCGCCTGGATTGATCAACATCCAACTTGTCCACCTCCACATCCCAGAAGTAGTGGTGGTCCAGCTCCTTCAAAATATCCGGCTTTGTCATACGTATAAAGATACAAAATTATCATTACTTATAAGGGATTCACAGGAATTAAATTGCTGTTGAAAGAGGTACGATTTATTTTTCCAGATATTCAGGTGAATGAACTTTTCAGCAGTGCCGGGTGAACGCATTAGCATCGCCGGAGGAACATATTAGCAGCGCAGGATGAACATAGCAGCAGTACAGGATGAACATAGCAGCAGTACAGGGTGAGCGCAGTAGCAGAGCAGGATGAACATAGCAGCAGTACAGGGTAAGCGCAGTAGCAGCGCAGGATGAACATAGCAGCAGTACAGGGTAAGCGCAGTAGCAGTGTAGGGTGTACTTCTCATCTGCACCAGATGAATTCCGGATCAGTGTCGAACCAACCCGTTCAGGTTGTGCAAACCCGGAATTTTTCTATATTTGCTCCGTTACCAACTAAACCGAACCATGACAGAGATACTGCACACCCTGCAGGCGGCCCTCCCCGACGCAGCTGCTACCATCACCGAGGCCCCCAACCGGATGTTGTTGGTCTTCCGCGAGATGGACCTGGAACGTCTCAACTTCAGCGGTACCAGTCTGCCGCTACAGATCGTCCTCGGCGTGGTGATGTTCGGTGTGGCGCTCGGCATCAAAACGCAGCATTTCAGGGATGTAGCGAAAAGCCCGAAGCTGGTGATCCTCGGCTTCTCCGCGCAGTTCATCCTCCTCCCCCTGGTCACCTTCCTCCTGGTCCTCGCCCTCAACAAGGTGGTCACCCCCACCGTCGCCCTCGGCATGATCCTCGTAGCCAGCTGTCCGGGCGGCAACATCTCCAACTTCATGAGCTCCGTGGCAAAGGCGAACGTCGCCCTGTCGGTCACCCTCACCGCCATCGCCACCCTGGGCGCCATCGTGCTCACCCCCTTCAACTTCGCTTTCTGGGGCTCGCTCTACCTCAAGTTCGCACCGTCGGAGGCCACCGCGTTCCTCCGGGAGCTACATATCGATCCGGTGGAGATGTTCAAAACCGTCTTTATCCTGCTGGGCCTCCCACTGATCCTCGGGATGTGGTTCAACCACCGCTTCCCGAAACTCACCAAAAAGATTTTCAACCCATTCAAGAACGGATCGATGATCGTCTTCATGGCCCTGGTGGTGGTGATGTTCGCCATGAACTACAACTTTTTCATCCGTTTCATCGGGGCGATCTTCATCGTGGTGCTGCTCCACAATATCGTGGCGCTCGGTACAGGGTATACCGTGGGATCGCTTTTCAGGACCGATGCCCCCACGCGGCGGACCTTCGCGATTGAGACCGGGATACAGAACAGCGGACTGGGTCTCGTGCTGCTGTTCAATGAAGCGATCTTCCCGACCCACCTCATGATTGGCGGGATGGCGTTTATTGCAGGCTGGTGGGGGATCTGGCATATACTGAGCGGACTGGGAATTGCCAATATCTGGGCGAGGATTCCGTATGGCGAGGGGTTTAAATGGAGGTATTTCAGAAGGAGGAGAGAATGACCAACGGGCTACAGACATTTCGCCCCGCTGGGGCTGGACATGTCGCTCCTAATGGAGCTGGCAATGCTTCGTTGGAACATTCTGCTACAGACATGGCGCCCCGCTGGGGCTGGACATGTCGCTCCTGCTATTTTTGAAATTCAAGGCTATTATGTAAAAAAGGAAAAGAAAAAAACTTGTGTGATATTTAACAGAGCAGATAGTAATATTCGGGGTACAAATTATTTCTATTGAATCTCAATAATAAAACCCATTTAATACGCCCGGGCATAACTTACACAGTGGCCAGGCATTATCATTATTATATACTACTACAAACATTATTCATTCACCTGTTTCAATATCTCTTCAAGTAGTTTCTCACCTATCCATACCTCTTTATCTGTAAGTTCCAGCAGTAAAGGTTTCAGTGATTTTATTATACCCTGATTTTTAGACTTTATTAAAAGCCCAATCGTACCAGTTACTTTTAAACCTGCATGCTTCGCATGAAATCGCCCTAATTTTTCATCAATAATAATTAATCCGGCACCAAGCTCTGTTGCGAGAACTATTGCTTCAGCTTCGCCTGCATCCAGATCAAGGAAATATTTTAGGGAATTCTTATCTTGAATATCAACGATCTTGATCCAGTCAATCTTTTTTAAATCCTGATAGTAGCTTTTGCTCCTACCAGCCTCAATTTCCTGATATACAGCAAAAGGAACAAAAATCTCTGAATATAGATCTTTTAAGATATCAAGCCGTGATAATTTTAGCAACGAGATAATTGGGGTCGTATTTGAAACAACTTTAAGCATTCAAAATATCATCTCGTAAATCTTTCATGTCGTAATCGGCAAATGGAGATACTTTATATTTTGCAATTAGCTCAAGAAAATCGAGCCTTGTTAATCCCAACACTTTTGCTGCGGTACCTGAAGAGACCTTACCTATTTCAAAAAGTTTTACCAGTGAGCTGGCTTTCATCTCATTTTCAAAATCTTTTCCTTTCAGTCGCAATGAATTGGCCAAAGATTCTGGATATTCTATGTTTATCATTCCTTTCATGATCGATTCATTCTTTTTACAAAGATACAGAAATAAGGATTTGCTTATCAAACAATATGGGTCTTTTTGTGCTATATGTAGTTTAGCGACATGTCCAGCCCCAGCAGATAAAGCAATATGGCTAAACAAATATAAATGCATTTTTTTTTGAATTAATATT